>NZ_CP009048.1:5097500-5764622 GCF_000746525.1 Pseudomonas alkylphenolica
ATATAGGTGTAAAGAATCAGCTGACCTGGTTGATGGCCTCACCGACCGCATCGAACAAGCGATCCAGTTCCTGCGGCTGGCTGTTGAAGGTCGGGCCAAACTGCAGGGTGTCGCCACCGAAGCGCACATAGAAGCCGGCTTGCCACAGCTTCATGGCAATCTCGTACGGACGCACGATGGCATCACCGTCACGGGCGGCAATCTGGATGGCACCGGCCAGGCCGTAGTTACGGATGTCGATGATGTTCTTCGCCCCCTTGACGCCGTGCAGCACTTTCTCGAAATGCGGCGCCAGTTCGGCGGCAGCCTGCACCAGGTTTTCCTTCTCCAGCAGATCCAGGGCGGCGATACCGGCAGCGCAAGCAACCGGGTGCGCCGAGTAGGTATAGCCGTGCGGGAATTCCACGGCGTATTCCGGGGTTGGCTGGTTCATGAAGGTCTGATAGATCTCGCTGCTGGCAATCACCGCGCCCATCGGGATGGCACCGTTGGTGACTTGCTTGGCGATGCACATCAGGTCCGGGGTAACGCCAAAGGCTTCGGCACCGGTCATCGCGCCCATACGGCCAAAGCCGGTGATGACTTCGTCGAAGATCAGCAGGATGTTGTGCTGGTCGCAGATTTCCCGCAGGCGTTTCAGGTAGCCCTTAGGTGGCGGCAGGACACCGGCGGAACCCGCCAGTGGCTCGACGATCAGTGCGGCAATGTTCGAAGCATCATGCAGTTCGATCAGCTTGAGCATTTCATCGGCCAGGGCGATACCGCCCTCTTCCGGCATGCCCTTGGTAAAGGCGTTGCTGGCCAGCAGGGTGTGCGGAATGTGGTCGACATCGAGCAACTGGCCGAACAGTTTACGGTTGCCGTTGACGCCGCCCAGGCTGGTACCGGCGATGTTCACCCCGTGGTAACCACGGGCACGGCCGATCAGTTTGGTCTTGGTGGCCTGGCCTTTCAGACGCCAGTAGGCGCGCACCATCTTCACCGCAGTGTCAGCGCACTCGGAACCGGAGTTGGTATAGAAGACGTGATTGAGGTTGCCCGGGGTCAGCTCGGTGATCTTCTCGGCCAGCTGGAACGACAGCGGGTGACCGAACTGGAAGGCTGGCGAGTAATCGAGCACGCCCAACTGACGCGACACGGCTTCCTGGATCTGCTTGCGGGTGTGACCGGCACCGCAGGTCCACAGACCCGACAGCGAGTCATAGATCTTGCGCCCTTTGTCGTCGGTCAGGTAGCTGCCTTCGGCGGCAACGATCAGCCGTGGATCGCGCTGAAAATTGCGGTTGGCGGTGTAGGGCATCCAGTGGGCGTCCAGCTTGAGCTGGCTGGCCAGACCGACAGGAGCGTTTTCAGGCAGATTCATCGGGCAAGTCCTCGCAAGGCAATTGGGCAGCGATAAGTGTTGTTGCCACTAAGTTGTCACGGGGATAAAGTCTGGAAAACCCAACTTTTCTAATCTTCAGATAGACGAACACTAAACTATGAGCCGGCGCCCCGATCCCCTCGCGCAAGTCAGCGACTTTGATATCCGTCTACTGAAGATCTACCGCAGCGTAGTCGAGTGTGGCGGCTTTTCCGCGGCCGAGAACGTCCTCGGCATTGGCCGCTCGGCCATCAGTCAGCAGATGAGCGATCTGGAGCAGCGCCTGGGATTACGCCTGTGCCAGCGCGGGCGCGCTGGCTTCTCGCTGACCGAGGAAGGCCGCGAGGTGTATCAATCGGCCCTGCAACTGCTCAGTGCCCTGGAGAGTTTCCGCACCGAGGTCAACGGCCTGCACCAGCACCTGCGCGGAGAGCTGAACATCGGCCTGACCGACAACCTGGTGACCTTGCCGCACATGCGCATCACCCACGCCCTGGCCCAGCTCAAGGACCGTGGCCCGGATGTGCGCATCCAGATCCGCATGATCGCCCCCAGCCAGGTTGAGCAAGGGGTACTCGACGGCAGCCTGCACGTCGGTGTGGTTCCGCAAACCAGTCCGCTGTCGGGACTGGAATATCAGCCGCTCTACAGTGAACGTTCGCTGCTCTATTGCGCCGTGGGCCATCCGCTGTTTTATGCCGACGACCGTCAACTGGACGACGAACGCCTCAATAGCCAGGACGCCATCGCCCCGACGTTCCGCTTGCCAGCCGATGTCCAGGCGCACTATCAGGCACTCAACTGCACCGCCAGCGCCTCGGACCGCGAAGGCATGGCCTTTCTGATCCTCACCGGGCGCTATATCGGCTACCTGCCGGATCACTACGCCAGCTTCTGGGTACAACAAGGGCGACTGCGCGCACTCAAGCCGAACCAGCGCTTCTATGACCTGAGCCTGTGCTGGGTGACGCGCAAGGGCCGACGCCCGCATCTGGTCCTGGAAAGCTTTCTGGAAAGTCTGGCGGCTACTCGCTGAGGCTCGATGCTGTGGTAGGTTAGCCGATCAGAAGTGATACCCATTGCCTTGTCTGGAATCGTCCATGCCCTTCGAAGTCCCTGCGCATCGTGTCACCGCCCCGGGCAAGCCCGCCGGCCGCATTCGTCAGAAGAACGAGCAAGCCATCATCCAGGCTGCCGAAGACGAGTTCGCCCGTCATGGCTTCAAGGGCACCAGCATGAACACCATCGCCCTCAAGGCCGGGCTGCCGAAGGCGAACCTGCACTACTACTTCACCAACAAACTGAGCCTGTATGTGGCGGTGCTGAGCAACATCATCGAGTTGTGGGACAGCACCTTCAATGCCCTGAACGTCGAGGACGATCCGGCAACGGCGCTGAGCACTTACATCCGCACCAAGATGGAGTTCTCCCGGCGCAATCCCCAGGCTTCGCGGATCTTCGCCATGGAAATCATCAGTGGCGGCCAGTGCCTGAGCGACTATTTCAGCCAGGATTATCGCGAGTGGTTCAAAGGCCGTGCCGCGGTGTTCCAGGCCTGGATCGACGCCGGCAAGATGGACCCGGTCGATCCCGTGCACCTGATTTTCCTGCTCTGGGGCAGTACCCAGCATTATGCGGACTTTGCCACCCAGATCTGTCAGGTCACCGGCCGTAGCCGCCTGACCAAGCAAGACATGGAAGATGCCAGCAACAATCTTATCCACATCATTCTCAAAGGCTGTGGCCTGAAACTTCCCGACTGAACCTGCGTTTATGCCTTTTACCCTGCTCGACACCTGCGAATTTCGCGAAGAGATTCGCAAGAGCCGCTTCATTACCCTGGCAGCGCCGATCAACAGCGCTGCCGAGGCCATGAGCTTCATTGAACAGCACAGCGACCTGGCCGCCACCCACAACTGCTGGGCCTGGAAGCTGGGTGCGCAATACCGCAGCAGCGACGACGGCGAACCCGGCGGCACGGCCGGGCGCCCGATCCTGGCGGCGATCGAAGCCCAGGACTGCGATCAGGTCGTGGTCCTGGTGATCCGCTGGTACGGCGGTATTCAACTGGGTACCGGCGGTCTGGCCCGCGCTTATGGCGGCGGCGCCAACAAGTGCC
Organism: Pseudomonas alkylphenolica; assembly: GCF_000746525.1. Taxonomy (NCBI): domain Bacteria; kingdom Pseudomonadati; phylum Pseudomonadota; class Gammaproteobacteria; order Pseudomonadales; family Pseudomonadaceae; genus Pseudomonas; species Pseudomonas alkylphenolica. The sequence continues at coordinate 5,100,983 of NZ_CP009048.1, forward strand.
TGCAGCAGGCAGAAAAGCGCCTGCTCGTCAGCCGCAGCGAAGTCAGCTGCAGTTGCAGTTTCAGTGAGCTGGCCCTGCTTAAATTGCGCGTGGCAGAAGCCGACGGCCTGGTGCTGGAAGAACACTTCACCGCCAATGGCGTTGATTTGTTGCTGGCTTTGGGTGAAGAACAGATCGAGCCGCTGCAACGCCAGCTGGCCGACCTCAGCCGCGGCCGGATTCTGCTGGAGCGACGCTGAACAATTGCCCACATTCACTGTGGGCCCGGCTGTGGATAACCTCTGGGCATTCGCCTGCGCGCCTTGAATCACGCGGCCTTCAGGCAAACGATCATATTTTGATCAAGATTTGATGACAGCGTTTCAACTGCCGGAAAATCAGTCAGTTATCCCCATTTATTTCCCCCGGGAGGAAGCCAGCAGGCGCTTATATCCACATCTGGAGCTTGCTCACAGATACTGTGGAGCAAGCTGTGGATAAGCCGTGTACCCCTGCGTCAACAGCCTGTTCGGCCACGGTTTGGCTAGACTGGTTATTCTTTGATCAACGACGTACCCATTGAAAGGAGTTCCTCATGCCCTCGAACAAAACCGCCCTGATCATCGGCGCCTCGCGCGGCCTCGGGCTGGGTCTGGTACAGCGCCTGGTGGAAGACGGCTGGGATGTCACAGCCACAGTGCGTGACCCGGCCAAGGCCACCCAGCTGACAGAGCTACCGAGAGTCCAGGTGGAAACCCTGGAGATGAACAGCGGCACTCAGCTCGACGCCCTGCAACAACGCCTGCACGGTCAGGTCTTCGACCTGCTGTTCGTCAACGCCGGGATCATGGGCCCAGGCGACCAAAACGCCGAACGCGCACAGTTGGCCGACGTCGGCGACCTGTTCATGACCAACGCCGTATCGCCGATCCGCGTCGCCCAGCGCTTTGCCCCGCAGCTGCGCAACGATGGCGTGCTGGCGTTCATGAGTTCGATCCTCGGCAGCATCACCATTCCCGACGGCAGCGAGATGTGCCTGTACAAAGCCAGCAAAGCGGCGCTGAACTCGATGATCAACAGTTTCGTCACCCTGCAACAGCCACAGCAGACTGTGCTGGCCATGCACCCGGGCTGGGTCAAGACCGACATGGGTGGCGAGAATGCCGAAATCGACGTGCTCACCAGCACCCAAGGCATGCTCGAACAGGTCAAGGCCAACGCCGGCAAAGGCGGCCTGTACTTCATCAACTACAAGGGCGACAGCCTGATCTGGTGAAACCGTTCACGGTGGGTGTAGACTCGACACCTCGCCCACCGTGGCGGACCTGGATCAGCAGACAGGGCAACACTGAGCTGGCTAACCTGAACCCACTTTCAGAGGAGCCGGCACCATGCCTGCGACCCGTATCTGGTTGAAAAACCCGCTTGCCATCTTCACCGCCAACAGCCTCGATGCCCGTGGCGGCCTGGTCCTTGAAGACGGCCGTATCACTGAACTCCTGGCCCTCGGCGAAACCCCGTCCAGCCCCTGTGGACAAGTCTTCGACGCCCGCGAGCACGTGGTCCTGCCAGGACTTATCAACACCCACCACCACTTCTACCAGACCCTGACCCGCGCCTGGGCGCCGGTGGTCAATCAGCCGCTGTTTCCCTGGCTCAAGACCCTCTACCCGGTCTGGGCCCGCCTGACTCCAGCCAAGCTGGAGCTGGCCACCCGCGTAGCCCTGGCTGAATTGCTGCTGTCCGGCTGCACCACGGCGGCCGATCACCATTACCTGTTCCCGGATGGCCTGGAAAACGCCATCGACGTACAGGTCGAGGCCGTGCGCAAGCTCGGTATGCGCGCCATGCTCACCCGCGGCTCGATGAGCCTGGGCGAAGCCGACGGCGGTCTGCCGCCGCAACAGACGGTGCAACAGGGTGAAGTGATCCTGGCCGACAGCCAGCGGCTTATCCACAGCTACCACGAACGTGGCGAGGGCGCGCAAATCCAGATTGCCCTGGCGCCCTGCTCGCCGTTCTCGGTCACCCCAGAAATCATGCGTGCCAGTGCCAGCCTTGCCGAAGAGCTGGATGTGCGCCTGCACACCCACCTGGCCGAAACCCTCGATGAAGAAGACTTCTGCCTGCAACGCTTCGGGCTGCGCACCGTGGATTACCTAGACAGTGTCGGCTGGCTTGGCCCACGTACCTGGCTGGCCCACGGGATTCACTTCAACCCGGACGAAATTGCCCGCCTGGGCGCTGCCGGTACCGGCATCTGCCATTGCCCGAGTTCGAACATGCGCCTGGCCTCGGGCATTTGCCCGACTGTTGACCTGACCAACGCTGGTGCGCCGGTTGGCCTGGGTGTCGACGGGTCAGCCTCCAACGATGCCTCCAACATGATCCTCGAAGCGCGCCAGGCCCTGTACCTGCAGCGCCTGCGCTACGGCGCCGAAGCGATCACTCCTGAACTTGCCCTGGGCTGGGCTACCCGCGGGTCGGCGCAGTTGCTTGGGCGTACCGACATCGGTGAGCTGGCGGTCGGCAAACAGGCTGACCTGGCCCTGTTCAAACTCGACGAGTTGCGCTTCTCCGGCAGCCACGATCCGCTTTCGGCGCTGTTACTGTGCGGTGCCGACCGTGCCGACCGGGTCATGATCGCCGGCCAGTGGCGGGTGATTGACGGCCAGATCGAAGGCCTGGACGTCCAGGGTCTGATCGCCGATCACCGCCAGGCTGCCGCACAGCTGATTGCCGGCTAAGGCGTCAGAGCCCAAGAAACGCCAGCATGATGAAGGTGGCGAACAGCACGAAGTGGGTCATGCCCTCGATCGCGTTGGTTTCGCCATCGTTGAGATTGATCGCGCTGACGATCAGGGTGATGGCGATCATCACCGTCTGCACTGGCATCATGGCCATCTGAAAGGGCTGGCCGGTGTAGAGCGCCATTGCCTCCATCAGTGGCACGGTCAATATCACCGTGGACAGTGATGCCCCCAGGGCGATATTGACCACCGACTGCATGCGGTTGGCCAGCGCCGCGCGCAGTGCGGTGAAGATCTCCGGCGCCGCAGAAATCGTCGCCACCACAATAGCCATCAGCACCGGCGGCGCACCACTGCCCTGCAGGCCGTAATCCAGAGGATGTGACATCGCCTCCGCCAGTACGCCGATAATCATCACCCCGACGATCAGGATGCTGATCGAGCGCACCTTGCTTACCGGGGCCGGCGATGGGTCGCGGCGTTTTTTCTGCGGGTAGCTGTAGCTGAAGAAATAGCTGTGGGACCCGACCTGCATACGCAGGAACAATGCGTAGAGCAGCAGCATCGCGGCAATGGTAAACGCCGAATACAGCTTCCAGTGCTCTCGCGCAATGAACTCGGGTACCACCATGGAAACGCCCATGGCGGTCAGGATCATCACGCTGTAAGTGCGTGCCGAATCATCGTTGTAGGGCTGCTCGCCGTGCTTGAGCCCGCCCATCAGCGCTGCCAGTCCAAGGATCCCGTTGATATCGAGCATCACCGCCGAGTAGATGGTGTCACGTACCAGCGTCGGCGAGGCCTCATTGCTCATCATGATCGCCAGCACCAGCACCGCCCCGCCAGTAACGCGACCGTGTGGCCATGCCTCAGCAGTTGCCCCTGCAGCGGCCAGGCCAGAGCCGCCAGCAGCACAGCCAGTATCAACGGTTTTTCCTGGTTCAGGAGGCTAAGCATCGACGGCCTTGAGCAGGTGGTAGCGGGCAAAGTGACTGCAGTCACTGTAGAAGGTTTCCGGCAAAGGCCGCCCGGTCAGGTTTCTCGGCCAGCGGCGAACAACCCTGTAGAATGCTGACAACCGCACCTGATGAGAAACCGACTTTATGTACGACTGGCTTAACGCGCTGCCCAAGGCAGAATTGCACCTGCACCTGGAAGGATCGCTGGAGCCCGAGTTGCTGTTCGCCCTGGCCGAACGCAACAAAATCGCCCTGCCCTGGAACGACGTCGAAGCCTTGCGCTCGGCCTATGCGTTCAACAACCTGCAGGAGTTTCTCGACCTCTACTACCAGGGCGCCGACGTGCTGCGCACCGAGCAGGACTTCTACGACCTGACCTGGGCGTACCTGTTGCGCTGCAAGGCGCAGAACGTGATCCATACCGAGCCGTTCTTCGACCCGCAAACCCACACCGATCGCGGCATTCCCTTCGAAGTGGTGCTCAATGGCATCAGCGCTGCGCTCAAGGATGGCCAGCAGCAGCTGGGCATCGGTAGCGGCCTGATCCTGAGCTTCCTGCGCCACCTGAGCGAAGACGAAGCGCACAAGACCCTCGACCAGGCCCTGCCGTTTCGCGATGCCTTTATCGCCGTAGGTCTGGACAGCTCGGAAATGGGCCACCCGCCGAGCAAGTTCCAGCGCGTCTTCGACCGCGCCCGCAGCGAAGGCTTCCTGACCGTTGCCCACGCCGGTGAAGAAGGTCCGCCCGAGTACATCTGGGAAGCCATCGACCTGCTCAAGATCCAGCGCATCGACCATGGCGTGCGCGCCATTGAAGACGAACGCCTGATGCAGCGGATCATTGACGAGCAGATCCCGCTGACCGTCTGCCCGCTGTCCAACACCAAATTGTGCGTCTTCGACCATATGAGCCAGCACAACATCCTCGACATGCTCGAGCGCGGCGTGAAGGTCACGGTGAACTCGGATGATCCAGCGTATTTTGGTGGTTATGTCACCGAAAACTTCCATGCCCTACATACCCACTTGGGCATGACTCAGGATCAGGCCCGGCGTCTGGCGCAGAACAGCCTGGATGCGCGGTTGGTGAAGCCGTAGGGATTAATGGCCGCATCGCGGGGCAAGCCCGCTCCTACAGAAGGAGCGGGTTTGCCTCGGCGCTAGCCGACTGATTTCAACGTTAGCGGCTGGGCAATCCGGTTGATCTGATGCAGTCCCGCCGCACTGATCTGCAACCTGCGTGACGTCTCACTCTCGCGGATCCAGCCGGATTGCATGAACAGCTTCAGCAGGCTACTGCCCAATGCACCGCCCAGGTGCGGGCGATGGTCGCTCCACTCGCTGCAGCAGCGGCAGCTGCTGAATCTTCTGTGCTGATAGCGGGCCAGCGCTTCAATGAAGATGCCATGGCTGGCAAATTGCGTGCGTCCCTCCGGGGTCACTTCGATCTGTTGCTCCAGGCCCTCCAGCCAACCTGCGTCGAACAGGCGCTGGTAAAGGTCCGCCGCCAGCTCACCGCCCAGATGATCACCGCACAACCGCGCCCGGCGCATGGACAGGGGAATGCCGACATCCTCCCGGGCCGCGAGCATTTCCCGGGTAGTGACCTGAACACTGGCCAGTGCTTCCACAGCAGCGCCGACTTCAGGCCCGGCAAGCCTGAAATACCGCTTTCTGCCGCGCGGCTCAAGCTTGAGCAAGCCGCTGGCCGAGAGCCTTGCCAAATGCGCACAGGCCGAAGAAAGCGTCAGGCCGGTTATGTCCGCCAGTTCATCAGAAGGCCGCGCCATTCCGTCGATCAACGCCCAGAGCATCGCGCTGCGTTTAGGGTCGGCAAGCAGGCTGGCAATCTGGCTGATACTTGTAACAGGTTTCATATCTCAACTCCCTGCGAGATCACATCTGAAATCGTTCGAATAACCATGGCAGCAACATTTACTGCGAGGTTCCCGATGTCAGAACGGCTGGAAGTTGTAGGGTTGACTCACCAGCAGTCAGCCAGTGCTGTAAACCAGGCAAAGATAGAGGGGGAGCGATAACTTGCCGGCCGCTGACATGGAAGTTTCTCTCGCTGGAAACGACTGCTGGATCGATTATAAGCCGCCGCGGCGCAACAAACTCCGCGCCTGTCTGCAGGCAACCGGGTAAAACTACCCTGCTCTGCCGAACCATAGCCATGACGTTCTCAGGGAATAGGCAGGATGACTTTCTACATGTTTGTCGTAGAGCCGCATGCCATACCTGTTCGTTTCAACTTTTAAATAGCTGGCGATAAAAAAATCAGAAACTAAGCCTACAGTTGATGCACTCAGAAACTACAAATAAATCGGCCGATTCTGTAGTACCAAAAGCGCGCTAAAGGCTCACATGCTGCCGTTGTTCGAGCAGAGCCTGGCAGCGCTCCCTGAGCAGATTGCGCAGCAACTGCACCGGCTTACCCAATTGCGCCCGATGCGTGCACATCAGGTTCAGCGGTGCGGCTTCGCCTTCCAGGTGCCCCAACAGTACCTTCAAGCGTCCTGCCTGCACGTCGAACGCCACATCCAGCCAGGATTTGTAGGCGATTCCCAAGCCGGCCAGCGCCCAGCGGCGGACCACATCGGCATCGTCACAGAAGCGGTCGCCGCTGACGGTTATCCCGGCTTCAGTTGCTCCCCGGCCAAATCGCCAATGATCGTGAACGCGGCTGCCCAGCTGGTAGAGCAGGCAATTGTGCTGAGCCAGGTGGGCGACGTCCTTCGGCTCGCCATGCCGGGCCAGGTACGCAGGCGAGGCGCACAACACACGGCGGTTATCAGCGCACAGCGGCAGTGCCACCAGGCTTGAATCTTCCGGTGTGCCGTAGCGCAGGGCAATGTCCGCCGCCTGGCGAAACAGGTCGGCATTGCGGTCGCCCAGCAACAGGCGCACCGACAGCTTCGGATGCTCGCGCTGCAGTTCATCCAGCCAGGGCAGTAAGACATTGCGCCCGAAGTCCGACGGCGCAGACAGCTGCAACACGCCACTGACGTCATCCTGCCCCCGTGCCAACTGACGCCGCCCTTCATCCAGGCTGGCCAGGGCATTGCGCGCATGTAACAGAAATCCCTCGCCTTCGGCGGTCAGGCGCAGGTTGCGGGTAGAGCGGGCCAGCAAGCGCGTACCCAATTGCTGCTCCAGGCGTTTGAGTGCGGCACTGGCCACCGCCGGGGAAAGATCGAGCAGGCGTGCCGCCGCCGACAGGCTGCCCAGTTCGGCGGTGCGAACGAACAGCTGCAGGTCATCGATTCGCACGGAAAGGCCTCGGTATTATCAAAAAAACATTGAAAGTATCTGTCGTTCTAGCGGCTTTTAACAGGAAGTGAAAGCGCCAATGATGGCGTCCAACGATTTACCCTTGAGGACCTCACACATGAAAGCCATCGCCTACTACCATTCCCTGGCCATTACCGACCCGGCCTCCCTGCAGGACATTGAACTGCCAGTCCCTGAGCCAGGGCCACGGGACCTGCTGGTAGAAGTGCGGGCCATCTCCGTCAACCCGGTGGATACCAAAGTCCGCCAGAACGTGCAGCCTGAAGCTGGCGTCGCCAAGGTGCTGGGTTGGGATGTGGCCGGTGTGGTCAAGGCGGTGGGCAGCGAGGTCAGCCTGTTTCAGCCAGGCGACAAGGTTTATTACGCAGGCTCCATCGCCCGGTCCGGAGCCAACAGTGAGCTGCATGTGGTCGACGAACGCATCGTTGGCCATATGCCCAGGACCCTGAGCTTCGCTGAGGCCGCCGCCCTGCCGCTGACGGCGATCACCGCCTGGGAACTGCTGTTCGAGCGCCTGCAGATTGCTGAAGGGCAAGAGGATTCGGGCCAGCGTCTGTTGATCGTCGGCGCTGCCGGTGGCGTCGGCTCGATTCTGACCCAATTGGCCAGCCAGTTGACCGGGCTCACCGTGATCGGTACCGCCTCGCGTCCACAGACCCAGGAATGGGTCCGTCAACTGGGCGCCGACCAGGTGGTCGATCATAGCCAGCCACTCGCCGAAGCACTCAAGGCGCAGGGTATCGATTACGTCACCCATGTCGCCAGCCTGACCCAGACCGACCAGCACCTGGCACAACTGGTCGAGGCCTTGGCCCCGCAAGGCAAGCTGGCGCTGATTGATGACCCCAAACAACTGGACGTCGGCCTGCTCAAACGCAAGAGCCTGTCGCTGCACTGGGAGTTCATGTACACCCGTTCGCTGTTCGAAACCGCCGACATGATCGAGCAGCACAAGCTGCTCAACCGGGTTGCCGAACTGATCGATGCCGGTACCCTCAAGACCACCCTGGGCGAGCATTACGGCACCATCAACGCCGCCAATCTGCGGCGTGCCCACGCCCTGCTGGAAAGCGGTGCGGCCAAGGGCAAGATCGTTCTCGAAGGTTTCTGAGGCATGGTGCCCGCTCCGATTTCGGAGTGGGCATGACCGTCAGTCCGACAACTGACTCAGGTCATATCCCTGCAGTACGGCAGCGCTACAATTCTTCAGCCAACGCTAAACCGCAGGTATGCCACGATGATTATTCAAGTCAGTGCATCAGCCCAGAAGCCCGGCTGCCCATGGCAGGTTCGGCTGGACCAGCAGGTCGTGAACTTTCGCAGCGAGGCCGAGGCCCGCGCCTTCGTCAACACCTTGCAGGCCCGCTTGCAGGCGCCGCACCCGCTCAAACGGGTCGGCTGAGCTGTACCCGACGGGTGGCCATCGACATCGCAACTGCCCCCAGCCCACACAGGCTGATGACCAGCGCCATGGGCATTGCGCTGCCATCGTGCAACACGCCGACCAATGCCGCTGCGCCCGCCGCGACACTGAACTGAATACAGCCTAGTAGCGCCGAAGCGCTCCCGGCCCGTGCGCCTTGTCCGTTCATGGCGCACGCCGAGGCATTGGGGATGATGCAACCGAGGCTGGCAATGCAGATGAACAGCGGAATCAACAACGGCCAGAGCTGGGCCGGTTGCAAGCCGCTGATCGCCAGCAAGGTCAAGCCCGACGCCAGGTACACCCAGACTGCCCGCCTCAGCAAAAAGGCCGGCCCGCGCTTGGCCAGCAGCCGCGCATTGATCTGCGCCACCAGAATGAACCCTGCCGCGTTGCTGCCGAACAGCCAGCCATAGTGCTCGGCGGGCACTCCGTAAAGCTTGATGAAGACGAACGGTGAACCGGCGATATAGGAAAACATCCCGGCAATGGCGATACCACCGGTCAAGGCATGGCCGATGAAGACCCGATCCTTGAGCAGGCGCCCATACTGGCGCAAGGCACCGGAAAGCGGCTGGCGTGGCTGGCTGGCCGGCAGGCTTTCCGGCAAGCCCAAAGCGACGGCCAGGGTGCACAGGGCACTGAACAGGGTCAGGGCGACAAAGATCGATTGCCAGCCATACACATTGACCAGCACACCCCCGAGCATCGGTGCCAGGATCGGCGCCAGGCCCATCACCAGAACCAACTGGGAAAACACCTTGGCCGAGGCTATCGCATCGCATTTGTCACTGACGATCGCCCGTGACAGCACCATACCGGCGCATCCGCCCAGCGCCTGGACGAAGCGCGCCGCGATCAACGCATCGAGGTTGGGTGCAAAGGCGCAAGCGAGTGACGCCAGGGTAAACAGGCAGACGCCAACCAGCAGGGGAACCCTGCGACCGAAACGATCGGCCACCGGCCCATAGGCCAGCTGACCAATGGACAAGCCCAGGAAGTAGGCGGCCAGAGTGGTCTGGATATGTTTTTCGTCAGTACCGAAGGCCAGCGCCATCGCTGGAAAGCCTGGCAGGTAAAAATCAATCGCCAGGGGCCCGAACGCACTCAGGGCGCCCAGAATCAGGATGGTTCGCAGGTTCATCGGGAATCCATAGCAGGCTAAGCAAGTCTGCTAGTTTAACCGTCCTGCCGGGGTTTCGCTGCGAAGAGTTGGGCCCGCGCAGTGAATCTTTTATCCACCGCGCGGGCCCGCAGGGGTCAGAGCGCTTCGGCCTGATAGCCTTCTTCGCGGATCAGTTGAAGAATCTGTGGAGCCTGCAACGAACTTTGCACCTTCACTTGTTTCTGCGCGAGGTCGACTTCAACCACGGCTTCTTCATCCTGAGCCTGCACTGCACGGGTCACGGCCTTGACGCAATGGCCGCAAGTCATTCCTTGAACGTTGAACACTTGCATGGGGACTGCCTCCTGTGGGTTTTGACTCAGTTTCAAGCTTGCCACCGGGGCAAGGTCAAGATCCGCTTCACGCTGCCGGGCTGGAAATCATCGTCCGGGTCGGCCAAGCTGCGAGCCTGACGATTGACGATGCAGGAGTTTGATTTCATGCGCAGGGCAGCTTTCGGCCTTTTCGGCCTGCTGGGTATTTTCGCTGGGCTTCCCCAGGCCAGCGCCGCGGGGCCAAGTGACTACAGCATTCTGATCATCTCCCGCGAACGCCTGGAAGTGGCGACCTCGTGCGAGATCGGTGTGTACATCAACGATCAACTGGCCGGGCGCGTGTTCCAGGAGCAGTCGACCTCATTCAACTTGCCGCCGGGCGACCTCGATGTGCGCCTGCGCTACCTGCCTGGCCAGGCGCCAGGGTGCCAGCCAGGGATCGAGAACCAGCGCAGCAACCACTTGAAGCTGTTGCCCGGGCAGATCAATAAATACCGGATTGCAGCCGATCAGAATGGCCTCAAATTGATCAGATCCGGCCTGGGCTATTGACCTTACCCGCATGGCAAGGTTGATGCTGGTGGCCTGTCCAAGGAGGAGTGCCCATGTCTGCATCTACCACTTTCGATCTGCCGATTGTCGGCATGACCTGCGCCAGCTGTGCTGGCCGGGTCGAGCGCGCCCTGCGTAAAGTCAGCGGCGCCGAACAGGTCAGCGTCAACCTCGCCACCGAACAGGCGCGCATTCAAGCGCCGGCCGATAGCCTGCCGGCCCTGGTCGAGGCGGTCGAACAAGCCGGCTACCATGTGCCCAACCAGACCCTGGAGCTGCAAATCGGCGGCATGACCTGCGCCTCCTGCGCGGGCAGGGTCGAACGGGCGCTGGCCAAAGTGCCCGGCGTACAACAGGTCAGTGTCAACCTGGCCAACGAACGTGCGCACATCCAGATGCTCGGCCAGCTCGACAGCAGCCGCTTGATCGATGCCGTCATCCACGCTGGCTACTCGGCCAGCCTGCCGCAAAGCACCCAGGTCAATCAGGCCGATGCCGAACGCCGCCTGCGCAAGGAGCGTTGGTCGGTGGCCCTGGCGGTATTGCTGGCGCTGCCCCTGGTACTGCCGATGGTGTTGCAGCCTTTCGGTGTGCACTGGATGTTGCCGGCCTGGGTGCAGTTCGTCCTCGCCACCCCGGTGCAGTTCATTCTCGGCGCACGTTTCTATGTCGCCGCCTGGAAAGCCGTGCGCGCTGGCGCCGGCAACATGGACCTGCTGGTCGCCATCGGTACCAGCGCCGGTTACGGCCTGAGTATCTATGAATGGGCCCAGGCCAGCCCCGGGGTGATGCCGCACCTGTACTTCGAAGCCTCTGCCGTGGTGATTGCCCTGGTGCTGCTCGGCAAGTACCTGGAAAGCCGCGCCAAACGCCAGACCGCCAGCGCTATCCGCGCCCTCGAAGCCCTGCGTCCGGAGCGTGCCTTGCTGCTGGTCGATGGCCAGGAACGTGATGTGGCGATCAGCGAACTGCGTCTGCACGACCTGGTCGTGGTCAAACCCGGCGAACGCTTTCCGGTGGATGGAGAAGTCATCGAAGGACAAAGCCACGCTGACGAGGCACTGATCAGCGGCGAAAGTCTGCCGGTACCGAAACAGTCGGGGGACAAAGTCACCGGTGGTGCGATCAATGGCGAAGGCCGCTTGATCGTGCGTACCCTGGCCCTGGGTACCGAAACGGTCCTGGCGCGCATCATCCGCCTGGTCGAAGACGCACAAGCGGCCAAGGCACCGATCCAGAAACTGGTGGACCGCGTCAGCCAGGTGTTCGTCCCGGCGGTCTTGGTGCTGGCGCTGATTACCCTGGTCGGCTGGTGGCTGGCCGGCGCACCGATTGAAACCGCCTTGATCAACGCCGTCGCCGTGCTGGTCATCGCCTGTCCCTGCGCACTTGGTCTGGCCACGCCGACGGCGATCATGGCCGGTACCGGGGTCGCCGCTCGCCACGGTATTCTGATCAAGGACGCCGAGGCCCTGGAGCGTGCCCATGCGGTCAACCGGGTAGTATTCGACAAGACCGGCACCCTGACTTCCGGCAGCCCGCGCATCGTCCACAGCAAGGCGGCGGTCGGTGAACCGGCTCAACTCCTGCAACTGGCCGGCGCCCTGCAGCGCGGCAGCGAGCATCCACTGGCCAAGGCCGTACTCGATGCCTGTGCAGAACAAGGGCTGGTCGTCGCCGACATCAGCAACAGCCAGTCACTGACCGGACGCGGGATCGCCGGCAGCCTGGACGGTCGCGAACTGGCCTTGGGCAACCGTCGTATGCTCGACGAGAGCGGCCTGCAAGCGGGCGACCTGCAAGTCAGTGCCAAAGACTGGGAAGCCGAAGGCCGGACCCTGTCGTGGCTGATCGAACGCAGCCCGCAGCCGCGTGTGCTGGGCCTTTTCGCTTTTGGCGACAGTCTCAAGCCCGGTGCCGGACAGGCCGTGCAGCAACTGGCCGGGCAAGGCATCAGCAGCCATCTGCTGACCGGTGACAACCGTGGCAGCGCCATGGTCGTCGCCCAAGCCCTGGGCATCAATGACGTGCACGCCGAAGTGCTGCCAGGCGACAAGGCCGCCCACGTCGCGCAGCTCAAGCAGTCGGGTGTGGTGGCGATGGTCGGTGACGGCATCAACGACGCTCCGGCCCTGGCCGCAGCCGATATCGGTATCGCCATGGGTGGTGGCACTGACGTGGCCATGCAGGCCGCCGGTATCACCCTGATGCGCGGTGATCCGCGCCTGGTGCCGGCCGCTCTGGAGATCAGCCGCAAGACCTATGCGAAGATTCGCCAGAACCTGTTCTGGGCCTTCATCTACAACCTGATCGGGATTCCGCTGGCCGCTTTCGGCATGCTTAACCCGGTACTGGCGGGTGCGGCGATGGCGCTGTCGAGTGTCAGTGTGGTCAGCAACGCGCTCTGGCTGAAAACCTGGAAGCCTGAAACCCCACCACAGGACAACGCCCAATGAACATCGGCCAAGCCGCTCGCCGCTCCGGGTTGAGCGCCAAGATGATTCGCTACTACGAGTCGATTGGTCTGCTCAAGCCGGCCCTGCGCAGCGACAGCGGTTACCGCTTGTACCAACAGGAAGACTTGCATCGCCTGGCCTTCATCAAGCGCTCGCGCGACCTGGGCTTCTCACTGGAAGAGGTCGCCCGTCTGCTGACCCTGTGGCAGGACCGCCAGCGCGCCAGCGCCGACGTCAAGGCCCTGGCCAGCCAGCATATCGATGACCTCAACCGGCGCATCGAAGAGCTGGTGAGCCTGCGCGATACCCTGAGCGAACTGGTTGCCCACTGCCAGGGCGACGATCGTCCCGACTGCCCGATCCTCAAGGACCTGGCAGCCGGGGGCAGTTGCTGTCACTGACGGCTTACTGCAACCAGGGTGGGGTAGGCTCTTCTTCCTTGCTCGAACCCCGTTCGGCGTCCTCTCTGATGGCACGCCGACGGGCTTCGTCAAAGCGCGCGGCATCGATTTCACGCATAACCCCGTCGATATCGGCGCTGTGCTCGTCCTGGGCGAACTGACCGGTAAGCTCGCTTTCCGGCAACAATTCGCCAGCCTGGTACAGGGCCCACATTTCCTGGGCGTAGCGGGTGTCCCTGAGCTCCGGAGCAAAACGCCCGAAATAGGCCGCCATGTTGCCGACATCGCGCTCCAGCATGCTGAAGGCGTGGTTGTTGCCTGCCGCATCCACCGCCTGTGGCAAGTCGATGATCACCGGGCCATCGGGCCCGAGCAGCACGTTGAACTCCGACAGGTCACCATGCACAAGGCCGGTGCAGAGCATCAGCACAATCTGGCGGATCACGAACGCGTGGTACTCGCGGGCTTGCTCAGGCTCCAGGTACACATCGTTGAGTCGTGGGGCGGCATCGCCGTACTCGTCGGCCACCAGTTCCATCAGCAGCACGCCATCGAGAAAGTCGTAAGGCCGTGGCACACGCACGCCGGCATTGGCCAAGCGGAACAGGGCCGCCACTTCGGCATTCTGCCAGGCGTCCTCGGCCTCTTTGCGCCCGTACTTGGAACCTTTGGCCATGGCCCGGGCCTGGCGGCTGTTGCGTACCTTGCGCCCTTCCTGGTATTCGGCGGCCTGGCGGAAGCTGCGTTTGTTGGCTTCCTTGTAGACCTTGGCACAGCGCAATTCCTTTCCGCAGCGCACCACGTACACGGCGGCCTCCTTGCCACTCATCAACGGTCGCAGTACTTCGTCGACCAGTCCATCTTCAACCAGTGGTTCAATGCGTTTTGGAGTCTTCATCGGCTTTTGTCGGGGGTCCTGTTCTGCCAGACACGGGATTTTTTGTAGGTCACCGGTGCTGCACCGGATTGTCGCTGTAGCAAGACCGCACTGCGTTGTAACGGCAATCGGTCAGACTTGCCATAGTTTTTGTAAATGTTGGTGCCCAATCGTTCACAAAAATCACCAGATTTCTTTACCGCACTACAGTCGCATGCCCCCTGGGGTGAAACCGAACAGGCTTTTGAACGCCGCTATATAAGCCGAGGTGGAGTCATAACCGCAGCCCAGCGCAGCTTCGGTGACGCTCTGCCCGGCCTCCAGCGTTGTCAGCGACGATAGCAGGCGCATGCGCTGGCGCCAGCCACGAAAGCTCAAGCCGGTTTCGCGCTGGAACAGGCGCATCAGGGTCTTTTCCGAGGTATTCAAGCGCTGCGCCCACTGCCCCAGGGTTTGTCCCTGGTCCGGGTGGGCGAGCAATTCGTTGCACAGTTCAAGCAAGCGTGGATGCTGCGGCAACGGCAAGGAAAAGCCCACCTCCGGCAAGGCCTGCAACTGGTCCAGCAACACCGCCACCAGCCGCGCCTCAGCGCTGTCGCCTTCGGTGTAGTCAACCGGCAGCAGACAGAACTGCTTGATCAGCTCGCGCGCCAGTGGCGTCACTTCCAGCACCCGGCACTGCCCCGGCGCCCAGCAAGCTTCCTCACGGCGCACATACAGGCTGCGCATCTCGGCCTGCATCGAGGTCACCACCTCATGTTCAACCCCAGGCGGAATCCAGACGCCCCACTGCGGCGGCGCGAAGTAGCTGCCCTCGGCGGTGTACACCCCCAGCACGCCACTGATCGCGTAGGAGAACTGCACCCAGTCATGCTGATGACGTGGTGTCCAGGAGCCGGCCCCGAGACTTTCCGCCCGCGCGTACAGCGCCCGCGGCAGGCGCTCGAGCACAGGAATCGGACGCGGTGAAGGTTGTTGTCCGTTTATCGGCATCACTTGGCCTTATGTCGCAAGACGGCAATCATGCGCCGAGCGTAGCCTTTGCGCTCAATGATTACAAAATGATTCGAAGGCCCGCCGATGCAAGCGCTCAAACACCTTAAACGCGTGTTAACCGACTGGTTCCTCTGCGGCATGTTCCTCGCCACCTTCCTGGCCTGGCGGTTCCCTGATGTTGGCCGCAGCGGCGGGGCAATGCATGCCGAATACCTGATCAATGGCGGGGTGTTCCTGGTGTTCTTCCTGCACGGTATCAACCTGTCCAGCGAGCAGATTGGCCGCGGCCTGAAGAATGGCCGACTGCATCTGATGGTGCAGGGTTTTACCTTCGTGGTCTTCCCTCTGCTCTGGTGGCTGGCGGACAAGCTGCTTGGCAGTCATGTACCGGCGCTGCTGATGCTGGGCTTTTTCTACCTGTGCGCTCTGCCCTCGACCATCTCGTCTTCGGTGGCCCTGACCGGCAGCGCTGGCGGCAATGTGCCGGCAGCGATCCTCAATGCCAGCCTGTCCAGTGTCCTCGGGATCTTCATCACGCCCTGGCTGGTCAGCCTGGTGGTCGGCACCGGCAGCAACGGCATCGACCTCGGCGCCACCCTGCTCGACCTCTGCGCCCTGTTGTTGCTGCCGCTGGTGCTCGGCCAGTTGCTGCGTCCCTGGCTGGGGCGTTTCTTCGCCAAGCACAAGCGTTACACCAACATCCTCGACAAGCTGGTGATCCTGCTGCTGGTCTATGCGGCCTTCTGTAACTCGATGGTCTCGGGCATGTGGCAGCAGCAAGGCAGTGCAGTATTGCTTACCGCGTTTCTGGGCAGTGCTCTGTTGCTGGCGCTGATTCTCTGGTTGACCACCCGCACCGCCCGGACCCTGCGTTTGAGCCCGGCCGATGAAGTGGCAGCGGTGTTCTGTGCCAGCAAGAAATCCCTGGCCGCCGGTGCACCGATGGCCGCACTGATCTTCGGTGCGCATCCGGGCCTGGGCCTGATCCTGCTGCCGATCATGATCTACCATCCGCTGCAACTGATCGTCTGCTCGATCATGGCCGAACACTATGCCAATCGTCCGGCCCCCATCACTGCGGGCACATTGCTCAGCGCTCGATGATCGCCGTCACGCCCTGACCACCGGCGGCGCAGATCGAAATCAGGCCACGGCCCTTGCCGGCGGTGGCCAGCAGTTTGGCCATGTTGGCCAGGATGCGCCCACCGGTAGCGGCAAACGGGTGCCCGGCCGCCAATGAGCTGCCCTTGACGTTGAGCTTGCTGCGATCGATCGCCCCCAGCGCTTCGCTCAGCCCCAGGCGGCGCTGACAGTAATCGGGATCTTCCCAGGCCTTGAGGGTGCACAGCACCTGGGCGGCGAAGGCTTCATGAATCTCGTAGTAATCGAAATCCTGCAGACTCAGACCATTGCGCGCCAGCAAACGTGGCACCGCGTAGACCGGTGCCATCAGCAGCCCTTCCTGGCCTTTGACGAAGTCCACCGCAGCGGTTTCGCCGTCGACCAGATAGGCAAGCACCTCAAGCTGGTGTTCATGGGCCCACTCTTCACTGCCCAGCAACACCACAGACGCGCCATCGGTGAGCGGCGTGGAGTTGCCGGCGGTGAGGGTGCCCTTGTCGCTACGCTCGAACACCGACTTGAGACTGGCGAGCTTCTCCAGGGTCAGGTCGGCGCGCAGGTTGTTGTCGCGGGTCAGGCCGAGGAAAGGCGTGAGCAGATCGTCATGCCAGCCCTCGGCATAGGCCGCTGCCATGTGTTGGTGACTGAGTAGTGCCAGCTGGTCCTGATCCGCTCGGGGAATTTGCCAGCTCTGCGCCATCAGCTCGCAATGCTGCCCCATGGACAGCCCCGTGCGCGGCTCGCCATTGCGTGGCAGTTCCGGCTTCAGGTGCCCTGGACGCAACTGCAGAAACGCCTTGAGTTTATCTGCCAGGGTCTTGCCGCGATTGGCCTGAAGCAGAATCCGGCGCAAACCTTCATTGACCGCGATGGGCGCATCGGAAGTGGTGTCGACGCCACCAGCAATTCCGCTGTCGATCTGCCCTAGGGCGATCTTGTTGGCCACCAGCAAGGCGGTTTCCAGCCCGGTACCACAGGCCTGCTGCAGATCGTAAGCCGGGGTTTGCGCCGACAGCCGCGAACCAAGCACGCACTCGCGGGTCAGGTTCATGTCCCGTGAATGTTTGAGCACCGCCCCGGCGGCGACCTCGCCCAGTTGCAGGCCATGCAGCCCGAAGCGCTCGATCAGCCCTTCGAGGGCTGCCGTGAGCATCGCCTGGTTGCTGGCTGTGGCGTAGGCACCGTTGGAACGGGCGAAGGGAATCCGGTTGCCGCCAATGATTGCGACCCGGCGCAATGAGCGCATGCGAAACGTCCTCTTCATAACGGTGGGAGCGGGCTTGCCCCGCGATGCGATGTGACTGGCGGCTTGCAATCGCGGGGCAAGCCCGCTCCCACAGGGTTAAGACTGTTTGCTCCCCAACAGCGTAGGTGTTTTTTCAGCGTTCGAACGACCAACGGCCAAAGATGGTCCACACTTTGAAGCTTATTTCAGGGAGAGCCGCACATGAGCGACCGCTATATCGACTTCGCCAACTCCGATCTCGGCCGCCGCCTGGTCGGTGCCGTCGGTTTGCCCAGCCCTGCTCGCCTGGAACGCTGGCAGGCCGGTCGTCTGCGCCCGGTCGAAGGCGCGTTGCTGCTCGGCGGCGGCCCCCTGGCAAACAAAGTCGAGGCGTTTGCCCAACGCCTGACCGATGAGATCTACAGCTTCGCCAGCCCCGACCTGAACGCCAGCGAATGGGTCGCGGGCCTTGGCCCCAAGCTCAAGGCCGTGGTGTTCGACGCCAGCGAGCTGGACGACATTGACCAGCTCAAGCAGCTGCGCGAGTTCTTCCAGCCGCTGCTGCGCAGCCTGGCGCCCTGCGCCCATGTGGTGATTCTCGGGCGGGCCCCGGAGCAGCTTGATGACCCGCTGGCGCAAGTCGCCCAACGCGCCGTGGAAGGCTTCAGTCGTTCACTGGCCAAGGAGCTGCGCGCCGGGGGCACCCTGCAGTTGCTGTACGTCAGTGACGATGCTGAAGACCAGCTCGAAGGCGCCTTGCGCTTTTTCCTCTCGCCCAAGAGCGCCTTCGTTTCCGGCCAGGTCCTGCGCCTGCAGGCCTGCGCCACGCAGGTGCAGGACTGGACCCGGCCGTTGGCCGGACGCAAGGCGCTGGTCACCGGGGCGGCGCGCGGCATCGGCGCGGCCATTGCCGAAACCCTGGCCCGCGACGGCGCCGAGGTCGTGCTGCTCGATGTACCCCAGGCCAGAACAGACCTTGAGGCCCTGGCCGCACGCCTCGGCGGGCGCAGCCTGGCGCTGGACATCTGCGCCGCCGACGCCGCCGCGCAACTGCTCGAAGGGCTTCCGGACGGCATCGACATCGTCGTGCACAACGCCGGCATCACCCGCGACAAGACCCTCGCCAACATGACCCCCGAATACTGGGACTCAGTGCTGGCAGTCAATCTCAAGGCGCCGCAGTTGCTGACCCAGGCACTGTTCGACAGCGGCGCCCTGCATGACCACGCGCGCATCGTGTTGCTGGCCTCGATCAGCGGTATCGCCGGCAACCGCGGCCAATCCAACTACGCCGCCAGCAAGGCCGGGCTGATCGGCCTGGCCCAGGCCTGGGCGCCGAAACTGGCTGCGCGCGGTAGCAGCATCAACGCCGTGGCCCCAGGTTTTATCGAAACCCGCATGACCGCCGCCATTCCCTTCGCCCTGCGCGAAGCCGGACGGCGCATGAGTTCCCTGGGTCAGGGCGGCCTGCCCCAGGACGTCGCCGAAGCTATCGCCTGGCTGGTGCAACCTGGCTCCGGCGCGGTCAATGGCCAGGTGCTGCGCGTCTGCGGCCAGGCCGTGATGGGGGCCTGAACATGACTCGACACTGGCAGGACCTGAGCAGCACAGCGGCACTTTCCAGCCTTTACCTGCGCGCCGCGCGCAAGCGCAAGATCACTGGCGACACCTTGCCCGACAGCGGATTGCGCTGTTACCTGGAGGTTCGGCCGCAGCAGCTCGAGGCCTATCGCAAGCTCTGCCATTTCAGCGACGATGGACGCTTGCCGCCGACCTTCCCGCACGTAATGGCCTTCGCCTTGCAGTTGCAGGTGCTGACGGCCAAGGCGTTCCCCTTCCCCTTGCTGGGCATGGTCCATCTGCACAACAGCATCCGCGTGATACGTCCGCTGGGTGGTATCAGCCGCCTGCTCTTCTCTGTGCATGTGGAGAACCTGCAGCCACACGAGAAGGGTGCCACCTGCGACATGATTACCGAAGCTGAGGATGGCTTGGGGCTGCTCTGGTCGGAAACCAGCCGCATGCTCTGCCGCGGCGTAAAACTGAGCGGGGAACCCCCGGCCACTGCAGAGCAGGTCAACGAGCCCCTGGATGAACTGACCCGCTGGTACGCCGACAGCGATATCGGTCGCCGTTACGCCAAGGTCTGCGGCGACTACAACCCGATCCACCTGAGCGCTACCAGTGCCAGGCTGTTCGGCTTCCCCTGCGCCATTGCTCATGGCATGTGGAGCAAAGCCATGACCCTTGCCGCGTTGCGCGGACACCTGCCAGTCAGTGGTTACGAGATTGCAGTGGACTTCCTCAAGCCGGTGCGCCTGCCCAGCGAAGTGTTCCTCAACGCCAGCCCCAGCGCCGCCCAGGGTCAGCTACGCCTGGACGGTCATGGCGAGCTGGTACATATGCGCGGTAGCTGGCGGCCACAGGACTGATACACCGCGCTTGCGTTGCACAGCGGCCCGCCTGAAGCTATGCGGCTTGAGGAGAGCCTTGATGAACCTGCACGAACTGACCCAACGCCTGCACCGCATCCGTGACAACAACGACTGGCGCGGCTTTCACAGCCCGAAAAACCTGGCCATGGCCGCCAGTGTTGAAATGGCCGAACTGGTGGAGATTTTCCAGTGGCTGAGCGAAGACCAGTCACGCCAGCTGACGCCTGAGCAACTGGAGCACGCCGGCCAGGAGGTCGGCGATGTGGTGCTGTACCTGTTGCTGCTGTGCAGCGAGCTGGGCCTGGACATGGATCAGGTGGTGCGCGCCAAGCTGGCCGACAGCGAAAGGCGGTTTGCCCGATGAAAGACCGCCATTTCGATGCCCTGGCCACGCGCTTTGCCGAGAAAATCTACGGCGGTGCCAAAGGCGCGATCCGCCTTGCAGTGCTGCAGGCCGACCTCGCCGAGACCCTGCCCAAGCGCCCCTTGCGCGTCCTCGATATCGGTGCGGGCCTGGGGCACATGGCCTTGTGGCTGGCCGAGCGCGGCCACCAGGTCACCCTCGCCGAACCCGCCGCGCCGATGCTCGAAGGCGCCCGCACGCGATTTGCCGAAGCCGGGCAGCAGGCGACGTTCATCCAGGCCCCCTGGCAAGACCTGCTCGGCCAGCTGACCGAACCCTACGACCTGGTGCTGTGTCATGCGGTGCTGGAGTGGCTGGCGGAACCGGAAACCATCCTGCCGGTACTGCACCAGCTGACCCGCAGCGATGGCCTGCTGTCACTGGCGTTCTACAACCGTGATGCACTGGTCTATCGCAACCTGCTCAAGGGCCATTTCCGCAAACTGCGCCGCGACGACATGGCCGGTGAAAAGCAAAGCCTGACCCCGCAAAAACCGCTTGATCCACGCACGCTCAGGGTGCAACTTGAAGCTCTGTGGCAGGTCGAAACAGAAAGCGGAGTACGGGTGTTTCACGATTACATGCCAAGCGAGTTCCAGGCCAGGGCCGAGTTGCTCGACCTGCTGGAAATGGAACTGGCACATCGGCGCCATCCCGCCTTTGCCGGGTTGGGGCGTTACCTGCACTGGCTCTGTCGACCACGCTGAATCACGCCGGGAGGGTGACATGCCGTACCGTTTGACCCTGGGCCTGTTGTGCCTGGCACTGACAGGCTGCCAGAGCAGCAACCCCTATGTCGCCAGCTCCCGCCCGCTGCCTCCGGCTCCGCCGCAAGCGGCCACTACCTTCGATGCCAGTGCTTATCCTGCACCGCCGCGGGACTTTGGCCGCTACCGCAGCTGGGCCTGGCAGGACGGCCAGCTGCCGGCTGGCGGCGCCCTGGCGGAACCTGCGCAACTGGCCGAAGCGGTCAGCAACGCCCTCGACCAGCGCGGCCTGCGCCCGGCACGCAATGGCCAGGCGGGCGATCTGCTGGTCAGCGCCAATGTGCAACTGGAGCGCCGCCTGCAGCAGGTGCGCGAAGATTATTACCCCTATGGAGGTTATCCCTATGGTGCTTACCCCTATGGCGGCTACGGCGCTTATGGCAGCGCCGGCCGTTACCACAATGGTTATGGGGTGTATGCCAGCGCTCCGCTGGTGCGCACTTACGAAGTCGAAGTGATGGTGGTCCGTGTCGACCTGTATGACGCCCGCGACGGTCAGGCCGTCTGGAGCGCCAGCGCCGAGACCGCCAGCCAGGGTTCCCAGGGCGAACGCGAGGAGGCCCTGCGCGAATCATTGAAAAAGGCCCTCAACGGCTATCCTCCCAGCTAAAGGCAATTGGAGATCCATCATGTTGTGCCGTCTCGCTTTACTTTCACTCGTGGTGTTGCTGGGTGCCTGCCAGAGCCACAACATCACTCAGGACTACGACGCCAGCCGCGATTTTGCCGCCTACCGCAGCTGGGTCTGGCAGGAACCGGCACTGCAGTACCGCCCCGACGATCCGCGGATCAAGAGCGACCTGACCGAACAGCGCATCCGCCAGGCCGTTACCGGCCAGCTTGATCAGCGTGGTTTGCGCCCGGCCCAGGGCAGCAGCAAGGGCGATCTGAAAGTGCAGACCTACCTCATCGTCGAGCAGCGTCAGCAGCAGATCACCACCAACTATGGCGGTGCCTGGGGAGGCTACTGGGGTAACTACTGGGGCGGGCCGATGTACAACGAAACCCGCAGCGTTGACTACAAGGTGGCGACCATCCAGGTCGATATGTTCGACGCCAAAGATGGCAAGCTGGTGTGGCGTGGCAGTGCCGAGCAGATCATGAACAACTACCCGCCAAGCCCCGAAGAGCGCAGCAACGCAATCCAGGAAACCGTGATGAACGCCTTGTCGAACTATCCGCCGCGCTAAAGGCGCTGACCTAGCGTTACTGGCACTTGATATCACTGATATCGAGCATGAAACCTTGCAGCCGACGTTGCTGGCCACTGCCACGCACCTGCCCGCACAAGCGAAACCAGCGGGCAGTGGCCGGCAGGTTGTTGTCGAGCAGGCGCAGACTCAAGTGCAAGGCACAACCGTCACGCTGCAGCTCACCAAGAGCCAGTTGCACCGCTTCGCGGTCGCTCGGGTGCACGCGGCTCAGCCACTGACTGATGGTCAACTGGTTCGGCATCCCCAGACTGCCAGCCAGGCCGGGGTCCAACTGCAACGTCGCTTCGTTCAAACGCCACTGCCACCACCCGGCGCCGAGCTGCAGTTGCAGGCTGTCCAGGCGCTCGCTGTGTTGCTGCAGATTGAATGCAGCCAAACGGCCAACCAGGGGTTCGGCATAGGCGGCACAGGCACTGAGCGCATCCGCCGCAACCAGTGCCTCAAGCGGGCCGACACAGATCAGCCAGGCCTGGACAATATGCCCCTGGGCATAGGGCAGCAGATAAGTATCGAACTGCGGCAGTAGGGCTTGCAGGTCTGCATGATCGGTACTTGAGACCATCTGCCCCGGGACCAGTCGGTCCAGCAGATGTCCGATCGCCTCATCACTGGGCCAATGCAGTGGCGCGTTGCTGCTGGCATAGGTTTGCCAGCCCTGCTCCCCCGGCAGCAGGATCCGCCCACCGCTGGCCCGCCAATGACGGACCAGCCATTGCAATTGCTCCTGGGCCACTTGCCCAAGACGCTCGATGCTGCAATTGCGCAGTTCGCAGGCCAAATGGCTCATCAGGTGGCGTTGGCGCTCTGCGCCCAGCGACTGCTGGTGGTGTTGCAACAGATCGCCGATGTCGAACAGCTGCAACAGCCAGTTGCCGGGCTGCCCCAGCAGCCAGCCTCGGGTATGCAGCGTACCGCCACCGACCGCCTTGAAATCCAGATCCAGCGGCTGCGCCTGCCAGTCCATGGGCTCTCCCTCAAGCACCACCAGGCTGTAGGGCTGCACATAGTCCTGCAATCGCACCTCGCTGTGCGCCGGCAACGCCAGCGCCGCACGCAAGGGGCCGGCCAGGCGCTGTACCCTGGCACCATCGTCGAGCCATATCTGCAACCCCACGGCGGGCATACTGGCCGGCGGCTGCGGCTCGGCAATGACCGATGTGGAGCGCCCACGCAAACGCCCGAACAACCGTGCTACGCAACTCACCGTTGCCGGCTCGCTTGGGTCTTGTAGCTGACCGCACTATGGAACAGCGCAAAAAAGATCACGAATACCGCAACGAACTCCAGCGCCGCAGCGCCTTTTTGCCTTCCGACCAGGCTTGCTTTCATGATCGCGTCTACCCTGACAGTGACACCTGACTGACAGCATAGAATCATTCACCACAAAGGGATGCATTTCGCCAATGCAAAGCATTGTTCTGCTGCTGTGGCTTGCCTTGTGCGCTGAACAAGATATGCGTGAGCGCCAGATCGCCAACTCCCTGACCCTCGGCGCGGCGGCCGGCGCCCTGGCCTATTTGTTCATGACCGGACACACCTGGATCGGCGCCGACGCCAGCGAAGGCGGCTGGGCACTGGCCATCGTCATGCTCCTGACCCTGCCCGGCTACATGCTCGGCCGCTTTGGCGCCGGTGATGTGAAGTTACTCGCGGCCCTGGCGCTGGCGACCGATCGCATGTATGTGCTGGGTACCTTCATCGGCGCCGGAATAGCTGTGCTGATCTGGCTTTCCAGCCGTCGCTGGCTGTGGTCCCTGTTGAGTCAAAAGGTCAAGAACCGCATCAAGCAATTAACTGAGGACTCTGCAAACAAGCAACCCTTTGCTCCCTTCATACTGGCGGGTTTCGTGCTGGCCAGTGTATGGATCCATTAGTCGCCCACGCCTGTTTCTAGCTCGTGCATGGCTTGTACATGGGCGCAAAGTACGACTACTTTCTAGTGAGTTGACCAGCGATTGCAAGACCCCAGGCTCCGGGAGAGAGGGGCTTCTCAGCAGGGAGTAGCGTGTGAACAGGATACTCAGTGAAGTAAAGGTGTTGGTCGTCGATGGCCAGCCCTTGGTCGTCGAAGAGCTGTGTGAACTTCTCGAGCGCAACGGCTACCGTTGCCTGCCGTGCCTGTCCAGTAACCAGGCTATCGAAACCTTTGCCGCCGACCCGTCGATCGGCCTGGTGTTGTGCGATCTGCACATGCCGGATTGCGATGGCGTTGAACTGTTCGGCGCCTTGAAGGTGATTGCCGGGCAACAACGGATTTTCGAGGCGATCATGCTCACTGACCGAGCCGACAAACAGGATGTGATCAGAGCTTTGCGCGCAGGCTTTGCCGACTACTACCAGAAACCCCTGGACCTGAACGAACTGCTCGAAGGCGTGCAACGCCAGGAGGCCGCACTGCAGGAACAACAGCAATGCCAGCAGCGACTGGGCAACCTGAACCAGAAACTGCAGTACCTGGCCGACTCGATCGACGACCTTTACCAAGACCTGGAAAAAGCCCGGGGTCTGGGCGCACACCGTCGCGCCACAGACGTCGACAGCGAGCCGGTCGCCGAGAACCTTCCAGGCAACTTCGAACAACTGTCACCCCGGCAACTGGAAGTCGCGCGCCTGGTCAGTCAGGGCAAGACCAACTATCAGATCGCCTGCGAATTGGGCATCACCGAAAACACCGTCAAGCTCTACGTCTCCCAGGTACTGCGCCTGACCCATATGCACAATCGTACGCAGCTGGCGCTGGCGCTGTCATCGAGCACTTCGCCACTGCACCTGCGGGTAACGGCGCACTAGGCCCGTCTCCTGGCTGTGGGCTTCATGAACTGAACGGCCTGACCTCTGACCTGTAATGGAAACACACCATGCCAAGCTCCTCTCTGCGCGAACAGATTCTCCTGGTGGATGACGAAGAGGAGGCGTTGCTGGAACTTGCCGAACTGCTTGAGGCCGAGGGCTTTCGCTGCCACACCGCCACCTCGGTAAAACTCGCCCTGCAGCAGCTCACCCGCCACCCGGATATGGCCCTGGTGATCACCGACCTGCGTATGCCGGAAGACAGTGGCATTTCACTGATCAAGCGCCTGCGTGAGCACACTGCCCGCCAGCACTTGCCGGTGATCGCCACCTCCAGTCATGCCGACATGGACGACATCAGTGACCTGCTACGCCCGCAGGTGCTGGACCTGTTTCGCAAACCGATCTATCACATCCGTCTGCTGGAAACCCTGGATAACCTCTTTCCCAAGCCACGCTGCATCGGGTCAACTGATTGATCGCGGGGCAAGCCAGCTCCCACCAGTGGGGAGCCTGTGGGAGCGGGCTTGCCCCGCGATTACAGCTGAAAGCTGAAGCTCAAGGTAAAACGCGGCTGCCGGTCGAGGCTGTCGAGGGCGATGTCCGACATCGGTTTGGCCGCTTCCAGGGAAATGCTGTAGTAGCGTGCATCGCCAACGCGCACCCCCAGCGCTGTCGAAGACAAGCGTGAGTCGCGAATTTCAAGCTCGTTGAACCAGCTGCGCGCGGCATCCACTACCACATAGGGCTGCACCCGCTTGAACCAGTGGCCATCGCTGCTGAAACTGTAGTTCAGCTCATATGCCACACCCCAGCCCTTGTCACCCGAAGCCTGATCGGCGGGATAACCACGGCCGAAACTCTGGCCGCCAAATACTGCACGCTCGCTGTCCGGCAAACTGTCGTTGCTCCAGTTCAGCGCCGCCGAAATCACACCCTGCCAATGATCGAAATAGCGATCACTCTGCAACCCGGACACCCGCAGACGCAGAAAGTCCAAGTCGACATCGCTGTCGGTGTTCGCCCCCAGGTAATCTATGCCCTGGTAGGCGCCGACACTGAGGATGCGCAATTGCCGGGGATCGGTCTGGCGCCAGTCGCCTTCGAAGGCCAGGGCGCGCAGGTCGGTGCGGCTCCGACTCTTGAATGCAGTGTCGACAGCCTGATAATCGGTGTCGTCACTCACTGCGTAGAGACGCCCGGCAACGTTGAGCCACTCCTCGGGGGAAGCCGTCACGACCTGGCTCAGGCCAATCGAATAGCGCTCATGCTCACGATGCTGCTTGAGGTCGGTGCCGTTGTTCAGGCGAACCAGAGCGCCTGGATCACTGCGGTAGCGCGTGGCCGACAGGTTCAGCTGACTGCCTTCGCTGTCCAGGTACTGGGCATAGTCCAGGCGGTAGTAATGCTCATGCTCATCACCGGGAGGAAACAGCGCAGTGAAGCTCACTTGCTCGACCAGCGCAGTCTGCGCATTGCTGCTGACAGCCAGCAGCGCCTGCGGGTCCTCGCGGTTGCCATCGCTGAGATTCAGCGTCGAGCTGAAGGGCTGGCGCGAAGCCTGAACAACCAAGGTGCTCGCACCATTGGCGTCGCCAGGCGGCACCTGGGCCTGCAATGTAACGCCAGGCACCCGGCTCATCAGGGCGGTATAGCGTTGCAAGGTCTTGTGTGTGAGCGGGCGCTCGGCCTTGAGTTTGCTCGCTAGCGTGTGCAGATAGGCGGATGCCGGTCCGATATCACCTTGCAGTTCATAGTCGCGAATGTAGCCCTCGGCCAGCACCACCTGCACACGCCCATCGGCAAAGTCCTGTGGCGGCAGGTACGCGTAGGACAACAGGTAACCATCCTGCTGATAACGCCGGGTCAGGCGCTGGGTGGCTTCGACCAACTCACCCAGGGTGATCTCGCGATTGACCAGTTCCTGATAATTGTCCCGCAGGTCGCTCAGCGGATAGAGGGTGCCACCGACAAAACGCACCTTGTGCAACAGGATCCGCGTGTTCATCGGCAGTTGCAGCGGCGGTGCTGCGGGGGTGGCTACATGCAAGGCCGGCGTGTCGGGGCGATAGCTGTCGGCGGGCAGGTTTGGCGCCGGCAGGCTGCGTTCGACTTCATTGCTATCGAGAAACACTGGCAGCGATCCGGCGCTCAGCCCGCTTGCCCAAGAAAGACTGAGAACCGCGACGGCCAACGGACGCATTTGACGCTCCATGATCCCGACAGATACAAGAGCACCAAGACGGCTCCCTCGTCTGGTTCAAGCGTAGGTGGTGTGCGCATCGTCGTCTAATCAGAATGGCGGCTGCCATGCAGCCCGTTCATTCATTGATCTGAAACTCGACCCGCGCGGTCTGGCCGCTCTCATCCAGCGCGCTCAATTCCACCCGCCCGCTCTGCTCGAAGCGAGCGCTCAAGTACTCCTGGCCCTGCGACTCACCCAGCGGCGCGCCATTGAGGAACCACCAGCGCCGACCACTGCCGCCCAGCGCGGAAACCTCAAGACGCAACGGTTCGCTGCTGGTGGCCGGACGGCGCAGTTGATCGCCCTGGCGCACGCCGACGATGGACAGCGGCGGTGCGGTAGCCGGCACCTGTGGTGGGCAGTGCGGATCAACCGGGGGCAGCCGCGCTTCGCGACGTTCCACGCGGGGCAACCAGGGTTCCAGCGGCGCCGGCCACAAGGCAACCTCCCTGGCCTGGGCCCCTGGGCAACTGGCATCCACCCGCTGTCCTTGGGTGTTGACCCAGACCGTTTCGCGCAAGCCGACGCTCAAGGGCTGGTCGGCCGCCTGCAAGGTTGGCGGCGTGGTGCCATCCAGGGTCCAGGCAAAACGCTGACGCCGGCAATTGCTGTCCTGGCGGGCCAGCGGTTGACCCAGCGGCCAGCAGATCGCGGCCACCCCGACATTCTCCGGCACCGCGGCCACCGGCACGGCAATGCCGCGCTGGCTGTCACGGTTGCTCAGCACATCATGGACCTGCAGCATCAACGGTGCCGCCGAAGCCAGGCCGAACTGTCCGGGCACCGGGGTGCCATCCGGACGACCGATCCAGATACCGATCAGATAGCGCGGCCCGACGCCAATCGACCAGGCATCGCGAAAGCCATAGCTGGTTCCGGTCTTCCAGGCCAGCAGCGGACGCTGTACCAGTTCAGCATGCGGATCACGGTCCGGGCGCGCCTGGCCACTGAGAATGCGCCGGATGATCCAGGCGCTACCTGGCGACAGCAGCCGGTGTTCGAGCAGTGGTGCGTCCGGCTGCAAGCGCATGGGCGCACTCATTCCACCGCGTGACAGCGCACCGTAACCGGCCACCAGGTCTTCCAGGCGACTGCCAGCGCCGCCCAGGATCAGCGACAGGTTCGGCTCGGCCAGCGGTGGCAGGGTCAACGGCACGCCGCCATTGCGCATTTGCGCGGCAAAGCGCTTGGGACCATAGGCTTCCAGCAACTGCACCGCCGGCAGATTGAGCGACAGCGCCAAGGCGGAACTGGCCGCCACCGGGCCGCTGAAGCCCATGGAGAAGTTCCCCGGGCGATAATCGCCGTAGCGTCTGGGCACGTCCTGCAGCAAGGATTCGGAATGAATCAGGCCATCGTCCATGGCCATGCCATAGAGAAAAGGCTTGAGGGTCGAACCGGGGGAGCGCAGCGCGGTGATCATGTCGACATGCCCGAAACGGCGTTCATCATTCAGATCGACCGAGCCAAGGTAAGCGCGTACCGCCATGGTCTGCGCCTCCACCACCAGGATCGCCGCCGAGGTGCGCTCGGGCAGGCGGGCGCGCCACCCAAGCAGCAAGTCTTCCAGGCGCCGCTGCAGCGCGGCATCGACAGTGGTGCGGATCAGCGGCGGACTGTGCGGCCGGTTCAGGCGTCGCGCCAGCAACGGTGCCAGCGCAGGCTCCTGACGCGGTGCCAGTAACAATGGCTCTTCCATCGCCTCAATGACGCGTTGCTGCGGCCATACCTGGTACTCGGCCAGGCGCTTGAGCACTTTGTCGCGGGCCACTTGCGCGCGGGCCGGGTGACGGTCCGGGCGCAAGCGGCTCGGCGCCTGGGGCAGTACTGCGAGCATGGCTGCTTCAGACGGGGTCAGGTGTTGCGGTGATTTGCCCAGGTAGGCCCAGCTGGCCGCTGCCACGCCCTGCAAGGTACCGCCGAACGGCGCGCGATTGAGGTAGATTTCCAGAATCTGCGCCTTGCTCAGGTGCCACTCCAGCTGGGCGGTGCGCCACAACTGACGCAGCTTGCCAGGCACCGTGCGCGAATGCGGATCGAGCAGACGCGCGACCTGCATCGACAGGGTACTGCCGCCCGACAGCACCCGCCCGCCGCGCAGGTTTTGCCAGGCAGCACGGACCAGGGCCAACGGATTGACCCCTGGATGCTGGTAGAACCAGCGATCCTCGTAGGTCAGCAGCGCCTGCAGATAATAGGGCGATACCTGATCGGCACTGACCGGATACCGCCAGACCCCATCGGCATCGGCGAAACGCCACAACGGCGTGCCGTCCTCGGCCAGCACCACGCGCGCCAGGTCATCGGCCGGCAGCGGCAAAGGCCACAGGCGGTCGGCAGCCCACAACAGCGCGCCGCACAACAGCACGACAGCCGATACGACGCTCAGGCGTTTAGCTAAGATGGGCATCAGGCCTCCGAGTCGCTGGCGATGGACAGGGAACCGAGCAGGCCAATACACAGCCAAAGGTTTGGCAACGGCCAACGAGCCGATACGATCATCAGGAAGCAACTATGCATGTAGAAGGTTTTTTCGAGTGGCTCGGCCAGGCGTTGGGGGCACTGATCCGCTTTGTCGTCGATGGCCTGAGCGGTTTGTTCAACCTGCTGGCCAACGCCGGTGGCAACTTCATCGATGGCCTGGCGCGCACATTGGGCATGGACACCTCGCTGGTCAGCATCGTTGCCCTGATCATCGGCTTGATGCTGCTGTACTCGGCCATCCGTGCCTTCATGCGTGCCTCGATCATCCTCGGCATCATCTGGCTGGTGCTGGGGTTGTGGGTGCTGAGCTGGATCATTCACTGACGGTGGGTGGGAGCGGGCTTGCCCCGCGATTGCGTTGTGTCAGTCACATCGCATCGCGGGGCAAGCCCGCTCCTACCAGTCCCTTCAACGGCCCTTGATCACCATCTCACCTGCCGATTCACCCACCGACTGCAGGTTCGGTCGATACATCGATTCCACCTGCGGCGGCGGCACCCGATAGGTACCCGGGGTCACTGCACGCGCCAGATACAGCAAGTGCGTAGTGCCGTAGCTGTCCACAGGCAGCGCCGCGACATAACGATCATCACGGAACTCCTGGTGCACAACGTTGGCGTTCTGCATCGAGTCGCGCCACTGTTTGACCGCACTGCTGGCGTTGTCCAGGCTCGCCGCGCTCTGCGCCAGGTTCTGGTTTTCCAGCTCGAGACCGGCAGGCAGCAGGTCGACCACCAGCGCATCCGGTACCCGGGACGTAGCAGTCACGGCCAGGTGCACCAGCACCAGATCACCACTCTTGAGCGCACGGATATCCAGAGTCCGACCGTTCAAACCCAGGTACTCACGACGAATGTTCATGCCGGAGTTGCTTGGCGCCGGGGCGTAGCGTGGGTAACCGGACAGGGTCAGTTGCTGATACAAGGTGTCGCTGCCCTGATTCTGCACCGTCAGCGGCGAAGCCAGCAGTGGCCCTTCCAGTTTCAGGCCCGATTGCGCGCTGTCCAGGTCACGCAGTTCGCCCGCACTGTCCAGACGCGCCGACCACTTGCCTTCCGGTTTGTTCAGCAAGCCGCGGCCGGCGAGGAACAAGGCGTTGCGTTCCTGGGTCGACAACCACTGGCTGGCCGCGACCTGGTCGGACAACTGGAACAGCCGTTGATCCAGCTGGGTGCTGGCCAGGTTGTTCTCTTCGAGCAAGGCCAGGATCAAGGCCTGGTCGCGCACCGGGCTGCCGTAGTCGCCTAGCCAGTCCTTGTCGTTGCGACTGACCGCCAGGCCCGCTTGCAAGGCTTGCTGGGCGCGGGGTTTGTCACCCATTTTTTCCAGGGCGATGGCCAACTGCACCAAAGGCAAGCCGGAGCGAGCATCACTGCGCCGCTCGAACAGGCTACGCAGCGCACCCAGCGGCGCCTGCTGCGTGCGGGCCAGCACCAGAGCGGCATAAGCCTGCACGGCAAAACGGCTGTGCTCGGCGTTATTGCTGTAGTTCACCTCAATCAGGTTGCGCTCCTGCAGATAGCGCAGCAGGCGCTCGCTGGCTTTCTTCAGGGCATCGGCAGGCACCGCATAGCCCTGCTCGCGAGCCCGCAGCAGGAAATCGGTGACATAGGCCGTCAGCCAGTACTCCTCCTCGGAATCCGAACTCCACAGGCCGAAGCTGCCGTTGTAGCGCTGCATGCCCAGCAGGTGTTCGATGCCCATCTCGATCTTGCGCTTGCGCACCTCGGCGGGCTCGCCAGTGATGCCCAGACGCTTGAGGGTCGCGGCATCGGCATACAACGAGGGATACAGACCACTGGTGGTCTGCTCCAGGCAGCCATAAGGGTAGGCTTCCAGGGCGCGGATCTGTTCGGCCAGGTTCAGCGGCGGACGGCTGGACAAAGCCAGCATCGCCTCCAGACCGGCCGGCTCGAATGCGGCCAGGTCAGCCTCCGGCAGGCTCCACGGTTGATCGTTAAGCGCCACCCGGTAGTGCTTGAGCATGGCCGGGTAGGCCGGACGCACGCCCAGGGTCCATTCGCGGCTGAAGGCTGTGGCCGTCTCACCCGGCAGTTGCAGCCCCAGCACCTCGACCTTGACCTTGCCCTGGCCCAGACCACCGTTGGCCTGCACCGGTACCAGCAGGGTGACACGCTTGCCCTGGGTCAGTTCGAGGGTTTGCTCGGCTGCGCGCATAAGGCTCAACTGGCCTTCGGTGCTCAGGCGCACGTTGAGTTTTTGCGCCTGCCCGGACAGGTTCGAGACATCCAGCGCCAAGGTAGTGCTGTCACCACCGGCGAGGAAGCGCGGTGCCGACAGCTCGGCGATCAATGGCGCAGCGACCACGGTCTTGCCTTCAGCCACGCCATAGCGCTCATCGGTCCAGGCCTGGGCCATCAGGCGCAGTTCACCGTTGAAGTCGGGGATATCGACACTGGCCTCGCCTTCGCCGTTTTCGTTGAGGGTCACCGGCGCGCTCTGCTGGGCGACGATGGTGACGCTGGTGTTCGGTCGTTTGCCACCCTTGGCCATCGCCGCATCACCACCGAAAGCCAGGCTGGCCAGACGGCCCTGACCGGCTTCGATCAACTGGCCATAGATGTCCAGCTGGTCGGCGCCGTAAGCCTTGCGGCCGAACATGCCGGTGAACGGGTCCGGCGTCGTGTAGTCGGTGATATTGAGAATGCCCACGTCCACCGCCGCCAGCAGCACATGCACCTGCTTAGGCACACTGCCGTCGGCATTGCGGGCCTGGACCTTGACCGTCAACGGCTGCTTGGGACGCATCTTTTCCGGCGCGCTGAGGGTCACCGCCAGTTTGCGTTCGGCACGGTCCAGCGGCAGGTGCAGCACCCCGACCGCACGCTTGGGCGTGGCGTTGACCTTGCGCTCGCCCGGACGAATCACCAGGGCGCTGACATACAGGTCATGGCGCGCCCATTTACGGTCGAGGTTGATGGCGAAGGTCTTGCCTTCGGCCGGCACGTCGATCTCCTGCCACCACAGCGGTCCTTCACTGGATTCGACCATCAGGTAACCGGTACCGGCCGCAGGTGGCGTGACCGTAACGTTGGCGGTAGCGCCATCGGCGTAGGACGGTTTGTCCAGGGCCAGCTTGACCTGGTCCGGACGCACGGCACCGCCGTCGGCGTTGTCCTGGGCACGGTAGCCGGCCCAGAAGCGCGCGCTGGAGACCAGGCCGGTCTGCGGGTCTTCGACCTCGACACGGTACGGGCCCCACTCAACCTGGAAGGTCAGCTTGGCGGTCGAGCCCGCCTTGATGTTGACCGTCTCTTCACTCTGGGTCAGGAACTTCTCGTTGAAGTTGTAGCTCCAGCCGTCACTTTGCGAGTAGTTCCAGTAGTAGTCACGGCGCTCGCGAATCAAGCGCACCTTGAGGCCGTTGACCGCCAGCTTGTTGCCGTCACGATCGGCAACCAGCATTTCGAACTCCACCGGAGCATCGCTGTCGGTTTCTTCACCGTCGAACAAGCCGCGCAACCCCGGCAGGCGTTCGGCCGGCCAGATCGGCTGCTCCAGGCGCCGGGTGATCGGCCGGCCACCGGACTCCTGCAAGCTGGCCTGCACCGTCAGTTGCAGCGGCGAACGGGCTTCGGACCATTTGCTTTCGATGCTGATGGTGGTCTTGCCGTTGGCGTCCAGGGTGACCTCATCCAGCTCCAGGTCCTGGCTCAGCTCCTGCTCGGTGATCGAACCGAACTGATAGCCCGGCAACGCCGCTACCGCTTCACGCAGCGGGCGGACATACGCCTGGCCGCTCAAGCGGTTGCCCGAGGCCGGGGCGCCGTAGAGGTAACGGCCATTGACGTCGATCTCGGCGCCCTGTTCAGGACTCAGCGGCTCATCGCTGCCTTTGAGCTCCAGGGCCAGGCGCTCGGGCAGGAAGTCTTCAACAAGAAACTCATAGATCTGCTTCTTGCCACCGCCCAGGTCAAACAGCAACTGCCAGCGCCCGGTCGGGGCTTCCGTGGCCAGTTGCAGCTGATACTGGTAGAGGCCGTTACTACCCGGTTCCCAAACGAACTTGCGGCTGATCTGCTCATCGGGCCGGCGCACTTCCACGGTTACCGGCTGCGGCTTCAGCGGGCGACCGTCCTGGTCGCGCAACAGGCCATTGAGCAGCACAGTCTCGCCTGGGCGGTACAGGTCGCGTGGACCGAAGACGAAGAACTGCAGGGGATTGGCCTGGGGACCTGTGATGTCGAATTCCGCCAGGTCCAGCGCCGCACTGTTCAGGCGCAACATGGTGGTGTGCACGCCCTGATGGGCCAGCAGGGTTTCCGCCTTTGGCGGCATCGGCAGTTGGGCATGACCGTCGCTGTCGGTCTTGCCTTGACCAAGCACCCGGCCTTCGGCGTCGAGCAGCTCAAGGTTGACGCCACCCAGCGCCTTGCCACCTTCCAGCCCCTGGGTGAACACATCCATACGGTTCTGGTAGCGGTGCGCGGACACACCGATGTCGCTGAGGGTGAACAGGGTGGCTGGCTGCGAGTAGTCGTAGGTGCCCGAAGCACGCATCACCGCCAGGTACACGCCCGGCTCCTGCAGCGGCTTGATCCCGGCGATCGGCAGCAACACGGTTTCACGGGTGTTGCGCGCCGGGTTGAGGTCGAAACGGCCGCTGTAGACCAGCTCGGCCATGTCCAGGGTTTCTTTCGACTGGTAGTAGTACAGGCTGCTGTTGCGGCCCCAGGCGCTGAGGAAGGATGACAGCGACTCAGGCTTGATGCGGAAGAACTCGACATCGACCTTGTTGACGTTCAGGGCGATCACCGGCAGCCCTTCGGCCAGGCGCGTAGGCAACAGCGAACCGCGGCTGGCGAAGCCGATGGTGGCCTGCATGTCGCGGGTTTCCAGGCGGCTTACCGACTCGGCGGCCAGGCGCTCACCGTTTACGGACTGCAGGCCGGCATCGATGGTCAGCACCAATTTGCGTTGCGGCTCGAGGTGGCGCAGGCGCAGCTCCATACCGTTGTCGGAGAGCTCCCAGGCACCATCGACTTTGCCTTTGACGGTATCGACCAGGTGCACCCGGTCGGCAAAATTCTGCTGCGCATCCAGTGGCACCGAGAAGCTCAAGGACAGCGCGCTGGCGCCATCGACTTGAACTTCCGAGACATCCACCACGCTCAGTTCGCGACCGGCATAACGCTTGGCCAGGGTCGCGGCGTCTTCACGGGCCGGCTTGGCGGCTTCCTGAGTCTGCGCAGGCGTAGAGGCCGGAGCCGGGGCTGGCTTGTCTGGGGCAGACGAGTCGCAGGCGCTGAGCAAGGCCAGCACGCAGGCCAGCAACAATCCTTTGTTGAGCATGGAAAAAACTCTTTGGCAGCAGGTTCTGAGGGAAGAACTATATATCAACCAGGCCGTCTCCGTGCGCTGCGGCTACAATGTCCGGCTTGCCTGGAGCCGACATGTCCCGATTGTTGACCGACTGGCGCGACCGCCCGACCCACCGCAAGGTCTGGGCACTGGCCGCGCCGATGATTCTCTCGAATATTTCCGTACCCCTGGTGGCGCTGGTCGATAGCGCGGTGATCGGTCACCTGCCACATGCTCACCAGTTGGGTGCGGTCGCCGTGGGTGCCAGCCTGTACACCTTCCTGGCCTGGGTCATGGGTTTTCTGCGCATGGGCTCCACCGGGTTTGCCGCCCAGGCGGCCGGGCGTGCCGACGGCGCAGCCTTGCGCCAGGTGCTGGTGCAGGGTTTGTTGCTGGCGCTGCTGTTCGCGTTGCTGCTGGGCCTGCTCGCCCTGCCCTTCAGTCACCTGGCCCTGCAATTGATGCAGCCCTCGGCGGCGCTGGAGCAATCGACCCAGGACTTTTTCCAGACCCGTCTGCTAGGCCTGCCAGCGGCGCTCGCCAGTTTTGCCCTGGTCGGCTGGTTCCTCGGCACCCAGAACGCCCGGGCGCCGCTGGCGATTCTGCTAACCACCAACCTGCTCAATATCGCTCTCAACCTGTGGTTCGTGCTGGGCCTGGACTGGGGCGTGATCGGTTCTGCAAGGGCCTCGGTGATTGCCGAATGGAGTGCCGCCCTGCTCGGTCTGGCCCTGACTCGCCCGGCCTTGCGCGCCTATCCGGGACAGATCGCCTGGGCCCTGCTGCGCCGCTGGCAGAGCTGGCGGCCGCTGCTGGCCGTCAACCGCGACATTTTCATCCGCAGCCTGGCCTTGCAGGCAGTGTTCTTCCTGATCACCGTGCAGGGTGCTCGATTGGGTGAGGCTACTGTCGCGGCCAATGCCCTGCTGCTCAATGGCCTGCTGCTCACTGCCTATGCCCTCGACGGTCTGGCCCATGCGGTCGAGGCCTTGTGCGGGCACGCCATCGGCGCCGGTGATCGCCAGGCCTTGCGTCGCTCGCTGACCGTGGCTTGCGGCTGGTCGCTGCTGGCCAGCAGTGGCTTTGCCGTGTTGTTTCTGTTTGGCGGACACCTGTTTATCAACATGCAGACCGATATCGAAAGCGTGCGCGCAACGGCCTATCAGTACCTGCCTTATCTGGCGCTGTTGCCGCTGGTGGCGGTGTGGAGTTACTTGCTCGACGGTCTGTTCATCGGGGCAACGCGGGCGCGGGAGATGCGTAATGGCATGTTGCTCAGCGTAGCGATTGCCTTGCCGGTCGCCTATGCCGCCAGGGATCTGGGCAACCATGGCTTGTGGTTGGGCTTTCTGCTGTTCATGGCCTTGCGCGGAGTGACGCTGGGGGTGATGGGCTGGCGGTTGCAGCGGCGGGATGGGTGGTTTGTTCGTCGTTGAAAGCATCGCGGGGCAAGCCCGCTCCCACCAGGTTCATACAACACCCGGTGGGAGCGGACTTGCCCCGCGATTACATCAGCTCGACAGGTAAGACGAACGGGTCAGCCCCAGACGCAAGGCATCAAGGAACTGGGTCTTCTCACGCGCGGTGATCTTGGCGCTGGCGCACTTGTCGCGGTAGTGAGTCATCAACTCCTCTGGCGACAGGTGCACGTAGCGCAGCATGTCCTCGATGGTGTCGTGGGTCTCGATACCGGCGTGGTACACGCTGCCGTTAGGGTTCTGGTAGATGTTCACCGAGTCGGTGTCGCCGAACAGGTTGTGCATGTCACCGAGAATCTCCTGGTAGGCACCGACCAGGAAAATCCCCAGCAGGTAGTCCTCACCCTCGTTGATGCCGTGCACCGGCAGGCTGGTCTCGATGCTCTGCTCGTCGACGTACTGGTTGATCTTGCCATCGGAGTCGCAGGTCAGATCCTGCAGCACCGCACGGCGCATCGGCTCTTCGTCGAGGCGATGCAGCGGCAGGATCGGCAGGACCTGGCCGATGGCCCAGGTGTCCGGCAGGCTCTGGAACACCGAGAAGTTGCAGATGTACTTGTCGGCAAGCTTGTCGTTGAGCTCGTCCAGCACCTGGCGGTGCGAACGCTGACGGGCCTTGAGCGAGTTGTGCAGGCGCCGGCACACGGCGAAGTAGCACTGCTCGGCCAGGGCTTTCTCGGCCAGGGTGATCTTGCCGTCGGCGTACTGCGCTGCCACGTCGCTCATGTAGTGCGTGGCACGCCAGTAAGTCTCGGTGACCATCTCGATATCGGTCGGGCCGAGCAGGTCGGCCAGCCACTGTACGGTCTCGGGCAGGCTTTCCTTGTTGTCGATCACCGGCACTTCGTCGTTGTGCTTCTCGACGTCGGTGACCTGTACCACCAGCATGGCGTGGTGGGCCGTCAGCGAGCGGCCGCTCTCGGAGAAGATGTGCGGATGTGGCAGGCCCTGGGCATCGCAGAACTCTTTGAGCATGCCGACCACGACACCGGCGTAATCGTCCATGTCGTAGTTGATCGAGCTGGCGTTGCGCGAATGGGTACCGTCATAGTCGACACCCAGGCCACCGCCGACGTCGATGTGATCGACCGGCAGGTTCAGGGCGCGCAGCTCGCCGTAGTAACGGATCGCTTCCTTGAAACCATGCTGGTAGTCAGCCAGGTTGGCGATCTGCGACCCCATGTGGAAGTGCAGCAGACGGATGCCCTGATCCAGGCCGGCGTCACGGAAGCGCTGGACCACCGAGATCAACTGCGCGGCCGACAGGCCGAACTTGGATTTCTCGCCACCGGTATCGGCCCACTTGCTCGACGCCAGCGACGACAGGCGCACGCGCAGACCGACCTGCGGCTTGACCTTGAGTTCGGCCGCCTCTTCGATCACCAGCGCCACTTCCGACTCTTTCTCGATGACGATGAACACGTTGTGGCCCAGCTTCTGGCCCATCAGCGCCAGACGAATGAACTCACGATCCTTGTAACCGTTGCAGACAATGGTCCCGCCTTTTGGCGCCAGCGCCAGTACCGCCAGCAGTTCAGGCTTGGAACCGGCCTCAAGGCCGATGGACACGTTCTGAGTGGCGATGATGTTTTCCACCACCGCTTCCTGCTGGTTGACCTTGATCGGGTACAGCGCGGTGTACTGGCTCTGGTACTCCAGGCGCGCGATGTTGGCGTCAAACGCACCGGTCAGCTGGCGCACGCGGTCTTGCAGGATGTCTGGGAAACGCACCAGCAGCGGCAGCGACAGGCCGCTCTTGCGCAGCTCGTCGACTTGCTCGTAAAGATCGATCGGTGCGCTGCCAGGCCCGTTGGGGCGGACTTCGACGCGGCCGGCCTCGTTGATTGCGAAGTAACCGGCCCCCCAATGGCGAATCCCGTAAACACTGCGGCTGTCCGCAACTGTCCATTGGCTGCCATCATCTTTGCGTGTGCGTCGTACGGACATTGAAGTCCCCTATATAAAAAGTCGAATAACACCGACCCACGGACGGCGGGCGCAGTGTAAAACCTGGAAATGACGATTTTCCGTGTTCAGGGATAGACCCTTCCTACGGGAACGAGTTTAGAAAGCGAATTGCAAAAAATCGCGATGCAGTCTTCAGCCGCCGGACTTTTTCGCTTTGAAGCCTTGTTTGATCAGCTCTGCCAACAACAGCTCGACGTGATCGCCCTGGATTTCGATGACCCCGTCTTTCAACGCGCCGCCGGTTCCGCAGCGACGCTTGAGCGTGCTGGCCAGATCCTTGAGCTGTTCCAGGGGCAGCGGTACACCGCTGATGGTCGTCACCGTCTTGCCGCCACGGCCTTTGCTTTCGCGGCGCACGCGAGCAATGCCATCGCCTTCGGGGATGAGCGTCTGTTTGCAGATGCAGGCATCTATGGGTTTGCTGCAGTCCGGACAATGCCGACCTGCATCAGTGGAGAACACCAGGCCACCGAGGGCGGCGAATGATGCGGCTTTTTTGGCCACTTTTGATCCTCGTACGGTGAGGACAAAAACTGGTCGGCGCCCCGGGCAGGGTACCGACCGCGAAGCCCCACTCTGGCAGGGGCAGCGCAACTGCCGCACCCAGGGTGCGGCAGCCTTAAAAGGCCGCGCAGTGTAACGATAATTTGTGCAGATGCTAAGTACAAAACTGCGCCAATTTGCACAGGATTCGCGACTTCAGGCCCGACGGTCGATGTAGCGCTGCAACGCCGCCAGGGAATCGGGGCAATACGGCTGTTGCCGGCTGTCGGCCAGCGCCTGTTCGAGCGGCAGAAAGCGCGCTTCGCTGACTTCCTCGGGCTGCAGGCGCAAAGGCCCGTCCCAGACCGCCGAAAACACCGCACACCAGAGGCGGTTGCCGGGCTGGTCGAAGAAAAAACGCTCGTGGGCAGTCAACTCGACTCCGGCTACACCCAGCTCTTCTTCCAGTTCGCGGGCAGCCGACTCGGCAAAGCTTTCGTCGGCCTGGACCATGCCGCCTGCGGCCACATCCCAGTAACCCGGGTAAATGGCCTTGCTCTCGGTGCGCCGGTGTACGCACAGCTCACCGGCCGAGTTAAACAACAGAATGTAGGTACCGCGCCCAATCAGGCCCTTTTCACGCAACTCGGCGCGAGGCAATGCACCCAGCAGCTGATCGTGCTCGTCGACCCAGGCGATCAGTTCGGCATCCGAGGCAGCGCGATGCGCCGCCTCTTGCTTGGAAATGCTCACCGATCAGCCTTGCGACAGCAGTTGGCGCAGGTCGATCACCGCCGCGTTGGCGCGG
Source organism: Pseudomonas alkylphenolica (assembly GCF_000746525.1). Classification (NCBI taxonomy): domain Bacteria; kingdom Pseudomonadati; phylum Pseudomonadota; class Gammaproteobacteria; order Pseudomonadales; family Pseudomonadaceae; genus Pseudomonas; species Pseudomonas alkylphenolica. The sequence goes on from NZ_CP009048.1 coordinate 5,140,854, forward strand.
GAGATGTAGTTGGCCATGACCAGCGAGTGGTTGGCCCACATGCCGAAGCCGCTGCCATTGAGCACCATCGGGCTCCACAGCGGCTCCTGGGAGGCCTCCAGCTCACGAATGATCTGGCGCACGCTGACCGTGGCGTTCTTCTTCGCCAGTACATCGGCAAAGTCCACTTCGATGGCGCGCAGCAGGTGCGACAGCGCCCAGGCCTGACCACGGGCCTCATAGAAGACGTTGTCGATCTGCAGCCACGGGGTTTCGACCACTTCTTCATCCAGCTGCGGCGCCTGGCCGGCAACCACCGACTCGGTCTTCAGGGTGCTGTTGAGCTTGACCCGGCCAACGCTGGCCGACAGGCGCTGCGACAACGAGCCCAGACGGGTGGCGACATCACCCAACCAGTTGTTGAGGTTGTCGGCACGGGTGTAGAACAGCGCGCCTTGTTGATCCGGCGAGGCCAGACGCTTCTGATAGCGGGTCAGGGAGTTGATGCCTTCCTGGAACTCCGATTCGCTCGACGGCAGGATCCAGCTCTTGTTGTCGAAGTTGAAACGCGGCTCGGCCTTGGCCAGATCGGCGTCTTCAGCGGACTGCGACTGCGAGCGGGCGAAATCCTTGCGCAGGGCCCGGCTCAGGTCGCGGACCTGGACCAGCACGCCGTATTCCCAGCTGGGCATATTGTCCATCCACAAGCCAGGCGGGAAGCGGTCGTTGGAAATGTAGCCGCCCGGCTTGTGCAACAAGGTACCGGCAACGGTCTTGAGGGTTTCTACGGTGGTGTAGCCTACGACCATCTGCTGACCGGTCATCTCGGCGGCAGCCTGGGCATTCTGCTGGACCGGGAACAGGTCCGGCTCGGCGCTCCAGTACCAACCCAGGCCAATGCACACCAGCAGGTACAGGCCAATCAGCGTGCCCAGGGCACGACTGAAGAACAATCCGCCGAAATAGCTGCGGGTGGCGGCACTGCGGGGCTCGACCCGCTCGCGCGCTTCGGCTTTGCCTGTACGGTTTTTCCAATCCAGCATGGCGTTGTCCTTTCTGTCACGTCGGTTCAAGGGGTTCGACCGCAACCCCCGGGCTTCGTGCCAGCGCTGCGTGGTAATTCCACGGCGCGCCGCCTGCCGGGGTCGGCAAGTATCGCTGCACTATAAATCAAGCGGGTCGGTTCGCATAAGCGACTATCGAGTCAGCAAATGAATAACAAACCTGTACAGATAATTGATACAAGACACTCGATTGTCCAGAAAGTGGTGCTAGCATAGAGCCATCACTCGAACTGCCTCACCCCTTACAAGTAGTCAGGACATGACCGAGCCAGAAGACCCCAATCGTGAACGCCTCAAGCAACATTTTGCCCAGCGGGTGATTCACCAGGCTCGGCAGATACTCGAGATCTGGCAGCGCCTGCAGCGCAGCGAGTGGTCGACTGGCGATCTGGGCGAACTGTGCGAAGCCAACCTGCGTCTACAGCGCTACGCCGCACGTTTCGAACAACCTGAGCACAGCGAGCTGGCCGAAGCCATCGGCCATACCCTGGAGGCCGTCGAGGCCAACAGCGCGCGCTTGAGCAGCCACCTGATCAGCGAACTCAACCGGCTGATGCAGCGTCTGTCACGTACCGGCCTGCGCCAGGGCGACCAGCTCGAACAGGTGCCGTTGCCGCCGTTGCGCAAGCCGGTCTACATCATGCTCCAGGACCACGACCGCGCCGAGCGTCTGGCCCAGCAACTGGAGTTCTTCGGCCTCGGTGTACAAGCCTTGTACAGCGCCGATGCGTTTCGTGCCTCGATGAGCGAGCGCTTGCCATCGGCGATCGTCATGGATGTCGACTTCACCGGCAGCGGTGCCGGCCTGCAACTGGCCGCCCAGGCCCAGCAAGGCCTGGAGCAGCGGGTGCCGTTGCTGTTCTTCAGCCTGGATGAAACCGACACGCCCACGCGTCTGGCCGCAGTGCGCGCCGGTGGCCAGGAGTTCCTGACCGGCACCCTGGAAGCCTCCAGCCTGCTGGAAAAGGTCGAACTGCTGACCAGCGTCACCCAGTACGAACCCTTCAGAGTGCTGATCATCGACGATTCCCGGGCCCAGGCCATGCACACCGAGCGCCTGCTCAACAGTGCCGGCATCGTCACCCGGACCCTGACCGAGCCGATCCGCACCATGGCCGAGCTTGCCGACTTCCAGCCCGACCTGATCATCCTCGACATGTACATGCCCGACTGCACCGGTACGGAGCTGGCCAAGGTAATTCGCCACAATGACCGCTACGTCAGCGTGCCGATCATCTACCTGTCCGCCGAGGACGATCTGGACAAGCAGCTCGACGCCATGAGCGAAGGCGGCGATGACTTCCTGACCAAGCCGATCCGCTCGCGCCACCTGATCACCACCGTGCGCAACCGTGCCGCGCGGGCGCGCAATCTCAAGGCGCGGATGGTTCGCGACAGCCTGACCGGCCTGTACAACCACACCCATATCCTGCAACTGCTCGAAGACTGCAGTTTCCGCGCCCGCCGCGAAGCACAGCCGCTGAGTTTTGCCATGCTCGACATCGACCACTTCAAGAAGGTCAATGACAGCCATGGCCACCCCATGGGCGACCGGGTGATCAAGAGCCTGGCACTGTTTCTCAAGCAGCGCCTGCGCAAGACCGACTTCATCGGCCGCTACGGCGGTGAAGAGTTCGCCATCGTCATGCCCAACACCGACCTGACGGCAGCGCACAAAGTGCTGGATGAAATCCGCCGCCGCTTTGCCGAGATCCACTACCCGGCGCAACCGCGGGATCTGTCCTGCACGTTCAGCGCTGGCGTGGTGCAATTGAGCGATGAGCTCGACGCCCTGAGCATGGCCACCGCCGCCGACGAAGCCCTGTACCGCGCCAAAGGGGCCGGGCGCAACCGGGTACAACGCGTCGGCTGATCAAGGCAAAGTGCCACTTTATTTGCCCGAACGCCTGACTTCGTCATAACCCGGTCACAAAAACGCAATAACTTCAGGGGCTTACCATTCGGCCGTTGGTAGACCCCGGACATGCGCCTGAAGCTGCTCACCAATTTCAACACCCTGTTGCTGGTTACCGTCTGTATCGCCTTGGGCGCCACCCTGTGGTGGTCGCAGCGCGCCCTGGAACGCCCCTACCAGATCATGGAGCGTTACCTGTCGCTGTCGCAGCAGTTCCAGAACCAGGCGGCCCGCAACATCCTCGACTACCTCAACAGCGGCGACGCCTTGCGCCACGCCACTGCGGTTCAGGCCACCGGCGCCCTGCAGGAGGAACTCAAGCAACTGCCTCCGGCCTTGTCCGCCTCCTTACGCCCGAGCCTGGACAGCCTGCAAGGGTTTGCCGGCAACGAGCTGCTGGCGGCCGGCAAACTGGCCGGCGACCCGCAGGCCTTGCTGCTCCAGGCTGAACGCGAGCTCGGCGCAAGTCTCGATCAACTGGCCAGCTACGCCCAGAGCAGCACCAGCGGCGATGCCGGACGCTATGGCGCGCCGCTATTGCGCGCCGCACTGCACCTCTCGCGGCTGTCGCTGGCCCGCGATAAGCTGGTCAGCAGTGGCCGCAGCGAACTGGCGGACGAAGTCGAGCGTGAGCTGCAGCAGATGGTCGCCCAGGCCCAGGCGCTCGATGAACTGCCGCTGCTTGGCGTCACCGCCGCCCGCGAGTCGAATGCCGATGACTTTGCCGCCCTGATGGGCCTGGAGACGCAAAGCGACAGCGCAGCCGAAGACACCGGCGTCGCCCTCAAACGGGAACTGAACAGCCTGCTCAAACGCTACCCTGGCGAACTGCAACGCACCCGCGAACAGATCCAGCGTCGCAGTCAACTGGCCGACCGTACTCATCAGCAGATAGACGCCGTGCAGCAAGCGATTGCCGCCCTTGAGCCGCTGGTGCGCAGCCAGCACGCCACGATCCAGGGTGAAGTGCGGCTGATCCAGGGCTTGATGATTGGCCTGATCCTGTTGATCGCCCTACTCATCGATACTCTGCAACGGCGCCTGGCACGGGTGCTGACCAACCTGGCGCCCGCGCTTTCACGCTGGACCGAAGGTGACTTCGGCCAGGCCATTGCCTTGGGCAAAAGCAACCGTGAAATGCATGACATCCAGGATTCACTCAACCGCCTGCGCCTGTACCTGGTGGAACTGGTCGGAACCATCCGCAGCAATGCTGAACAGGTGGCGGGCAGCAGTCATGCCCTGGCCGGCATGAGCAGCGCCCTGCATGCAGGCGCCGAGCGTCAGGCCGGTGACACTGCGCAAATCCGCGATGCCCTGGGCGAGCTGGAAGCAACCATCCTGCAGGTCGCCGGCGATGCCAGCCAGGCCGCCGATGCCAGCCGCGATGCCGGACGCGCAGTGGAGCAAGGTCAGGCGGTGATCGGCCAGAGCCTTACCGGCCTGCGCGCGCTGGTCGATGAAGTGCAAGGCAATGCTCAGATGATCGAACAACTGGCCGAGGAGTCAGCCACTATTGGCGGTGTGCTCACGGTCATTCGCTCGATTGCCGAACAAACCAACCTGCTGGCCCTGAACGCCGCGATTGAGGCAGCACGCGCCGGGGAAATGGGCCGCGGCTTTGCCGTGGTGGCCGAAGAAGTGCGCTCGCTGGCTCAGCGCACCACGGGTGCCACTGGCGAGATCCAGACCTTGATCGGCCGCCTGCAGCAAGCTGCGCGCGAGTCGGTAGAGGGTATGCGCGCCCAGCTCGAACATGCCGAGGCAACCGCCGACAAGGCTCAAGCCGCCGACGGCGCGCTGGATGAGATCGTCGCGGCAATCCAGACCATCTCCGCCACGGCGGTACGGATTGCCGACGTCACCGCCCAGCAAAGCGGCGCGGTGAGCGAGATTCGTGATCACAGTGAGCGGATTCATGATTTGGGTGAAGACAATCTGCAGCGTATTGGTGAAGGGCGTGAACAAGGTGAGCAGTTGCTCCGGCTGGGCGGCGAGCTGAATACTGCAGTGCGGGCGTTTCGGGTTTGAGTCCCAATCGCGGGGCAAGCCCGCTCCTACCGGGCCATACCAATCGGTGGGAGCGGGCTTGCCCCGCGATTGGGTTATCATGCAGGCACATCTGTACAGCGAGACCGCCATGCGCCGCCTGCTTTGCCTGATTTTCCTGCTTCTGGCCCTGCCCGCCGTCGGCGCCGGCCTGCTCGACAACCGCCCCAGCGCTACCTTGGGCGCCCCGTCGCTGAACAACAGTGCCGACTTTCTGCCGGTGCACGAAGCCTTCAAGCTCAGCGTGGTTCAGAGCGACGCGCAAACCATCAAGCTGCGCTTCGTCGCCGCTGATGGCTATTACCTGTATCGCCATCGCTTCCATTTTCGTACCGAACCTGCCGACATCGCCCTGGGTGCTGCGCAGATCCCGCCCGGCGAAGCCAAGCACGACGAGTTCTTCGGCGACGTCGAGGTCTACCACGGCATCCTCGACATCGACATCCCGCGCCCCGCCAATGACGCGCGCGCCTTCACCTTGCTGGTGGGTTACCAGGGCTGCGCCGATAAAGGCCTGTGCTACCCACCGGAAACCGAGCGCCTGAGCATTGAAGGTAGCGCTGGCGCATCGGCCGCCAACGCACCGGGAGCGACGGCAAAAGCCTGGACCTGGAAAGAACTGCTGCTGTTCTTTCTCGCCGGTGTCGGCCTGACCTTCACCCCTTGCGTACTGCCAATGCTGCCGATCCTCTCCGGCGTGGTCCTGCGTGGTCAGGTCGGTGGCCTGCGCGGTTTCAGCCTGTCGCTGGCCTATGTACTGCCGATGGCCGCCTGTTTCGCCCTGCTCGGCGCACTGATGGGCCTGTTCGGCGCCGGCATGAACCTGCAGGCACGTCTGCAATCAGCCTGGGTGCTGGTGCCGTTCTCGCTGTTTTTCGTGCTGTTCGCCCTGGCCATGTTCGGCCTGTTCGAATTGAAGCTGCCTCATGCCATCAGCCATCGCCTGGAGCGCCTGGTCGGCCAGACCAAGGGCGGTTCGCTGCTCGGTGCGGCGATTCTCGGGGTATTCTCGAGCTTGCTGGTATCGCCCTGCGTGTCGGCACCGTTGGCCGGCGCGCTGCTGTATATCAGCGCCAGTGGTGACGCCGTGGGCGGCGCGTTGAAACTGTTCGCCCTGGGCCTGGGCATGGGCGCCCCATTGCTGCTGGTGGCCACCGGTGGTGCGGCCTGGCTGCCAAAAAGCGGTCCTTGGCTGGTGACGGTGAAGAATGCTATTGGCGTACTGCTGCTGGGCCTGGCCATCGGCCTGCTCAGCCGGGTTTTGCCCGGCCAGGTCACGTTGCTGCTGGTGGGCCTGTTGAGTGCCGGTGTGGCGGTGTTCCTCGGCGCCCTGGAGTTCACCGCGAAAACCACCCTGCAGCGCCTGGCGCAGTTGCTCGGCCTGTTGCTGCTGGTCTACGCCCTGGCCTGTTGGTATGGCGCACTGAGTGGCCAGACCGACCCGCTGCGTCCGCTACCTCAGGCCGCCGTCTCCGGCGGTGCTGGCAACCTCCAGGCCAGGTCCGAAAACGCCTGGCAGACCGTGACCACTCCCGCCGCGCTCGACAATGCCCTGGCCCAGGCCAAGGCCGATGGACAACCGGTGGTACTGGACTGGTACGCCGACTGGTGCATCAGTTGCAAGGTCATCGAGCACGAGGTGCTGACCGCGCCTGCGGTCCAGCGTCAGCTTGAGGGCTACAAGCTGCTGCGCTTCGATATCACCGAAAGCAATGCCGAACAGCGCACCCTGCTCGACCGCTACCAGCTGTTCGGCCCGCCGGCGCTATTGTTTTTTGCCGCGAACGGCAGCGAAAAAACCAGCGTTCGCGTGGTAGGTGAGACAAACGCCGGCGAATTTGCCGAGCATCTGACGCGCATTCGCGCCGATCTGGGTCTATAACTTCTTCTGGCCGCTGAAAGCCATCATCAATGACCGAATTTAATAAATTAGTCACATATTTGGCGTGAATCTCGGTCATCGTGCTGGCTATTGCAGGCAACTGGACACTGCCCGCCGGTTTACGGCATAGTCGCCGCGCAACGTTTGTGCCTAACGATAAAAGGAACCACAGATGGCAACGCTACTGGTGCTGCACGGCCCCAACCTGAACCTGCTCGGCACCCGTGAACCGGGGGTCTACGGCGCCGTTACCCTGGCCCAGATCAACCAGGACCTGGAGCAGCGCGCCCGTGCCGCCGGCCATCACCTGCAATACCTGCAAAGCAATGCCGAGTATGAATTGATCGACCGTATCCATGCCGCGCGCGGCGAAGGGGTCGACTTCATCCTGATCAATCCGGCGGCTTTCACGCATACAAGTGTCGCATTACGTGACGCATTGCTGGCAGTGAGCATCCCATTCATCGAAGTGCACCTGTCCAACGTGCACAAGCGTGAACCTTTTCGCCATCACTCCTACTTTTCCGATGTCGCTGTAGGAGTGATCTGCGGCCTGGGCGCCAGCGGTTATCGGCTGGCCCTGGAGTCTGCCCTGGAACACCTGGCTGCTAACGCAAAGCCCTGATGACGAGCACCTGGCCTGTAGGCCGGGGCTCACAAGAAACGTTTGCTAACACGTTTTTATATTTACGCCCCTGACCGAACCTTGGGAGTTGATGATTAATGGATATCCGTAAAGTCAAGAAACTGATCGAACTGCTGGAAGAGTCTGGCATCGACGAGCTGGAGATCAAGGAAGGCGAGGAATCCGTACGGATCAGCCGTCACAGCAAGACCCCGGCCCAGCAGTACTACGCACCGGCTCCAGTTGCCGCCGCTGCTCCAGTAGCCGCGCCTGCCGCCGCCCCAGCTGCCGCCGAAGCCCCAGCCGCACCAAAACTGAACGGCACCGTTGCCCGTTCGCCAATGGTCGGTACCTTCTACCGCAAAGCCTCGCCTAGCTCGCCAGCCTTCGTTGAAGTCGGCCAGACCGTGAAGAAAGGCGACACCCTGTGCATCGTCGAAGCCATGAAGATGATGAACCACATCGAAGCTGAAACCAGCGGTGTGATCGAATCCATCCTGGTAGAAGACGGTCAGCCGGTTGAGTTCGACCAGCCGCTGTTCACCATCGTTTGAACCGCGGAGAGCCAACGATGTCTGCGAAGCTCGAAAAAGTCCTGATTGCCAACCGTGGGGAAATTGCCCTGCGGATCCTGCGTGCCTGTAAAGAGCTGGGCATCAAGACCGTCGCCGTACACTCCACGGCTGACCGCGAACTGATGCACCTGGGCCTGGCAGACGAGTCGGTCTGCATCGGTCCGGCTTCGGCCAGCCAGTCCTACCTGCACATCCCGGCGATCATTGCCGCGGCCGAAGTGACTGGCGCTACCGCCATTCACCCGGGCTACGGCTTCCTCGCGGAAAACGCCGACTTCGCCGAACAGGTCGAGAACTCCGGCTTTGCCTTCATCGGCCCGAAAGCTGACACCATTCGCCTGATGGGCGACAAGGTATCGGCCAAGGACGCGATGATCAAAAGCGGCGTTCCTACCGTACCGGGTTCCGACGGCCCGCTGCCGGAAGACGAAGAAGAAGCCCTGCGCATTGGCCGTGAAGTCGGCTACCCGGTGATCATCAAGGCCGCCGGTGGCGGTGGTGGTCGCGGCATGCGCGTGGTGCACAAGGAAGAGGACCTGATCGCCTCGGCCAAGCTGACCCGCACCGAAGCCGGCGCCGCGTTCGGCAACCCGATGGTTTACCTCGAGAAGTTCCTGACCAACCCGCGTCACGTGGAAGTCCAGGTCCTGTCCGACGGCCAGGGCAATGCCGTGCATCTGGGTGACCGCGACTGCTCGCTGCAGCGCCGCCACCAGAAGGTACTGGAAGAAGCACCGGCCCCAGGCATCGATGAAAAAGCCCGTCAGGAAGTCTTCAAGCGTTGCGTCGATGCGTGCATCGAGATCGGCTACCGTGGCGCCGGCACCTTCGAGTTCCTGTACGAAAACGGCGCGTTCTACTTCATCGAAATGAACACCCGTGTTCAGGTGGAGCACCCGGTTTCGGAGATGGTCACCGGTATCGACATCGTCAAGGAGATGCTCAGCATCGCCGCTGGCAACAAGCTGTCGTTCACTCAGGATGACGTGGTGATTCGTGGTCACTCGCTGGAGTGCCGGATCAACGCCGAAGACCCGAAGAAGTTCATCCCGAGCCCAGGCACCGTCAAGCATTTCCACGCTCCAGGCGGCAACGGCGTTCGCGTCGATTCGCACCTGTACAGCGGCTATGCGGTACCGCCGAACTACGACTCGCTGATCGGCAAGCTGATCACCTACGGCAAAGACCGCGACGAAGCCATGGCCCGCATGCGCAATGCCCTGGACGAGATCGTCGTCGACGGCATCAAGACCAACATCCCGCTGCACCGCGACCTGGTGCGTGATGAAGGTTTCTGCAAAGGTGGCGTCAACATTCACTATCTGGAACACAAACTGGCTAGCCAGGAGTGATTCAGCAGGTGATGTGAAAAAGACCCCGGCCCAGTGGCCGGGGTCTTTTTTTTGGAGCCCCGCCCCCACAGGGTTGTTTCCACAAACCCTTCGCACTCAAGTAAACTGGCGGGCTTCTCGCAGCCTTGGGCTGCCCCCTGTAGATTTTTCCAAAGGTGCCCGCCATGCCTTGGCTGCAAGTACGTCTGGCCATCAGCCCGGAACAAGCCGAAACCTATGAAGACGCCCTGCTCGAAGTAGGCGCGGTTTCGGTCACCTTCATGGATGCCGAAGATCAGCCGATTTTCGAACCGGACCTCAACACCACGCCGCTGTGGTCGCACACCCACCTGCTGGCCTTGTTCGAAGCCGATACCGACGCCGCCGCAGTGTTCGCTCACCTGCAGCTGCTGACCGGCGCCGCACTGCCGGAACACCAGGCCGAAGTTATCGAAGACCAGGACTGGGAACGCAGCTGGATGGACAACTTCCAGCCGATGCGTTTCGGTCAGCGCCTGTGGATCGTGCCGAGCTGGCATGCCGCACCGGAGCCAGAGGCGGTCAACCTGCTGCTCGATCCGGGCCTGGCATTCGGCACCGGCACCCACCCGACCACCGCACTGTGCCTGGAGTGGCTCGACGGTCAGGACCTGAAAGACACCCAAGTGCTCGACTTCGGCTGCGGCTCGGGGATTCTGGCGATTGCCGCCCTGCTGCTCGGCGCCCGTGAAGCGGTCGGCACCGATATTGACGTGCAAGCCCTGGAAGCTTCCCGCGACAACGCCGGACGCAATGGCATCGCCGACGATAAACTTGCCCTGTACCTGCCGGAGCACATGCCGGCGATGCAGGCTGATGTGCTGGTTGCCAACATCCTGGCCGGCCCGCTGGTCTCGCTGGCCCCGCAACTGTCCGGACTGGTGCGCCCGGGTGGCCTGCTGGCACTGTCGGGGATCCTCGCCGAACAGGGCGAAGAGGTTGCCGCGGCCTACGCCAAAGACTTCGATCTGGACCCCATCAGCGTTCGTGACGGCTGGGTACGCATCAGTGGTCGCCGCCGTTAACTGCGCCTAGAATAACTATCTGTATAACCCGGACCGCCGCATGACCGACAGTTTCGTCACTCAGTGCCCGCATTGCCAGACCAGCTTTCGCGTCAGCCACAATCAGTTGAGCGTGGCTCGCGGCGTAGTGCGTTGCGGTGCCTGCCTGCAGGTGTTCAACGCCGCCAAGCAGCTGCTGGAGCAAAGTGCGGCGCAGCAGCCTGCTGCCGAGCCAACGAGCACCGAGCCAGCAGCGCCGGAACCGGTGACGCCGGTCAGTCAGCACGCATGGAGCACCACCGAGCTGGACCTCGACCAGCTCGACCTGGATCAGGAGCTGGCGCGCCTGGAACAGCGTGAGATTCAGCCAGTCACCGAGTTCAAGGCCAGCACCCCTCGTGAAGACAGCCTCAGCGCCCACCGCGACGAGCCGGAAAACGACGACCAGCACTGGCCCGACAGCCTGTTCAGCACCCCGGCCAGCGAGCGTGACACGCTGAACGAGGCGCTCGAAGAGCCACAGCCGCCGCTGGTTGAACAGGAGCCCCTGGACCTTGCGCCTGCGCCGGGTGAACGCACCGAACCGTCGCTGTCACTGGACCCGGATGTCCTCGATGACGACCTGGACGCCCCCCTGCACCATCAGCAGCCGATCGTGGCCGAGCTTGACGAGCCGCTTGGCGAACGCCTGTCGGCAAAAGACCCGGACGACGACCTCGACACAGCGCACAGCAATCTGGACGAGCGCCACGAACTCGGCCTCGGCCCGGTCTCCAGCCGCCCGGCACGCAAGGAGCCGCTGCTCGACCTGGTCGACGACCCGCTGCAGCTGGACTGGAAAAAACCCAAGCCCCACTGGGGCAAACGCCTGCTGTGGATATTCCTGGTGCTGCTGGCCGCCGCCGCCCTGGCGGGCCAGTACATCTGGTATCACTTTGACGAACTGGCCCGCCAGGACCAGTATCGCCCCTGGTTCCAGCAGATCTGCCCGCAGGTAGGCTGCGATGTACCTTCGCGCGTCGATATTGCCCGGATCAAGAGCAGCAACCTGGTGGTGCGCAGCCACCCGGATTTCAACGGCGCACTGATCGTCGACGCGATCATCTACAACCGTGCCCCCTTCACCCAGCCGTTTCCGCTGCTGGAACTGCGCTTTGCCGACCTCAACGGCCAACTGATCGCCAGCCGGCGCTTCAAACCCGCCGAGTACCTCAGCGGTGAACTGGCCGGCAAAGGTGAAATGCCCAGCCAGGTGCCGATCCACATCGCCCTGGACATCCTCGATCCAGGGCCCAAGGCGGTCAATTACAGCCTGAGCTTCCGCTCTCCCGAATAGCGCCTGGCTTGCCTGCCCGACCGTGCAAACTGTCGGGCATAACGTCGCAGCTGTTCAGATTTTATCCAAATCCATCTTTATCCGGTCACCGAGAGCGGGTATCATGCCCACCCTTTTTCGAACTCTAATGATCCGGCCCCACAACAGGGAACTCCTATGTCGGCGGTACGCATCGGCCCATACACACTGCAGAACAACCTGATCCTCGCGCCGATGGCCGGGGTCACGGACCAGCCATTTCGTCAGCTCTGCCGACGAATGGGCGCAGGCCTGGTGGTGTCGGAGATGGTCAGCAGCGACATGAGCCTGTGGAACAGCCGCAAGTCGCGTCTGCGCATGATTCACCAGGGTGATCCCGAGCCGCGCTCGGTACAGATCGCTGGCGGTGACGCGCAGATGCTCGCAGCGGCGGCCCGGGCCAATGTCGAGGCTGGCGCACAGATCATCGATATCAACATGGGCTGCCCGGCAAAAAAAGTCTGCAACAAAGCTGCAGGCTCTGCTTTATTGAAAGATGAAGCCTTGGTCAGCGAGATCCTCCACGCGGTGGTTGCCGCCGTGGATGTACCGGTCACGCTGAAAATCCGTACAGGATGGGACCGGGCGAACAAAAACGGCCTGACGGTGGCAAAGATTGCCGAACAGGCCGGGATCCAGGCACTGGCAGTACATGGACGCACCCGCGCCGACCTTTACACCGGCGACGCCGAGTACGACACCATCGCAGCAATCAAGCAGGCGGTGTCGATTCCGGTTTTTGCCAACGGCGATATCACTTCGCCAGAAAAGGCCCGGGCCGTGCTTCAAGCGACCGGGGCCGACGGCCTGTTGATAGGCCGGGCTGCCCAGGGGCGGCCGTGGATCTTTCGCGAGATCGAGCATTACCTGCGCACCGGCGAACACTTGCCGGCGCTGCAGCTGCAAGAAGTGGAACGCATTCTGCTGGAGCATCTGGCCGCGCTGCACGCCTTTTATGGCGATGTGATGGGTGTACGCATCGCCCGCAAGCACGTCGGCTGGTACCTGGCAACGCTTCCGGGCGCCAGGGAGTTTCGCGCCCAGTTCAATCGTTTGGAAGATACACAAGCGCAGTGCGCCGACGTTCGTGGTTTTTTCCGCGAGCGTGAACAGAGCCTTGAGACAGAGGACGGACAAGGGGTGGCCGCATGACGATGATGACCGAGACTTTAGTGAGTGGAACAACGCCCGTGAGCGACAACGTCAACCTGAAACAGCACCTGAATACACCGAGCGAAGAGGGTCAGACCCTTCGCGGCAGTGTGGAAAAGGCGCTGCACAACTATTTCGCCCATCTTGAGGGCGCGGCCGTCACGGACGTGTACAACCTGGTGCTCTCGGAAGTCGAAGCGCCGTTGCTCGAAAGCGTGATGAACTACGTCAAGGGCAACCAGACCAAGGCCAGCGAGCTGCTCGGACTCAACCGCGGCACCTTGCGAAAAAAGCTTAAGCAGTACGATTTGTTGTAAGCAAGCATCCAAACCAGAAAAGGCGGCTCCCATTCGATGAGGTCGCCTTTTTTGCTGACTCCACCGCGTTATGGAATCTGAAATGACCGACCAGACTACCCGCCTGCCGATCCGCCGCGCCTTGATCAGTGTCTCCGACAAGACCGGGATCCTTGAATTTGCCCGTGAGCTGGAACAGCTCGGCGTCGAGATCCTGTCCACCGGCGGCACCTTCAAGCTGCTCCAGGACAACGGCGTTGCCGCGGTGGAAGTTGCCGACTACACCGGCTTTGCCGAAATGATGGACGGCCGGGTCAAGACCCTGCACCCGAAAATCCACGGCGGCATCCTCGGCCGTCGTGGCACCGACGACGCCATCATGGCCGAACACGGGATCAAGCCGATCGACCTGGTCGCGGTCAACCTCTACCCGTTCGAAGCCACCATCTCCAAGCCTGGCTGCGACCTGCCGACCGCCATCGAGAACATCGACATCGGCGGCCCGACCATGGTTCGCTCGGCGGCCAAGAACCACAAAGACGTCGCTATCGTGGTCAACGCCAGCGATTACGCTCAGGTGCTGGAAAGCCTCAAGGCCGGCGGCCTGACCTATGCCCAGCGTTTCGACCTGATGCTCAAGGCGTTCGAGCACACTGCCACCTACGACGGCATGATTGCCAACTACATGGGCACCGTTAACCAGGCGGCTGAAACGCTGAGCACCGAAGGCCGCAGCGAATTCCCGCGCACCTTCAACAGCCAGTTCGTCAAAGCCCAGGAAATGCGCTACGGCGAGAACCCGCACCAGAGCGCAGCGTTCTATGTCGAAGCCAAGCCTGCCGAAGCCGGCATCGCCACCGCCGTGCAGCTGCAGGGCAAAGAACTGTCGTACAACAACGTGGCCGATACCGACGCCGCGCTGGAATGCGTGAAGAGCTTCGTCAAGCCAGCCTGCGTCATCGTCAAGCACGCCAACCCGTGCGGCGTGGCGGTCAGCCCGGACGCCGAAGGCGGCATCCGCCAGGCCTATGAACTGGCCTACGCTACCGACACCGAGTCGGCCTTCGGCGGCATCATCGCCTTCAACCGCGAACTGGATGCCGAAACCGCCAAGGCCATCGTCGAGCGCCAGTTCGTCGAAGTCATCATCGCCCCGAGCGTCAGCGACGAAGCCCGCGCCGTGGTTGCAGCCAAGGCCAATGTGCGCCTGCTGGCCTGCGGCGAGTGGTCGGCTGAGCGTGCCGCTGCCTGGGACTACAAGCGTGTTACCGGTGGTCTGCTGGTACAGAGCCGCGACATCGGCATGATCAGCGCTGCAGACCTGAAAGTGGTGACCAAGCGTGCACCGACCCAACAAGAGATCGACGACCTGATCTTCGCCTGGAAAGTGGCCAAGTTCGTCAAATCCAACGCCATCGTCTACGCCAAGGGCCGTCAGACCATCGGTGTCGGTGCCGGCCAGATGAGCCGTGTGAACTCCGCTCGCATTGCGGCAATCAAGGCAGAGCACGCTGGCCTGCAGGTACAGGGTGCGGTCATGGCATCGGATGCGTTCTTCCCGTTCCGTGACGGTATCGATAACGCAGCTAAAGTGGGTATCACTGCGGTGATCCAGCCAGGTGGTTCGATGCGTGATGCTGAAGTCATCGCTGCCGCTGATGAAGCTGGCATCGCCATGGTGTTCACCGGCATGCGTCACTTCCGTCACTGATTAAGGCCCCTGTGGGAACGGGCTTGCCCCGCGATTGCGATCTGTCTGCCACATCGCAATCGCGGGGCAAGCCCGCTCCCACAGCAAGATGCCCCATCCGAATTAGCGTCATCGAGGTTTTGACATGAAAGTTTTGATTATCGGTAGCGGCGGTCGTGAACACGCCCTGGCCTGGAAAGTCGCTCAGGACCCACGGGTCGAGAAAGTCTTCGTTGCTCCGGGCAACGCCGGTACCGCCACCGAAGCCAAGTGCGAGAACGTCGACATCGACGTCACTGCCCTGGAACAATTGGCCGACTTCGCCGAAAAAAATGTTGCCCTGACCATCGTCGGTCCTGAAGGTCCGCTGGTTGCCGGTGTCGTCGACCTGTTCCGCAGCCGCGGCCTGGACTGCTTTGGCCCAACCAAGGGCGCAGCCCAGCTGGAAGGCTCCAAGGCTTTCACCAAGGACTTCCTGGCCCGCCACAAGATTCCTACCGCCGACTACCAGAACTTCACCGAGATCGAACCGGCCCTGGCCTACCTGCGCGAAAAAGGTGCACCGATCGTGATCAAGGCCGACGGCCTGGCCGCAGGTAAAGGCGTGATCGTCGCCATGACCCTCGCCGAAGCCGAAGACGCCGTGCGCGACATGCTCGCAGGCAACGCGTTCGGCGACGCCGGCTCGCGCGTGGTGATCGAAGAGTTCCTCGATGGCGAAGAAGCCAGCTTTATCGTCATGGTCGATGGTCAGAATGTACTGCCAATGGCCACCAGCCAGGACCACAAGCGTGTTGGCGACGGCGATAGCGGCCCGAACACCGGTGGCATGGGCGCCTACTCGCCGGCACCTGTGGTCACTGCCGACGTGCACCAGCGGGTCATGGATCTGGTGATCTGGCCGACCGTGCGCGGCATGGCTGAAGAGGGCAACGTCTACACCGGTTTCCTCTATGCTGGTCTGATGATCGACAAGGCCGGTAACCCGAAAGTCATCGAGTTCAACTGCCGCTTCGGCGACCCGGAAACCCAACCGGTCATGCTGCGCCTGGAATCGAGCCTGGTGCTGCTGATCGAGGCCGCCTTTGCCAAGGCGCTGGACAAGGTTGAAGCGCAGTGGAACCCGCAACCAAGCCTGGGCGTAGTCCTGGCTGCTGGCGGCTACCCTGGCGATTACAGCAAAGGCGCGGCAATCAACGGCCTGGACGCTGCCGCCAAACTGACCGGCAAGGTGTTCCATGCCGGTACCGCACTGAAGGACGGCCAGGTGGTTGCCACCGGTGGTCGCGTACTCTGCGCCACGGCCTTGGGCGAAACCGTTGAAGCTGCACAACAGCAGGCTTATCGCCTGGCTGCCGAGATCAACTGGGAAGGCAGCTTCTACCGCAAGGACATCGGCTATCGTGCCATTGCCCGCGAACGTGGTGAGCATCAGCAGTAAAAACGCGCCTGGAAGCGGTGACGCCCTCGGCGTCCTGCTTCCGATTCGAAGGCAAGACCCATCATGGGCCTTGCCTTCGCCTTGGCGCGCCGCGCATAGTTATCATTCGGCTCTTTGCTAAGAAAGGATCTCGTCGTGCGTTGGCTCAGGATCGCCATTGGCCTCACCGTCAGCCTGCTGACCCTACTCTGCCTGTTGCCGGCCTCAGCCGAACAAAGCGGTGGCTGGGCGGTTTTGCTCGACGAACAAGCCAACCTGCAGCTCAGTGATATACGTTCCGATCGCTACCGCAATCAATTCAGCCCGATTGAGCTGAACCAACTCGATGCCGCATCGCCAGACCAGGCGCTGTGGTTGCACTATCGCCTGGAACCCGGGCAGCATGAACAATTGCTGCGGGTCTTCGCGCCGGATCTGTCCCGTCTTGATCTTTATGCCCTGGACGGCGACCAGCTGATCAAGCACATACACAACGGCCGCCCCTCCGAAAGCGGCGACACCACCGTGCGCAGCAGCGATCACCAGCTGGCCCTGCCGGGCAGCGCGCATACGCTGGATATCTACCTGCGTCTGGTTTCCGAACATCAACTGCGTCCGAGCATCGGCCTGGAGCCTGCCACTCAGGTCGCCGCCGATCAGCGCCAGACCTTGCTGTTCGGCCTGTTGTTCGGCTGCCTACTGATGTTGATGCTGCACAACCTCATCCGCTTTGCCTATTCGCGCTCCAGCACCAGCCTGAGCCTTGCCGTCTATCACGGCCTGATGCTGCTCAGCGCCCTGATCCTGCTCAACCTCAGCGGCCCCTGGTGGAGCCTCTGGCACTCGGCGCAAACACCAGCCGCCTACCTGACCGCCCTGC
Organism: Pseudomonas alkylphenolica; assembly: GCF_000746525.1. Taxonomy (NCBI): domain Bacteria; kingdom Pseudomonadati; phylum Pseudomonadota; class Gammaproteobacteria; order Pseudomonadales; family Pseudomonadaceae; genus Pseudomonas; species Pseudomonas alkylphenolica. The sequence goes on from NZ_CP009048.1 coordinate 5,158,109, forward strand.
TTGCGAGCCTGGCCGGCCTGACCTTCACCTTGCGCTTCTTCAGCCCCTGTGAGCACCCACGCCTGAGCCGCCTGCTCCAGGCAGAGATGATCCTGATCGGGGTCTTCGGCCTGCTGCTGCTGTTCGTCGATACCCTGCCGCTCAACCTGATGACCTATGCGCTGTTCGCCCTCGGCACGCTGAGCATGCTGCTGGTTGCCAGCTACCACTGGCACAAGGGCTATGCGCCGGCGCGGCTGTTCGCCTTGTCGATGCTGGCCTTCAACATTGGCTGCCTGGTGGTACTTCCGGCCCTCCTCGGCCTGACCCGCACGCCGACACAATGGCTGCTGTTCATTCTTCTGGGCCTCACCAGTTTCAGCGGCCTGCTGCTCAATCTGTCGGTCAGCGAGCGCCTGCGCCGGATCAGTGAAGAGCGCTTCAGCGCCAGTTGTGCGCTGGCGGCCAGCAACGCCGAGATCAACGCCAAGGCCGAGTTCCTGGCCAAGATCAGCCATGAGATCCGCACGCCGATGAACGGCGTACTGGGCATGACCGAACTGCTGCTGGGCACCCCGTTGTCGGTCAAGCAGCGCGACTACGTGCAAACCATCCACAGCGCCGGCAACGAACTGCTCACCCTGATCAACGAGATTCTCGACATTTCCAAGCTTGAGTCCGGGCAGATCGAGCTGGACGATGTGCAGTTCGATCTCAACGCGCTGATCGAGGATTGCCTGAGTATTTTCCGCGCCAAGGCCGAACAGCAGAACATCGAGTTGATCAGCTTCACCCAGCCGCAAGTACCGCGGGTCATCAGCGGTGACCCGACGCGCCTGCGCCAGGCGCTGCTCAGCCTGCTGGAAAACGCCCTGAAGAAAACCGAGCAAGGCGAAATCCTTCTGGTGGTGGCGCTCGATCAGCGCGGCAACGCGCCACGTCTGCGCATTGCCGTGCAGGACAGTGGCGAGGCGATTTCCCCAGGCGACCGCGAAGCCCTGTTGCAAGCCGAATTGCACAGCAAACACTTTCTTTCCAGCAACAAGCTGGGCGGGCATCTGGGCCTGGTCATCGCCAAGCAGCTGATTACCCTGATGCAGGGTGAGTTCGGGATCAAGACCAGCCACGGCATGGGCAACACCTTGTGGCTGACCCTGCCGCTCGATCCGCAGCGCCTCGAACAGCCTCCCGCCGATCTCGATGGCCCGCTGCGCGGCGCCCGGGTGCTGGTGGTGGACGACAACGACACCTGCCGCAAGGTCCTGGTGCAACAGTGCAGTGCCTGGGGCATGAACGTCAGCGCCGTGCCTTCGGGCAAGGAAGCCCTGGCCTTGCTGCGTACCAAGGCGCACCTGCGCGATTATTTCGATGCGGTCCTGCTCGACCAGAATATGCCCGGCATGACCGGCATGCAGCTGGCAGCCAAGATCAAAGAAGACCCGAGCCTGAACCATGACATCCTGCTGATCATGCTCACCGGCATCAGCAATGCGCCGAGCAAGGTCATCGCGCGCAATGCCGGGGTCAAGCGGATCCTGGCCAAACCGGTCGCCGGTTACACTCTCAAGACCACCCTGGCCGAAGAACTGGCGCAACGCAGCAAAGGCCAGCCGAGCATTCCGGCTCCTGTCAGCCTGAGCCCGCCGCTGAACCTGCCCAGTGACTTCCGCATTCTAGTGGCCGAAGACAACAGCATCTCGACCAAAGTCATCCGCGGCATGCTCGGCAAGCTCAACCTCGAACCCGATACCGCCAGCAACGGCGAAGAAGCCCTGCAGGCGATGAAAGCCCAGCGCTACGACCTGGTGTTGATGGACTGCGAAATGCCCGTGCTCGATGGCTTCTCAGCCACCCAGCAGCTGCGCATCTGGGAACTCAGCAACCAGCGCAAGCGCACGCCGGTGGTGGCCCTGACAGCGCACATTCTTGCCGAACACAAGGAACGCGCACGCCTGGCCGGCATGGACGGCCATATGGCCAAACCGGTCGAGCTGTCACAGTTGCGCGAATTGATCGAACACTGGGTCGCCCAGCGCGAAAGCGAATCCTCTCAGGTGCCGACCCCGTAAACCGTCAGACCCCTGATACACTTGCTTCTCGTCCCCTGTCCATCGCGAGCTCAGACCATGCTCCATGAGTTGTTCAGCGTCTACCTGAAAATGCTCGTGCTCTACAGCCCGTTCTTTGTGCTCTCCTGCTTTATCAGCCTGACACGCGGCTACTCCAGCAAGGAGCGCAAACAACTGGCCTGGCGGGTGGCATTCGCCGCGCTGATCGCCAGCGTGGTGCTGTATCTGTTCGGTAGACAGATCTTCGGGGTGTTCGGCATCACCCCCGATGCCTTCCGCATCGGAGCCGGCAGCGTACTGTTCATCTCTGCGCTAGCCATGGCTCAGGGTAAGTCCGCCGTACAGACTGATAACGTTCAGCAGGACGTCACCATTGTCCCACTGACCATTCCCCTGACCGTCGGCCCCGGTACTATCGGCGCCCTGCTGGTCATGGGTGTCGGCCAGCCTGAGTGGGACGACAAGTTACTGGCCATTATCAGTATTGCCCTGGCCAGCTTCACCGTCGGCCTGGTGCTGTACCTCTCGCACCGGATCGAACGGCTACTTGGCGATCAGGGTTTGCAGATCGTCAGCCGGCTGATGGGGCTGTTCGTCTGCGCACTGGCAGCGCAGATCATCTTCAGCGGGATCAAGGGTTACCTGGCCTTATAAGCGGAAGCTTTTTCACATCGTTCAGGTTCTGCCGGGCTGTGCTGATCATGACTTTGTTACGCCACTCCTGCCTGAACAAACGAATATTGAAGCGGACCCGCTCCAAGGCGTTGGCCGCCACACGCACACCATTTTCGGGATTGGCGAACAGAAAGCGCTGAGCGAAATTCCTGGCTTTCAGTTCCTGATGATAGAGCACGATGTCGATGTAGCTACCCGCTCTGGTACACAGCAGCAACTGATAAATGGCCGTGTCCTTTTCCTTGCTCAATGCATTGTCTTCGAAGCACTCGAGTGCCTCGCCATCCTCGGACAAGCTGTGCAGTGCCTGTTTACCGGCAGTGACCATCTGCTGCGTAGCCAGCTGGGCAATGTGGCTGACCGCCTCCTCAGCCAACGGCCCGGGTTGTGGCCCTGGCACATAGGTATCGGGGGCAGGCGTCGCATCCCAGCCCAGGAACTGCAAGCGCCGTTTGTAATTGGTCAGCCAGTCCATGTTCAGCCCGCTGGCCCGTTCGCTGCGCGCAATCCGCTGGGCAAACAGATTGGCGAGGATCACGTCCTGCTGATCCTCAAAGCTCATCGTTGGCAAAAATGCAGTCAAACTACCGGAAACCACCGACACGCTCGCGGCTAATGGTTCATTCATACCCTATCCTCCCTGACACTGACCGGCATGACATATTGAGATCGAAGCAGCTCCAGCCGCTTCTCCAACAGCGCTCTGACCCCTGAAAAAACACCGGGGAACAGTTCGCCAACAAAGCTTCTGGTCACCTGATGGTTGATTTCTTCAGCCTGCAATTCCTGTGTTAACCATTGCCCATTCATGGCCTGGCTGGTTTCCAGGAACAGGCTGCTCGCCACCACCCGCAAGCCTGGCAATACCACCCGCAGCTCAAAAGCAAGACGAGTGACCGGCTTGATGCATGAGTCCTGTACCCGCTCCAGCGCCTCGGTGCTCAACACCTGCAGTGCGGGATGCATAGCAGGCAACGCTTGAACCTTCGCCAGTGCGTCGTTCAAGGCAGGCAGCATCTGGGCGGGCAACAACGCGCTCGACTCGTGCCCGGCAATCGCCAGAGGCGTGCCGGGCACGGGCGCCTTCACTACCTTGGTCTTCTCGGCAGAGGCACTGACAACCCAACCCAGCCCGGTATGCCTGTCCATATAGGTGCCGTGCCACTGCTTGTTTTCACCCAGCAACAGAAATTCGGCTGAAGCGTTAAGCCAGGCAAACAATTGAGAGTCGATGGCATCGTGGCGCTCACGCTCATCAAGATCAGTGGACAGCAGCATCAGACAGTTGCCGGACAGCACTAAAGAAAATGCTTGCGTATGCATTTCATACCTCCCTGTACCAAACAAAAGCACCGGCGACCGCAGTCGCCGGTGCCCGCCATCACGAGCGTTTTTTCGGCTCGATTGACAGGGTGAGCACGTCCTTTTTGCTTTTATCGCCTACGCGCTCAATCAGCGTGTCTTTGACCTGGTCATACAGACCGCGATGGAAGGACAGGGCAGCAGCGCCGGTATAGGTATCCGAATGGCTGGAGCTCCATTCAAAGACCAACACATTGGTTTTGCCCGGAGGCGACTCGGTGCTCTGCATACAGCCGACGCTCAGCAGCACCTCACCATTGGCGTGCTGGGTGCACACCGCCATGCTCAGCGCGGTGCCTTCTTTCTCGGCACTGGTGCGTTCAAATAGCGTGGTGGCCTCAGGGCTTTTCGCCAAAGTGTCAACCGCGTCGCGGGCAACGTTCACCAGTGTGGCTACCGTCGTGGCGCCTCCGGTGGCGTAACCCAGACCGGCCTGCACGGCCTTGACCAACAGGTTCTTGACCGACAGGTTCTGAGAACTTGCGACTTCCTTGGTGTACGAATACTTGATTGGCAGCCAACCGCAGGTTTGCATGGTCTGCAGGTAAGTCTGGAACCATTGCTGGCCTTCGGTCGTCGGGTAAAACTGCGCCGAAGCGGCGAGGGTACTGAACAGATGGCTGTACTTGAGTGCGTCGCTGTTTTCTGTGGACAGACCCACGAACACCAGAAGGTCGCCGTTGTTCAACTGGACATTGTTGCCAGCGCTTTGAATTTCACTCATGAGTGCTCTTCCTTGATCATTGATGGGGATGGCTTGCTGGCAAGCCACCCCCATCACATTGATCCGTCAGAGACACATTGGGCACGGTGAAACATGCCCTCTGGGGAGTCAGGGTTTGTGACCGTACCACCGGGGCGTATAAACCCATGGCTGCCGCCCCGGACGATCGAAGGCAACGGTAGTAGAGGAGCCGATCAGCACCATGGTGCGCATGTCCACATCCTCAGGCACCAGCGCTTGCAACTGAAGGACACGCAGCGTCTGCCCCGGCCGCCCCACATCACGACCAAGGACTACAGGCGTTGTTCCGAGACGGTGCTGGCGCACGATCTCCAGTGCCCGCCCCAGCTGCCAGGGCCGTGAGCGCGAGATCGGGTTGTAGAACGCCAACGCCAGATCGGCCTGACAGGCCAGGTCCAGGCGCTTCTCGATAATCGACCAGGGTTTGAGGTTGTCCGATAGCGACAGCACACAGAAGTCATGCCCCAGCGGCGCACCGGCCTGGGCGGCGGTGGCCAGAGACGCAGAAACGCCGGGCAGCACTTCAAGGTCAACCGCATGCCAGTGCGGATCAGTGGACTCGTGCAACGCCTCAAGCACCGCAGCGGCCATCGCAAATACACCCGGGTCGCCAGAGGACACCACCACCACCGAGCGCCCTTGGGCGGCCAGCTCGAAGGCATGCCGGGCGCGCTGCATTTCTTCGCGGTTGTCGGTGCAATGCATGACCTGGTCCGCCCGGAATGGGCCAGCCATGCGCACATAGGTCTCATAACCGAGGATATCGTTGGCGCGGGCCAGCTCGGCCTTGACTGCGGGCACCATGAGCTCGGCGGCGCCTGGGCCGAGACCGATCACCGCCAGTCGACCGCGGGCGCGACCGATCTGCAACGGGTCAATGGGCTGGCTCGAAACCAGAATTGCCAAACCTTCACTCACCGGCTGCGGTGGCAGTAACTGCGGCAACGCCTGTGCCGCCAGGGCACTGGCGCTTTCGGCAGCCGGTGCGAAACGCAGCGCAACACCCAGCTCGGCCGCTGCCGCATGCAGGTCCGGATCAGCCATCAGCGAATCGCTCGCCAACAGACAAGCCAAGGCGGGCTCGGCGATGCGTGCACTACGCAATGCATCACGTACCACAGTGGCCAGTTCCGGCACGACAGCCGTGACCGCCAGCATCACGCAACGCGGATAGATCACCAGCTCGTGGGCCGAAACTTCCCGCGCGTCGCAGCCAACATGAATGGCCAGTTGCGCCTGATCGCTCTGTGGCAACTGAGCATCGGCGAGCCAAGGCGCCTCCCCGTCGATACGCACCGATTCGCCAGCCAACAGGTCGCTGACAAAACGCTTGCCCAGCTCCAGGTCGGCCAGGGCATAGCCACTGGGCGGGTTGAGCAGGCAGGTACCAAAACGCAGTTCACCACTGGTGGTGATTGCCGCCGCGACACCCAGGCCCGCGGCTATTTCCCGGGCCATGAGGTTGACCCCAGCGAGGCCACCGAGCAGCGGCACCACAGCGCTGCCATCCTCGGCCACAGCCAGTACCGGTGGCTCGACGCCCTTTTCCAGCAGCAGGCTGGCCAGGGTGCGGATAACGATACCGGCCGCGCACAAGGCGATGATCGGTGTGTCCTGTAGATAGAGCTGACGCACAGTGGCACCGAACTCCTGATAGCTGCGATCGACGTCTTCGACCCGGCCCTGCAGGCCATGGATCAGCGCGTCCGGATACAGCTGCTGGATCTTGCGGGCAGTGGCGAGGCTGCCGGTGCCGAGAATGACAATCGCCGGTGCTTTGCGCGTCATCACCCCTGCCACCTTTCACCCGGAACGATGATCAGCGAGAAGTATGGCGACGACTGCGGATCGACCTCATCCAGGGCAACGATCTTCTGATTGGCCATGGTTGCCCGCTCCACGTACAGAGCACGCTCGGCCAGACCGAGTTCAGCCAGTACCTCACGAACCTTGGGGAAGTTGCGCCCAAGCTTCATGATCACTGCGGCATCGGCGTCGGCCAGGCGGCGTTTGAGCTCATCGTGCGGCAACACACCGGACAGCACCGACAGACTCTGGTTGCGATAGACCAGCGGCGCACCCAATACCGAAGCACCGCCAAGCATCGAGCAGACCCCCGGAATCACTTCGGCATCGTAGCGTTCAGCAAGCCGGTCATGCAGGTACATGTAGGAGCCATAAAAGAACGGATCACCTTCGCAGATCACCGCGACATCACGCCCGGCGTCCAGATGGGCAGCCACTTCCAGCGCGGCCTCATCATAAAAATCGCTGATTACCTGTTCGTACGACAACGGTGCGGGCAGCGCTTCGGTGGTCACTGGGTACACCAGCGGCAGCAACGTCTGGGCCTCCTGCAAGTGACCTTCGATGATGCCAAAGGCATTGCCACGCTTGCCCTTGGCGACGAAGTAAGCCACCACTGGCGACTCGCGCAGCAGGCGCAAGGCCTTGAGGGTAATCAGTTCCGGATCGCCGGGGCCCACGCCCAGGCCAAGCAAACGTCCACGAGCCTGCATCATTCGACCTCCGTGGCCAGGGCATTGACCGCAGCCGCCGCCATGGCGCTGCCGCCAAGACGGCCCTGCATGATCACAAAAGGCACGCCACGGCTGTCGGCAGCGAGCATTGCCTTGGATTCGGCAGCCCCGACAAAGCCCACCGGGAAGCCGAGAATCAAGGCCGGTTTCGGTGCACCGGCATCGAGCATTTCCAGCAGGTAGAACAACGCGGTCGGCGCGTTGCCAATCACCACCACGCTGCCTTCAAGGTGCGGGCGCCAGAGTTCCAGGGCCACCGCCGAGCGGGTGTTGCCCAGCTCACGGGCCAGATCCGGCACCTGTTCGTCACGCAACGTACAGATCACCGGGTTATTGGCTGGCAGACGAGCGCGGGTGATGCCTTCAGAGACCATCCGTGCATCGCAGAGGATCGGCGCGCCAGCGGCCAGGGCATCACGCCCGGCCTTGCCGGCGCCTGGCGAAAACTGCAGGCCATCAATGGCATCGACCATGCCGCATGCATGGATCACCCGAACCGCGAGTTTTTCCAGATCGGCAGGAATACGATCGAGCCGCGCTTCCTCCCGAATGATCGCGAAGGAATTGCGATAGATCTCCTGACCATCGCGGATGTAATCAATCATCAAGGGTGCTCCGTGGGCAGGCGTCTAGCAGTGCGCCGGCTTCTTTCAGTGTGAGGTTGCGTGCGCGCAGGCTGCCGAAACCCGGCTGGGCTGCGTCACGCAGATACAAGTCATAGTGGCCCGGGCTTTGCGCCAGCAAGGTGGCCGGAGCGACGTGGGCCATGGCACAGGAACGTGGACAGCCGCTCAAGTGCACGCTGGCCGGGGCGCCGCTGGTGAGCAATGTGGCCAGCAGCCGGGCATCGCCCTTGGTCTCGGCCTGGGCCTTGGCGCACCCGGCAGAACCGGTGCAGGCAACCAGACGAGCCAGCTGTTCATCTGCCGAGCACAGCAGGCCGAGTTGGGCCAGTCCGGTCTGAACGGCGTCGACGTGGCGGTGTGGGATATTGGGTAGCAACAGGCTCTGCCAAGGTGTCATGCGCAGACTGCCGTCACCCCATTCACGCGCCAGTTGCGCAGCGCCGCGCAACATCGACGGGCTCAGACGGCCCAACGGTGCAGCACCGCCGACCGCGCTCAGGTCAGCTTGGCACTGTGGATAAATCCCCAGATAGCGGCTGCCTGCCGTTGCCGGGCGACGCCATTGCAAGACAGCCGGGTCGCGACGGATCGACAAACCGAGCCCCGCGACAAAATCGTCCGGCGAATGCTCGACCAGCAACTGACGCATCCGCACTTGCTCTGGTGTGGCCAGGTCGAGAAAGCGATGGAGCACCGCCAGCACCAGCGCATGCCCCTGAGCCAGGGGCACAGCACCCAGGGGTGCATCCTGCGCAGGGCAACCTGCCAGGCCAAACACCAGCCATAGTGCACCATCCAGCTGCACGGCGCTGAGCCACAGGTCATGGGGGTGTTCAAGCATCGCCAACGCTTCGCCGCCATCCAGCTGCACGGCGAACTTGGCGGAAAGCTGATGAAAGCGCGCAGTGGTTTCCAGCGCCTGCAGCAGCTGCGCCGCCAAAGGGCGGGTGTCGAACAGCATCTGCGGATCGACCCCGGCTACCGGGCTGAGCATCAGGTTACGCACATCGTCCCCCGCAGCATCGCGCGGGCCCAGGCCGGCCGCCAACAACAGTTCGATCAGCCCGGCCTGTTCGTTGCCGATGCCACGGACCTGCAGATTGCCCCGGTTGGTGGCCTCGATCTCGCCGGCGGCAAACCGTTCGGCAGCACTAGCGACCGCATCAGCCTGGTCTGCCGTGAGCGCACCGCCGGCCAGCTTGATCCGGCAGATCCCACCGTCTTTGGCCTGGACGATACGCAGCAACCCCGGACAGGCCGAGGGGCGCAACGAAGCGTGGGGCTGGTGGGCCGATACAGGCTGGTTCAAAAGGTCACCCGACAATCGTGAAAAGGCACTTCAGTGTAGAAGGCGCGGTATTATGCCTGCTTTGTCCGAAGGCATGAAAAGCCTGCCGGTCGGATTGCTGGGTATTGAGGAAAACGCATGTCGCCGTGGCTGACTGTAGTAGGTATCGGTGAAGACGGCTTCAGTGGCCTGGGCAAGAATGCCCGGCGTGCACTGTTGGCTGCTTCACGGGTGTTTGGCGGCCAGCGCCAGCTGGATTTGCTGCCGCGCTGTATCCGCGGCGAACGCCTGTTGTGGCCCAGCCCCTTCTCCCTGGCGCCAGTGCTGGCCCTGCGCGGCGAACCGGTGTGCGTGCTGGCCAGCGGTGACCCGATGTTCTTCGGGGTGGGCGCCAGCCTCGCCCGCCAGCTCGACGCCGATGAGATGAACGTGTTGCCGATGCCCTCCTCCTGCGCCCTGGCTGCCGCGCGCCTGGGCTGGCCGTTGCAGGAGGTGACGACACTGTCGGTGGTGGCCCGGCCACTCAGTGCCCTCAATGTTCATCTCTATAGCGGTGTGCGCTTGCTGGTGCTGAGCAACGATGGCAGCAGCCCTGCGGCGATTGCCGCGTTGCTGCGCGAACGTGGCTTCGGGCCGAGCCGTATACAGGTCTTCGAGCACCTTGGCGGTAGCGCCGAACGCTGCCTCGAAGGCACTGCCGGACGCTGGCCGCACAGCGACATCGCCGACTTGAACCTGGTTGCCATCGAATGCCTGGCCGCGCCCGATGCACCGCGCCTGTCGCCCCTGGCAGGTCTGCCTGACGCCGCCTTCGAGCACGACGGTCAACTGACCAAACGTGACGTACGCGCCATCACCCTCGCCCGCCTGGCGCCACAACCGGGTGAGTTGCTGTGGGATGTCGGCGCTGGCAGCGGCTCGATCGGCATCGAGTGGATGCGCGCCCACCCCAGCTGCCGGGCACTGGCGATTGAATCCGATGAGGGTCGCCAACAACTGATCGAGCACAACCGCGATGCCCTTGGCGTCCCTGGCCTGCAATTGATCCGTGGCCGTGCTCCGCAGGCGCTGGAGGGGCTGGAGCGCCCGGATGCGATCTTCATCGGCGGCGGCGTCACCCGTGAAGGCGTGCTGCAACATTGCTGGGCGCAACTGCGCCCGGGTGGCCGCCTGGTGGCCAATGCAGTGACTCTGCAAAGCGAGCTGACCCTGGTCAACTGGCGTGAACAACATGGCGGCGAACTGACCCGCATCCATATCGCCCAGGCACAACCCTTGGGCGAGTTCGACACCTGGCGCCAAGCCTTGCCGATCACCCTGCTAGAAGCGATCAAGCCCGTTGATGCGTGACGAGACCCAGGAACAACCCGCCCCCCTGCGCAGCGGCCTGACTACCGGCAGCTGCGCCACTGCCACCAGTCTTGCCGCGGCACGTCTGCTGTTGACCGGTGCCCAGAGCGACGCCGTGCAGATCACCTTGCCCAAGGGCAAGCAGGTGCAAATGCGCCTGGAGTTCTGTCGCCTGCACGAGGACGGCGCCGAAGCCGGCACCCTCAAGGATGCCGGTGACGACCCCGATGTTACCCATGGTGCCCTGCTCTACAGTCGCGTGCGCCTGCAGGCTGAACCCGGCGTGCGCTTTGTCGCTGGCACAGGCGTGGGTACCGTGACCCGTCCCGGTCTGGTCCTGGCGGTGGGCGAACCGGCGATCAACCCGGTGCCACGGCGGATGATGACCGAGCACCTGCAGCAGCTTGCCGAAGCGTGTGCGTACAACGGCGGTTTTGAAGTCACGGTAAATGTGCAGGACGGCGAAAGCCTGGCGCTGAAAACCATGAACCCGCGCCTGGGCATTCTGGGTGGCCTGTCGATTCTTGGCACTAGCGGTATCGTTCGGCCGTTCTCCTGCTCGGCCTATATCGCCTCGATCCATCAAGGTATCGATGTGGCGAAAACCAACGGCTACCTGCACATCGCCGCCTGCACCGGCAACGCCAGCGAAGACACCATGCGCCGGGTCTACAACCTGCCGGAAATCGCCCTGATCGAAATGGGCGACTTCGTCGGCGCAGTACTCAAACACCTGCGCAAAGTGCCGGTGGATAAACTCAGCCTGTGCGGCGGCTTCGGCAAGATCAGCAAACTCGCCGCCGGCCACATGGACCTGCACAGCCGCCACTCCAGCATCGACTTGCCGCAACTGGCCGAGTGGGCCGCAGCCATAGGTGCCGACAGCGACTTGCAAGCGGCGATTCGCCAGGCCAACACCAGCCAGCAGGCCCTGGCCATGGCCAGCGCTGCAGGTATCGCCCTGGGTGATGCGGTGTGCGCCCATGCCCTGGCCTTTGCGCGCAGCGTAGTGCCTGCCCAGGTGCAGGTAGAAGTGTTTGCCATTGATCGGCAAGGCGCCATCGTTGGCCATGCCGCTCACCCCGGTGGGAGCGAGCTTGCTGTGGGAGCGAGCTTGCCTCGCGATGCGATTTGACTGACAACATGCGATCGCGGGGCAAGCCCGCTCCCACCGAGAGGCGAGCAACTGTATGAAGCGTATCTTGCTGCTTGGCGGCGTCACCGAGGCATTGACCATTGCCCGTACCCTAGGCCCTGCGCATGTCTACAGCCTGGCCGGGATTGGCCGGGTGCCCAGTGACTTGAGATGTCAGGTGCGGGTTGGCGGTTTTGGTGGGGCCGAGGGCTTGGCCGCTTATCTACTCGCGGAAAACATCGACCTGTTGATCGACGCCACCCATCCCTATGCTGCGCAGATCAGCGCCAACGCAGCCCGCGCCGCACAGCTAACCGGCATTCCCTGCTGGGCCCTGCGACGGCCGGCCTGGCAGGCGCAAGCCGGAGATGACTGGCGCGAAGTGGCCGACTGGGCTGAATTGATCGAAGCGCTGCGGCCGTTCCGGCGTCCGCTGTTCACCCTTGGCCGCGAGCCCTTGCAGCATCTCGACGAAATCCCGGAGCAGCAGTTCTGGACCTTGCGTGCTCTGGAAGCCTGTCCCGGAAATGAGCGTTGTGAAGTGATCGGCGCACGCGGGCCGTTTCACCTCGAAGACGAACGTGCGTTGTTCGAGCGTCGGCAGATTGATGTGCTGATCAGCAAAAACAGTGGCAGCGGTGCGACTGAGCCCAAGCTGGAAGTCGCAAGAGAGCGTGGTGTACCTGTGCTGGTGCTGAAGCGGCCTGAGTTGCCGGTGGTCGATAGGGAGTTCTTTACTGTCGATGAGATGGTCGCTGCACTCGACCTGTAACGAAATTGCGGGGCAAGCCACACAGGATACAAGGCTTGTCGTAGGAGCGGATTCATCCGCGAAGGGTCGCGATGCGGCCCCAAAAAAGGGACTGCGAGGCAGTCCTTCGCGGATGAATCCGCTCCTACAAATTACGGCGACTGATCTAGGCCTATACGGAAGAGATCCGCGGGCGGCGGCCATACGACATCCGTAAGATAGTTTCTAAAGACGCGAAATCTGAAGCTTTCGATGCGCCCTACCTGCTGTTTCAGACTTTTCTGAATGGCTCAATCGTCCCCCCCTGCCTTACACTACGCCCTCTCCCCCTGGAAGAATTCGCCCATATGGAAATGCAATGGTGGATCTGGCTGGTGTTCGGTTTCGGCCTGGTTGTGCTCGAACTCGTGCTGCCGACCTTCTTCATTCTCTGGTTCGGCATCGGCGCTGTGCTGGTGTCGTTCATCGCCTACCTGGCCCCGAGCCTGCAGCTCGACATGCAGGTGCTGCTCTGGGTAGCGCTCTCGTCCATCACCACGCTGCTGTGGTTCAAGGTGTTTCGCAAGAAGAAGCCGGACACCCGCTGGACCGCCGACAACGTGATCGGCGAAGTCGGCCTGCTCACCGCCACGGTCTCCGAGTTCACCAAGGGCCGTGTGCGCTTCCAGAAGCCTATCCTCGGCAACGAGGAATGGATCTGCGTCGCCGATGCCGAGATCCCGTCGGGCGAGCGCGTACGCATCACTGCCATCGAAGGCAATACTGCCCGGGTCACCCGGGCCTGATCAGCAAAAGGAAAGCTTGATACATGACCAGCCTTATCGTCGCCGCCACTATCGCCGCGTTCGTCATCATTACCCTGTTCAAAGGGGTGCGCATCGTGCCTCAGGGCGAGGAGTGGATCGTCGAGCGCCTGGGTCGCTACCACGCCACCCTCAAGCCCGGCCTGAACATCGTCATTCCCTACATGGACGTGGTCGCCTACCGCCTGCCGACCAAGGACATCATCCTCGACGTGCAGCAACAGGAAATCATCACCCGCGACAACGCCGTCATCGTCGCCAACGCGCTGTGCTTCGCCAAGGTCGTCGACCCGCAGAAAGCCGCCTACGGGGTGCAGGATTTCACCTACGCGGTGACCAGCCTGACCATGACCTCGTTGCGTGCCATTGTCGGCGCCATGGATCTGGACGAAGCCCTCTCCAGCCGCGAACAGATCAAGGCCCGTCTGCGCGAAGCGATGTCGGAGCAGACCGAAGACTGGGGCGTGACCGTCCGCTCGGTCGAGATCCAGGACATCAAGCCTTCGGAAAACATGCAGTCGGCCATGGAACGTCAGGCCGCTGCCGAGCGTGAACGTAAAGCCGATGTCACCCGTGCCGAAGGTGCCAAGCAGGCGGCCATTCTCGAAGCCGAAGCCCGCCTGCAATCGGCCAAGCTCGATGCCGAAGCGCAGATCAACCTGGCCGAAGCCTCGGCCCGTTCAATCACCCTGGTCAGGGACGCGGTTGGCAGCGAGATCACCCCGGCGATGTACTTGCTGGGCGAGCGCTACATCGGTGCGATGGAAAACCTGGCCGGCAGCGACAACGCCAAAGTCGTGGTGCTCCCGGCCGACCTGCAGGAGACCGTGCGTGGTTTGATGGGCCGCAACAAGGCCGTCTGACGACTTTGGTGGGAGCAGGCTTGCCGTGGGAGCGGGCTTGCCCCGCGATCGCATGCTGTCAGTCAAATCGCATCGCGGGGCAAGCCCGCTCCCACCACAGAGGCTGCTTTACAAAGCACTAGGCCAAGACAGTTGCTCCCACCGTGCGACACTTCATCGCATGCCCGGCTTTTTTACATATACTTTCAACTCTGGCTAAATAGCCACCATTCGATTCCTGACCGGATCTCTCCATGCCATCACATCGGCTTGCCCATGCCTGGATCGCCTGCTTTGCAGTGCTGTTCAATCTGCTGGCCATGCCGTTGTCCGCTGCCGCGCCAAAAAGCCAGAGCGAACAGTTGCTCTGGGGCGCGTTCTGCTCCACTGGCGGCACCAAGCTGATCGCCATTTCTCTAGGCTCGCCGGACGGCAGCCAACAGAACGATGACCACTCGACCATGCAGCATTGCTGGTGCTGTTCCGGGGCCGCGCCACTGTTGGCACTGCCAGGGCATCCGCCACGCTTGCTGCTGCCTGCCCAGGACTTTGCACCGCCCAGGATCCTGCTCAGCGCCAACCAGCCGACCCCGCGTCAGCTGTGGCCGGCGCTGAATCCGCGCGCCTCCCCTCTGGCCTGATTTCACTACGCTCACTGCTGCGAACCTGAATCGACTGGAGAATCACCATGTTCAAGAACGCCCTGCTGCTGGCCGCCCTGTTGCTGCCGGCAACCTTTGCCACTGCCCACGAATACACCAAGGGTGATCTGCATATCGCCCATCCGTGGTCGCAGGAACTGCCGCCCAACGCCCCTAACGTTGCTGCCTACTTCGTCATCCATAACAACGGTACTGCCGCCGATACGCTGCTCCGTGTCGACAGCCCGATCAGCGACGATGCCCAGTTGCATGAGCATGTGCACAAAGACGGCCTGATGAAAATGCAGCAGGTACAGAGCGTCGAAGTGGCCCCAGGCAAAGACCTGGTGTTCGCCCCCGGTGCCTACCACGTGATGCTGATGCAACCCAAAGACCGCAGCCTGCTGACTGACGGCAAGCGCTTCCCGTTGACCCTGCATTTCAAGAACGCAGGCGATATCACCGTCGAAGTCACGGTGCAGAAGCAAGCGCCCGAAGGTGAAGTACACAATCACTGACCGCTGAACGCTGCTCGCCATGAGCATCGCCCGCAGCAGCCTCACCCGCCACGCGCGCCCTGACTCCAGAAGGGTGCGCGGCAGCTGGCTGAGCCTGTTCGCCATGTTGATGATCTTTATCGGCCCACTGGTTTCCCAGTCGATGCCGATGGATCACCGTGCCATGTCGAAAGACATGGGCATGAGCATGTCCATGAGCATGGACAGCAGCGCTGATTGCCATGGCGACAGCCATCACAACAGCAGTCCATCGCTGCATGTGATCTGGGAGAAATGTGGCTACTGCAGCCTGTTCTTCCACTGCCCGGCACTGCCGCAGGCCCTGAGCCTGCTCAATACCGAAGCGGCGCCTGCCAGCAGCAGCCTGATCGTCCAGCCCCGCCAGGGCCATGCCCGGCAGACTGTTTTCCCCGGGGCCCGAACCCGCGCCCCACCGTCCTTCATCGCTGTCTGAAAACACTTTCCGCACTCAAGGCTCCGGCACCTTGCCGCTGACCTTGCGCGCCTTCATGACTGATCGATGTTGGAATCACTATGTCCAGCTGTACTGCTGTCTTTCGTTTGTCCCTGCGCGGGACCCTCGCCGTGATCTGCGGCACCCTGCTCAGCCCTTTCGCCCTGGCCGCCAGCCAGCCGCATGACGAGCACGCTCACGACGCCCCCGAACTGAGCCCGACGGTGATCACCGCCGTCGCCCCCAGCTCGCCCCTGACCATCGTCACCAACCCCAAGGACCCACGCCAACCGGTGCCGGCCAGCGATGGCGCCGACTACCTGAAAACCATCCCCGGCTTTTCCGCGATCCGCGCCGGCGGCACCAATGGCGACCCGGTACTGCGCGGCATGTTCGGCTCGCGCCTGAACATCCTCACCAACGGCGGCGTGATGCTCGGCGCCTGCCCCAACCGGATGGACGCCCCCACCTCTTACATCTCGCCGGAAACCTATGATCGCCTGACCGTGATCAAAGGCCCGCAAAGCGTGATCTGGGGCCCAGGCGCATCGGCCGGAACCATCCTCTTTGACCGTGACCCGGAGAAATTCGGTGAGCTGGGCAGCCGGGTCAACGCCAGCCTGCTGGCCGGCTCCAACGGCCGCTTCGACAAAGTCGTCGACACCGCTGCGGGCAACGCGCTTGGCTACGTACGCTTTGTCGGCAACCAATCGCACTCGGATGATTACGAAGACGGCAATGGCGACACCGTGCCGTCGCGCTGGGACAAGTGGAATGGCGACGTGGCCCTGGGCTGGACACCCGATGCCGACACCCTGGTGGAACTCACGGCCGGCAAGGGCGACGGCGAAGCCCGTTACGCCGGGCGCGGCATGGACGGCTCGCAGTTCAAGCGCGAAAGCCTCGGCCTGCGCTTTGAGAAGTCCAACATTGGCGAGGTCTGGGACAAGCTTGAAGCCCAGGTCTACTACAACTACGCCGACCACGTGATGGACAACTACACCCTGCGCACGCCCTCGGGCACGGGGATGATGGGTATGCCGATGGTCAGCAACGTCGACCGCCGCACCCTGGGCGGCCGGATCAAGGGCACCTGGCGCTGGAGCGAGCTGCAATTGATCGCCGGCGTCGATGCGCAGACCAACGAACACCGCAAGCGCGGCGGCATGGGCATTGACGTGCACAAGGAGATGCCCTGGACCAAAGACGCCGACTTCCACAACTACGGCGCGTTCGGCGAACTGACCTGGTATGCCGCCGAGCAGGACCGCGTGATCACCGGCGCGCGCCTGGACCGTGCCTCGGCCAAGGACTACCGGGAAACCAGCGCCACCAACGGCGATACACGCGCAGACACCCTGCCCAGCGGTTTTGTCCGCTACGAGCATGACCTCGTCGAGATCCCTGCCACCACCTACGTTGGCCTCGGCCATGCCGAGCGCTTCCCCGACTACTGGGAGCTGTTCTCGCCCAAATCGGGGCCAGCCGGTTCGGTCAATGCCTTCGACAGCATCAAACCGGAGAAAACCACCCAGCTGGACTTCGGCATCCAGTACCAGAACGAAAATCTGCAAGCCTGGGCGTCAGGCTATGTCGGACAGATCCGCGACTACATCCTCTTCGACTACCGCACGAACATGATGGGCAAGAGCAGCTCGCGGGCGCAGAACGTCGACGCGCGGATCATGGGAGGCGAACTGGGGGCAGCGTATATGTTGACCTCCAACTGGAAAGCCGACGCAACCCTGGCCTACGCTTGGGGCAAGAACAGCAGTGATGGCACGGCGCTACCACAGATGCCACCCCTGGAGAGCCGCCTGGGGCTGACCTACAGCCGCGACGACTGGAGCGCCGGGGCGTTGTGGCGGCTCGTCGCCGCGCAGAACCGCGTCGCCGAGGGCTACGGCAACGTGGTCGGCAAGGACTATGAAAAAAGCGCGGGTTTCGGGGTGTTTTCGCTCAATGGCAGCTACAAGGTCAGCACGCACCTGAAGCTCAGTGCGGGGGTCGACAACCTGTTCGACAAGGCTTACGCCGAACATCTGAACCTGGCGGGTAATGCCGGCTTTGGTTATCCCGCGAGCGATCCACAGGCCATCAATGAGCCGGGGCGCACGCTCTGGACCAAAGTCGACCTGAGTTTCTGATCCATCACCGGGGCGCGATCAGCGATCGCGCCTTCTCTGCACAACATGGGAGCACACCATGAGCAAACCGCCGATCAGTTTTTACAACCTGGCCTGGCGTTGGCACTTTTATGCTGGGCTGTTCGTCGCCCCGTTCATGATCCTGCTGGCGATTACCGGGATCATCTATCTGTTCAAACCGCAGCTTGATCCGTTGCTCTACCGCGACTTGATGGTGGTCGAGGCCGGGCACCACACACAAAGCGCCGACAGCTTGCTGCAGCAAGTGCACCAGGTTTACCCCAAGGGCCAGGTCAGCCAGTACCTGCCAGCGGTGGCCGCCGACCGTAGCGCGCAGTTTGTGGTTCAGGATGCAGGTCGTGAACTGAATGTGTTCATCAACCCCTACGACGGCAACGTGCTGGGCGAGCAAGACGCGAAAAGCAACCTGCAAGCGGTCGCCCGTGCCCTGCATGGCGAGCTGATGATCGGCACCGTCGGCGATCGTCTGGTGGAGCTGGCCGCAGGCTGGGGCATCGTCCTGGTGGTGTCCGGTCTGTACCTCTGGTGGCCGCGCGGCAAGCTTAGCGCCGGCGTGCTCTGGCCACGCCTGAATGCCCGCGGACGCCTGCTATGGCGCGACCTGCACGCGGTCACCGGGTTCTGGGGTTCGGCCCTGCTGCTGTTGATGCTGCTCAGCGGCATGACCTGGACCGGTTTCTGGGGCAAACACTATGCCGATGTCTGGAACACCTTCCCGGCAGCGATGTGGAACGATGTGCCCAAGTCCGATCAACAGGCTCGCGAGCTCAACAGCGCAACGCGCCAGACCGTACCCTGGGCCATGGAAAACACCCCCATACCGCAGTCGGGCGCGCATGCCGAACATGTCGGGCACAGCATGGGGGCAAGTGCACCGGCGGCCCCGCAAGTCAGCCTGCAGCAAGTCCAGGACCTGGCCAGCACCCGCGCGATCGAACCCGGCTACAGCATCACCCTGCCGACCAGCGCCGACGGCGTATACACCATTGCCGTATTCGCCGACGACCCACGCAACGACGCCACCCTGCATGTCGACCAGTACACCGGCAAGGTCCTGGTGGATGTGCGCTGGCAGGATTACAACAACGTTGCCCGCGCCACCGAGCTTGGGGTGATGCTGCATGAGGGCAAGATGTTCGGTGCGCTCAACCAGATCATCATTCTGTTGGTGTGCCTGATGATCCTGCTGGGCTCGGTCAGCGGGCTGGTGATGTGGTGGAAGCGTCGTCCCGAAGGTGGTCTTGGCGTACCGCCACTGCGTCATGACCTGCCGCGCTGGAAGACTGCAATCGTGATCATGATTGGGTTAGGGGTGGCATTTCCATTGGTGGGCATTTCGCTGCTTGCGGTTTGGGTGTTGGACTGGGGAGTGTTGTCACGGAAACTGAAAGTAGCCTGACGTGCGCCTGTGGGAGCGGGCTTGCCCCGCGATGCGATATGGCTGACAAACCGCAATCGCGGGGCAAGCCCGCTCCCACCGACTGCCCCCCTGCACAGGCAGCTGCTAACATACGCGCCCGCTTTCGCCAGGACTGTCATGAGTACCCTGAGTATCAGCGACCTGCACTGGTCGCCCCTGGGCCACGGCCATTGTCATCACCAGTTCCAGCTGCGCGCGGTCGATCTGCAGGTCAGGGCGGGGGAGTTCGTCGGCCTGATCGGCCCCAACGGCAGCGGCAAGACCAGCCTGCTGCGTTGTGCTTATCGCTTCAACAAGCCCGAGCGTGGCCAGGTGTGTCTGGATCAACACGACCTGTGGCGGCAATCGCCGCGCTGGTGTGCCCAGCGTATCGCTGTGGTCCTGCAGGAATTTCCCGATGCCTTCGGCCTCAACGTCGAGGAAGTCGTCGCCATGGGTCGCACGCCGCACAAGGGCCTGTTCGACGGCGACAACGACGAAGACCGCCGTTTGGTCAAATCCGCACTGCAGGCGGTCGGTCTGGAGGGTTTCGACGACCACAGTTTTGCCAGCCTGTCAGGAGGTGAAAAGCAGCGGGTAATTCTCGCCCGCGCGCTGGTTCAGCAGCCGCAACTGTTGATCCTCGACGAGCCGACCAACCACCTCGATCCGCGTTATCAGCTGGAGCTGTTGCAGCAGGTACGGTGCCTGGGTATCGGCACCCTTGCGAGCATCCATGACCTGAATCTGGCCGCCGCTTTCTGTGATCGCCTGTATGTGCTGGACCACGGGCGCATCGTCGCCAGCGGCACGCCGAGCGAAGTGCTCACCACCGAGTTGCTGCACGAGGTCTTCGGGGTACAGGCACTGATCGACCGCCACCCGCTCGCCGACCACCCACGCCTTACCTGGATAACCCAGCGATGATTCGAACCACCCTGCTTATGCTGCTGGGCCTGCTCGCCAGCAGCAGCGCCTTCGCCCAGGCGACCCAGTACCCGTTGACCATCCAGAGCTGCAACCGCCAGGTGACCTTCAACAAGGCCCCGACGCATGCCCTGAGTCACGACATCAACATGACCCAGATGATGCTCGCCCTCGGCCTGCGCCAGCGCATGGTCGGCTACAGCGGTGTCAGCGGCTGGAAGGCGGTCACTCCTGAGCTGCGCAAAGAACTCGCTGGCCTGCCGGAGCTGGCCAGCAAGTACCCGTCGGTGGAAACCCTGCTCAACGCCAATGTCGACTTCTTCTTCGCCGGCTGGGACTACGGCATGCGCGTCGGCGGCGACCTGACCCCGCAGACCCTGGCGCCGCTGGACATCCCGGTGTACGAATTGACCGAGTCCTGTGCCTTCGTCATGAAGCGTCCGGCAGCCAGCCTCGACGACACCTACAACGACCTGCGCAACCTGGGCCGGATCTTCGACGTGCAGGACCGCGCCGAGCAGTTGATCGGCCAGATGCAGCAGCGCATCGCTGTCGTGCAGCAACAACTGCCCGCACAGCGCCCACGGGTGTTCCTGTATGACAGCGGCGAAGACCGCGCCATGACCTCCGGGCGCCTGGGCATGCCGCAAGCGCTGATCGACGCTGCCGGTGGCCGCAACGTACTGGACGATATCGAGGCCAGCTGGACGCGGGTGAACTGGGAGAGCGTGGTCGAGCGCAACCCTGAAGTGATTGTCATCGTCGACTATGGCGAAATCAGCGCCGCGCAGAAGCAGGCATTCCTCGAACAGCACCCGGCCCTGCAATCAGTGGCGGCAATCCGCAACAAGCGCTTCGTGGTGATTCCCTACGTCGGCGCCACGCCGAGCCTGGAAAACGTCGAGGCCATCGAAGTCATCGCCGCCGGCCTGCACGACACATGAGCCGCTATCGCCTGCTGTTGCTCGGGCTGATTGGCCTGCTGCTGGTGTCCTGCGTGGTGTCGCTGGGTTTTGGCGCCGCGCCGGTACCAGTCGAGGTGGTATGGCGGGTGCTGCTGTTCAAGGTCTTCGGCATTGCCCCCGAAGCCCCCGCCTGGAGCACCGGCCAGGAACATATCGTCTGGCTTATCCGCGTGCCGCGCATGCTCCTGGCAGCACTGGTCGGTGGTGGCCTGGCAATGATCGGTGCGGTGCTGCAGGCAACGACGCGCAATCCCTTGGCCGACCCGCACCTGCTCGGCGTAACCTCCGGTGCCACGCTCGGTGCGGTGCTGGTGGTGCTGCACATCGGTGAAGTACTCGGCGTGCTGACCTTGCCGCTGGCCGCCTTTGTCGGCGCCCTGTGCAGCATGCTGCTGGTGCTGGCGATTGCCAGCCGCCATGGCCGCCTGGACAGCGACCGCCTGCTGCTGTGCGGCGTGGCGGTGGCCTTTGTGATGATGGCCATCGCCAACCTGTTGCTGTTTCTCGGCGACCACCGCGCCAGCTCCGCGGTGATGTTCTGGATGCTCGGCGGCCTGGGCCTGGCGCGCTGGGAGCTGCTGCCGATCCCGGCCATCAGCGTGCTGCTGGGCCTGACCCTGTTGCTGGGCATGGCCCGCGCGCTGAATGCGCTGATGGCTGGCGAACAGACGGCGGTGACCCTCGGCTTGAATGCGCGCTCGGTGCGCCTGGTGGCCTTCCTGATCTGCTCACTGCTGACTGGGGTGCTGGTGGCGATCAGTGGTTCCATCGGCTTTGTCGGCCTGATGGTCCCGCACATTGCCCGGCGCCTGGTCGGTGCCGAACACACGCGCCTGCTGCCGGTGTGCCTGCTGCTCGGCAGCCTGTTCCTGATCTGGGTCGATGTGGCCGCGCGCACGCTGATTTCGCCGGAGGACCTGCCCATCGGTATCGCCACCGCAGCCATCGGCGGCCTGTTCTTTATCGGCTTGATGCGCAAGCGTTGATCACCGTCAACCACGCTTTGGTCTTGAGACGTATTGTCGCGGTTGCGCCAGGAAGGCGCGTGTTAGCCTAGCGCGCACAAGAGAACTGTACTGAACGGAATGCCGAGCCTATGACCGCGAACCTGTCCCCGCAACACCCCACGCCTGACGAACACGAACACCTCGAACGCAGCCTCTCCAACCGCCATATTCAGCTGATCGCCATCGGTGGCGCCATCGGCACCGGGCTGTTCATGGGCTCGGGCAAGACCATCAGCCTCGCCGGCCCGTCGATCATCTTCGTCTACATGATCATCGGCTTCATGCTGTTCTTCGTCATGCGCGCCATGGGCGAACTGCTGCTGTCGAACCTGGAATACAAGTCGTTCATCGACTTCTCCGCCGACCTGCTCGGTCCCTGGGCGGGCTATTTCACCGGCTGGACCTACTGGTTCTGCTGGATCATCACCGGTATCGCCGACGTCATTGCCATCTCCGCCTACTCACAGTTCTGGTTTCCCGATCTGCCGCAGTGGGCGCCGGCGCTGGCGTGTGTCGGCCTGTTGCTGTCGCTGAACCTGATCACGGTGAAGATGTTCGGCGAGATCGAGTTCTGGTTTGCCATGATCAAGATCGTTGCGATTCTCGCCCTGGTCGGCACTGGCCTGTACATGGTCCTGGTCGGCTTCGAATCGCCAGCCGGACGTACCGCCAACCTGGCCAACCTGTGGAACGATGACGGCATGTTCCCCCATGGCCTGATGGGCTTCTTCGCCGGCTTCCAGATTGCCGTGTTTGCCTTCGTCGGTATCGAGCTGGTGGGTACCACTGCCGCCGAGGCGAAGAACCCCGAGCGCACCCTGCCGCGTGCAATCAACTCGATTCCGGTGCGGATCATCATCTTCTACGTCCTGGCGCTGATCACCATCATGGTGGTGACACCATGGCGTGACGTGGTGCCGGGCAAGAGCCCGTTCGTTGAACTGTTCGTGCTGGCGGGACTGCCTGCGGCGGCGAGCATCATCAACTTCGTGGTGCTGACCTCGGCCGCCTCTTCGGCCAACAGCGGCGTGTTCTCCACCAGCCGCATGCTGTTCGGCCTGGCCCAGCAAGGCGATGCGCCGCGCAGCTTCGAGCACCTGTCCAGCCGCAAGGTACCGGCCAACGGCTTGTACTTCTCCTGCACCTGCCTGTTGCTCGGCGCGGCGCTGATGTACGTGATTCCGGACCTGATCGAAGCCTTCACCCTGGTGACCACGGTGTCGGCGATCCTGTTCATGTTCGTCTGGACCCTGATCCTGCTGTCGTACCTGAGCTTCCGCAAAAACCGCCCGGCCCTGCATCAGGCGTCGAAGTACAAGATGCCCGGCGGACGTTTGATGTGCTACGTGTGCCTGACCTTCTTCGCCTTCATCCTGGTGCTGCTGAGCCTGGAGAGCGACACCCGTCAGGCATTGATCGTCACGCCGCTGTGGTTCCTGTTGCTGGCCGTGACCTATCAGTTCGTGCGGCGCAATCGCCAAGCGTTGGCAACCCAGCAGAACTGACCCCCAGCCGGTTGCGCACCAGCGCGGCGCAACCGGCTGCACCGCCTCCCCCGTTCAGCCCCAGGCCGGTGCAAGTATTCGCCTCCACGCCGCTCAATGCCCGTGCCAGAGCCCTCGGCGGTTCCGGCACAGCCCTTGCTAAAGCTCTCTCCCGAAGTCGCCATCTGCCTTACCCGCACATTCGAACTCAACGGAGAGAGCACTATGAAGCGTCGCAGTCTGATCAAGGCCTTCACCCTCAGCGCGTCCATCGCGGCGATGGGTCTTAGCTGGAGCATTCAGGCCGCCGAGACCATCAAGGTCGGCATCCTGCATTCGCTGTCCGGGACCATGGCGATTTCCGAGACCTCGCTCAAGGACATGGCCTTGATGACCATCGAGCAGATCAACGCCAAGGGTGGCGTCAACGGCAAGCTGCTGGAACCGGTGGTGGTCGACCCGGCGTCGAACTGGCCGCTGTTCGCCGAGAAAGGCCGCCAGCTGCTGACTCAGGACAAGGTCGCGGTGGTGTTCGGTTGCTGGACCTCGGTGTCACGCAAGTCGGTGCTGCCAGTGTTCGAAGAGCTCAACGGCCTGCTGTTCTACCCGGTGCAGTACGAAGGCGAAGAAATGTCGCCGAACGTCTTCTACACCGGCGCCGCGCCGAACCAGCAGGCGATCCCGGCGGTGGAGTACCTGATGAGCGAAGACGGCGGCGCGGCCAGGCGCTACTTCCTGCTCGGCACCGACTATGTCTATCCACGCACCACCAACAAGATCCTGCGCGCCTTCCTGCACAGCAAGGGCGTGGCCGACAAGGACATCGAAGAGGTGTACACGCCGTTTGGCCACAGCGACTATCAAACCATCGTCGCCAACATCAAGAAGTTCTCGGCAGGCGGCAAGACGGCGGTGATCTCCACGGTCAACGGCGACTCCAACGTGCCGTTCTACAAAGAACTGGCCAACCAGGGTCTGAAAGCCACCGACGTGCCGGTGGTGGCCTTCTCCGTGGGTGAAGAAGAACTGCGCGGGATCGACACCAAGCCGTTGGTGGGGCATCTGGCAGCATGGAACTACTTCGAGTCGGTGGACAACCCGGTCAACAGCCAGTTCGTCGCCGACTGGAAAGCCTACGCCAAGGCCAAGAACCTGCCGGGCGCCGACAAGGCGGTGACCAACGATCCGATGGAAGCCACCTACGTCGGTATCCACATGTGGGCCCAGGCAGTCGAGAAGGCTGGCACCACCGATGTCGACAAGGTTCGCGAAGCCCTGGCCGGGCAGACTTTCAAGGCACCGTCGGGTTACACCCTGACCATGGACAAGACCAACCACCACCTGCACAAGCCGGTGATGATCGGCGAGATCCAGGATGACGGGCAGTTCAATGTGGTCTGGGAGACCGAGCAGCCGCTGCGGGCGCAGCCGTGGAGCCCGTTCATTCCGGGTAATGACAAGCGGCCGGATTATGCGGTGAAGGGTAACTGAGTTCATCGCGGGGCAAGCCCGCTCCCACAGGGGGGATACACAACCCCGGTGGGAGCGGGCTTGCCCCGCGAAGAGGCCCCAAAGCACCCCACAAGGAAACCGTCATGCCCAAGGCTCTCCTGTACCTTTTCCTCAGTCTTCTACTGCTGCCCCTGGCCGCCCAGGCCAGCGATGCCGACTACTTCATCGCCGCCAAGGCCAACGACCAGGCCCGCCTGCTTCAGGACTGGGCAGCACAACCCGACCCGGCTCGCCTGGAACTGCTGACTTCCCTGCAGCAGGGCCGCCTCAGCGCCAGCGACAACCGCAAGCTGCGCCTGAACAATCGCCTGCGCGGGCTCGTCGATAACGCCCTGGCCAGCCATCAATTACTCAGCGACGACGCCAAGGTGCGTCTGGCCGCCGCCCAACAGCTGCAAAAAAGCGCCCAGCCGCCACAAGTCGCCTTCCTCGACCGACGCTTCGCCACTGAAACCGATGCCGCCGTGCACGCAGCCCTCGGCCTGGCCCTGGCCAACCTGCAACTGGCAGCCAGCGACCCAGCCGTACGCCTGGCCGCCGTACGTCTGCTCGGTGAAACCGGCGACCCGATGGCCCGCACCCGCCTCGAATCGCTGCTTGAACCTGGCGTAGAAACCGACGCCAGTGTCCGCACCGCCGCCGAAACCAGCCTGGCCCAGGTCAAGCGCAAGCTGCTGGTCGGTGAACTACTCGGCCAGGCCTTCAGCGGCCTGTCGCTGGGCTCGATCCTGCTGTTGGCCGCCCTGGGCCTGGCAATCACCTTCGGCCTGCTCGGGGTGATCAACATGGCCCACGGCGAGATGCTGATGCTCGGCGCTTACGCCACCTATGTGGTGCAGGTGCTGATCCAGCGCTACGCACCAAGCGCCATCGAGTTCTATCCGCTGATTGCCCTGCCGGTGGCCTTCGCCGTCAGTGCCGGGGTCGGCATGCTGCTGGAACGCACGGTGATCCGTCACTTGTACGGTCGCCCGCTGGAAACCCTGCTGGCGACCTGGGGCATCAGCCTGATCCTGATCCAGGCCATCCGCCTGCTGTTTGGCGCGCAGAACGTCGAAGTGGCCAACCCGGGCTGGCTCTCCGGCGGTATTCAGGTGCTGCCGAACCTGGTCCTGCCCTACAGCCGCATGGTGATCATCGGCTTCGCCCTGTTCGTGGTGTTGCTGACCTGGCTGCTGCTCAACCGTACGCGCCTGGGCCTGAACGTGCGTGCCGTCACCCAGAACCGCAACATGGCCGCCTGCTGCGGCGTGCCCACCGGGCGCGTGGACATGCTCGCCTTTGGCCTCGGGTCGGGCATCGCCGGGCTCGGCGGCGTGGCCCTGAGCCAGATCGGCAACGTCGGCCCGGACCTGGGCCAGAGCTACATCATCGATTCCTTCCTGGTGGTGGTGCTCGGCGGCGTCGGGCAACTGGCCGGTAGCCTCTGGGCCGCCTTCGGCCTGGGGATAGCCAACAAACTGCTGGAGCCGCAGATCGGTGCGGTGCTCGGCAAGATCCTCATCCTTGCGCTGATTATTCTGTTCATCCAGAAACGCCCGCAAGGCCTCTTCGCCCTCAAGGGACGGGTAATCGACTGATGAACCAGCCTCTGCTTGTTACCGCCAGCCAGAAAGCCGGCCCGCGCTGGACGGTGGCCATTGCTGCTGTTGTCCTGCTGGTGCTGCTGGCCCTGCCGTTGTTGTCGTTGCTACCCGACGGCCATGGCCTACAGGTCTCGGCCTATACCCTGACCCTGGTCGGCAAGATTCTCTGCTACGCCATTGTCGCCCTGGCACTGGATCTGGTCTGGGGCTATGCCGGATTGCTGTCGCTGGGTCACGGGCTGTTCTTCGCCCTCGGCGGCTATGCCATGGGCATGTACCTGATGCGCGAGGCGGCGGGCGATGGCCTGCCGGCGTTCATGACCTTCCTGTCGTGGACCGAACTGCCCTGGTACTGGGCCGGCACCCAGCACTTTGCCTGGGCCCTGTGCCTGGTGGTGCTGGCGCCCGGATTGCTGGCGTTGGTGTTCGGCTTCTTCGCCTTCCGCTCGCGGATCAAGGGCGTGTATTTCTCGATCATGACCCAGGCCCTGACCTTCGCCGGCATGCTCTTGTTCTTTCGCAACGAGACCGGTTTTGGCGGCAACAACGGCTTTACCAACTTTCGCAGCATCCTCGGTTTTCCGATCACTGCGCAAAGCACCCGCGCGGTGCTGTTCCTGCTGACCGTCGCGCTGCTGGTGGTCAGCCTGTACCTCGGCTGGCGCCTGGCCCGGAGCAAGTTCGGCCGGGTGCTGACCGCGCTGCGCGACGCCGAGAACCGGCTGATGTTCTGTGGCTACGACCCGCGTGGTTTCAAGCTGTTCGTCTGGGTGCTCAGCGCCGTGCTCTGCGGCCTGGCTGGTGCGCTGTATGTACCGCAGGTGGGCATCATCAACCCCAGTGAAATGTCGCCGACCAACTCCATCGAAGCCGCCGTGTGGGTGGCCCTCGGTGGGCGCGGCACCCTGATCGGCCCGTTGCTCGGCGCCGGTCTGGTCAATGGCATGAAGAGCTGGTTCACCGTGGCGTTTCCCGAGTACTGGCTGTTCTGCCTGGGAGCGCTGTTCATTGTGGTCACCTTGTACCTGCCCAAAGGCGTAGTCGGACTGCTGAAGAAAAGGGGCGAGCAATGAGAGCCATACCACTGCCACCGGTGCACCCGGAATTCATGCTCGAACCGATCCTCGACGCCGGCAGCGGCCGCGATGCCATCGGCCTTGGCCAGGTGCGCGGCGCAGGCCTGGATGCCCGCCACGGTACCGTTCTGACGCTGGAGGACATCAGCGTCAGCTTCGACGGATTCAAGGCACTCAATGCGCTGAATCTGTACATCGGCGTCGGCGAATTGCGCTGCATCATCGGCCCTAACGGCGCGGGTAAAACCACCCTGATGGATGTGATCACCGGCAAGACCCGCCCCAGCAGCGGCAAGGCCTGGTTCGGCGATACCCTCGACCTGACGCGCATGAGCGAAGTACAGATCGCCCAGGCCGGCATCGGGCGCAAGTTCCAGAAGCCGACGGTGTTCGAGGCCTTGAGTGTGTTCGAGAACCTGGAACTGGCGCAGAAGGCCGACAAGTCGGTACTCGCCAGCCTGATTGCACGCCTGAGTGGTGAACAAAGGGACCGTATCGACGAAATCCTCCACACCATTCGCCTGACCGCCTCTGCTCAACGCCCGGCTGGTTTGCTCTCGCACGGCCAGAAGCAATTCCTGGAGATCGGCATGCTGTTGATGCAAGACCCGCAACTGCTGCTGCTCGACGAGCCGGTGGCGGGCATGACCGACGCTGAAACCGAGTTCACCGCCGAACTGTTCAAGGGCCTGGCCGGCAAGCACTCACTGATGGTGGTCGAGCACGACATGGGCTTTGTCGGCAGCATTGCCGACCATGTCACCGTGCTGCACCAGGGTAGTGTGCTGGCAGAGGGTTCGCTGGAACAGGTGCAGGCTGAGGATCGGGTTATTGAGGTTTATCTGGGTAGGTAATTTAAAGCATCGCGGGGCAAGCCCGCTCCCACAGGGGGGGCTCGGTGGGAGCGGGCTTGCCCCGCGAAAAGGCCAACCAAGGACAACACCATGCTGAAAATCGACTCACTGCACCAATACTACGGCGGCAGCCACATCCTGCGCGGTCTGTCTTTCGAGGCCAGGGTCGGCGAAGTGACCTGCCTTCTGGGCCGCAACGGCGTCGGCAAGACCACCCTGCTGCGCTGCCTGATGGGCCTGCTGCCCACCCGTGAAGGCAGCGTGCACTGGGAGGGCCAGGCCATCACCGCACTCAAGCCGCATCAACGGGTGCAAGCCGGTATCGCCTATGTCCCCCAGGGCCGGGAGATTTTCCCGCGCCTGAGCGTCGAAGAGAACCTGCTGATGGGCCTGTCGCGCTTCAGCGCCAGCCAGGCCAGAAGCGTCCCGCCGTTCATCTACGAACTATTCCCGGTACTGCTGCAAATGAAACATCGCCGTGGCGGTGACCTCTCCGGTGGCCAGCAACAGCAACTGGCGATCGGCCGCGCCCTGGCCAGTCAGCCACGCCTGCTGATCCTCGATGAGCCAACCGAAGGCATCCAGCCCTCGGTGATCAAGGAAATCGGCGCAGTCATCAGCAAACTGGCCGCCCGTGGCGACATGGCCATCCTTCTGGTCGAGCAGTTCTACGACTTTGCCGCCGAACTTGCCGACCAGTACCTGGTGATGTCCCGCGGCGAAATCGTCCAGGCCGGACGCGGTGAAAACATGGAAGCCGAAGGTGTGCGCGGGCTGGTAACCATTTAACCTGACAACACTTCGTAGACGTTCGAGAACCTGCCATGACTTACCTGATTCGTGATGCCGAAACTGCCGATCTGCCGGGCATTCGCGACATCTACAACGACGCCGTGCTCAACACCACGGCGATCTGGAATGAACAACCCGTTGATCTAGCCAATCGCCAGGCCTGGTTCGACGCCCGCCAGGCCCAGCGCTACCCGATCCTGGTAGCGGTGGACGCAGCCGCAGGCAACGACGTGCTTGGCTATGCTTCATTCGGCGACTGGCGGCCCTTCGAAGGCTTTCGCCATACCGTCGAGCACTCGGTGTACATCCGCAGCGACCAGCGCGGCAACGGTCTGGGCCCGAAACTGATGGCGGCCTTGATCGAGCGCGCACGCGCCTGTGACAAGCATGTGTTGGTCGCTGCCATCGAAAGCGGTAATACCGCCTCGATCCGTTTACACGAGCGTCTGGGTTTCACCTTAAACGGGCAGATGCCTCAGGTCGGGGTGAAGTTCGGTCGCTGGCTCGACCTGACATTTATGCAGTTGATCCTCAACCCCGGCGCGCCCCCACGCTCAACGGAGTGAAGTTCCATGAATGCAGCGCAACTCAATCGTGTCACCGCTGAAGGCTTTGCCTACTACCGCGACGGCCTGATGGCGCTGTTGCTGGATGCCGTCGCGCACGGCGCTTCGGTGGGCTTTCTGGCGGACCTCGATACACAGCAGGCCAACAGCTATCTCGATGAAGTGAAACAGCGCCTGGTCAGCGGCGAGCTGCTGCTGTGGGTGGTCGGCAAAGACAAGGAAGTGCTGGGCAGTGTGCAGTTGGGGCTGTGCCAGAAGCTCAATGGCTTGAAACGCGCCGAAGTGCAGAAGCTGCTGGTGCACAGTGCGGCGCGGCGCCGCGGACTGGGGTTGCAACTGATACAGGCCCTGGAAGCGGCGGCGCGGCAGAAACAGCGTAATACGTTGTATCTAGATACCGAGGCGGGGTCGGGGGCGGAGGCGTTCTATCAGTCGCTGGGGTATATCAAGGCGGGGGAAATTCCGGAATACGCCTGCGGGCCGGATGGCACTTATCGGCCGACGGCGTTGTATTACAAATTACTTTAGGAATTCAGTGCAGGCCAAGCTCACTCCTGCAGGGCAATGAAAGCCCTTTCAGAGTAGGCTTGGCTAACAAAGCGCTCAACGAGAGCACACAAAAATGAACAAGCTCAAAGCAATTTGGCCAACATACTTTTCGGCCGCTCATCGTTGTAGTAACCAACCAATTCATTCTTTTTTTCGCCACCGCTGAAATAGACCAACGTAGGAGCAGACTGGACATCGTAGGTCTTGGCAAGTTGAATCGCTTCAGTTAAAGAGATACGAAAAAATGTTGCTCTGCCCTCAGATGCAGCCCACTCATCAACATACACACTTGCTCTCTTGCTGGCGTTTTCGCTGCCGTCAGCTTTGTACCTATAAAACTCAACCACTACCGGCTTGCTAGACTTCAAAACCTGATCGGCAAAATCCGAGTGACTCAAAATTTTCACTGCCATTTTGGTTGCTCCTGGCGAATTGGACACATGGGCATGCCCAGGCCATTACGCTACGAGCTATCAAAAAACTCGTCTACTGACAAAAATACTAGGTAGCCCTAGCGTATTTTCACCCCTGTACAAACCGCGCTAAGCGTTGCCTGAGCATACTGTTCTCACTACGCAGCTGCTGAACCTCCTCCAACAACTCCAGGGCCAGCGCCACCCCTTCCCACTCCAGGTGCAGATCGTGATGCAGCTTGGCCGCGCGCTTGGCCAGCACCGGTGCCTGATCGTCAAACAGCCAGTCTTCCGGCGTTCGCCCGGAAGGCTCGACAATGCCGTGTTCGACGATTTCGATCACGTAGGCCGCCGGCAGATCGGCTTCCTGACAGAGGGTCTGCATGTCCAGTTGAACGATCAGGGTACTGCTCATGGTCAGCTACTCCATTGTGTCCTCGGATTGAACGCGGCCTGCTCCGACAGCTTGGTCCACAGCTCGCGGGCGGCAGCATCGGACTGGCTCGGCATCACCACTTTCAACTGTGCGTACAGGTCGCCACGCTGGCCCTGCTTGTTACTCAGGCCCATGCCTTTGATCCGCAGGCGTTGGCCGTTCTGACTGTCCGGACGGATGGTCAGGTTGACCTTGCCGGTCAGGGTCGGCATCGCCACCTTGGTACCCAGCGCCGCTTCCCAGGGCGCCAGCGGCACGGTGATGATCAGGTCATGACCTTCGACATCGAACAGCGGATGCGGTGCCATGCGAATGGTCAGGAACAGGTCGCCGTTGGCGCCACCGCCGATCCCCGGTGCACCCTGGCCCTTGAGGCGGATCTTCTCGCCATCGCTGACCCCGGCCGGGATCTTCACGTTCAGGGTCTTGGTGGTGAAGCCGGTACGCTGGCCATTGGCGTTGTGTTGCGGGACCTGGAAGCTGATCTGCTTCGATTCCGCGGACAGGGTTTCCTCTAGGAAAATCGCCAGTTCCATTTCCACGTCCTGCCCTCGCCGACCGCTGCTACGTTGCTGGCCGCGGCCAAAAGGATTGCCGTTGCCACCACGCGCACCGAAGATCGAGCTGAAGAAGTCGGAAAAATCGCCGCCTTCGAAACCGCCGGAACTGCGGCTTTCCCAGCCTGGCGGGCCCTGGAAGGGCCGGCCGTGCTGGCCGTATTTGCGCAGTTCGTCGTACTCAGCGCGTTTTTCCGGGCTGCTCAAGGCCTCGTAGGCTTCATTGGCCTCTTTGAATTTTTCCTCGGCGTCGCGCTCTTTGCTGACGTCGGGGTGATACTTGCGCGCAAGCTTGCGGTAGGCGGTCTTGATCGCCTTGTCGTCCGCAGTCGGCTCTACGCCCAGTATCTTGTAATAGTCTTTGAAGTCCATCTAAGGAATCACCGTAAAGTTGTTCAATGCTTCTGAAGATTGGGGTCAAGCATAGCCTTTCAAGGTGCCCTTGGGTTTGCTGTAAAGCAGATAATCGGTCTTGATTCTGCTGGCCACTGGCATAAACTGCGCGGCCGTTTTTCCGCTGGAAGTACAACCCATGAGTGACGCATCCCCGGCCCGTGCCTGCGGCATCGACTTCGGCACCTCCAACTCCACCGTCGGCTGGCATCGCCCGGGCGTGGAGTCGTTGATCGCCCTGGAAGACGGCAAGATCACCCTGCCGTCGGTGGTGTTCTTCAACATCGAGGAGCGCCGCCCGGTCTACGGCCGGCTGGCCCTGCACGAATACCTCGAAGGTTACGAAGGCCGGCTGATGCGCTCGCTCAAGAGCCTGCTGGGTTCCAAGCTGATCAAGCACGACACCAGCGTGCTCGGCACCGCGCTGCCGTTCAAGGACCTGCTGGGCATGTTCATCGGCGAGCTGAAAAAACGCGCCGAAGCCAATGCGGGCAGAGCCTTCGATGAAGTGGTGCTGGGTCGCCCGGTGCATTTCGTCGATGACGACCAGGCCGCCGACCAGGAAGCCGAAGACACCCTGGCCGAAGTGGCCCGCAAAATCGGCTTCAAGGAAGTCTCCTTCCAGTACGAGCCGATTGCCGCGGCCTTCGACTACGAGTCAAACATTCAGGGCGAAGAGCTGGTACTGATCGTCGACATCGGCGGTGGTACCTCGGACTTCTCCCTGGTGCGCCTGGCGCCTGAACGGCACATGCTCGATGATCGCCACGCCGACATTCTCGCTACCGGCGGTGTGCACATCGGCGGTACCGACTTCGACAAGCAATTGAGCCTGCAGGGCGTGATGCCGCTGTTCGGCTATGGCAGCCGGATGAAAAGCGGCGCCTTCATGCCGACCAGCCACCACATGAACCTGGCCACCTGGCACACGATCAACTCGGTGTACTCGCAAAAATCCCAGCTGGCCCTGGGCAGCATGCGTTACGACATCGAAGACACCGACGGCATCGACCGCCTGTTCAAGCTGATCGAACAGCGCGCCGGTCACTGGCTGGCGATGGAAGTGGAAGAAACCAAGATCGAACTGACCCACAACGAGCGCCGCCTGGTCGATCTCAAGCGGGTTGAGTCGGGGTTGAGCGTCGAGCTGACCCGGGCGCTATTCGAAGAATCGATCGACAACCTGCTCGAGCGCGTGCGTGGCAGTGTCAGCGAGCTGCTGAACAAGGCCGGTGTCGGCGTTGCCCAGGTTGATACGGTGTTCTTCACCGGTGGTTCCAGCGGCATTCCGGCGCTGCGCCAGAGCGTGGCGGCCATGCTGCCGAATGCGCGGCATGTTGAAGGCAACATCTTCGGCAGTATCGGTAGTGGTTTGGCCATTGAGGCTCGCAAGCGGTACGGCTGAAAAACTATCGCGGGGCAAGCCCGCTCCCACAGGGATAGTGAAAATCCGGTGGGAGCGGGCTTGCCCCGCGATCAGACTTCACACCAGCTCAGCCTGGCGCAGCTCGCTCTTCAGGTAGGCATAGTAGATCGGCCCCGCCACCACCCCCGGCAACCCGAACGCCGCCTCACACACCAGCATCGCCAACAACAGTTCCCAGGACTTGGCGCTGATCTGCCCGCCGACAATCCGCGCGTTGAGGAAGTACTCGACCTTGTGGATAACAATCAGATAGCCCAGCGCCGCCATCGCCACCCAGATCGACAGCGACAGCCCGACGATGGTGATCAGGGTGTTGGACATCAGGTTGCCGATCACCGGCAACAGGCCCAGCAGGAAGGTCAGCACGATCAGGGTCTTGGTCAGCGGCAGGTGCACGCCGAACATCGGCAACACCACGGCCAGGAAGATCCCGGTGAAAAAGGTGTTGAGCAGGGAAATCTTGATCTGCGCGAAGACGATGTTGCGAAACGCCTGGACCAGCAGCGCCAGGCGATTGAACAGCGCCGCGGCCAACGGCTTGCGCCGGGAAATATCCGGGATGCGCTGCAAGGCGACGATGGCCCCGAGGATCATCCCGATCAGCAGGGTGACGAACATGTGCGCCGCGCCCTTGCCGACCAGTTGCAGTTCACCCAGATGGGTCTTCAGCCACTCGCCAATGGCGACCTTGAACTCCGCCGCGCTGGCCGGCAGGTAGGCATCGACGAACGGCGGTAACTGGCCACGGGCCTGATCCACCAAGAGCATGAACTTGTCCAGCGAGGCGCCAGGATTCTCGGCTTCGTGCAGGAGAAAACTGATCGCACCGGCAAACACCAGGGTCAGGGTGCTGACCACCAGGGTGCCGAGCAATGCCACCGCCAGCCAGCGCGCGCGCTCGCCGGCGATCAGGTGCTGCAGTTTGGGGGTAAGCATGTTGACCAGTTCGAACACCAGCAGGCCTGCCAGCAGGCTCGGCAACAGCTTGAGCGGCAACGCCAGCAACAGGCCGGCGAAGACGATGATCCAACTGGCCATTTTGATCTGGCGCGGGGTAAAGGTCATACAACCTCAAGGGGCAACTGCAGGAAAAAACGCAGTCTGCCAGCCTTCACCGGGCAGGCATAGTGGCAGTGCGGGCCTGACGCCGATATTGCTCAGGCGTGCAGTGGGCATGACGCTGAAACATGGCGATAAAAGCCGAGGGGCTGCTGTAGCCAAGGTCGAAGGCAATCTGCTGGATCGGCAGGTTCTGCTCCAGCGCATCAATGGCCCGCAGAAAGCGCAGACGCAGGCGCCATTCGCCAAAGCTGATGCCCAGCTCGCGCAGAAACTGCCGGGCCAGGGTGCGCTCACTGACATGCACACTCGCCGCCCAGTCGGCCAACGGCCGGTTGTCCCCGGGCTCAGCGTGCAAGGCCTGCAATACGCCGTCCAGGCCGGCGCTGCGGGCATAGGGCAGAAAGCAGGTCTGGGTCGGGGCCAGGCGCAGCTGGTCGACCAGCACCTGAGCCAGGCGGCGGTCGGCTTCATCCTCGGGAACCTTCACGTCGCGCCGGGCAAAGTCGCCGAGGATGGCCTTGAGAATCTCACTGATCACCAGCGTGCAGGGCTGCGTCGGTAATCCCTGGCACAAGGCGCGGTCCAGATAGACCGAGCGGTAGACGATGGCCTGGGGGTTGTAGCAGCTGTGTTCGGTGTCCGGCGGTACCCACACGGCATAGTGCGGTGGCGAAACAAAGCGCTGGCCGGCGATCTCCAGGTGCATGATGCCGTGGGCCGCATAATTGAGCTGGCCCCAGGCATGGCGGTGCGCGGCACTGTGGGTGTCGGCCCCGAACTCGTCGTAACGGAAGTACACCGGCGCCGGCAAGGCTGTGAATTGCGGGATGTTGAGGTATTTGCGCTGCATGCTGTCTGGATCGATGGGCAGGTTGTCTGGATGCAAGTATAGCTAGCAAGACAGACAGTGGATAATAGCGCCCTGTACCTACACGAGTTCCTGCGTCATGAATTATGCGTTTCCTTTGCTGGCCATCCTGATCTGGGCCGGCAACACGGTAGTCACCAAGATGTCGGCCGGGGCGATTTTTCCCGCCGAGATCGGTTTCTACCGCTGGCTGCTGGCCGGTCTGTTGTTCACCCCGTTCCTGCTACGGCCGATGCTGCGCAACTGGGCGGAAATCCGCCGTAACCTGGGCAAAATCTTCATCCTCGGCGTGCTGGGCATGGCGGTGTACCAGAGCCTGGCCTACTTCGCCGCCGCCATCACCAGCGCGACCAACATGGGCATCATCCTGTCGCTGATGCCGTTGATGTCGCTGGCCCTGGCAATCATCAGCCTGGGCCAGCGCCTGACCTTCGGTGCGCTGATCGGTGCCGTGGTGTCCTTTGTCGGGGTGCTTGTGGTGGTGTCGGCGGGTGATCTGGGCGCCTTGCTGCAACACGGGGTCAATGGCGGTGATGCACTGATGCTGATCGCCACCCTGGCCTACGCGCTGTACAGCACCTTGCTGAAAAAATGGCAGCTGCGCCTTGCCCCGCTCGTGCTGCTCTATCTGCAGGTGCTGGTGGCGATTGTTGTGTTGTTCCCACTGTTCCTGTTCTCCGAGAAAACCGGCCTTGGCCCGGGCAATATCGGCCTGGTGCTGTACGCCTGCGTACTGGCCTCGATGGTCGCGCCACTGACCTGGATGCAGGCCGTCAGTCGTCTGGGCCCCAGCCGTACCACACTGTTTTTCAACCTGTTGCCTGCGATCACCGCAGTGATCGCCGCCGTGGTCCTCGATGAACAGCTGGCACGGTATCACCTGTTCGGCGGTCTGTTGACCCTGGCCGGGGTGATTCTGGCTGAACGCTGGAAAACGCCCATCCGCCCGGTCCCGGTTACAGCCCCGCAGCCTTGAGCCGCGCCGCATGCTCGGTGAACAGGCGCACCGGGTCGGCGCCCTTGCCCACCGCACCGAGTGACTGATTGACGATGTCCAGGTGGTCGAGCGGATAGTCATCGCCGATCACCTGGCCCAGGTGCGAGCTGTAGCGACCGACCATGCCGTCACACTGCCCGGCCTCATGGATGAAGGTCCGGGCAAACAGACGGCAGAAGCGATTGCTGCCGTCCAGGCGGTTCAGGCCCTTGTCGGTCAGCCCCGGCTGCAAGGTGCCGGACCAGGAGTAGTAACGCACGCCGTTGACCTCGGCGGGCCCCTCCCCGCCCCAGGTGCTGGGCAGCCCCTGTGGATAAGCCTGATTGAACAACGCCACGCCAGCGCGGGTCAGCGAATGGTGCGAGGCGTGCACGTCAATCGGCAGCTTTGGTCCGCGCCAGCCGGTTTCCAGCCAGCCCATCAACACCCCCAGGCCATGCAGCAGGGCCTTGAGCAAGCGCCCACGGGCAGAATCGGCGGGGTAATGCTCAAGCAGGTAATCCGCCAGCTCCGAGCCGTGATTGGGCCCGGCAATCGAAGTCACCGACGCCACCCATTCCGGGCGCCTGGCCGCCGCATAGCGTGCCGTCAGCGCACCCTGGCTGTGGCCGAGCAGGTTGACCTTGTCGGCACCTGTGCGTTGGCGGATGTCGGCGATGATCTGCAACAACTGCTCGCCACGCACCTCAGTGGCATTGAGTGGCGACACCTGAATGGCAAAGACCCTGGCCCCGCCCCGGCGCAAGGCCGAGACAATGCCGAACCAGTAGGGATAGAGCAGCAGGCGGACGAAGCCGAGCATGCCCGGCACCAGTACCAGTGGATAACGCGTGGCAAGCGCTTGGGCCATGGCTGCAGTCTCCGTTCCGTGGACAGTCGGCCCACCCTACAGGTACTTCAGTTGCAATCGCAATCGAACTGCTGGCGCGTCTTCGAAGGCGTCCTCGCGCAGGAAGAAGGGCACGCCGATGATATCGCGGGGCAAGCCCGCTCCCACCGAGATCACCTGGTAGGAGCGGGCTTGCCCCGCGATGCTGTTAACCGGCCTTCACCGTCCGCGGCGCCTTCCCGGCCTTCATCTGCTCAAGCAGCGGCGTGCACTGATTCGGCACATCACCGCCAGGTGCCACCAACGCCAGCAGGCCCGCCGCCGGGCCAACCACCACCCCCAACGCGACCATACCCGCCCCTCGCAAGGCCAGCGGTACCGCCTGTACGCCGGCGCTGGGCTTGGCAAACGGTCCACGCACATACAAAGGCGAACGCAGCGAGAACAAGCGCAGGCCCTTGGACTCGGGATTGACCTTCAGGTCCAGCTGCTCACTGGCGAAGTTGGCGGTGCCATTGATATAGATGATTGCGTTCTCGGTGTCGAAGACGAACAGGCGGGTGGTCGCCAAACCCTCCTTGATACCGAAATCAGCGGCTGCACAGTTGATCTTCACTTCCTTGTCACCAAACAGCTGGCCCACCACATAGTTGCCCACGTTCAGCCCGGCGATTTCCATCAGGCCCCGGCTGATGGCGCCATCGTTGATCAACATCTTCAGGTCGCCATTGGCAGTGGCCAGCAACGCCGCCACCGAATTACCGCGGCCACTGAGGTCGGCGTCGCCATTGAGCTGACCGAAGCTGGTTTTCATCGGTTCGAAGGTCGGAAACAGCTGCTTGAGCTTGAAACCGCGCGCGCTGAGCTGGGCGCGGCCTTGCAGCGGCGCCGTGCGGCCATCCAGGCGAATCTGAGCATCAAGGGTGCCACCGGCCACGCCAAAATGCAGCGGCGCCAGGCGCAGCACGCCATCATCGAGGACAAAGTGACTGGAGAGGTCGTTGAACGGCAAATCCTGGTTGTGCACGATGCGCTTGCCACTGAAGGTCACGTCGGCGTCCATGCTCCGCCAGCGCTCGGTGCGAAATTCCTCGACCGGCAGAACCTTGCCTGCCGGTTGCTTACTGGCGCCGCCGCGAGCCTTCTGCTCGGCGTTGGAGTCGGCACCGATCAGCGGCGCAAGGTCCTTGAACAGCAATTGATTGGACACCAGGTTGCCACTGAGCTTGGGCCGCGGCTGGCTGGAGACGAACGTCAGGTCGCCATGGATATCACTGTCACCGATCTTGCCGTTGAAGCCCTCGTAGCGAAACAGTGCGCCACCGGGTTCATGCAACTTGGCTACCAGATGCCCATCGGTGGAATACGCCGGCGAATCCGGCAGGGTCACCCCCGTCAACGGATACAGGTTGCCCAGGCTCGCGCCCGAGAGTCGCAGGCGCAGATCAAGAGCGCCCAGGTTGCGCGGGTCGGTCAGGGTGCCGGCCAGCGCGATACGGGTATCGGCGATCTGCATGTCGGCCTGCAACGGGAACGGCAGGCTCGCATCCTGCAGCGCCAGCAGGCCGCCAATCTTGCCGCTGCCTGAAAGTGGCTGGCCTTTGTAGCGCCCTTTGACCTTGAGGCCAAAGGCGTAGGCCTGGGCGGTGGCGCTTTTCTGCGCCGCGGCCTTGCCGACAATGTCGGCGAACGGGATCGGCTTGCCCAGCGGATCGATAACGATATCCAGGCTGGTTTTCAACGTCTGGTCGTCAAGGCTGACCTGGCCCTTGTCGAAACCGATGGCGCCGATATCCAGCGCCCACCCGGAAGGCTCGGCCTGCTTATCCTTGGCAGCGAAATCGAAGGTCCAGTTGGCCCGCCCATCGGCCAGGCGCGTGAGCGTGGCGGTGGGCTGGTTGAGATCGATACGCGGGATGACGATTTGCTGGAACAGCAGCGGCAAGGGTGCCAGGCGAAACTCGACGCGCTTGAGAGCAGCCATCTGTGGCTCCTTGAGCCAGTCCGGGTTGCCCAGGGTCAGGTCTTCGGCGATGAAGCGCGGCCAGGGAATCCAGGCCCGCCAACCACCCTGCTGCGGCTCGCGCTGCCAAACCACGGCGAGATTACCGTTGATAGCGAAGGGCCGCTGCAGCGCTTCGGAGACCTTGGCATTGAGGGTCGGCTTGACCCGGTTCCAGTCGAACGTCGCGATGACGATTACCAGTAAGGTCACGACCAGCAGCAGGCTGGCAAAGGTCCAGGTGAGGATTCTGGCGGGACGCGTCATTGCATGACTCTCCTGACGCCCATAAAGCACTAATGGGCGTATTGATGGCACTTAGTCATCGGACTGCTGAAAAGCCGAGGGGTTTAACTGGCGATGGGTGATTTCGCTTTTTTCCTGACTTTTTTCTCGGTTTTCCATCAATCCGGCTTGCCACCCCCGCCTTGAAAAGCGCTGCCAGCGCCCTTTCACCCGGCTGCAGAGTGCAGCCTAGAGCCTTCGCGCCAAAGCATCAATTCCATCGATTGTCACCATTATCTTTATGAACTTTTATCTCGCGCCCCCGAGCGTAGCATTGGCTCCGTACCCACTTTCCAGCCCCTCCAAGGAGCACCGAACCATGAAACGCCAATTGCTGCTGAGCCTGTCCCTGTCCATCCTGGCCGCCAATGCCTTCGCCATTCCTGCCAGCGAACAAAGCCTGACCGCCGAGTCCCGTTCCAGCTCCACCGTGATATCGCAACCGCTGAACACCCTGGCCGAAGGTGGATCTGATCGTCTGCTGGAACGCAACAATCGTGTAGCCGAAGGCGGCTCGGATCGTCTGCTGGAACGCAACAACCGTGTAGCCGAAGGCGGTTCGGATCGTCTGCTGGAACGTAACATCCGCGTAGCCGAAGGTGGTTCTGACCGGCTGATCGAAATGAACCAGCGCGCGAGCTGAAACCTATGCCAGACAATAAGAGATCCCAGCCTTGCAACGGTTCCCCTCCAAGCCCGGTCAATTGACCGGGCTTTGTTTTTCCTGGCGCAGGCTATTAGAGTGCAGGGCTGTTTCACTGCCAACCGATACTCGCCATGCTGCCGCGCGCCGAACAAAAGCAACAGACCCGCCAAGCCCTGCTGGATGCCGCCCGCCACCTGATGGAAAGTGGCCGAGGCTTCGGCAGCATCAGCCTGCGTGAAGTGAGCAAATGCGCGGGTATCGTACCCACCGGTTTCTACCGGCATTTTTCCGATATGGACCAGCTCGGCCTGGCCCTGGTCAATGAAGTCGGCGAAACCTTTCGCCAGACCATTCGCCTGGTCCGCCACAATGAACTCGAACTCGGCGGCATTACCGACGCCTCGGTGCGTATCTTCCTCGACGTGGTCGCGGCCAATCGCCCGCAGTTCCTGTTTCTCGCGCGCGAGCAATACGGTGGCTCGCAACCGGTACGACAGGCGATTGCCACCCTGCGCCAGGGCATCAGTTCGGACCTGGCCACCGACCTTGAGCGTATGCCGCGCTGGCAGCACCTGGATAACGCCGCCCTCTCGGTGATCGCCGACC
This sequence comes from Pseudomonas alkylphenolica, assembly GCF_000746525.1. Classification (NCBI taxonomy): domain Bacteria; kingdom Pseudomonadati; phylum Pseudomonadota; class Gammaproteobacteria; order Pseudomonadales; family Pseudomonadaceae; genus Pseudomonas; species Pseudomonas alkylphenolica. Next base: position 5,199,292 of record NZ_CP009048.1, read on the forward strand.
TAGTGGTGAAAACCGTGTTCGCCACCCTGCCGGAACTGATCGATGAGCCGGCCGACGATGCCGGACAAACGCTGAGCGCCCAGGACAAGATCACCCAGCAACTGCGCTTCATCTTCGTCGGCGCCAAGCACTGGCAAGGGCTCAGTACCCTGTAGGAGCGGGCTTGCCCCGCGAAGCGGTGTGCCAGACAGCTCGCAATCGCGGGGCAAGCCCGCTCCCACCGGGGAGCTCACGTTAGTTGCTCCCATAAGGCTATAGCAGCGTTTCCTGCTACCATGCGCGCAAACGCACCGATCGCGACGATTCTTCTCCATGCCCGACCTTCGTACTGCCAAGCCTGAACTGCCCGCCCTGCTCGAACAAGTGCAGACGCACTTTACCCAGCGCATCGTGCCGCTCTGGCAAGGACCGGGCTGGAATGCAGAAATGGCCCTGCCTTACGAAGCGCTGGATGCACAGCAGCAGCCGCTGCCTGTAGAGCGCTACCGGGCCATGGCCTGTGCCCGTCAGCTGTACCTGTTCAGCAGCCGCATCGAGCAACCTGGCGCCCGTGAACGCGCAGCGGCGCTGTTCCGCTCGTTGCAACGGCACTTCCACGATGCCGAGCATGGCGGCTGGTTCTACAGCATCGATGCCCAGGGCAAACCGCTGGATCGGCGCAAGGACCTCTACACCCACGCCTTCATCATCTTTGCCTGCGCTCACTACTGGGGACAGATCCGCGAACAGCTGGTCGAGTCCACCCTCAATGCAGCACTGAGTGTGGTCGCCGAACGTTTTGCCCGGGATGACGGCTTGTATGAAGCCAGCCTCGATGAAGACTGGTCGGACCTTGGTAGCGGCCCTTTGCAGAATCCGCTGATGCATTTGGCTGAAGCGCTCCTCGCGACCCTCTCGGTACGCGATGACGAAGCAGTACAAAATGCCCTGCAAACGCTAGCCAAAGCCATGCAGGAGCACTTCATCGATGCCGAACACGGGGTGATGCTGGAAAAACCACGCGGCGCTGTGGATAACTGGTTCGAACCGGGCCACCAGTTCGAGTGGTTCTTCCTGCTGGAGTCTTCAGCGCTGCTGCGCGGTAGCGAGCTGCATGCGTCACTCGACCGGGCGTTCGCCTATGCCGAGCAATACGGAGTGAAAGACACCGCGGTGTTGGCCATGCTCGGCGCCGACGGCGAGGTCCGCGATGCCACCCAGCGCATCTGGGCCCAGGCCGAGTACTTGCGCGCCCTGGCCTTGCGCCCGAGCTGCGCCGGCAAGGTACTTACCCAGTTGCAGGCGCTGCAGCAGCATTTCCTGCATGCCGGTGGCTGGTACGAGTGCCGTGACGCCAGTGGCGCGGTCAGCCGCAGCGATATGCCGTCGACCACGCCTTATCATCTGGCGACCTGTCTGGAAGGGTTGCTGAAGCTATCGCGGGGCAAGCCCGCTCCCACAGTGTAAAAACCGGTGGGAGCGGGCTTGCCCCGCGATAGAGCCAATCAAGCCTTACCGGATCGGTCAATCGAGAACCCGGCCCACGCCTGGCTCACCGGCATCAGCTCCAGGCTGTTGATATTGATATGCGCCGGCTGGTTCATGATCCAGAAAATGGTCTCGGCAATGTCCTGCGGCTGGATGGCCTCAGCGCCTGCGTAGGTCGCGTCATAGCGTGCCTGATCACCACCAAAGCGCACCAGGGAAAACTCGCTTTCACACAAGCCTGGCTCAATGTTGCTGACACGCACACCGGTGCCTTGCAGGTCGCAGCGCAGGCTCAAGGAAAACTGGCCGACAAAGGCCTTGGTACCGCCATACACATGGCTGCCCGGATACGGATAGTTACCCGCCACCGACCCCACGTTGAGAATGGTTGCGCCGCGACCATGGGCAATCAGCCGTGGCAACAACAGGCGGGTGCTGTACATCAGGCCCTTGATGTTGGTGTCGACCATGGTTTCCCAGTCGTCCAGGTCGCACTTGGGGGCCGGGTCGGCGCCCAGGGCCAGGCCGGCGTTGTTGATCAGCCCGCGCAACTTGGCGAACGACGGCGGCAAGTTGGCAATCGCCGCTTCCATGGCCTTGCGGTCACGCACATCGACTACCAGGCCGTGCACTTCAGTCTGCTTCGACAACTCTGCGCATAGCGCGTCCAGGCGCTCCTGACGGCGACCGGTCAGCACCAGCGACCAGCCAGCTTCGGCAAATCGACGGGCACAGGCTTCGCCGAAGCCAGAGGTCGCGCCAGTGATGAAAACGGTGGAAGTCATCGGGTACTCCTTGCAAGGTCGAGATCACGGATCAGCAGAATGCCCGCCGATAACCCTGCCAGCAAGCATACATGCACTGTACAAAAAACGATCAAACGCGCCAACCCCTTGATCCATATGGCCTGGAGCAAGCTTTGCTCACCTTATCCACAGGCTCTTGCACAAAGAATGGGGGCAACTCCACGCCGCGCAATCCGCCTGTTTCAGCGGGATCGACAAGTATTTTCCTTGACCACAGACGTGCAGATTGACCTCGGGGCTACCCAAAGCGCGTGGGCGATAATTTCCGTGATGGCTCAAGGCCTTCGGCGACGGCGCTTACAGCGTTCTTTCCAATGCTTGCCCACAGACTTATCCACAGCCTTCTCCCTGGGTTTTCAGGCAAGTTGCACTGACTACAAAAGACTTGACAACGGCCGCTGAAAATCTTTCCTGAACACTTGATCAAAAAACAACCATACGACTGAGAGCCTTGTAATCAAAGGCTTTCAGCAAGGTGCCACCAAGTTACCCACAGCCGCTTCCACACCAATGGTGGACAACTCGAATGCACGTAAAAACATCCGCTTGCAGCGACTTTGTGTCGCGCCCCAAAGGAAGTGCTCGTAAGGTTTTCCACAAAGCTGTGGACAAAAAAAAGCCCTGCAGTGCAGGGCCTTTTTGCCAGCTCGGATCAGTGCCCGCCCAGATAAGCGTTACGCACCTCCTCGTTGACCAACAGCTCCTGTCCGCTACCGGTCATGCGGATCTGGCCGTTGACCATCACATAGGCGCGGTCCGAGAGCTTGAGCGCATGGTTGGCGTTCTGCTCCACCAGGAAGATGGTCATGCCGGTCTGTGCCAGTTCGCGCAGGGTGGCGAAGATCTGCTTGACCACAATCGGCGCCAGCCCCAGGGACGGCTCGTCGAGCAGCAACAGCTTGGGCCTGCTCATCAACGCCCGGGCGATGGCGAGCATTTGCTGCTCACCACCGGACATGGTCATGGCACGCTGATTACGCCGTTCCTTGAGCCGTGGAAACAGCTCGAACATGCGCTGCATGTCTTCGTTGGCGAATTTGTCCCCGATGGGGATGGTGCCCATCATCAGGTTCTCTTCCACCGACATGTCCGGGAACACCCGGCGCCCTTCCGGCGACTGGGCGATACCGTTGGAGGCAATGTAGTGAGAGGACTTGCGGGTAATGTCAGTACCGCGATAGACAATCTGCCCGCTCGCCGCCCGCGGCTGCCCGAAGATCGACATCAGCAGGGTCGATTTGCCGGCACCGTTGGAGCCGATCAGGCTCACCGTTTCGCCTTCGTTGATGTGCAGCGAGACTTTCTTCAGGGCCTGGATCGGCCCGTAGAACACATCGATCTCTTTCATTTCGAGGATCGCTGAACTCATACCAGTTCCTCTTCATCGGCGCCCAGATAAGCCGCAATCACCGTCGGGTTATGACGGATGTCTTGCGGTGCGCCTTCGGCGATCACGTTGCCGTGGTCCAGGACCACGATATGGTCGGAGATGCTCATGACCATGCCCATGTCGTGCTCGATCAGCACCACGGTAATGTCGTGCTCGTCCCGCAGCACGCGGATCATCTTGCTCAGCGCTTCGGTTTCCTGCGGGTTGAGGCCTGCCGCCGGTTCATCCAGGCAGATGATCTGTGGCCGGGTACACATTGCCCGGGCAATCTCCAGGCGGCGTTGCTGGCCGTAGGACAACTCACCAGCCAGACGGTTGGCACAGTCAACCAGGTCGACCACTTCCAGCCAGTAGAAGGCATGGTCCAGGGCATCGCTTTCCGCCTTGCGGTACGCCTTGGTATTGAGCACACCCGACAGCAGATTGCGGTTGACCCACATGTGCTGGGCCACCAGCAGGTTCTCCACCACCGACATTTCCCGGAACAGGCGAATGTTCTGGAAGGTCCGCGCCAGACCTGCGCGGTTGACCAGGTGGGTACCGCCGAACATTTTGTAGTGCAGGCGGTTGATGAAGCGCTTGGGCGAAACGAAGTCGCCCAGCCGGAAACGCTCGCCAAGCAGCTGGATCACGTTGGTGCGGGTACCGCGCATGTTCAGTTCGATCTTGCCGCCACTGGCCTTGTAGAAGCCGGTCAGGCAGTTGAACACCGTGGTCTTGCCCGCGCCGTTAGGGCCGATCAAGGCGAAGATCGAGTTGCGCCGGACCTTGAGGCTGACATCGCTGAGCGCCTTGATCCCGCCAAACTGCATCATCAGGTTGTCGACCGAGAGAATCACGTCATCGCTCATGGCGCTACTCCTTTACGCGGAACTACACCGGTACGGCTGATGCGAATCAGCCCGCGCGGTCGCCAGATCATCATCAACACCATGAGTACGCCGAACAGCAGCACCCGGTACTCGGAGAAGCTGCGCAGCAGCTCCGGGGCCACGGTCAGGACGAACGCGGCGATCACCACACCGACCGTCGAGCCCATGCCACCGAGGACCACGATGGCGAGGATCAGCGCCGACTCGAAGAAGGTGAACGAGGACGGGTTGACGAAGCCCTGGTAGCTGGCAAAGAACACCCCGGCCAGGCCCGCCGTCGAAGCACCGATGGTGAACGCCGAGAGTTTGACCAGTACGTGGTTCAGGCCCATGGAACGACAGGCGATTTCGTCTTCGCGCAGCGCTTCCCAGGCGCGGCCGACCGGCATGCGGGTCAGCCGGTGCTTGATGTACAGCACCGCCAGCACCACCAGGAACAGCACGATGTAGATGAACAGGAATTTCAGGTTGGGGTTGTAGTCGATGCCGAAGAACTCGTGAAACGGCACCCCGCCGTCCTTGGCCCGACGCCCGAATTCCAGGCCCATGAAGGTCGGCGATGGCACCGGCATGCCGTTCGGACCGCCGGTGAACGACAGCCAGTTGTTGAGTATCAGGCGGATGATTTCACCGAAGCCCAGGGTCACGATGGCCAGGTAGTCACCGTGCATTCGCAAGACCGGGAAGCCCAATATGCACCCGGCCAACGCTGCGGCTAGGGCGGCCAGCGGCAACACGGTCCAGAAGCCCAGGCCCAGGTACTGGTAGCCCAGCGCCAGACCGTAGGCACCGATGGCGTAGAAAGCCACGTAGCCGAGGTCGAGCAGGCCGGCCAGACCTACCACGATGTTCAGGCCAAGCCCGAGCAGCACGTAGATCAGGCCGAGGATGACCACCGTCAGCAGGTACTTGTTGGCAAAGAACGGGAAGACGATGGCGATCACGATCAGGCCAGGAATGATCCAGCGCAGCCGCGATTTGTAGTCCGGCGCCAGCACGTGCACGCCGGAGCCGCTGCCCTCGAAACCTTGCAGGATCGTCTGGCCCTTGGGGGTCTGCAGGAACAGGCTGAGAACGAAACGTCCGACCATGACCCCGGCCACCAGCCAGGCCACGCGCGTCGGTTCCATGTTGAAGCTGTAGCCATCGAGTACCACACCAACGATGGGCCCGAAGACAATCAGGGAAATCAGCCCGGCGAGAATCGCATCAATCAGGCTGCGTTTGAGATCGAATGAAGCGGATTTGGCAGCAGACATACTTACACCTTCGCCACGAGTGGGCGACCCAGCAGGCCTTGGGGACGGAAGATCAGAATCAGCACCAGCAGGGAGAAACTGAACACGTCTTTGTAGTCGGAGTTGATCAACCCGGAGAACAGCGACTCGGAGATGCCGAGGATGATCCCGCCGAGCATGGCGCCCGGCAGCGAGCCGATGCCACCCAGTACCGCTGCGGTGAAGGCCTTGATGCCGATGATGAAGCCGGCATAGAAGTCGAAGGTGCCGTAGTTCATGGTGATCAGCACGCCCGCCAGCGCGGCCATTACCGCACCGATGACGAACACGTAGGAGATCACCCGGTCAGTGTTGATACCGAGGATCGAGGCCATCTTGCGATCCTGTTGGGTCGCTCGGCACATGCGCCCCAGCTTGGTGAACTTGATGATGTAGGTCAGCGCGGCCATGCCGACGAACGCGGCGACCAGGATAAAGATCTTGGTGTAGGTCAGCTGGACGAAGCCGGTGCCCACTTCCAGGCGCCAGGCGCCTTCGAGCAGGGTAGGAATGCCTTGCTGGCGTGCACCCTGGCTGATCTGTGCGTAGTTCTGCAGGATCAGCGAGATACCGATGGCACTGATCAGCGGCGCCAGGCGGGTGGAGTTACGCAGGGGTTTGTAGGCGATGCGTTCAATGGTCCAGCCATAAACGCCGGTTACCACGACAGTGAAGATCAGCGTCCCGAGCATCAGCAGCGGGAAGGATTCGATACCGAAGTACGCCAGCAATGCCAGACTGATCGCCGCCAGGTAAGCGGAGATCATATACACCTCGCCGTGCGCGAAGTTGATCATGCCGATAATGCCATAGACCATTGTGTAGCCGATGGCGATCAGGCCATAGACAGACCCGAGGGTCAGCCCGTTGACCAGTTGCTGCAGAAAAATACCATCCATAACGCAATCTCACGTATTTGAGATTGCACAAGCGCCGACTACGGTGAGCCCCGGATGAAGCGGCCCTCGCAGCGCAGGGTTGTGCAGATCTACGAGAAAAGACAGGTACGGCGCAAAACCGGGTAGCGACCCGGGCACAGGCCCGGGTCGGATACCGTTGTTATTTTTGTTTTTCCAGTTGGTGGTACTTGCCGTCCTTGTCCCACTGGTAGACCACGTAGTCAGAGACTTTCAGGTCGCCCTTGTCGTCCCAGGTCTTCTCACCCATCACGGTTTTCACCGGATTGGCCTTGAGCCACTTGGCAGCGTCCTCGCCCTTGTTCGACTTGGCGCCGTTGAAGCCTGCGGCCAGGGCCTGCAGCGATGCATAGGCGTACAGGGTGTAGCCCTCAGGTTCATAGCCGGTCTTGCGGAAGGCATCCACTACCGCCTTGCTGTCAGGCAGCAGGCGTGGGTCGGCGCCGAAAGTCATGTACACGCCATCGACGTACTGTGCGCCACCGGCGGTGGTGACCAGCTCGTCAGTGACGATGCCGTCATCGGACATGAATTTGACGTCCTTCAGACCCGCCTCACGCAGTTGACGGACCAATGGACCTGCTTCTGGATGCAGCCCACCGAAGTAGACGACGTCGGCACCCGCTCCGCGGATCTTGGTGACCACGGCGCTGAAGTCCTTCTCGCCACGGGTCAGACCTTCATACAGCACCGGGGTTACGCCACGTTTGGCCAGCTGGGCTTTGGTTGCATCCGCCAGGCCCTGACCGTAGGTGTCCTTGTCGTGCAGCACCACGACTTTCTTGCCCTTGAGCACGTCGACGATGTAGTCGCCGGCGACGATGCCTTGCTGGTCGTCACGCCCGCACATACGGAACATGGCGCTCAGGCCGCGCTCGGTAACCTTTGGGTTGGTCGAGCCCGGGGTGATGGAGATCACCCCGGCTTCGTCATACACCTCGGAAGCGGGGATGGTATTGGACGAGCAGAAGTGCCCGACCACACCGGCGACCTTGTCCTGGTCGACCAGACGGTTGGCAACGGCTACGGCCTGTTTCGGCTCACAGGCATCGTCACCTGCTACCAGAACGATCTTCTCGCCGTTGACACCGCCCGCGGCGTTGATGGCATCTGCCGCCGCCTGTGCACCTTTCATGTACTGCTCGCCAAACGCTGCGCTGGGACCGGTCATCGGCCCTGCTACGCCGATCTTGATGTCGGCCTGAACATACGAAGAAACACCCAGCGCCGTAGCTACGGCAAGGGCCAGAAAGCCTTTCTTGTAAAACGTCTGCGACATGAGGTGGTGCTCCTTGGAGTTTTTTTGGTTGGCACTACAACTTTCAGCAATTGCTCTGAGCAAGGGCCGTGCCATTGGATTTTTATTCTGGAAAAACGCGTGAAGAAGTTCCCGGGGTCTGGGCCGCGTCCTTTTTTTACTGGCTGTGCAACCGTCTGCGGCAAGCCAAGCGCCACCGCACCAGGAGAAAAAGAGCAACCACCAAGTGCCATCATTGCAACCCCGGCAAGTGTTTACGTGCAACCAGCCTGTAACAGGATGCGTAACCGAACTGCACATCCTTGGTGCGCGACTGCTACAGCGGGCACCACTACAGGCTAGCCGCTGACCCGGGAAAGCGCTGCTACCTGTAGGCTGCTACCGATGTACCCGAGGCGTGCCTGCCCACCTGCGGAAAAAGGCTGGCACAATGGCGAGGTCTGTGCGTCGTTGCTGGCAGTTGATGGCGCGCGCCCCTTACGGAGCCCCTTATGAGCGAGAGCGCCTTCGCCGATCGCATCGTGCAGAACCTGCTCGACACGGATTTCTACAAGCTGAGCATGATGCAGGCCGTGCTGCACAACTATCCCAACGTCGACGTCGAATGGGAGTTTCGCTGCCGCAATGGCGAAGATCTGCGCCCCTATCTGGCGCAGATACGCGAACAGATCGACAAGCTGTGCGAACTGAGTCTGGCCAATGGCCAATTGGGTTTTCTTGAACAGATCAGCTTCATAAAGCCGGACTTCCTGCGTTTTCTCGGCCTGTTTCGCTTCAATTTGCGCTACCTGCAATTGGGCATCGAAAACGATGAGCTGTACCTGCGTCTGCGTGGCCCGTGGCTGCACGTGATCCTCTTCGAGGTGCCGCTGCTGGCGATCATCAGCGAAGTGCGCAACCGCCAGCGCTATCCCCAGGTCAAACTCAGCGAAGCGCGCGACCAGCTCTACCGCAAGTTCGACTGGCTCAAGGCCCACGCCAGCAGCGATGAGCTGGCTGAATTGCAGGTGGCCGACTTCGGCACCCGCCGGCGCTTCTCCTACAAGGTCCAGGAAGAAGTCGTAAGGGTACTCAAGGAGGATTTCCCCGCGCGCTTCGTCGGCACCAGCAACGTGCACCTGGCACGAAAGCTGGATATCAAGCCCTTGGGGACCATGGCCCACGAGTGGATCATGGCCCACCAGCAGCTGGGACCACGTTTGATCGACAGCCAGATCGCCGCCCTCGACTGCTGGGTCCGCGAGTACCGCGGCCTGCTCGGCATCGCCTTGACCGACTGCATCACCATGGATGCCTTCCTCGGCGATTTCGACCTGTTCTTCGCCAAGCTGTTCGACGGCCTGCGCCATGACTCGGGCGACCCGGTGCGCTGGGCGGAAAAGGCCATCGCCCACTACCGCAAGCTCGGCATCGACCCGATGACCAAGACCCTGGTGTTCTCCGATGGCCTGAACCTGACCAAGTCGCTGGAGATCTTCCGTGCCCTGCGCGGGCGGATCAACGTCAGCTTCGGCATTGGCACCAACCTGACCTGTGACATTCCCGGGGTGGCGCCGATGAACATCGTGCTTAAAATGACCGACTGCAACGGCCAGCCTGTCGCCAAGATTTCCGACGAGGCAGCCAAGACCCAATGCCGCGACGAAAACTTCGTCGCCTACCTGCGCCACGTCTTCAAAGTGCCCAAGGAGTAATTCATGCAAGCTGTCCAGCGAGAGATTGCGCAAGCGCTCAAGGTCCAGCCGCCGTTTGCCGACCGCGCCGCGCTCGATGCCGAAGTGACCCGGCGCGTGGCATTCATCAAGCAGTGCCTGAACAATGCCCGCCTGAAAACCCTGGTGCTGGGTATCAGTGGCGGTGTCGATTCGCTGACCGCTGCCCTGCTGGCGCAACGGGCGATCAATGAGTTGCGTAGCGAGACCGGTGATGAGCAGTACCGCTTCATCGCCGTGCGCCTGCCCTACCACGTCCAACAGGATGAGCATGACGCTCAGGCTTGTCTGGAAGTGATCAAGCCGGATGAACTGCACACGGTAAACATTGCCCCGGCCGTACAGGCGCTGACCAAAGAGGTGCAAGCGCTCGAGAACGGTCAGCCAGCGATGGTCGATTTCGTCGTCGGCAATACCAAGGCACGCATGCGCATGGTCGCCCAATACACCATCGCCGGCGCCCGCCAGGGCCTGGTGATCGGCACCGACCACGCCGCCGAAGCGGTGATGGGCTTCTTTACCAAGTTCGGGGATGGTTCCTGCGACCTGGCGCCCCTGAGCGGACTGGTGAAGAACCAGGTACGGGCAATCGCGCGCAGCTTTGGCGCCCCGGAATCACTGGTGGAGAAAGTACCGACCGCGGACCTGGAAGACCTGGCCCCAGGCAAGCCGGACGAGGCGTCGCATGGCGTGACCTATGCGCAGATCGATGCCTTCCTGCATGGCGAGCCGGTGAGCCAGGAAGCGTTCGACATCATCAGTGGCACCTACCGCAAGACCCAGCACAAGCGCGAGATGCCGTTCGCGCCCTGAAATGCATCGCGGGGCAAGCCCGCTCCCACACATTGTCTGTGGGAGCGGGCTTGCCCCGCGATTTACAGGCTACGCATTACTTCAGAGTAACAGTGCCTTTCATCATCGAGATGTGGCCTGGGAACGAGCAGAAGAAACCGTACTTCTCGTTGGCATCCAGCTTGGATACATCGAAGGTCACCGAAGCGGTTTCCTTGGCGCCGATCACCTTGGTGTGAGCAATCACACGCGCATCGCCTTCCTTCAGGTAGTCCTTATCGATACCAGCGCTCAGACCGTCGGTCGCGATCGGCTGCATGTCAGCTTCTTTGCTGATCACCAGGTTGTGGCCCATGACGTTCTTCGGCAAGGAACCGGAGTGAGTCAGTTCAACGGTGAAAGTCTTGCAGCTCTTGTCGATTTCGATGGCCTTGGTGTTGAAGGACATCTGGTCGGTGGAGTCGACGGTAACCTTGCACTCGGCGGCAAATACCTGAGTGCTGGCGAGGGTCAGCAAGGATACGGCTACAACTTTGGCAAACATCGTGAATCTCCTTGGCAGGGTTTTGATCAGTTTGCAGACTGCCTGAATCCCTTCAGCCTTTCCCTGATATGCATCAAGGGGCTGGCCAAGGGCCAGGCAGTAGAATTGTTCTATCGATTGTATACAGCCAATCAAAGTGCACATCATGCTCCATTAATGGACGATGAGACAACCTCTCATTCAGGAGCAAAAAACATGTTCTTTGGTAGCTTGATGAACAGCCTGCTGGCCGCCTACGCCTGTGGTGCCAGCGGCGCGACCTGCGAGTTTGCCCGACCGGAATAACGGGCAGCCAGCAGTTAATGCCACATTACCGACTTGGAAGCTACCGGCCAGCCGCTTACTCTGTGTCCGCTTGTAACCGGAGAGAAGCAATGCCAGTACGTTCCGTTTGTGTGTTCTGTGGCGCCAGCACCGGCGTCAACCCAGCTTACCGCGAAGCCGCCATCGCCCTCGGCCAGGCCATCGCCCAGCGCGGCCTGACCCTGGTCTATGGCGGTGGTGCCGTCGGCCTGATGGGTATCGTTGCCGATGCGGCCATGGCCGCCGGTGGTGAAGTGATCGGTATCATCCCCCAGGCCCTGAAAGATGCCGAAGTCGGCCACAGCGGCCTGACCCGCCTGGAAGTCGTCGATGGCATGCACGCGCGCAAAGCACGCATGGCCGAGTTGAGCGATGCCTTCGTTGCCCTGCCCGGCGGCCTGGGTACTCTGGAGGAACTGTTCGAAGTCTGGACCTGGGGCCAGCTGGGATATCACGCCAAGCCGCTGGGGCTGCTCGACGTCAACGGTTTCTACAGCAAGCTGGGCAGCTTCCTCGACCACGTGGTGGAAGAAGGCTTCGTACGCCCACAGCATCGCGCCATGCTGCGATTGGCCGATAGCCCTGCCGAACTGCTGGATGCCATGGACAGTTACCAGGCACCGGTACTGCCCAAATGGGTCGACAAAAAACCTGACTGAGTGGGAGAAATTGCCTGTGGGAGCGGGCTTGCCCCGCGAATTGGCCTGTCCAGGCTACATACTTTGTAATGCCTGGACCGACTTCTTCGCGGGGCAAGCCCGCTCCTACCCGGTCAGATCAGCGCGGCAGAACCGGCTGGCGCGCGGGCTTCTTCTTGCCCTTGCCACCCTTGGCGGCTTCCTTGCGCTCCTTGGCTGCCTGCTGGTTGCGGGCAAAGGCCGCGGCCTTGGCCTGTTCGCGTTTGTCCCACGGATTGGAACCATCGCTGCCACGTGGCGGCAAGCCAGTATGCTGGGTGAGGATCTTCTGCTCTTTGGCCACCTTGTGGCTGCCCGCCGGCGTCGAGTTCTTGCGCCGGGCACTCTGGTAGCTGTCGGTGGCAGGCTGGTGCAGCGGAATCAGCTGGTGCTTGCCCGGGCCGATCAGGTCGGCACGGCCCATGCGCTCCAGGGCTTCACGCAGCATCGGCCAGCCCTTCGGATCGTGATAGCGCAGGAAGGCCTTGTGCAGACGACGCTGCTGCTCGCTCTTGACGATGGTCACCGGGTCGCTCTTGTACGTGACCTTGCGCAGCGGGTTCTTGCCCGAGTGGTACATGGCCGTGGCCGAGGCCATCGGCGACGGGTAGAACGCCTGCACCTGATCGGCACGGAAGCCATTGCCCTTGAGCCACAGGGCCAGGTTCATCATGTCTTCGTCGGTGGTGCCCGGGTGCGCGGCAATGAAGTACGGGATCAGGTACTGCTCTTTACCCGCTTCCTTGGAGTACTTCTCGAACATGCGCTTGAAGCGGTCATAGCTACCGATGCCCGGCTTCATCATCTGATTCAGCGGGCCTTCCTCGGTGTGCTCCGGGGCAATCTTCAGGTAGCCACCAACGTGGTGGGTCACCAGCTCTTTGACGTACTCCGGCGATTCCACCGCCAGGTCATAGCGCAGGCCCGAAGCGATGAGGATCTTCTTCACCCCCGGCAAGGCACGCGCACTGCGGTACAACTTGATCAGCGCGGAGTGATCGGTGTTCAGGTTCGGACAAATGCCCGGGAACACGCACGATGGCTTGCGGCACGCCGATTCGATCTCGGGGCTCTTGCAGGCGATACGGTACATGTTCGCGGTCGGGCCACCGAGGTCGGAAATGACACCGGTAAAGCCAGGCACTTTGTCGCGGATCTCTTCGATTTCGCGAATGATCGACTCGTGCGAGCGGTTCTGGATGATCCGCCCTTCGTGCTCGGTGATCGAGCAGAAGGTGCAGCCACCGAAGCAGCCACGCATGATGTTCACCGAGAAACGGATCATGTCGTAGGCCGGGATTTTCTCCTTGCCATACGCCGGGTGCGGGATGCGCGCATAGGGCATGCCGAACACGTAGTCCATTTCTTCAGTGGTCATCGGAATCGGTGGTGGGTTGAACCAGACGTCCACTTCGCCGTGCTTTTGCACCAGGGCACGGGCGTTGCCCGGGTTGGTTTCCAGGTGCAGCACGCGGTTGGCGTGGGCATAGAGCACCGCGTCGCCGCGCACCTTCTCGAACGATGGCAGGCGAATCACCGTCTTGTCACGGGTCATGCGCGGGCTGGCCAGGATCTGCACGACCTTGGCTTCGTTCGGGTCTTCGACCGGGCCCTTCTCCTGCTCGATGGCGCAGGCCTGGGTGTCCTGGGTGTTGACGTACGGGTTGATGATCTTGTCGATCTTGCCCGGACGGTCGATACGCGTGGAGTCGACTTCGTACCAGCCTTGCGGCGTGTCGCGACGAATGAATGCAGTACCGCGAATGTCGGTAATGTCTTCGATCTTCTCACCGAACGCCAGGCGCTGAGCCACTTCGACGATGGCCCGCTCGGCGTTGCCGTACAGCAGGATATCGGCGCAGGCATCGATCAGGATCGAATGGCGAACCTTGTCCTGCCAGTAATCGTAGTGGGCGATGCGGCGCAGGGAAGCCTCGATGCCGCCGAGAACGATCGGCACATGCTTGTAGGCCTCTTTGCAGCGCTGGCTGTAGACCAGACTGGCGCGGTCCGGACGCTTACCGGCCAGACCGCCCGGGGTGTAGGCGTCGTCGGAGCGGATCTTCTTGTCAGCAGTGTAACGGTTGATCATCGAGTCCATGTTGCCGGCCGCGACGCCGAAGAACAGGTTCGGCTCGCCGAGCTTCATGAAGTCGTCTTTGGACTGCCAGTTCGGCTGGGCAATGATGCCGACGCGAAAGCCCTGGGCTTCCAGCAGACGGCCGATGATCGCCATGCCGAACGACGGATGGTCGACGTAGGCGTCGCCGGTCACGATGATGATGTCGCAGGAATCCCAGCCGAGCTGATCCATCTCCTCCCTGCTCATCGGCAGGAAAGGCGCTGGTCCGAAGCATTCGGCCCAGTACTTGGGATAGTCGAAAAGTGGTTTGGCTGCTTGCATGTCAGTGACCGGTAGCTAATCGATGAAAAATCGCGGGCGCGGAATATAGCACAAAAATTGACCAATTCCGACGTTAAAGGTCGGAATAGGTCATTTAGCCTTATTCGTCGTCGTCGAAGTTGTAACTACCCGGCGCCAGGTTTTCGAAGCGCGTGTACTTACCGATGAAGGCCAGGCGGATAAAGCCGATCGGGCCGTTCCGCTGTTTGCCGATAATGATTTCGGCGATGCCTTTGTGCTCGGTTTCCGGGTGATAGACCTCGTCGCGGTAAACGAACATGATCACGTCGGCGTCCTGCTCGATCGCACCCGATTCACGCAAGTCGGAGTTCACCGGGCGCTTGTTCGGCCGCTGCTCGAGGGAACGGTTGAGCTGCGACAGGGCCACCACCGGGCAGTTGAACTCTTTGGCCAGGGCCTTGAGCGAGCGGGAGATCTCGGAAATCTCGTTGGTGCGGTTGTCACCGCTGGAGCCCGGGATCTGCATCAGCTGCAGGTAGTCGATCATGATCAGGCCGACTTCGCCGTGCTCACGTACCAGGCGACGGGTACGCGCGCGCATTTCCGACGGGCTGATGCCGGCGGTATCGTCGATGAACAGCTTGCGGTCGTTGAGCAGGTTGACCGCCGAGGTCAGGCGCGGCCAGTCGTCGTCTTCGAGCTGACCGGAGCGCACCTTGGTCTGGTCGATACGGCCCAGGGACGAGAGCATACGCATGATCAACGATTCACCTGGCATCTCCAGGGAGTACACCAGTACCGCCTTGTCGCTGCGCAACACGGCGTTCTCCACCAGGTTCATGGCGAAGGTAGTCTTACCCATGGATGGACGGCCGGCGACGATGATCAGGTCGGCCGGCTGCAGGCCACTGGTCTTCTCGTCGAGGTCGGTGTAGCCGGTGGACAGGCCGGTGATCGCGCTGTCGGTATTGAACAGCGTGTCGATACGGTCGATGGCCTTGGTCAGCAGGTCGTTGACGCCCACCGGGCCGCCGGTTTTCGGCCGTGCTTCGGCGATCTGGAAGATCTGCCGTTCGGCTTCATCGAGAATCTCGGCGGCGTTACGTCCCTGGGGGTTGAAGGCACTGTCGGCGATCTCGTTGCTGATGCTGATCAGCTGCCGCAGGGTCGCCCGCTCGCGGATGATCGCCGCATAGGCCTTGATGTTGGCCACCGACGGGGTGTTCTTGGCCAGTTCGCCCAAGTAACCCAGACCGCCGATTTGCGAGCTCAGACCTTCCTTGTCCAGCTGCTCGTGCAGGGTCACCACGTCGAACGGGGCGTTCTGGTCGGCGAGCTTGTGGATGGCACGGAAGATCAGACGGTGGTCATGCCGGTAGAAATCGCCGTCGGAGACTTGATCGAGCACTCGCTCCCAGGCGTTGTTGTCCAGCATCAGGCCACCGAGCACGGCCTGTTCGGCCTCGATGGAATGCGGCGGCACCTTCAGGGCAGAGGTTTGCAGATCATATTGCTCGGGGGCGGTTATCTCGTTCATGGCCACGCAGGAATCAGGGTGATGAAAAAGACAAAGGGCACGACCTGCAAAGCAGGATCGTGCCCGATGTTAACCGGCTGGCACTCAGGGTGCCAGCCGATTGGTCCAGCTTAGGCTGCGACAACAACCACGCGAACGGTGGCTTCAACGTCGCTGTGCAGGTGCACGGCAACGTCGTATTCGCCGACGTTACGGATGGTGCCGTTCGGCAGACGAACTTCAGCTTTGGCCACTTCAACGCCAGAGGCGGTCAGGGCGTCAGCGATGTCGTGGGTGCCGATCGAACCGAACAGCTTGCCTTCGTCACCGGCGGTGGCAGTGATGGTCACTTCCAGCTCAGCCAGTTGGGCAGCGCGAGTTTCAGCCGAAGCTTTTTTCTCTGCAGCGATTTTTTCCAGCTCAGCACGACGCTCTTCGAACGCAGCCAGGTTGGCAGCGGTAGCAGCGGTGGCTTTGCCGAATGGCAGCAGGAAGTTACGACCGTAACCGGCCTTAACATTTACCTTGTCGCCCAGGTTGCCCAGGTTGGCGACTTTTTCCAGCAGGATCAGTTCCATTTGGTAATAACCTCTTAACTTTTAACCTTCACCGTTCGCGGAATCGTTATCGGCACCTTTCGGGGGTACCTTGCGACCGCGAAAATCAATCAGGCTGTCGACAATGGCCAAAACCACGAGCAACGGATAAGTCAGCTGCATGAACAGCAGCAGTGTCACGTACATCCCGACCAACCAGAACTTGCCCAGTCGGCCCTGTGCCACCAGCCCATGCATCAGGGCGAGCCCTGCAAACATCAGCGGTACGCTGCACAGGGGCGTCAACATCGCCAGTTCAGGACCGAAATTCGGTCCCACCAGCATGAGCACCACCAGTACCAACGTCGGCACCAGGGGAAGCCTGACCGCTTGAAACTCGCGACCAAAACCTCCCGGGTTATACAACACTGCCTGCCAGTAACGACCCAACATCAGGGCCAGCACACTGACGGCTTGCAACAATGCCGCTATGAGGCCGTTGAGCACCGGTGCGATCAGGCTGCCCAGGCGGGCCCGCTCCTCTACCGACAACTGCTGGTAGAGACCGTCGAGCATCTGCGGCAGGGCTTTTTCAAGCGCTCCAGCCAGAGCTTCGATCGGTTCGCGGAACACCGAACCCAGGACCACGCCATACACCAGGCCCATGGCGATGCTGAACAACAGCACCCGGTTCCAGGATTGACCGGCGCGCAACAGCGCAGCCAGCCCCAGCGTCCCCAGCAACACCATCAAGGTGCGCGGCTCGCCGAAGAACCACCAGGCCAACGCCGGCAATAATGCCCAGGCGAGGACTCCGGAGGCGTCCTTGAAACCGCGCCGCAGGAACACCAGGCTCCCGGCGGCGGCACTCAACCAGAACAACAGCGGCAACGCCGCACAACCCACCACCACCAGGGTGGCTTGCACGCGACCGCGCATGATGAAATCAGCTAAGGCGCGCATGCATTTTATCCTTTGCTACTTGTCGACGACCCGGTCTCAGCGGCCGTGGCTGTCGGTGTAGGGCAGCAGGGCCAGGAAGCGGGCGCGCTTGATAGCGGTAGCCAGCTGACGCTGATAACGAGCTTTGGTACCGGTGATACGGCTTGGAACGATCTTGCCGGTTTCGGATACGTAAGCTTTCAGGGTGTTGAGATCTTTGTAATCGATCTCTTTCACGTCTTCAGCAGTGAAGCGGCAGAATTTACGACGACGGAAGAAACGTGCCATGTAATAGGCTCCTCAAAAGGTCCGTGGATTACTCGTCAGCGTTATCGCTGTTGTCGCTGTCATTGCTGTCGTCGCCATCGGCGCTGTCAGCATGCTCAGGACGGTCGCGACGCTCACGGCGCTCACTGCGGTTTTCTTCAGCCTTGAGCATCTCGGACTGGCCGGTGACGGCTTCGTCGCGACGGATGACCAGGTTACGGATCACGGCATCGTTGTAGCGGAAGTTGTCTTCCAGTTCGGCCAGGGCCTTGCCGGTGCACTCAACGTTCAGCATCACGTAGTGAGCCTTGTGAACATTGTTGATTGCGTAGGCCAGTTGACGACGGCCCCAGTCTTCCAGACGGTGGATCTTGCCGCCGTCTTCTTCGATCAGCTTGGTGTAACGCTCAACCATGCCGCCGACTTGCTCGCTCTGGTCAGGGTGGACCAGAAAGATGATTTCGTAATGACGCATGAATGCTCCTTACGGGTTGTAGTCTGCCACCAGAGTGGTCAGACAAGGAGTGAATGACACTGTATGTCTTGCCTTGGGTGAAGGCGTGTGAACGCCTGCCAACATGGCAAGGGGCGCAATTGTAGAGAAGCGCCGGGGGACAAGCAAGGTCATTGGTGAATTATTGAGCAGCTATGAAAGCATCGCGGGGCAAGCCCGCTCCCACAGGGTTTGCGTTCACCCTGTGGGAGCGGGCTTGCCCCGCGAAAGCATCAACCTTTGGCTTTGGCGTTACGCTGACGAACGGCTTCGAACAGGCACACTCCAGTCGCTACCGACACGTTCAGGCTGCTGACGCTACCGGCCATCGGCAGCTTGACCAGAAAGTCACAGTGCTCACGGGTCAGTCGGCGCATGCCCTTGCCTTCGGCCCCCATGATCAGGATGGTCGGCCCGGTCAGGTCTTGCTGGTACAGCTCCTGCTCGGCTTCGCCAGCGGTGCCGACAACCCACAGGCCACGCTGCTGGAGTTTCTCCAGGGTGCGCGCCAGATTGGTCACCGCTACCAGCGGGATCACTTCAGCAGCGCCGCAGGCAACCTTGCGCACTGCCGGCGTCAGGGTGGCCGACTTGTCTTTCGGCACGACCACCGCCAGGGCACCGGCGGCATCGGCGGTACGCAGGCAGGCACCGAGGTTGTGCGGATCGGTCACACCGTCGAGCACCAGAATCAGCGGCGCGCCTTCGGTGCGATCAAGCAGCTCCTCAAGCATCGCCTCGCCCCACACCTGGCTTGGGCTGACCTCAGCCACAACGCCTTGGTGCACGCCTTCAACCCAGGCGTCCATTTCACGACGCTCGGCCTGGCCGACGGAAACCCGGTTCTGCCCGGCCAGGTCAACGATGACCTGCACGCGCGGGTCGCTACGCCCCTCCGACAACCAGATCTGCTTGACCCGCTTGGGGTGATGACGCAACAGGGCTTCTACGGCGTGAACGCCGTAGATTTTTTCCAACTGACTCATGACTTGGCCTTGGGTTTACGTGATCCAGAGCCGGCTTTTGGCGGCCCCTTGCGATGCTTGCTGGGTTTCTCCGACGACTTGCCGCCTTTGGAAGCCGGCTTGCCGCTGGCGTGCTTGGCATCGGACATCAGCGCCTTCTTCATTTCCCGGCTTTTACGTACTTCGGCGTTCTTCGCCGCGGCATGTGAAGGGAAGTAAGCTTCGGCGGTTTCGTTCTTTTTGCTCCGGCGCGCAGGCTCGGCCTTGGTCACTTCGGCCTTGTCGAGCACCGGTACAGCCTTGCCATCCTGCGGCCGCACGCCTTCAGACCGCTGTTTGCGGCCAATCGGCGCCTTCAGGGTGTTCTCGGCCATCTCGAAGTCGATCTTGCGCTGCTCGAGGTCGACGCGCATTACCCGCACTTCAACCGTGTCTCCGAGGCGGAAACTGCGACCGGTACGTTCACCGGCCAGGCGATGGTGCACAGGGTCGAAGTGGTAGTAATCGCCCGGCAAGGCGCTGACATGCACCATGCCTTCGACGTAGATGTCGGTCAGCTCGACGAACAGGCCAAAGCCGGTCACCGCGGTGATCACACCCGGGAAGCTCTCGCCGACGCGGTCTTTCATGTACTCGCACTTGAGCCAGTTGACCACATCGCGGGTGGCCTCGTCGGCCCGTCGCTCGCTCATCGAGCACTGCTCGCCGAGCTGCTCCAGAGTCGCCTCGTCGTACGGGTAGATGCGTGCCTTGGGAATGCTCATGGCACCGGCGCGCTTGACGTGCGGGGTTTCCTGGCGCGAACGGATCACGCTGCGGATCGCCCGGTGGGTCAGCAGGTCCGGGTAACGGCGAATCGGCGAGGTGAAGTGGGTGTACGCCTCGTAGTTCAAGCCGAAGTGTCCGTTGTTGTCGGCGCTGTACACCGCCTGGCTCAGGGACCGCAGCATCACGGTCTGGATCAGGTGGAAGTCCGGACGACCGGCGATACCTGCCAGCAGCGCCTGGTAATCCTTCGGCGACGGACCGTCTTTGCCTTTGTGCAACGACAGCCCCAGCTCACCGAGGAAGGCGCGCAGTTTTTCCAGGCGCTCCGGCGGCGGACCGTCGTGAACACGGTACAGGGCCGGAATTTCGTGTTTCTTGAGGAACTCGGCGGTGGCCACGTTGGCCGCCAGCATGCACTCCTCGATCAGCTTGTGGGCGTCGTTGCGCACGGTCGGCCGGATTTCGGCGATTTTGCGTTCGGAGCCGAAGATGATCCGGGTTTCCTGGGTTTCGAAGTCGATCGCGCCACGGGTATGACGGGCCGCCAACAACACCTTGTACAGGGCATAGAGCTGCTTGAGGTCCGGCACCACTTCGCTGTACTGCTCGCGCAGGGCTTTGCCTTCACGGGTACGCGCATGCTCGAGCATGCTGCTGACCTTGTTGTAGGTCAGGCGCGCGTGGGAGTGGATCACCGCTTCGTAGAACTGGTAATCAACCATCTGCCCGGACTTGTTGATGGTCATTTCGCAGACCATCGCCAGCCGGTCGACGTGCGGGTTCAGCGAGCACAGGCCGTTGGAGAGCTCTTCAGGCAGCATCGGAATGACGCGCTCGGGGAAGTACACCGAGTTGCCACGCACCTGGGCTTCGGCATCCAGGGCCGAGCCCAGGCGTACGTAGCTGGAAACGTCGGCGATCGCCACGTACAGGCGCCAGCCACCGGAGAACAGGCGCAGTTTGCCCAGGCTCTCGCAGTACACCGCATCGTCGAAGTCGCGGGCGTCTTCGCCGTCGATGGTGACGAACGGCAGATGGCGCAGGTCGACGCGATGTTCTTTGTCCTTCTCTTCGACTTCCGGCTTGAGCTTGCGTGCTTCCTTGATCACGGCTTCTGGCCAGACGTGGGGAATGTCGTAGCTGCGCAAGGCAACATCGATTTCCATACCCGGCGCCATGTAGTTGCCGATCACTTCAGTGACATCGCCCTGGGGCTGGAAGCGCGGGGTTGGCCAGTGGGTGATCTTCACTTCGACGAACTGACCGATCTTCGCCCCGCCGTTACGACCCGGGGTGATCAGCACTTCCTGCTGAACCTTGGGGTTGTCCGGGGTGACGAAGCCGATACCGCCTTCTTCGAAATAGCGGCCAACGATGGTTTCGTGGGCACGCGAGATCACTTCGACCACTACGCCTTCGCGGCGACCACGACGGTCCAGACCGGAGACGCGGGCCAGGGCACGGTCGCCATCGAACACCAGGCGCATTTGTGCCGGGCTGAGGAACAGGTCGTCGCTGCCGTCATCCGGGATCAGGAAACCGAAGCCGTCGCGGTGGCCGGCAATGCGACCAAGGATCAGGTCGAGCTTGTCTACCGGGGCATAAGTGCCGCGCCGGGTATAGATCAGCTGACCGTCGCGTTCCATCGCACGCAGGCGGCGGCGCAGGGCTTCGATCTGGTCTTCGGTGGTAAGACCGAACTCTTCGACCAGTTGCTCACGGGCAGCCGGCGAGCCGCGCTCGTCCAGACGCTGCAGGATCAGCTCACGGCTAGGAATAGGGTTTTCGTATTTTTCCGCTTCACGAGCGGCCTCGGGATCGAGGGTCTGCCAATCGGCCATTAGGAGGGGTTCACCTTGTCTATATAAGGGTTAGTTTGGCATAGGCGTATTGAAACCGGAAATTTCAGGCTTGGACAGCCCTCTCAGAGCCCCCTGGATGCTGCCAAAACCATCATAAGGAACAATGACTTGAAAATTTTAAGATTTTTTCTGCACGGGGCTTTACAGCTCTCAGAGGCATCCGTATAGTGCGCACCACAACGACGGACAGCGTCGTTGTAGTTGAGATGCAACCTGATGTGAAGCATCATGTGACCTCAGCGAAATGCCCAGATGGTGAAATTGGTAGACACGCCAGCTTCAGGTGCTGGTGACCTTACGGTCGTGGAAGTTCGAGTCTTCTTCTGGGCACCAATTCAGATCAAACCCGCGAAAGCGGGTTTTTTCGTTTCTGCCCTCCCCATTTTCTTCCCTGTGGGAGCGGGCTTGCCCCGCGATGGGCCGTGCCTGACAGACTGCAATCGCGGGGCAAGCCCGCTCCCACCGAAAGCCGATAGCCTGCTCATGAAATTCCTCTCATTCAGGCATCTGAGAAGCGATATCGTTTATCATTGTTTCCAGATATGTAGCCGCAAGCGAGGAAGTACCCGCATGACGTTCCGCAATGCCCCCCTATTGCGCGGCCTGGCCGTTTCTCTTTTGACCCTGCTGCTTGGCGCTCCAACCGCCATGGCCGCCGACCCTGTTTCCCTGACCCTGTACAACGGCCAGCACAAGGAAATCGGTGATGCCATCGCCAAGGCCTACGAGACCAAGACCGGCATCCACATCAACATCCGCAAAGGCAGCAGCAACCAGCTGGCCAGCCAGATCATCGAAGAAGGCGAGCGCTCGCCAGCCGATGTCATCTACACCGAAGAGTCGCCACCGCTGAACAACCTGGGCGAGCTCGGCCTGCTGGCCAAGATCGACGAGTCAACGCTGCAGGTACTGCCCAAGGAATTCGTCGCAACCAACGGCACCTGGATGGGCGTAACCGCACGCACCCGGGTGGTCGCGTTCAACCCGAAAGTCATCGACGAGAAAGAGTTGCCACCTTCGGTGATGGACTTCGCCAGTCCCGAGTGGGAAGGCAAGATCGGTTTCGTGCCGACCAGCGGTGCATTCCAGGAACAGGCTGTGGCCATTCTCAAGCTGCACGGCCGCGACGCCGCCGAAGAATGGCTGACGGGCCTGAAGGCCTTCGGCAAGACCTACACCAACAACATGGTTGCCCTCAAAGCCGTGGAAAACGGTGAAGTGGCGGCGGTGCTGGTCAACAACTACTACTGGTACGCCCTGAAAAAGGAGCGCGGCCAGCTGGATTCGAAACTCTACTACCTGGCTGACGGCGACGTCGGTGGCCTGATGACCATTTCCGGCGCCGCCGCCGTGAAGGCCAGCAAACACCCGAAAGAAGCCCAGGCACTGCTGGCCTGGATGGCCAGCGAAGAAGGTCAGCGCGTAATCACCCAGACCACCGCCGAGTATCCGCTGCACAAAGGCATGGTCTCGGACCAGGGCCTGAAGCCGTTCGAAGACCTGCGCCCACCGAAAATCACCCCGGCCGATCTGGGTAACGCTGAAGAAGCCCTGGAGCTTGAACGCGAAGTTGGCCTGCTCTGATGAGTACAGCCGTACCCGCACCAGCACTGGGCAGCCGCTACGTCCCCAAGCGCAAGCGCCCTTCGATCTGGGTTGTGCTACCGGTGCTGTTGCTGGTCGGCCTGAGCCTGCTGCCCCTGCTCTATGTCGCCCTGAAAGCCTGGGAAGCCGGCTGGCGGGAAGCCTTGCACCTGCTCTGGCGCCCGTTTGTCTGGGGCCTGATGCGCAATACCCTGATGCTGATGGCCGGCGTCACCCTGGCCTGCATGGCCTTGGGCGTGTCACTGGCCTGGCTACTGGAGCGCAGCGATCTGCCAGGACGGCGCTTATGGGGCGTGATTCTGTGCCTGCCTTTCGCTGTGCCGGCCTTTGTCAGCGGATTTACCTGGGTGTCCCTGAGCCCGCGCTTCGAAGGCCTGGGCGGCGCCATTCTGGTGATGAGTCTGTCCAAGTACCCGCTGGTGTTCCTGCCGGTGGCGGCAACCCTGCGCAACCTCGACACCTCCCTGGAGGAATCGGCGCGCACCCTGGGGCAAAATCGCTGGGGCGTGTTCTTCAGAATCACCCTGCCACTGCTCTGGCCATCGATTCTCGGCGGCAGCCTGCTGATCGCCCTGCACATGCTGGTGGAGTTCGGCGCCCTGTCGATCCTCGGCCTGCAGACATTCACCACGGCGATCTACCAGCAGTTCGAACTGGAGTTCAGCAACGCCAACGCGGCAATGCTGTCGGCGGTGCTGCTGTTCATGTGCCTGCTGATGCTCTGGTTTGAGCTGCGCGTACGCGGCAAGGCGCGGCATGTGCGCATTGGCCAGGGCGTGGCGCGACGCGGCGCACCGATCCGCCTGCGCGCCTGGATGCCAGCGGGGCAACTGTATTGTCTGATCCTGGCACTGCTGGGCAGCGGCATTCCGTTGGGCATGCTGGGTTACTGGTTGAGCGTCGGCTCGTCTGCGGCCTTTCCGGTTGCCGACATCAGCCGTGCGCTGTTCTCGTCGCTGTCGCTGTCGCTGGGTGGCGCCGGCCTGAGCTTGCTGCTGGCGCTGCCGGTCAGTTTCCTCGTGGTGCGCTACAAAGGCCGTCTGGCGATCTGGGCCGAGCGTTTGCCCTACCTGCTGCACGCCCTGCCCGGCCTGGTGATCGCCTTGACTCTGGTGTACTTCGCCCTGCACTACGTGCCGGCGCTGTACCAGACCACCGGCTTGTTGCTGCTGGCCTATGCCCTGTTGTTTCTGCCACTGGCCCAGGCGCCGGTACGCACGGCACTGAACAAGGCGGCGCCGCAGCTTGAAGAAGCGGCGCGCACCCTTGGTGCGACGCAGTTCACGGCGTTCTGCAGAGTCACCCTGCCGATTATCTTCCCGGCCCTGGCGGCAGCATTTGCCCTGGTGTTTCTCGATGCCATGAAGGAGCTGACCGCAACCCTGCTGCTCAGCCCGACCGGCATGACCACCCTGGCCACTGAAGTCTGGGCGCACACCGCCAACGTCGAGTTCGCGGCGGCGGCACCTTATGCGGCGCTACTGATTCTGGTGTCGGGGCTGCCGGTGTATTTGTTGACTACGCGGATGTACCTGAACCGCGCTTGAGGTTGTGAAAAAGCATCGCGGGGCAAGCCCGCTCCCACAGGGGCTATGTACAACCCCGCGATTGCTTTCAGGCCCGAAACTGCCCAAGGCTGGCCTTGAGCTGCGCCGCCAGGTCATCCAGCACCTTGCTACTGGCAGTGGTCTGCATCACCACCTCAGCAGCACGCTCGGCCTGAGCATGAATGGTCTGCACCCGCCCACGCACAGCCTGAGCACCTTGCGCCTGCTGCTCGGCCGCGCGGGTAGCCAGGCCAATCGCCGCATGCACCTGCTCAACCGAGGCCTGCACCGACTGCTGCAGGCGCGCATTGTCACGCAGCACCAACAGACCTTCGCTGGCCTGACGCCCGGCCTGACTGATCGCCGCGACCGCTTCCTTCGCCCCTTGCTGCAGCGCGCCGATATGCGCCTGGATATCGCCGGTTGAGCTCTGGGTCTTGCTCGCCAAGGCCCGCACTTCGTCAGCGACCACGGCAAAGCCGCGCCCAGTCTCACCGGCCCGCGCCGCTTCAATCGCAGCATTGAGCGCCAGCAGGTTGGTCTGCTCGGCGATACCGTGAATCACCGTCAACACCACCTCGATCTGCTCGCTTTGCTGAGCCAGGCGCTCGATGACTTTCGAGCCGGTCTCGACCTGCCCGGCCAGCTCTTCGATGAGCTTGGCCACCTGGGTCGAGGTCCGGCTGTTTTCGTCGGTGGCCTGACGGATATCCACTACTTGCTGCAACGCCGACTGCATGGCGTGGCTCTCGGCCTGGGCCTCATCGGCCATGCTCGACAAGTCGCGCAGGCTGGCCGCCACTTCGTCACGCTGCAGTTCAGCCGCAGCATCGGCACCGGCATTGCGCTGCGCCATGACGCCGATCTCGACGCCCGTGCGCTGCGCCACTTCACCCGCCTCACGGACAATGGGCTGCAACTTGTCGACAAACTGGTTAACCGCGGCCGCCATATCGCCAATCTCGTCGCGACTGTCGATGGTCACGCGCTTGGTCAGGTCACCCTCACCCGCCGCCAGATCGTTGAGCGCAGCGATCAGCAGACGCAGCTTGTTGACCACCCGCCGCCCCAGCACCACCGCCACCACCAGCAGCACGCCGAGCCCGACCAGCGCCAGGCCTACGCCGATATTCCAGCGTAGCGTTGCCGCAGCCTCCTGGACACTCTGCGAGGTGTTGGCCTGCATGCCAGCAGCACTGGCCTGTGCCGCCTCCAGGCGCGCGCGCAGGGCCTTGTTACTGTCTGCAGCGGCGCCCACCAGGCTCTCGCCAACCAACTGATCACCACTGGCGATCAAGGCCGAGAAGCGCTTGTCGAGGGCGACCAGTTCGGCATCCACTGCCGCGGTGGAAACGCCCATCAGTACCTTGCCGATCTCGACGCCGTTAGGGCTGATCGATGCCTCGACGAAGTACACCGAGGGATCATTGCGCGCAGCGTCGAGGACCTTGTCCAGCGCTCGTTCACCCTGGCCCTTTTCCAGCAAGACCTGGTTGATCGGGTTCTGCCGGTTCAGGTAACGGGTCAGGTGCTGCCCCTGGGCATCGTCGTACACCACAAACAGCACACTGGGGTTGCGCTGGGCACGCCGGGAGAACTCCGACAGGGTCGGCACATCGTTGTCCCACATGGCCCGCGGGGCGACCGAGGCCAGCAGTTCAGCCATGTCATTGGCCGAGTCCTTGAGATTTTTCTCCAGGGTCGCCCGCAACTGGGCCTGCTCGCCTTGCAGACGAGCCGAAAGCCCAGCGGTAAGACGCTGGCGGGTACTGGCAGAAAGGCTATCGAGCCCGGCACTGACTTCCTGCCCGGCCTGCTCGAGCTCGGCGGACAATTTCTGGCTATCGGCACCCAATCGCTTGCCCAAATCGGCCTCGAGTGTGGTGACCGTGCTCCGGGTCAGCGCGACCGCGACCAGCACCTGCACCAAAAGAGCGATACCAAGGGCAACAAAGACCGGCCGCAACAGGCGGCTTCGTAACAGTGAGAGAACGGCAGACACGTAAGAACCCTCTACTACTGGGGCCATTAAAATGATGGCAACCCGAAAGCGATTCTTACAGCAAAGGTTGTGCCGAACAGCAGGCAGAAACGACAAAGGCCCCTATAAAGGGGCCTTTGCTTTTACATCAATCGCGACTCAGGCGAACGGGTGACGCAGCACGATGGTCTCGTTGCGGTCCGGGCCGGTGGAGATGATGTCGATTGGCGCGCCGATCAACGCTTCAATGCGCTTGATGTAAGCACGAGCGTTGGCTGGCAGCTCTTCCAGGGTCTTGGCACCCACGGTCGATTCGGTCCAACCCGGCACTTCTTCGTACACAGGCTGCAGACCCACGTAGCTGTCAGCGTCAGTCGGAGCAACGTCGTTACCTTCTGCATCTTTGTAGCCGACACAGATGTTGATGGTTTCCAGACCGTCGAGCACGTCCAGTTTGGTCAGGCAGATGCCCGAGATACTATTCACATCGATAGCGCGACGCAGGATAACGGCATCGAACCAGCCGCAACGACGAGCACGGCCGGTCGTCGCGCCAAACTCGTGACCTTGTTTAGCCAGATGCGCACCTACCTCGTCGAACAGTTCAGTCGGGAATGGACCCGAGCCTACGCGCGTGGTGTAAGCCTTGGTGATGCCCAGGATGTAGTCCAGGAACATAGGGCCAACACCCGAACCGGTAGCGACGCCACCAGCGGTGGTGTTCGAACTGGTCACATAGGGGTAGGTACCGTGGTCGATGTCCAGCAACGAACCTTGGGCGCCTTCGAACATGATGTCTTTGCCAGCGCGACGCAGGTCGTGCAGCTCAGCGGTAACGTCCAGCATCAGCGGCTTGAGCAGCTCAGCGTATTCTTTGCATTCAGCCAGGGTCTTGCCGAAGTCAATGGCTGGCTCTTTGTAGTAACCGACCAGCATGAAGTTGTGGTACTCCACCAGTTCACGCAGCTTGTCTTCAAAGCGCGGCATGTTGAGCAGGTCGCCAACACGCAGGCCACGACGCGCGACCTTGTCTTCGTAGGCTGGGCCGATGCCGCGACCGGTAGTACCGATCTTCAGCTCGCCACGCGCCTTTTCACGGGCCTGGTCCAGCGCAACGTGGAAGGACAGGATCAGCGGGCAGGACGGGCTGACACGCAGGCGCTCGCGCACCGGTACACCCTTCTCCTCCAGCTTGTTGATCTCACGCAGCAGGGCGTCCGGTGCAACCACCACGCCGTTGCCGATCAGGCACTGTACGCCTTCGCGCAGCACGCCAGACGGGATCAGGTGCAGCACGGTCTTTTCACCGTCGATCACCAGGGTGTGGCCCGCGTTGTGGCCACCTTGGTAGCGCACTACGGCGGCAGCATGTTCGGTCAGCAGATCAACGATCTTGCCTTTGCCCTCATCACCCCACTGGGTGCCCAGGACTACGACATTCTTACCCATAACACTTGTCCTCATTCGCGCAAACTTGGCGCCGGCTCGTACCGGCGGGGAATCTCAAATGGCCAGCGGCAGTACCTGCCAAAGCCCGTTTTGCTGAATCAATTGCCGATCGCAATCCGCCTCGACGGCGGCAGTCAATGGCTGCCCAGGCAATGCCTGAACCACCCGCTGACCTTCACTGCGCAATTGGCAGACCAACTGCCAGAGTGCTGCATCGCTGCTGTCGGGCATCCAGATCCCGCCAGACGGCAACACAACCTCGGCCCGCCCCAGTGTGACCAGGGTCTTCAAATCCGTGGAGAAACCGGTAGCCGGGCGCGCCCGGCCAAAGTCTGCTCCGATGTCGTCGTAACGACCGCCCTGGGCGATCGACTGACCAACGCCCGGGACGAAGACGGCAAACACTACGCCTGTGTGGTAGTGATAACCGCGCAATTCGCCCAGGTCGAAATACAGCGGCAGCTCTGGATAGCGAGCTGCCAGGCGCTCGGCGATGGCCAGCAGGTCATCCAGGGCTGCCAGCACGGCAGCCGGCGCACGTCCCAGACGCACGCGCGCCTCGGCCAGCACTTCACGACCGCCGCACAGCTCAGTTAGCGAGCGCAGCATGGCGGCAAGATCCGCCGGCAGGTTGGCAGTCAGCTCGATCACTTCATCGATAGCCTTGCGCTGCAGGGCATCGAACAGCTGCTGTTCGACCGCGCCGGACAAACCGGCCGCACGGGCCAGGCCACGGTAGATACCGACATGACCAAGGTCCATGTGCACATCCGGCACGTCGGCCAGTTGCAGCATGGCCAGCATCAGGCTGATTACTTCAACGTCGCTGACCGGGCTGGCGTCGCCGTACAGCTCGGCACCGAGCTGGATCGGGCTGCGCGAAGTCGACAGCGCGCGCGGCAAGGCGTGCAGCACGCTACCGGCATAGCACAGACGGCTCGGGCCTTCACGACGCAGGGTGTGCGCATCGATGCGCGCGACCTGCGGGGTGATGTCGGCACGAAAGCCCATCTGCCGACCCGACTGCGGGTCAATGACCTTGAACGTGCGCAGATCCAGGTCCTGGCCGGCACCGGTAAGCAGCGATTCCAGGTACTCGATATGCGGAGTCACGACGAACTCGTAACCCCAGCTCTGGAACAGATCCAACACCTGACGACGCGCGATCTCGATGCGCGCCGCCTCAGGTGGCAGTACTTCTTCGATGCCATCTGGCAGCAGCCAGCGGTCTACCGTTGCCATTACGCCATTTCCCCTTTGGTCCGGGCGGCCTGCCCGCAGGCTTGCCTTGAGTGAAGCAGGTATCGCCAAACTATGACGCGCAGCACTGATTCCAGCGCAACCGCCGTGCCGATACCCTCAAATACCTTGGGCTGCGCTGTAGACCGGCGACGGCTTGCGGCCGTTCGGTCTTGCAGACGCAAAAAAGCCGGGAATTTCCCGGCTGCCGCATCATACACCCGTTTTCTCGCAGGATCACCCCGCCAGGCGTTTTAACCGCCCGGCGGGGTGCAACCTGACTACTTGGCCTTGTCCATGAAGCGGAAGAACTCGTTGCTCGGATCGAGCACCAGTACATCGCTTTTGTTGGCAAAGCTTTCGCGGTAAGCCTTGAGGCTCCGGTAGAACGCGTAGAAGTCCTGGTCCTGACCATAGGCCTTGGCGTAGATCGCCGCCGCCTGGGCATCACCATCACCACGGGTCTCTTCCGATTCCCGATAGGCTTCTGCCAGCAGGACTCGGCGCTGACGGTCGGCGTCGGCACGAATACCTTCGGCCAGCTCGTTACCCTTGGCGCGGTGTTCGCGGGCTTCACGCTCACGCTCGGTGCTCATACGCTCGAACACGCTGCGGTTTACTTCCTTGGGCAGGTCGATGGCCTTGACGCGAACGTCGACCACTTCGATACCCAGCTCCTTGCTGGCCATACGGTTCAGCGAAGCAGTAATGTCAGCCATCAGCGCGTCACGTTCACCGGAGACCACTTCGTGCAGGGTACGCTTACCGAACTGGTCACGCAGGCCGCTTTCCAGACGGCGCGACAGACGTTCGTCGGCGATCTGCTTGAGGCCCGAAGTCGCGGTGTAGAAACGCTCGGCGTCCTTGACCCGCCACTTGGCGTAGGCATCGACCATCACCGCTTTCTTTTCCAGGGTCAGGAAGCGCTGGGTCGGGGCATCCAGGGTCATCAGGCGGGCGTCGAACTTGCGCACCTGGTTGACGTAAGGAACCTTCACATGCAAGCCAGGCTGGACATCGGCCTGAACCACACGACCGAATTGCAGCAGTACCGCACGCTCGGTCTGCGACACGATGTAGAAGCTGTTCCAGGCCACGATCGCCAGCACCACGCCAACGATCAGGGCGATCAGCGATTTATTGCTCATCAGCGGCTCTCCCTAGTACGCAACTGTGTTTGCTGCTGTTGCAGCTCAGCTGCCGCGCGATTGGCCGCGTCGTTGG
This sequence comes from Pseudomonas alkylphenolica, assembly GCF_000746525.1. Classification (NCBI taxonomy): domain Bacteria; kingdom Pseudomonadati; phylum Pseudomonadota; class Gammaproteobacteria; order Pseudomonadales; family Pseudomonadaceae; genus Pseudomonas; species Pseudomonas alkylphenolica. Next base: position 5,230,066 of record NZ_CP009048.1, read on the forward strand.
CCGAAGCCGGGACGCTTACTGGAACACTGCTGCTACGGCTGCCTTCGACCATCTTGTCCAGCGGCAGGTACAGCAGGTTGCTCTGGCCATCCTTACCGGAAACCAGGACCTTGCTGGTGTTGCTGTAGACTTCCTGCATGGTGTCCAGGTACAGACGCTGACGGGTCACTTCGGGTGCCTTGCGGTATTCGGCGACCAGCTTGGTGAAGCGATCAGCCTCACCCTTGGCGCGCGAGACGACTTCGTCGCGGTAACCGTTGGCGTCCTCGATGATCCGCTGGGCCTGACCACGCGCTTCCGGCACCACGCCATTGGCGTAGGATTCGGCCTGGTTGCGGGCACGCTGCTCGTCTTCACGGGCACGGATCACATCGTCGAAGGCTTCCTGCACTTCACGCGGGGCTGCCGCGCTCTGTACGTTGACCTGGGTGACGGTGATACCAGTACGGTAGGTATCGAGGAAACGCTGCAGGCGCTCCTTGATTTCCACAGCCATCTGCTCACGACCTTCGGTCAGTACCTTGTCCATCGCGGTGGAACCCACCACATGGCGCAGGGCGCTGTCGGTCGCATGCTGCAGGCTGACTTCAGGCTGATCGACGTTCAGCACGAAATCCTGCAGGTTGGTGATCTTGTACTGCACGGTCAGCGGCACTTCGACGATGTTCTCGTCTTCGGTGAGCATCTGCCCCTGCTTGGTATAGGCACGCTCACGCGTGACGTTTTCCATGTACTTGCGATCGATCGGCGGGAAGTAGATGTTCAGGCCCGGCCCTACGGTTTCGTAGTATTTGCCGAAGCGCAGCACTACCGCCTGCTCCTGTTCGTCGACCACATACACGGCGCTGTACAGCCAGATGGCTGCCAGCACGGCCAGCCCGATGCCGAGCAGGCCGAAGCCACCGCCCTTGCCGATGCCGTTGTCGCCGCCGCGTTTTTTACCACTGCCGAACATGCCGTTCAGGCTGTCCTGCAGCTTGCGGAAGGCCTCGTCGAGATCCGGCGGCCCTTTCTTGTCGCCACCACGGCGCCCGCCCCACGGATCCTGATTGTTCGAGTTGCCACCCGGCTCATTCCAAGCCATAGCGCTCTCCATCTGATAAAGCAAAGACGCACCCACGGCGCGCCGTCCAATGCTACAGAATGCCTGTCACGGCTGCCCGACCGCGTCGCCGGGCTTTTATTGCAAAGTGTGTTGCTCGATGAACTCCGCCGGTTTCAAGCCTTCGCGAGTGACCAGGCGATTGAACTCGACCCGCGACACCCGAATGGCCAGAAGACTGCTGCCTTCATCGTCGTGCTCTTCGCCCTGCACTGCGCCCAATGCAAAGAATTGCGCGCGCAATCGCGCGAAACGCTGTTCAAGGCGCAAGGTTCCGATAAACAGGTCATCCCCCAGCAACTCGGCGACTGCCTGCCCCACCAGTTCCAGGCCGCGCCCATCACGCGCCGAGACCCAGACCCGCTGCGGCTTGCCGTCGGCATCGCGCTGAATCTGTGGCTCGACACCCTCAAGCAGGTCGAGTTTGTTATAGACCTCGAGGATCGGCAAGCCTTCTGCACCAATCTCCCCCAACACCGCCATGACCTGTTCGATCTGTTCCATGCGATCAGGCTCATGGGCGTCGATCACATGCAGCAGCAGATCGGAGTTGCTCGACTCTTCGAGCGTAGCCCGAAAAGCTTCGACCAGCTTGTGCGGCAGGTGGCGAATGAATCCCACTGTATCGGCCAGCACGATCGGCCCGACGTCGTCGAGCTCAAGCCGGCGCAGGGTCGGGTCGAGGGTCGCAAACAACTGGTCGGCCGCGTAGACCTCAGATTGGGTCAGGGCATTGAACAGGGTCGATTTGCCGGCGTTGGTATAGCCGACCAGGGACACCGACGGGATATCTGCCCGCTTGCGCCCGCGGCGAGCCTGCTCGCGCTGGCTGCGGACCTTCTCCAGTCGCGCCTTGATCTGGCGCAGACGCACCCGCAACAGGCGCCGGTCGGTTTCCAGCTGGGTTTCACCCGGGCCGCGCAGACCAATACCGCCTTTCTGCCGCTCAAGGTGTGTCCAGCCGCGTACCAGCCGCGTGCTCATGTACTCAAGCTGAGCCAGTTCGACCTGCAGCTTGCCTTCATGGGTACGCGCCCGCTGGGCGAAGATGTCGAGAATCAGACCGGTGCGGTCAAGCACGCGACACTCGAAGACTCGTTCGAGGTTACGTTCCTGACTGGGGGTGAGGGTGTGATTGAAAATCACCAAATCTACCTGCTCAGCGCTGACCAGGTCGCGCAATTCCTCGACCTTGCCACTGCCAATCAGGTATTTGGCGCTGGGCTGATGTCGCGCCACATTGGCGAACGCGACTATATCGGCCCCAGCCGACAGTGCCAGCTCCCGAAACTCCTGCGGATCTTCGCGCGCCTCAGGGTTCTGACCTTCCAAGTGAACGAGGACTGCCCGCTCACCACCACCGTGGCGCTCAAAGAACAAAGCAGACTCCTATCAGGCGTTACCTGGCTCAGCGTCGCCATGCTCGGATTCGGATGCGCTTGGCAGACGGATCGGACGCACAGGAACCACTGTCGAGATAGCGTGCTTGTAAACCATCTGGCTGACGGTGTTTTTCAGCAGGATCACGAACTGGTCGAAGGATTCGATCGTGCCTTGCAGCTTGATGCCGTTAACCAGATAGATCGAAACCCCAACTTTTTCCTTTCTCAAAGTATTCAAGTAAGGGTCTTGTAGCGAATGCCCTTTTGACATATGCCGCACTCCTGTAAGGATCAATAGTAAAAAAAATCAAAGAAAAACTGATGGCTCAAGCCGCCCCACCCCCAAGGATAGACGGCAATTACAAGGACTCAGCCCAATATGGAGACCGATCCCAGGTATTTCAAGGTGCGAGACAGATTGTCGCAAGCCAGGCTGTCCAACCAATGCAGGTCAGCCCAACTACGCAACCAGGTGAATTGCCGTTTCGCCAATTGGCGAGTGGCAATAATGCCGCGCTCCCGCATTTCAACTGATGTTAACTTGCCATCAAGATGATCCCAGACCTGGCGATAACCAACCGCCCGTATAGACGGCAGTCCCGCGTGCAAGTCACTTCTGGCTCGCAGCAATCGGACCTCGTCAACGAAGCCCTGTTCCAGCATTTGCCCAAATCGTAGCGCAATCCGCTCGTGCAACACGTGACGGTCGGCAGGCGCAATGGCCAGGCTGGCGACAGTATAGGGCAAATGACCCGCCGCCGAAGGGCCTGCGGCGCTACTTTCCGCGGATTGACGCTGGCGATGAGCCGTCATTGTCAGGCCGCTGACCCGATAAACCTCGAGCGCGCGAATCAGGCGCTGGGGGTCATTGGGGTGAATTCTTGCTGCCGATTCCGGATCGACCGCTGCCAACTGCTGGTGCAGCCCTTGCAATCCGAGGCGTTCGGCCTCTTCTTCGAGTTCGGCACGCACCTGCGGGTCGGCCGCAGGCATGTCGGCCAGGCCTTCGAGCAGGGCCTTGTAATAGAGCATGGTGCCACCGACCAGCAGCGGTATTTTGCCGCGTGCAGTGATATCGGCCATGGCCTCCAGTGCATCACGACGAAAATCGGCAGCCGAATAGCTCTGGGCCGGGTCGAGAATATCGATCAGGCGGTGAGGATGGGCAGCCAGCACCACTTTGGAGGGCTTGGCCGTGCCAATGTCCATGCCCCGATAGACCAGCGCCGAATCGACACTGATCAACTCGCAAGGCAGTACCTTGGTCAGCTCGATGGCCAGATCGGTCTTGCCCGCCGCGGTCGGGCCCATCAGGAATATCGCGGGAGGTTTGCCACTCATTTTATCGACCGCGCAGGAACAGTTTGTCCAGATCGTCCAGGCCCAGTTGGGTCCAGGTCGGTCGGCCATGGTTGCATTGGCCGCTGCGCTCGGTGTTTTCCATGTCGCGCAGCAGGCCGTTCATTTCTGCCAGCGCCAGGCGCCGGTTGGCGCGGATGGCACCGTGGCAGGCCATGGTGCCGAGCAGTTCGTTCAAGTGCGCCTGAATCCGGTCGCTGGTGCCGTATTCCATCAGGTCGGCCAGTACATCCTGGACAAGGCGGTTGGCTTCGGCCTGCTTGAGCAGTGCGGGGATCTGGCGGATCGCCAGGCTTTCCGGGCCCAGACGCTGCAATTCGAAGCCCAGGCGCTGGAACCATTCGGCATGCTCTTCGGCGCAATCGGCCTCACGCTGGCTCAGCGCCAGAGACTCTGGCACCAGCAGCGGCTGGCCGCTGAGGCCTTCGCTGGCCATGGCCACTTTCAGGCGCTCATACATGATGCGCTCATGGGCCGCGTGCATGTCTACCAGCACCAGACCCACGGCGTTCTCGGCAAGAATATAGATACCCTTGAGTTGCGCCAGGGCGTAGCCCAGCGGCGGAATATCACCCTGGCTGTCAGGCAGTGCAGCGGGCGCGGCCTCGTTCAGCGGCGCAAAAAATTCACGGTAGACACCCTGCGCCTCGGCAGCCGGTAGCGCCTGGGCCGGACGCGGGGTGTACTGATACTGGTATGCGCCACCACCGCCACTGCCGTTGCCAGTGCCCATGGGCCGCACGCCCGGTTCGGCCAGCGGCTGCTCAAGCAGGTTGGCCGCCAGGCGCATCTCGCCCTGAGGGCCGAACTCGCCGGCCTGGATTCCGCTGGGGCGGATGATTTCGCTGGTCGCGGCAGGCGCTGTCAGTTGATCTTCCGGGCGCACGTCGGCCAAGGCCCGGTGCAAGGTGCCATAAAGGAAATCATGAACCATGCGCCCATCGCGAAAGCGTACTTCATGCTTGGTCGGGTGCACGTTGACGTCGACGCCGGTGGGGTCGACCTCGAAGAACAGCACGAACGTCGGGTGCCGGCCGTTGAACAGTACATCGCGATAGGCCTGGCGCACCGCGTGGGCAACCAGCTTGTCGCGCACCGCACGACCGTTGACGAAGAAGTACTGCAAATCGGCCTGGCTGCGCGAGAAGGTCGGCAAGCCAACCCAGCCCCACAGGTGCAAGCCATTGCGTTCGACTTCGATCGGCAATGCCTGCTCAAGAAAGCCCGGGCCGCAGATCGCCGCCACGCGCCGGGCGCGTGCGGTGTCGTCCTGAGCTTCGTGCAGGCTGAGAATGCTCTTGCCGTTGTGGCGCAGGTGAAAACCCACATCAAAGCGCGCCAGCGCCAGGCGCCGGATCACTTCCTGCAGGTGATCGAATTCGGTTTTCTCGGTTTTGAGGAACTTGCGCCGGGCCGGGGTGTTGAAGAACAGGTCACGCACTTCGACCGAGGTACCGACCGGATGCGCCGCCGGCTGCACTCGGGGGGCCATGTCGCGGCCTTCGGTTTCCACCTGCCAGGCCTGTTCGGCGTCGCGGGTTCGCGAGGTCAGGGTCAGGCGCGCGACCGAGCTGATCGATGCCAGCGCCTCACCACGGAAACCCAGGCTCATGACCCGCTCGAGGTCTTCCAGGTCGCGAATCTTGCTGGTGGCGTGACGGGCCAGGGCCAGCGGCAGGTCGTCGGCGGCGATACCGCTGCCATCGTCGCGGACCCGCAGCAATTTCACGCCACCCTGTTCGACCTCCACGTCGATGCGCCGGGCACCGGAGTCGAGGCTGTTCTCCAGCAACTCTTTGATGACCGACGCCGGGCGTTCGACCACCTCACCGGCGGCGATCTGGTTCGCCAGCCGCGGGCTGAGCAGCTCGATCCGTGCGCTATCGGTCATTGCTGGGACGCCAGGGCAGTAGTAGGGATATGCAGGCTCTGGCCGACCTTCAACTCATCGGTCTTGAGGTTGTTGGCAGACCGCAGGCTGGCCACATTGACCTGATAACGCACGGCGATCATCGCCAGCGTCTCGCCCGGCCGCACGCTGTGTTCGCGCGGCCCCTGGGCAATCTTGCCGCTGTCGCGCAGGAAGGCGATGTAGGTGCCTGGCGGCGGATTCTGCTGGAAGAACTGGCGTACACCGCTATGAATCGAGCGTGCCAATGATTGCTGATGGCTCGGGGTGGCCAGTTTGGCTGCCTCGTTGGCGTTGGAGATAAAGCCGGTTTCCACCAGGATCGACGGGATGTCTGGCGACTTGAGCACCATGAAGCCGGCCTGTTCGACCCGGCGCTTGTGCAAAGGCGTGATCCGGCCCATGTTGCCCAGCACCTTCTGCCCGACATTCAGGCTGGAACTCAGCGATGCGGTCATCGACAGGTCAAGCAGCACGCCGGCGAGCATGCGGTCCTTGTCATCGAGGCTGACGTTGCCGGCGCCACCGATCAGGTCCGAACGGTTTTCACTGTCCGCCAGCCAGCGCGCGGTTTCCGAGGTGGCGCCACGATCGGACAGGGCGAACACCGAAGCCCCGAAGGCAGCCTTGGACGGCGCGGCGTCGGCGTGGATCGAGATAAACAGGTCTGCGCCTTTCTTGCGGGCGATCTCGGTACGCTTGCGCAGCGGAATGAAGTAGTCGCCGGTACGCGTCAGTTCGGCGCGGAAGCCTTTCTCGCTGTTGATCTGACGCTGCAGCTCTTTGGCGATCGACAGCACGATGTCTTTTTCATGCTGCCCCTTGGAGCCTATGGCGCCCGGGTCTTCGCCACCATGCCCGGCATCGATGGCGATAACGATGTCACGCTTGCCATTGGGCACAGGGGTCAACTTGATTGCCGGCTGCGCTGGCGTCACCGGCACAGCGGGTGCAGTAGCAACCGGAGGGGTTGGCGGCGGCGAAACGGCGTCGGCGGCCTGGTCGAAAAGGTCGACGACCAAACGATTGCCATACTGGGCGTTAGGCGCCAGGGTGAAACTCTTGGGGGTCACCGACTTGCTCAGGTCCACGACCACACGCAGGTCGGTAGGTGTACGCTGGGCCGAGCGCACACTGGTAATCGGGGTGTTGGAAGTCGACACGGTCAATGGCGCGGCCAGGGTCGCACCATTGATGTCGATAACCAGGCGATCCGGGGCGGTCAGGGTAAAGACACTGTGCTGCACAGGCCCTGAGAGGTCGAACACCAGCCGCGTGTTATCCGGCGCTCGCCACAAACGCATACTTTTGACTTGCGTGACGGCCAGAGCATCAACAGTCACCGCCGTAAGCAGCAATCCTACGACCGCAACCAGTGCGCGAATGCGCATACCTATCCCCATTTTCTATTTGAATTCCAAGGCCAGAGCGGCACACCAGGCTTCGCCACGTGCCCCCTGCGGCGACAGGTTGAGCGAACGACCGCTCGCCTGGGGGCTTATGGTAATGGTCAGGTCGGGCTTTGGCAAAATACCCGCCCCCTTTTGGGGCCATTCGAACAGGCACAGGGCATCGTTTTCGAAGTAATCGCGAATACCGATGTACTCAAGCTCTTCGGGATCGACCAGGCGATAAAGATCGAAGTGGAAGGCGCGGATCTCGCCGATCTCGTAGGGCTCGACCACAGTAAATGTAGGGCTTTTCACCGCCCCTTTGTGCCCGAGACCACGGATGATGCCGCGCGACAGGGTGGTTTTACCCATTCCCAGGTCGCCTTCCAGAAAAATCACGCCGTGACCTTTGGTCACTTCGGCGATACGGGTGCCGAAGCGGACCATGGCCTCTTCGTCGGCCAAAAACAGGGTTACACCTGACACGCTGAATGCTCCTCCAATAAATGACGAATGGCCGGGACCAGATCGCTGGCCGCCAGCCCCCGACCGTGCATGCCCAACCGCTCTCCGGCGCAAGCATGCAGCCAGACACCCAGGCAGGCGGCGTCCCAGCCCGACATGCCCTGAGCCAACAGCGCCCCCAGTACACCACTGAGCACATCGCCCAGGCCCGCTCCGGCCATCGCCGGATGCCCCCGGTTGCACAGGGCAAGCTGCCCGGCCGGATCAGCCACCAGGGTGCCGGCGCCCTTGAGCACACAGATGACCGCATATTTACGCGCAAGTTTGCGCGCCGCCCCGGCACGATCTGCCTGTACTGCTTCGGTGGAAATGCCCAGCAGCCTTGCCGCCTCCCCCGGATGCGGGGTGATGATCGAGCCCGCCGCCAGCGCCAATGGCGCCCGTGCCAGCAGGTTCAAGGCGTCGGCATCCCACACTTGCGGCAACCGCGCGTTGACGACTGCCGACAGCATGCTACGCCCCCAGGCCGCCTGGCCGAGGCCGGGGCCGACCACCACGACCGACGCGCGCTCGATCGGGGTCATCAACTGATTGGCCGAATGCACACCCAGACACATCACCTCCGGCAGCCGCGCCAGGGCCGCAGGCACCTGCTCGCTGCGCGTGGCCAGCGAAACCAGCCCGGCGCCACAACGCAAGGCGGCTTCGGCGCTGAGCAGAACCGCTCCGCCGGTACCACGATCGCCGCCAACCACCAGGACGTGGCCGAAATCACCTTTTTGCGCCGCAAGCGGGCGCGGTGCGAGGGGCGTCAAGGCAACACTGGTGAGGATTTGCGCCTGGTTTGCAGGGTGTTTGGTCTGAGGCATGGGTCAAAGGCTCCGATGTCTGGCAGAATTATACGCACCTGAGTCTGCGTTGCCTTATTTCCCATGTCTGCTGCCACCCCTGATATTCCCGCACTGGCCCAATCGATCAAGGATTGGGGCAAAGAACTCGGCTTTGCCCATGTCGGCATCGCCGGGGTGGAGCTGGGCGAGCACGAGCAACACTTGGAGCGCTGGCTGCAAGCGGGCTATCACGGTGAAATGGACTACATGGGCGCGCATGGCAGCAAACGCTCGCACCCCGAGCAACTGGTGCCCGGCACCCTGCGCGTGGTGTCCCTGCGCATGGACTACCTGCCAGGCGACACGCACATGGCCCAACAACTGGCTCAGCCGGAAAAAGCCTACATCTCCCGTTACGCCCTGGGCCGTGACTACCACAAGCTGATTCGCAAGCGCGTACAGCACCTGGCCGAGCGCATCCAGAAAGAAATCGGTCCCTTCGGCTTTCGCGCCTTCGTTGACAGTGCGCCGGTGCTGGAGAAGGCCATTGCCGAGCAGGCCGGCCTGGGCTGGATTGGCAAGAACACCCTGCTGCTCAACCGTAAGGCGGGCAGCTACTTCTTTCTGGCCGAACTGTTCGTCGACCTGCCGCTGCCTGTCGATCCGCCCCAGGTCAGCGAACACTGCGGGCGTTGCACGGCCTGCCTGGACATCTGCCCCACCCAGGCCTTTGTCGGCCCTTACCTGCTTGATGCCCGACGCTGCATCTCGTACCTGACCATCGAGCTGAAAAGCGCCATCCCTGAAGAGCTGCGCGCGCTGATCGGCAACCGGGTGTTCGGTTGCGATGACTGCCAGATCGTCTGTCCGTGGAACCGCTTTGCCAGGCCCACCGGCGAGAGCGACTTCAAGCCCCGGCATAACCTCGACAGCGCGGGATTGGCGGAGTTGTTCATGTGGGATGAACAGACCTTTCTCGACAGTACCGAAGGCTCGCCGCTGCGGCGCGCCGGCTATGAGCGCTGGCTGCGCAACCTGGCGGTGGGGTTGGGGAATGCGCCGTCGACAATCCAGGTACTGGAGGCACTTAAAGCCCGCCAGGATCATCCGTCAGAGCTGGTGCGCGAGCATGTGGAGTGGGCATTGGGGCAACATTCATCGCGGGGCAAGCCCGCTCCCACCCGGTAGGAGCGGGCTTGCCCCGCGATGCAGCTACCGACTCAATGCTCGTCGTTGTAATGAAACTTCGGCATTTCCCAGTGGAAACGAATCGCCAGCAAACGCAGCAGAAAACCACCAAACAAGGTCAGCAGAATCGCCTGCTCGCCGGGTACCTTGAAGTAGACACAACCCAGATAGAACCAGGCCGCGGCAAAAGACACGCTCGCATACAGCTCACGGCGGAAGATCAGCGGAATATCGTTACAGAAAATATCCCGAAGAATGCCGCCAAACACCCCGGTGATCACCCCGCTGATAGACGCCACCAACATGCCCTGCCCCATCTCCAGGGCGGTCATGCAGCCGATCAGGGTAAAAGCGACCAGCCCCAGTGCATCGAGCACCAGGAACAAGGAGCGCAGGTGACGCATCAAGGGTGCAATGAAGATGGTCATCAGCGCGGCAAAGCTGGTCAGCACCAGGTATTCCGGGTGCTTGACCCAGGTCAGCGGGTAATGCCCCAGCAACACATCGCGCACTGAACCGCCACCCAGGGCGGTGATGCAGGCAATCAGCACCACGCCGAACCAGTCCATGCCGCGGCGCCCGGCAGACAGCGCGCCAGTCATGGCTTCAGCGGTGATTGCAATGAGGTAGAGCATCAACAACATGGCGCAGATCCGTGCAATGGGGCGCGCAGTCTAACCAGTTGCCTCAGGCACCAAAAGGGGGCGCCGCACGGATTGTCTGTACAACCGTGCAGCGGCGTGATCAGAACTTGATGAAGTGTTCGCGGTAGTGGCGAAGTTCGTTGATCGATTCGCGAATATCGTCCAGTGCCAGGTGCGTACCGCCTTTCTTGAAACTGTCGCGCACCTCAGGTGCCCAGCGTGCCGCCAGCTCTTTGAGGGTCGAGACATCCAGGTTGCGGTAGTGGAAGTAGTTTTCCAGGCCACGCATGTGACGGTAGAGGAAACGGCGATCCTGGCAGATGCTGTTGCCACAGATCGGCGACTTGCCTTTCGGTACCCACTGCTCCAGGAAGGCAATGGTCTGCGCTTCGGCTTCGGCCATGCTGACCTTGCTGTCCTTGACCCGCTGGGTCAGGCCGGAAGCGCCATGGGTGCGGGTGTTCCACTCGTCCATGCGCGCCAGCACCTCGTCACTGTGGTGAATGGCGATCACCGGCCCTTCGGCCAAGGTGTTGAGGTCGCTGTCAGTAACGATGGTGGCCATTTCGATAATGACGTCGTGGTCCGGATCCAGACCGGTCATTTCCAGGTCGATCCAGATCAGGTTCTGTGGGTTCTGCATGATTCTGCTCCTCGGTAGGTGCGCAGTTTAGCCTAGTGGAGCGTGCTAAACTCCTCGCCGTTTAATAATGCATGCCGAACACGGAACCTTCATGGCCAAACGCCAGCTCAATCGCCGCCAAAACTGGCGGATCGAAAAAATCCAGGGTGAACGCGCTGCCCGCGCCGCCAAACGCGAAAAACAGACCCTGCAGGAGCTCGAAGGCGGTGACCTAGGCCCCGAGCAACTTGGCCTGGTGATCGCCCACTTTGGCGTGCAGGTCGAAGTCGAGGCCCAGGACGGCGAAGACGCCGGCCAGGTGTTCCGTTGCCACTTGCGCGCCAACCTGCCAGCGCTGGTAACCGGCGACCGCGTGGTGTGGCGCGCGGGTAACCAGGGTATCGGCGTGATCGTCGCGCAAATGCCGCGTAACACCGAGCTGTGCCGCCCCGACAGCCGTGGCCAGCTCAAGCCGGTGGCGGCCAACGTCGATCTGATCGTGATCGTCTTCGCCCCGGCGCCGGAACCGCATGCCAACCTGATCGACCGCTACCTGGTAGCCGCCGAACATGCTGGCATTCACCCGCTGCTGTTGCTCAACAAAGCCGACCTGATCAACGAACAGAATGCCCCGGCGCTCAACGCGCTGCTGGCGGTGTACCGGCAGCTGGGTTATCCATTGCTGGAGGTTTCGGCCCATCACGGCGATGGCATGCAGCAGTTGCAGGCACGCCTGGATGGCCATATCAGCGTCTTCGTGGGTCAGTCGGGGGTCGGCAAGTCGTCGCTGGTCAACAGCCTGCTGCCCGAGGTGCAGACCCGGGTCGGCGATCTGTCGGAGTGGTCCGGCCAGGGTACGCACACCACCACGACCGCACGCCTGTACCACTTCCCGGGCGGCGGGGAGCTGATCGACTCCCCGGGTATTCGCGAATTCGGCCTGGGTCACGTCAGCCGTGCCGATGTCGAAGCCGGTTTCATTGAGTTCAACGACCTGATCGGCACCTGCCGCTTCCGTGACTGCAAGCATGATCGCGAGCCCGGTTGCGCGCTGCTCAAGGCCCTGGAAGACGGTCGAGTCCAGCAGCAGCGGATGAACAGCTACCGCTCGATCATTGCCAGCCTGCCTGAAGACAGCTACTGAAATACCGCGTGAGGCTCGCAACGGGCCTCACATTGCCGCCTCGTAGGAAAACTCTGCAGGAAAATTTACCAAGCAAAGTAAGACCATTCTTTAACTCTGGTCATCCCTTGCCGTCATAAAAGCTTTCATTGATTGTCACCTTTCAGATTCGCCACGACCAAGCGAATCAACTCCATGCTCTGAGTATGAAAGGAATCAACAATGACAATTCGATACTTAGGTACCCGCCACCCAGCCTGTGCACCAGGAGGGCCCGCCTGATGCCCGTCGTTATCAGCTATCGCCACCCGCAACGCCTGAATGCCTACATCATCAGCGAACGCCTGAAGCTCGAAGGCATTGCTACTCACCTGGATCTGTTCGATGGCGACGCCGGGCAGACCGGCGACGACATCTTCGGCCTGGTCTGTAGCAATATCAGCAGCTGTACGCACCTGATCAGCGTGCTATCCGAAGAGAACGCCGATACCTGGTGGGTGCCCTTCCAGCTCGGTGCTGCCACCCTCAGCAATCGCCGGGTATCGCTGTTCCAATGTGCAGAGAGCACATTGCCCGACTACCTGGACAAGTGGCCGATCATGAGCTCACGCGAGCATATCGACCTGTTCGTCCTCGCCTACCATGACGAACAGACCTTCAAACGTTCGATCACCAAAGAAGAAGCTGGCGCCGACGCCACCAACCGCCTGAACGCCGGCTTCTTTCACGCCGACCTGAAGGCCAAGATCCGCCGCGGCTTCTGAACCCTCCCACAAAGCACAACGCCCGCGAGCATCGCCACTCACGGGCGTTGTGATCAGAACACAGGATTACTCCTTGCTCTCATCCATCTTCAACACACCATCCTCGAAGATGTTCAGCTTCTGGCGCAGCTCGCGCGGCTGCATCGGCTCGGCCTCGGGCGCCGGGGCCGGCACTGCAGGCGCTGGAGCCGGCGCATTGGCGTCTGGCGCAGCTGGCTGCTCGCCTTCAAGGGTCCGCTGGGCCTTCTTGGTCAGGACAATGATGTCGATGCGCCGGTTGACCGGGTTGAGCGGGTTCGCCCGGTCAAACAACGATGACGAGGCATAACCGACCACCCGTGCAACCTGCGTATCCGGGTAGCCACCGGCAACCAGGGCGCGCCGCGCCGCGTTGGCACGGTTGGCCGACAGCTCCCAGTTGCCGAAGTCACCGGTGCCGGCATATGGCTTGGCATCGGTATGGCCGCTGATACTGATTTTGTTCGGCACCGCCTTGATGGTGTCGGCCATGGCCAGCAGGATATCTTCGAAGTACGGCTGCAAGCGGGCGCTGCCCAGGTCGAACATGGGCCGGTTTTCGGCATCCATGATCTGGATGCGCAGACCATCCTGGGTAATTTCGAAGAGGATCTGGTCCTTGAACTTCTGCAGCTGCGGGTTTTCTTCGACCTTGTTCTGCAATTCCTGCAAGAGCAACTCGAGACGCTCGCGCTCAACCTGCTCGGCCATGCTTTCAACCTTGTCCTGGCCCAGCTGGATACTGGTGTCCGGGGTCGGCTCGGACTTCACTTCCGGGTTGATGGTCTTTTCCGGAGCAAGCTGTGGCGAGCCCCCCAGGTCAATAACATAAGGCGTGCCGCTTTCGGAAAAACCGATCGGGTCCTTGAAGTAGCCGGCAATGGCGATCTTCTGTTCCGGCGTGGCCGTCGACAGCAGCCAGAGCACCAGGAAGAACGCCATCATCGCCGTAGCGAAGTCGGCGAAGGCGATCTTCCAGGCGCCACCGTGGTGGCCGTCGCCAAAGCGTTTGACGCGTTTGACGATAATGGGTTGGTTGTTCTCCATGACTCAGCGTCCGCGAACCGCTTGTTCCAGCTCGGCGAAGCTCGGACGGTGGGCTGGGAACAGCACCTTGCGTCCAAATTCCACAGCCAGCGACGGCGGCATGCCAGAAGCCGAGGCTACCAGCGAAGCCTTGATGGCTTCATAGACGTTGAGCTCTTCCCGGGCATCCTGACGCAAGGCAGTAGCCAGCGGGCCAAAGAAACCGTACGCCGCGAGAATACCGAAGAAGGTACCGACCAGCGCCGCACCCACGTGCAGGCCGATGGATTTCTGGTCGCCATCGCCCAGCGAGGCCATGGTCACCACGATCCCCAGTACCGCCGCAACAATACCGAAGCCTGGCATACCGTCGGCGATACCGGTCACGGCATGGGACGGGTGTTCGAGCTCTTCCTTCATGCTCAGCAGCTCCATGTCGAACAGGCCTTCGAGTTCATGCGGAGCCATGTTGCCGGTGGACATGATGCGCAGGTAGTCGCAGATGAACGCAGTCATGCGCTCATCACCGAGCACCGCGGGGTACTTGGCAAAAATCGGACTGGAGGCGGCGTCTTCGATATCGGCTTCAATCGCCATCATGCCTTCGCGCCGGCTCTTGTTGAGGATCTCGTAGACCAGCCCGAGCACCTCGATATAGAAGGTATGGGTAAAGCGCGTACCAAACATCTTCAGCGACTTCTTGATTACATGCATGGTCATGTAACCGGGGTTCGCCTGCAGGAACGCACCAAAGGCCGCGCCACCGATGATCAACACCTCGAAGGGCTGAATCAGTGCGGCAATTTTGCCGTGGGATAGAACATATCCGCCGAGCACACTCGCGAATACGACGATGATGCCGATAATTTTAGCCATAGATAGAAAGCACTTACTGTCGTGGTCAGGGTCGTGAGCGGAAGTTAATAAAACTCTTCTTCTACTTATCGGCAGATCTGCGCCAGACTATAGTCACTCACGGCGAAAAGCCAGTTCGGCCCCTCCAGCATACCTATTGAAATCATCGTGCCAGATCAAATACCAAAAACACTCGATGCCTGGGTCAAACTACTCGATAGCGTTCGCCTGCCAGTTCCGCTGGCCAGCTACGAACGGGTAAAAGCCAGCATTGCCGACAACCGCAGCTCGCTGCGCGACATTGCCGAGGTGATGCAGGACAGCCCGGCGCTGGTACTCAGCGTCATGCGCGAGGCCAACCATCACACCCATGCCAGCATCGGCGAACCCGCCGAAAGCCTGGAAGTCGCCCTCAATCGCCTGGGGCTGGCACGCACTTCAGCGCTGCTGGAGCGCTTGCCGGCGCTCCCCGAGGGGGAAATTGCGCCAACCTTGCGCCAATTGCAGCTGGTCAGCCAACATGCCAGCCAGCAGGCCAACGGCCTGTTCGCCAGCCGCCTGGCGCGGCTCTGGCAGGAAATACACTGGGGCAGCCTGTTGTTCCTGTCGCCTTTATGGCCACTGGCCCTGTCCTTTCCCAAGCTGCTTGAAGACTGGGAACTGCGCGTGGTGCACAAGGGCGAATCGGCACCGCAGGTAGAACTGGAGCTGTTCGGGGTACGGCTGCTCAGCTTGTGCCAGGCATTAGCCGAACACTGGCGCCTGCCGGAGTGGGTCACGCGCGGCTATCACCTGCTGCAGGAAGAGCGGCGCTTGCTGGCCAAGGCACTGCACATCGCCCGTGATCGAAACAACCTGCGCCAACAGCAGCGTCTGGACGACAACCCGAACCTGCGCCGCTGGTTCAATCAGCCCGCCAACACCGTACTCCTGGCCAACGGCCTGGCACTGGCGGCACAAGTTGGCTGGACCAACGCCCATGTTCGACGCTGGCAACTGCTCACCAGCCTGTACCTGCAGACCTCACTGGATGATGTGCAACAGCTGGTGCACCAACAAGCGGCCATCAGCGCCCGCCACCATGCCTGCCATGACCTGTTTCACCCGGCCGAAGCCCTGCTCTGGCCCTGGCATCAACGGCGCCTGCACCAGGGGCTGATCGCCCCGCCGCCGCCCTCGGCCCAGGCCCTGGGCACCTGGCGCAAGCTGTGCGCCGAGCTACTGGTCGAGCCCAGCCCGTTCAGCAATGCCATTCACCTGACGACCCTGGCCCGAGATGCCTTGGTCGCCTGTGGCATGCAGCGGGTCATGCTGCTGATGACCGACAAGACCCAGACTCAGCTGCGGGTTCATCAGATTGCCGGACTGGCGCCAGAAGCGGCTGGCCTGGTTTTGCCTGTTGAACAGAGCAAACTGCTTCAGCGCCTGTTGAGCGCGTCGGCGCAACTGCGCCTGACCCCCGAAAATCACGCACAATTCTCGGCACTGCTTCCGGCCCGCTTGCGCGCATTGTTTCGCAGCGAACATCTGCTGTTGCGCTCGCTGTCGAGCAATGGCCGCGTAGTGATGCTGCTGATCGCCGACCAGGGTGCAAAACCGCTGGCTGACATCAGCGTGCAGGCCTTTGCCAAGACCGCGCAATGTATCGAGCGCGCCTTGACCGCCTTCAGCACCCGCAGCGCCTGACCCATGCGCTACAATCGCCCCCTCTGTTCTGCTCTGGAGACTCTGGATGACTGACTTTTCTGGCTTGCCCCTGGTAATCGAACCGGCTGACCTGCAAGCCCGGCTTGATGCACCGGAGTTGATCCTGGTGGACCTGACCAGCGTCAACCGCTATAACAGCGGGCACATTCCGGGGGCTCGCTTTGTCGACCCGAAGCGTACCCAGCTGGGCCAACCCCCTGCGCCGGGCCTGCTGCCGGCCAAAGCTGACCTGGAAAAACTGTTTGCCGAACTCGGCCACAACGCCAATGCGGTCTACGTGGTCTATGACGACGAAGGCGGCGGCTGGGCCGGGCGTTTCATCTGGTTGCTGGATGTCATCGGCCACACGCGTTACCACTACCTCAACGGTGGTGCGCAAGCGTGGCCAGCGAGCACTCTCAGCACCGACGTACCGGCCGCTGCCAGCGGTACGGTCAGCCTGACCCTGCACGAAGAACCCACGGCAACCCGTGAATACCTGCAAAGCCGCATCGGCGCCGCCGACCTGGCGATCTGGGATGCACGCAGCCCCGCTGAATACCGCGGCGAGAAAGTCCTGGCCGCCAAGGGCGGGCACATTCCCGGCGCGGTCAATTTCGAATGGACTGCCGGCATGGACATGAACAATGCCCTGCGCATCCGCAAGGACATGCCCGAGATCCTCGAACAGCTGGGCATCAGCAAAGACAAGGAAGTGGTTACCCACTGCCAGACTCATCACCGCTCCGGCTTTACCTACCTGGTGGCCAAGCATCTGGGCTACCCTCGGGTCAAAGCCTATGCCGGATCCTGGGGCGAATGGGGCAACCACCCCGACACCCCTGTTGAAGTTTAAGGAAACCTAATGAAATCCCGCTTGTTCATCATCAGTCAGTACCTGCTGCCTCATCACCTGCTGTCGCGTCTGGCCGGCTGCATTGCCGAATGCCGCGTGCGCTGGTTCAAGAATGCCTTCACCAGCTGGTTCGCCAAGCGCTACCAGGTCGATATGTCCCAGGCCCTGGTCGAGGACGTCACCGCTTACGAGCATTTCAACGCCTTCTTCACCCGCGCCTTGAAACCCGGTGCACGCCCGCTCGACGAGACCCCGGGTGCGGTCCTCTGCCCGGCCGACGGTGCGGTCAGCCAGCTGGGCCCGATCGAGCACGGTCGCATTTTCCAGGCCAAAGGCCACAGCTTCAGCGCGCTTGAACTGCTGGGCGGTGATCCGGCCAATGCTGCGCCGTTCATGGGCGGCGAATTCGCCACCATCTACCTGTCACCGAAGGACTACCACCGGGTGCACATGCCACTGGCCGGTACCCTGCGCGAAATGATCTATGTGCCGGGTCGACTGTTCTCGGTCAACCAGACCACCGCCGAAAACGTACCGGAGCTGTTTGCCCGCAACGAACGCGTGGTCTGCCTGTTCGATACCGAGCGCGGGCCGATGGCTGTGGTGCTGGTTGGCGCAATGATCGTCGCGTCGATCGAAACCGTCTGGGCTGGCCTGGTGACGCCACCGAAGCGTGAACTGAAGACCTTCCGCTACGACGAAGCCAGCCGCGCACCGATCCACCTGGAAAAAGGTGCAGAACTGGGTCGCTTCAAGCTGGGTTCGACGGCCGTCGTGCTGTTTGGACCTGAGCAGGTCAAATGGGCCGAAGAGCTCGGTGCCGGTTCGGCGGTGAGCATGGGCCAGCGTCTGGCGCTGCCTGCCCAGGCCTGAAAATGAAAAAGCCCGCAGCGATGCGGGCTTTTTTATCTGTGGGAGCGGGCTTGCCCCGCGAAGCAATGTAGCGGACACACCGCAATCGCGGGGCAAGCCCGCTCCCACCGGGTCTTAACTACGACCGTCGCGATCGCGGAAGCCCAGCAGGTACAGCACACCGTCCAGACCCAGCGTCGAAATCGCCTGTTTGGCCGACTGCTTGACCAACGGCTTGGCACGGAACGCCACGCCCAGACCGGCGATGGCCAGCATCGGCAGGTCGTTTGCGCCGTCACCTACGGCAATGGTCTGCTCCATCTGCAAACCTTCCTTGCGCGCCAGCTCACCCAGCAGGTCTGCCTTGCGCTGGGCATCGACGATCGGCTCAACCGCAACGCCGGTGACTTTACCGTCAACCACTTCCAGCTCGTTGGCAAAGACATAGTCGATGCCCAGCTTGGCCTGCAGTTGCTTGGCGAAGTAAGTGAAACCGCCAGACAGGATCGCGGTTTTGTAGCCCAGACGCTTGAGCTCGGCAAACAGGGTCTCGGCGCCCTCGGTCAGGCGCAGCGAAGCACCGATCTCGTCGAGCACGCCAACATCCAGGCCCTTGAGCAAGGCCAGACGCTCTTTGAAGCTGGCACGGAAGTCCAGCTCACCACGCATGGCCCGTTCGGTAATTTCCGACACCTGCTCACCCACGCCAGCGGCCTTGGCCAACTCGTCGATCACTTCGGC
Organism: Pseudomonas alkylphenolica; assembly: GCF_000746525.1. Classification (NCBI taxonomy): domain Bacteria; kingdom Pseudomonadati; phylum Pseudomonadota; class Gammaproteobacteria; order Pseudomonadales; family Pseudomonadaceae; genus Pseudomonas; species Pseudomonas alkylphenolica. Next base: position 5,248,879 of record NZ_CP009048.1, read on the forward strand.
CTCGATCAGGGTCGAGTCCATATCGAACACCGCCAGGCGACGGTTGCGACGGAACAGCGAGTCCTGCTGGAAGGCGATGTCGACGTTCAGCTCCTGGGCCACACTGAGGAACTCGGCACGCAAAGCTTGCGGATCGGCCGGCTCGCCACGGACCGAAAACTCGATGCAACCCTTGCCCTGCTCGACCGGCGTATCCAGGGCCACACGGCCGGAAAGGCGGTCGATATGGTCGATGTTCAGCCCGTACTTGGCGGTAATCGAACTGACCCGCTGCAATTGTTCGGCAGTCACCTTGCGGGTCAGCAAGGTCACGATGTGACGCGCTTTACCCTGGCCTTCAACCCAGCTCTGGTAATCGGCTTCGGAAACCGGCGTGAAGCGGACCTGTTGATCGAGTTCGTTGCCCGCAGCCTGAATATTCTTCAGCACCGATGAGGCCTTATCGGTATCCGGGATTTCCACCAGAATGCCAAAAGACAGGGTGTCGTGAATCACCGCCTGACCAATGTCGAGGATGTTCACACCACCCTGGGCCAGAACGCCGGTGATGGCCGCAGTAAGACCTGGACGGTCTTCACCTGTGATGTTAATCAGAACGATTTCGCGCAAAACGGGCTCCGACTCGTGGAAAAAAGCACATTCTACCGATTTTCGCTGACCATCGGGTGCAGCCGATGCTTTGCCGGTCCATGAGCGCTCGCTATACTGCGCAGCAACTTCTCCGACATAAAGAGCCGCGCTCTGTGAACCGGCCCACGCCCGTTAAAACCGACAACTTCTTCCTGCTGATATTTCATGCTCTGCGCCAACGCCGTGTGCCGCTTGCGCTGCGTATCGCCTGCCATAACGTGCTACTGGTAGCACTGGCGCTGGTGATCTATGCCTGCGTGATGGGATTGCAATTCAAGCAGGCCATGCATGAACAAGCCGACGCCCTGGGGCAGAGCCTGACCACGCAGACCGCTACCTCGGCGACCGAGCTGCTGGTGTCCAACGACATCCTCAGCCTCAATGTGCTGCTGGGCAACCTGGTGAAAAACCCGCTGGTGGCCCATGCGGCGATCTACAGCGTCGACAACCGGATCCTTGCCGAAGCCGGCCAGCGCCCGAAAAACGGCCTGCTGGGTGAGGCCGAAGGCCTGTACCAGACCAAGATCACCTTCCAGGACGTGACTGCCGGACAACTGCGCATCAGCCTGGACATGAGCCAGTTCCAGCAGCCGCTGACCATCAGCCTGCAGAGCATGGGCATTCTCGCCGGTATTCTGCTGGCCCTGGCCCTGGCCATGAGCTTGCGCCTGGGACGCTTCATCTCTACCCCGCTGCTGCAGCTGCGGGTGTGGCTGCGTGACATCAACGAGTTCACCCCGGCCACTGACCGCCAAGATGAGATCGGTGACCTGGCCCGCCAGTTGCACACCCGCTTCGCCCCACCGCCGCGCGAAGTCGAACCAGAGCCCGAAGAACTGGACGAAGACGAACCCGAGTTCGAAGTTCGTAACCTGCGCGACCCAAGTTTTGACGAAGCACCTGCTGTGTCCAGGGTCAGCAAGCCGGTAACCACCGACGATGACGACAACGATGACGCATTTGCCGACCTGATCGACGACGAAACGCACAACGCCCCGCGCCCTGCCCCGCAAGCCGTCAATCGCGAGCCCCAGGCCAGTGCGGTACTGGCGGTACAGCTAGGCTCCCAGGAGCAACTTCGGCGCCTGCCGCGCACCCGCCTGACCGAGTTGCTGGAGCGCTATCGCGACTGCCTTGACCAGGCCGCATCGCTGTATGAAAGCGAAGTACACACCCTCAACGACGGCAGCACCCTGATGCTGTTCCACAGCCAGGACAGCGGCGAGGACTACCTCACCAATGCCATTTGCTGTGGCGAGCTGTTGCGCGCCCTTGGGCATGCCCTGCAGATCGAAGTGGCCGACAGCGGCATCACCTTGCAGTTGCAGCTGGGCCTGACCCTGGGTGAAGACCTGCACGGCCTGAACCAGATCGACCTGCTGTTGACCGAGAAGGCCCAGGATGCCCTGGCCCTGTCGCAACACAGCCGTAACCTGCTGCTGGTTGAGCGCAAGATCAGCGATGACAGCCTGATCCGTCAGCGTGCCCGCATCCGTCCGATTGCCAGCCCCGAGGGCGCCTGCTGCGTCGAGCGCCTGATGGAGCCTTACCCGTCGATGCTGGAGCGCCAGCTGGCGCGGATGCATGAGCGTCGGGTCAAGGGTTGATCTTTATGCATTGATCGCGGGGCAAGCCCGCTCCCACTGTGGGAGCGGGCTTGCCCCGCGATAGCAACCTCAATACCACAGCCACAAAAAAGCCCGCATCGCTGCGGGCTTTTTTATGGGTACTTGCTTAGAAGCGGAACACTTCCAGATCGGTACGAATCGGCGTCGCCAGAGGAATCTTTGGCTTCTCCGGCTCTTTGCGCACCTGCACCGGCGCGGCCTTCTTCGGCGTCTCTTCAACAATCGGAGGCTGGTTGGCCAGAGGCTTGAGGGCAATACTCAACTGCTCAGCGAGCTTTTGCAGCAACTGTCCCTGGGCCTGAACCTGTGCCGCCGAGCTACCCTGGTGCTGCTGCTCCAGATGAACGATGCGGTTGTCCCGGACCTGGCCACGGCGATCAAGCAAGCGCCACTGGGCATCCAGAATCGCCGGCTGGTTAGTGCCGGAGTCCAGACGGGTAATCGACAGAAGGACCTGCACATCCGGCGTGAAGCCGGTATTAGCCGGTGCCAGCACTACGCGCTGGCTGTCCAGGCGCCAGGCCAGCTGACGGACCAGCAACTGATCGATATCTGCCGACAGGCTGCCAGCCCAGCGGCCATCGGTCGCTGCGGTCAAGCTGCCATCGGACTGGCGCTGCAGCAGGGTCTCGCGCTGCAGGTAGTCGGCAACCGATACCGGGCCGAGCACGACAGCCATGCCCGCGCTTTGCTTGGGCTGGCCAGGCTCACCACTGTCGAGCTGATACAGGGATACCGGCTGGTGCATGCTGCAACCGGCCAGACCGAGCACGCCACTCATCAGCAGAACAAACGGAAGGCGCAGAAATTTCATCATCCCATCCAGGCGGTCGCCACAAGGCAAACCGCAGTGATACTCACATAGATTCATTCGGGCACACAGCTACGCTGGCACCGCAAGGGCCCTATCATCCGCGAAATAGCGGCACGACTCCAGTGTTTCAACCACGAACGGGCGCTAATTTACCCATTCGCAGCCTCTGTCCCGGCTTATACGGGATTTTCCACCAACAACGCATCAACCCGCTGGAAGCCCCGTGGCAGTTTATTACCTCGACGGCCACGCTCCCCTTTGTAATGCTCAAGGTCATCGGCCTTCAGTGACAGCGTACGCTTACCGGCCTGCAACACAAGAGTGGCGCCATCGGCAATGACCGCCAGATCGGTGACGAACTCCTCACGGCTGGCAACCCGGTCGCCGGGAATCCCGATGATCTTGTTGCCCTTGCCTTTGCCCAGCTGTGGCAGGTCGCTGATCTTGAAGATCAACAGACGACCTTCGGTAGTCACCGCTGCCAGCCAGTTCAGCTCGCGGTCAGCCACCGCACGCGGGGCTATGACCTTGGCGCCATTGGGAAGGCTGAGCAACGCCTTGCCGGCCTTGTTCTTGGCCTGCAGGTCTTCGCCTTTGACCACGAAGCCGTAGCCGGCGTCGGAGGCGATTACATACAGCGCATCATCTTCAGGCAGCAGCACACACTCGAAGCCCGCCCCCGGCGGCGGCGTCAGACGACCGGTCAGCGGTTCGCCCTGGCCGCGTGCCGAAGGCAAGGTATGCGCGGCAACCGAATAGCTGCGTCCGGTGGTGTCGATGAACACGGCAAACTGATTGGAGCGCCCGGCGGCGGCGGTCTTGAAACCGTCACCGGCCTTGTAGGACAGGCCCGTGGCGTCGATATCATGGCCTTTGGCGCAACGTACCCAGCCTTTTTCCGACAGCACCACCGTCACCGGCTCGGTCGGCATCAATTCATTTTCCGACAGCGCCTTGGCTTCAGCACGCTCGACGATCGGCGAACGACGATTGTCGCCGTAGGTTTCAGCATCCTTGATCAGCTCGGCACGCACCAGTTTGCGCAGCTTGCTTTCGCTGCCCAGCAGCGCGATCAGTTTGGCTTGCTCCTTGGCCAGCTCGTCCTGCTCATTGCGGATCTTCATCTCTTCCAGCCGCGCCAGCTGGCGCAGGCGGGTTTCGAGGATGTACTCGGCCTGGGTTTCAGTCAGGTCGAAGCGCGCGATCAGCGCGGCTTTGGGCTGATCCTCGGTACGGATGATGTGGATCACTTCATCCAGGTTGAGGAACGCAACCAGCAAACCTTCGAGCAGGTGCAGGCGGCGCTCGACCTTGTCCAGACGGAATTGCAGGCGGCGGCGCACGGTCTGTACGCGGAACTCAAGCCATTCGACCAGCAGCGCACGCAGGTTCTTCAGCTGCGGACGACCATCCAGGCCGATAATGTTGACGTTGACCCGGTAGCTGGACTCAAGGTCGGTGGTGGCGAACAGGTGCTGCATCAGCTCGTCGAGGTCAACCCGGTTGGAGCGGGCGATGATCACAATGCGGCACGGGTTTTCGTGGTCCGACTCATCGCGCAGGTCTGCCACCATCGGCAGCTTCTTGGCCTGCATCTGTGCGGCGATCTGCTCCAGCACTTTGGCCCCGGAGACCTGATGCGGCAGTGCCGTGACAACGATATCGCCATCTTCAATGCGGTAGACCGCGCGCATGCGCACCGAGCCGCGACCGCTTTCGTAAATTTTCAGCAGTTCCGCGCGCGGGGTGATGATCTCCGCTTCGGTCGGGTAATCCGGGCCCTGGATATGCTCGCAAAGCTGCTCGACCGTAGCTTTCGGCTCGTCCAGCAGGCGCACGCAGGCGCTGGCGACTTCGCGCAGGTTGTGCGGCGGCACGTCGGTGGCCATGCCTACGGCAATACCGGTGGTGCCGTTGAGCAGGATGTTCGGCAAACGTGCCGGCAGTACCGCAGGTTCATCCAGGGTACCGTCGAAGTTCGGTACCCAGTCGGCAGTGCCCTGGCCCAACTCGCTGAGCAACACTTCGGAGTAGCGCGACAGGCGCGCCTCGGTATAACGCATGGCGGCGAACGATTTCGGATCGTCCGGCGCACCCCAGTTGCCCTGGCCATCGACCAGGGTGTAGCGGTAGCTGAACGGCTGGGCCATCAGCACCATGGCTTCATAGCACGCCGAGTCGCCGTGGGGGTGGAACTTGCCGAGTACGTCACCCACGGTACGCGCCGACTTCTTGTGCTTGGAGTCGGCGTCCAGGCCCAGTTCGCTCATGGCATAGACGATGCGTCGCTGCACCGGCTTCAGGCCGTCGCCGATATGCGGCAAGGCGCGGTCCATGATCACGTACATGGAGTAGTTGAGGTAGGCCTGTTCGGTGAAGTCAGCCAGTGACCGGCGCTCTACGCCATCGAGGCTGAGATCAAGGGAGTCGCTCATGCGGGCCTCATCATTTCAGGTTCTGGCGCAGCAGCAAGGTGCCACCACGCTGGGTAAATTCGAGTTGTTTCAGAGCACTCATGCCCAGTAGTACCTGGTCGCCATCCAGCCCTGGCACCACCAGGGCGCGCACCTCGCGCAGCAGGATGTCACCCAGTTGCAGCGTGCCAAGGCGGGTTCGATAGCCCTGGGTCCGGCCATTGGCGGTACTCAGCATCACCGGGGCACCACGCTCAAGATCAAGGGTTGCGGCCAGCCGTTCGGGAACTGCCACGTCGGTGGCACCGGTATCGAGGAGAAAATGTACTGCCTGGCCATTGATCTGACCATCGGCGACAAAGTGGCCCTGGCCGTTACCTGCCAGCTGCACCTCGATAAAACCTTCGCCGTGCTGGGAACGGACCTGTGCATTGGGGTTGGCCTGACGCTGCTCCCAATCACCGAAAAAACGTGTGGCCAGGAACAATCCGGCCGCCCAGGCCAGGACCAGCAGTACTCTGCCAGCACGCTTGCCTGGAGGCTGACTCACGATTTACTGCTCCAGCCGCCAGCTGGAGCGGCAAAACGCCAGACAACCGGCCGCGACTCGCCGTCGTTGCGGGTTGCACCATTGTTGTCCAAACCGATCCAGGCGCCTTCGGCATCGATCACCAACGCCTCGGCCAGGCCAAAAGGCTGGGCGTACAGACGCGGCTCGGTCAAGCCACCTTCAGCGTACGACCAGCAGCGCTCGACCTTGGCACTCGCCGTGTCGCGCCGACAGATACGATGGGCGTTGCGTTCCAGGGTGAACAGCTTGCCGTTGAACAGTGCCAGGTCAGCAAAATCCCGTGGTAGCGCGCGCGCGCCGGGCATCTGCGGCGGCTGCATTTCGACCCCGGCCTCGCTGAGCAGCACACAGCCATCGCCGCAACTCCAGACGGTCTGCTGGCGATTGATCAGCAACAGCCCGCGGCGCTCGCGCTCGGCCGCCAACCAGATGCGATCACCGGCCGGACTCACCGCCAGGCCTTCGAACAGGGCGTTGAAATGTAGGAGCATGCCGCTGGCCCGCGCCTGACGCACCATGCTCGGGTCGATCTTCAGCCAGTTCGGCTCGCCGTCGACCGGAACCTGCAACACGCCAGCATGGGCCTCGCTGACCAGGTAGCGGTTACCGGCGGCATCACAACTGATGCCTTCGAAATCCAGATCGCCGCCACGAACCTTACCGACTGCCCAGGTTCGCGAACGAATCCCCCAGGGCAAGCCGCTATCCGGCACCGGCGGCGCCGCCACCGGCACCGATTCGGCCTGCCATACCGGCGCCTGGGTATTGAGCCGGTAAATCAGGTCGTCATCGCGGTCTGACACCGTCCATAGCTCACCCTTGCACAGCGCCAGGCCCGACAGGTTGCCGCCGCGCATGCCCTCGACCGGGTACTCGGCGACAAACTTCAACTCCGGCCACGGCGCGGCCTGTGATGACAGGGCAAAAACGCCAAGCACTGCTGCCAGGAGTGAACGAATCAAGCCAGGACCTCGGCCAGGTTGCCTTTGGACTCCAGCCAGTTCTTGCGGTCTCCGGCACGCTTCTTGGCCAGCAGCATGTCCATGATTTCGCGGGTGCCGTCCAGATCGTCCAGGGTCAACTGGACCAGACGGCGGGTGTTCGGATCCATGGTGGTTTCACGCAGCTGCGGCGGGTTCATTTCACCAAGGCCTTTGAATCGCGTGACCTGCGGCTTGCCGCGCTTCTTCTCGGCGACCAGGCGATCGAGGATGCCATCACGCTCGGCTTCATCGAGGGCGTAGTAGATTTCCTTGCCCAGGTCGATGCGGTACAGCGGCGGCATGGCCACGTAGACGTGACCGGCCTCGACCAGCGGACGGAAGTGCTGGACGAACAGAGCGCAAAGCAAGGTGGCAATGTGCAGACCGTCGGAGTCGGCGTCGGCGAGGATGCAGATCTTGCCGTAGCGCAGCTGGCTCATGTCGGCAGCACCGGGATCGACACCGATGGCCACGGCGATGTTGTGCACCTCCTGGCTGGCCAGGACTTCACCACCGTCGACTTCCCAGGTGTTGAGGATCTTGCCGCGCAGCGGCAGGATCGCCTGAAACTCCTTGTCGCGCGCCTGCTTGGCCGAACCGCCTGCCGAGTCACCCTCGACCAGGAACAGCTCGGCTCGCATCGGGTCCTGCCCGGCGCAGTCAGCCAGCTTGCCCGGCAATGCCGGCCCCTGGGTAACGCGCTTGCGTTCGACCTTCTTGCTGGCTTTGAGTCGACGTCCGGCATTGTTGATGGCCAGCTCGGCAAGCTGCATGCCCAGCTCGGGGTTCGCATTGAGCCACAGGCTGAAGGCGTCCTTGACCACCCCGGAGACGAACGCAGCGGCCTCACGGGACGACAGGCGTTCCTTGGTCTGCCCGGAGAATTGCGGCTCCTGCATTTTCATCGACAGGACGAAGCTGATGCGTTCCCAGACATCTTCGGGTGCCAGCTTGACACCACGAGGCAACAGATTGCGGAACTCGCAGAACTCGCGCATGGCATCGAGCAAGCCTTGGCGCAGGCCGTTGACGTGCGTGCCGCCCTGAGCGGTAGGAATCAGGTTGACGTAGCTTTCCTGGATGCTGTCGCCGCCCTCGGGCAACCACAACAGGGCCCAGTCGGCAGCTTCCTTGTTCCCCGCCAGGCTGCCGCAGAACGGCTCATCGGGCAGGCGCAGGAACTCGCTGACCGAGTCGACCAGGTAGGAACGCAGACCGTCTTCATAGTGCCATTCGACTTTTTCGCCGCTGGCCTTGTCTTCGAAGCTGACCAGCAGCCCCGGGCACAAGACCGCCTTGGCCTTGAGCACGTGCTTGAGGCGGCTGATGGAAAACTTCGGTGAATCGAAATACTTCGGGTCCGGCGCGAAATACACGCTGGTGCCGGTATTGCGCTTGCCAACTGTACCGACGACTTCCAGCTCGGTGGCCTTGTAGCCGTCGGCGAAGGTCATCTGGTACTCGTTGCCATCGCGCTTGACCTTGACCCGCACCTGACTGGACAAGGCGTTGACCACGGAAATACCCACGCCGTGCAGACCACCGGAGAACTGGTAGTTCTTGTTGGAGAACTTGCCGCCGGCGTGCAGCTTGGTAAGGATCAGTTCGACCCCGGAAACACCCTCTTCCGGGTGGATATCCACGGGCATGCCGCGACCGTCATCGGACACTTCCAGCGAATGGTCGGCGTGCAGGATCACCTGCACCGACTTGGCGTGCCCGGCCAGGGCTTCGTCGACACTGTTGTCGATGACTTCCTGGGCCAGGTGGTTCGGCCGGCTGGTGTCGGTGTACATGCCCGGGCGTTTGCGCACCGGGTCAAGGCCCGAGAGGACTTCGATGGCGTCTGCGTTATAGGCACTAGCGCTGGGAATGGCCATGGGTACTCGTCGTCAGTCGTGGGTGAAAATAAGTCATCAAAATACAGAAAAATCGAGCGTTTGATACTGCTGTGGCGCAATGCCAGCAAAGCTCAACAAGGCTGGCAGGCGCTCGGCGAAGCCCTGGAAGCTGTGATCGCCACCGGCCTGGATGCGCAGCGCGCAGGCCCGGTAGAACTGTTCGGCCTGGCGGTAGTCCAGGGTTTCATCGGCGGTTTGCAGCCAGACCTGATAGCGCCCGGCATCCGTAGGCGGCGCCACCTCGAGCTCGGCCAGGGCCTGCACATGATCGAGGGTCAGCTCCCAGGACTCACCGGTGTAGTGGTTCTGCTGAGTGCCCAGAAAGCCATCGAAACGCCGGTGCGGGTTGACCGCCGGGTTGATCAGCAATGCTTTTAGCCCGTGGCGCTCGGCCAGGTGGGTGGCATAGTAGCCGCCGAGCGAGCTGCCGACCAGTAATGGCGCTTCGAGCTCGGCAATCGCGGCTTCGAGCTGGGCCGTGGCCTGGCGCGGGTGATGGTGCAGCGCTGGCACCCGCAGGCGTTCGCCCAGGCCGATCTGCTCCATCACTGCAATCAATTGGCAGGCTTTCTTGGACGAGGGCGCGCTGTTGAACCCGTGTATATAGAGAATCGAACCCGACATGCCGCCCCCGGTGTACTTCAATCGCCTGACGGTGCCAGGCAGGAAAGCGCGCATTTTAGCCTGTTCAACGGCAGATGGAGCAGTTTCACCCATTCAGCAACACTTAATAGCCGTCGCCTTCATAGTCGACCGTGAACGCGAAGCCGGTTACCCGCGAGACTCCGGTCTCGATCGAGCCATTGCCATGCAAGCGCAACCAGCGGTAGCCGGGAGCCTGCTCACCGACCTTGAAGTCCTCACTGCCGGGCTCGAACTGAATGCAGGTGGAGGGTGAGGCCAATAGCCGCAGACCGTCACGCCGCTCATCCCATTCCTGGTGCACATGCCCCCACAGCAAGGCCCGCGCCTGTGGATAACCGTTCAGCAGGGCAAACAGTGCGTCGCCATTGCGCAGGCCGATCGGTGCCATCCAGGAGCAACCGATGGGTACCGGCTGGTGGTGGAAACAGATCAGGTGATGACGCTCGGGCGCCTCTTTCAGGGACTGCTCGAGCAGCGCCAACTGGCGCTCATCGAGCACGCCCGGCACCGATCCCGGCACCGCTGAATTAAGCATCAGGATGCGCCAGTTACCGATATCGACCAGCGGTTTGAGCAGATCACTGCCCTGCGCCACGCGCTCCATCGGCACAGGCTCGTCATGGTTACCGGCGAGCCAGCGGGCCGGGGCCCCGAGGCTTGCCGTCAAATCACGAAAAAATTCGTAGGAGGCTTCGCTGCCGTCCTGAGACAAATCGCCAGTAGCCAGCAGCAGGTCGATCCGCGGCTGCTCTTCACGCACTCGTTCGACCACCCGCTGCAGGCTGTCGCGGGTGTTCATGCCCAACAGCGTACCCTGCCCATCGGCAAACAGATGACTGTCAGTCAGTTGCACCAGGTACAAGGGTGCATCGCTATGCGGGATCGATTGTTGCGGCAAGGGCCGACTCCTTGAAAGGATTCAGCGCGATTATGGCGGCAAGCGGCGCTTGAGCAAATACGCGAAAACGACCGCCGTCACATTTCAGCGAACTGCGGCCAACTCATGGCCGCAGGCCAGACAGTGACTGAGCCACTCACCGAGGAACAGATTGAGCTGAGCTTTTTCGTCAGGCTGGTGCATCGCCGCATTCGGGTAAGGATAGATGCTGCGAAAACGCCGGGCGTGCTCGGCGCTGACCACTTCGGCCATGCGCGCATCGTGATACACCTGCACTTCCAGCTGTGGTACCGGCAGCCATGGCAGGCTGTGCTCCTGGCGCACGCGCAGGGTGGTGGTGTAGGGACAGGCGAGCACCACATCAAGGACCAGCACACCGAGCATCTGGTCACCCTGGGTCATACCGATGCGGCGCGAACTCATGGTGCTGCGCATGTCCGGCAACAAGCGCATCAAACGCGCATAGTTGGCCTCGCAGGCAGCCTGCAACCCGACCAGATCGACCCGGTAGCGTTCGCGCAACAGATTCACGACCATAGCCCCCTGACTTCATCTCGATTCAAGGCCAGCCATTGCAGGGCAATAATGCTTGCCGCATTGGCGATCAGCCCATCGCGCACGGCCTGCATGGCATCCTCGAACGCCCAGACCTTGACGCGAATGTCTTCACCCTCTTCCTCCAGCCCGTGCAGGCCGCCCGCCCCAACGCTGCTGCACTGGCCCAGAAACAAATGAACGAACTCATCGCTGCCGCCAGGTGACGGGAAATACCGGGTCATCGGCCACAGCGCTTTGAACACAAGCCCAGCTTCCTCCTGCGCTTCGCGGTGTGCAACTTCTTCCGGTACTTCATCTTTATCGATCAGACCAGCGACCAGTTCGATCAACCAGGGGTTGGCGACCTTGCCCATGGCACCGACGCGAAACTGCTCGATCAGCACCACTTCATCACGCACAGGATCGTAGGGCAGCACACAGACGGCATCATGGCGAACGAACAGCTCACGGCTGATCTCGCGCCCCATGCCACCGGCGAACAGCTCGTGGCGCAAGCGAACCCGGTCAAGCTGGTAGAAGCCTTTGAAGCAGTTGACCCTTTCGACGATCTCGACGTCCGTGGGCACAGGTTTCAGCGTGTCTGACATGGAAATCCTCATAACCTCGTGTACTGCATCGCGCCATCCTAACCTGCGCACCGCCACGTTTCACCCCTTTCAACTTGTAGGCCGGGCTGCGAGGATAGACAGCCTGCTGATATTCAGCTTAGTGGCGAACTGAAGGCCTTGCCGACGGTCCAAGCCCGATCACCTTTGCCTTACAAGGATCATCATGACGCTTGTGAAACTAACTACCGTGGCCGTGCTGGCCTTGGCCCTGGGCGCTTGTCAAAGCCTGTTCCAGCCCAACATGCGCACGCCACTGGAGGTCAAGCGCGACCGCTGGGAGCACATCAAGCCCGGTTGCAACACGGCCGATTGCCCGCTGGTCAATATCGACACCATTCACTTCCCGGCCAACCCGAAACTGGACGCAATCGTCGAAAAACGTCTGTTGCAAATGACCCAGGACAACCAGCACAGCGCCCTGCCCGCTTCGCTCAAGGCCTACGAAGACCAGTTCATGGCCACCGCCGAGACCCGCAACAGCAGCTACTTGCAAGCCAAGGTACGCGAGCAGCATGACGGACTGGTGATCATCGAACTGTCCAGCTATCTGGACACCGGTGGCGCCCATGGCATGCCGGGGCGTGGCTTCATCAACTACTCGCGTCAGCAGGACAAGGTCCTGACCCTGCAGGACATGCTGGTGCCGGGTCAGGAAGCGACATTCTGGAAAACTGCCGAGGAAGCCCACAGGGCCTGGCTGATCAGCACCGGCATGGACAAGGACGCCGAGTTCGTCAAAACCTGGCCGTTCCGCCAGACCCCGCATATCGCCCTGACCTACGGCGCGGTAGTGCTCAAGTACGAAGTGTATGCCATCGCCCCGTATTCCATGGGCCACATCGAACTGAAGATCCCCTACCCGCGCCTGAACGGTGTGATCAAGCCGGAGTTGTTTCCGGGTCGCGGCTGACCGACGGCGCTGCCGCCCAGTACACGCACCCTGCCAGCAGCAAGGCAGGCAGGGTCGAGCCGAGATCGGCAGCGTAATGCGCCAGCAGATGGTAGGTGGCGACGCCGCAGGCCCAGGCGACCAGAGCGCGCCAGTGCAGGCTCTGGATCGGACTGGCGTCACTGCGACGGCGACGCACGACGAAATGATCGACCAGCACCACGCCGAACAGCGGGGCGAACACCGAGCCGATCAGCAGCAGGAAGTTCTGGTACTGCGCCAGCGGCGCGAAGCAGGCGATCAAGGTGCACAGCACACCGATGGCCAATGCCAGATGCTCGACCTTCAAGCGAATCAGCAGGCCGGTTGATACCGCCGCCGAATGGATGTCGGCGAAGGCCTTTTCTGATTCATCGAGCAGAATCAGCAGCAAGGGAATACCGATACCGGCACCGGCCAGCGCCAACAGCAAGGTATTGACCTCGCCCGCTGGCGCGAAGGCCAGGGTATAAGCCACACCCAGACTCATCATCCACACGTTGCCGACAAAGTAACCCAGCGCCGTACCGAAAAACACCCGGCTGCCATGGCGGCTGAAGCGGGAATAGTCGGCAATCAACGGCAGCCACGACAACGGCATGGCAATGGCGATGTCGATGCCCACCGCCAGCGACATCGAGCCATCACCGGCACGTGCCCACAGGGCGGCGAGATCGGCTTTGGCAAACAGGTTCCAGGTCAGCCACAGGCAGGCCCCGAGCAACAGCCAGATGCCCCATTTGCGCAGGATCTTGCGCACGAAAGTCAGCGGCCCGCTGACCGCCAGCAGGGTTGCCAGGGCGCCGAAGCACAAGGTCCACAGCAAGGGGTTGGTCAGCGCACTGCCTTCGCCGAAGGCGCGGGCGCCGAGCAGACTGGCGGCATCACGCATGACGATAATTTCGAACGAGCCCCAGCCGATCAGCTGCAGCAGGTTGAGCAGCGCTGGCAGGCGGGCGCCTTCGCGACCGAGACTGCGCCGCAGGGCCGCCATGGACGACAGGCCGGTATCGCTGCCGATGACGCCGACCGCCGCCAACAGCAAGACCCCCACGCTGGTACCGATGATGATCGCCAGCACGGCGTTGGCCAGGCCCAGGCCGGGACCGAGCAAGGCGCCGGTCTGCAGGACCATCAGGCCGATGCCTAGGGAGAACCATAGGGAACAGAGGTCGCGACCGCTGAGGACGCGTTGCCCGGTGGTTACCGGGTGATCGGGGGAAAACTGGCTGGGTGTGCTCACAAAGGTGATCTCGACAGGGAGTAGTTTTTGTTCTTAGGGGCCTATCGCGGGGCAAGCCCGCTCCCACAGGTAATCTCTGTGGGAGCGGGCTTGCCCCGCGATGCGGTTACACCTTCTTGTACAACTGGCTGCCTTCCTGGCGGAACCGCTCGGCCTGCTCGCGCATGCCGTCCTCGACCGCCACATCCACCGCATCAATGCGCTGGTTGACGGCGTACTCACGCACTTCCTGGGTAATTTTCATCGAGCAGAACTTCGGCCCGCACATCGAGCAGAAGTGCGCGACCTTGGCCGAATCCTTGGGCAGGGTTTCGTCATGGAACGAACGTGCGGTGTCCGGATCCAGGCCAAGGTTGAACTGGTCTTCCCAACGGAACTCGAAGCGCGCCTTGGACAAGGCATTGTCACGGATCTGCGCGCCCGGATGGCCCTTGGCAAGGTCGGCAGCGTGAGCGGCGATCTTGTAGGTGATGATCCCGGTCTTGACGTCATCCTTGTTCGGCAGGCCCAGGTGCTCCTTGGGCGTCACGTAGCAGAGCATGGCGCAACCGAACCAGCCGATCATCGCCGCACCGATACCGGAGGTGATGTGGTCGTAACCCGGGGCAATATCAGTGGTCAGCGGGCCGAGGGTGTAGAACGGTGCTTCGTCGCAGCATTCCAGCTGCTTGTCCATGTTCTCCTTGATCAACTGCATCGGCACGTGGCCAGGGCCCTCGATCATGCACTGGACATCGTGTTTCCAGGCGATCTTGGTCAGTTCGCCAAGGGTCTCCAGTTCGCCGAATTGCGCCGCATCGTTGGCATCAGCAATCGAACCCGGACGCAGGCCGTCGCCCAGCGAGAAGCTGACGTCGTAGGCCTTCATGATTTCGCAGATTTCGTCGAAATGGGTGTAGAGGAAGTTCTCTTTGTGATGCGCCAGGCACCACTTGGCCATGATCGAACCACCACGGCTGACGATACCGGTAACGCGCTTGGCGGTCAGCGGCACATAACGCAACAGCACGCCGGCGTGAATGGTGAAGTAGTCCACGCCCTGCTCGGCCTGCTCGATCAGGGTGTCGCGAAACAGCTCCCAGGTCAGGTCTTCGGCGACGCCATTGACCTTTTCCAGGGCCTGGTAGATTGGCACGGTACCGATCGGCACGGGCGAGTTGCGGATGATCCACTCGCGGGTTTCGTGGATGTGCTTGCCGGTGGACAGGTCCATGACCGTGTCCGAACCCCAACGGATACCCCAGGTCAGCTTGGCCACTTCTTCTTCGATCGAAGAGCCCAGCGCACTGTTACCGATGTTGCCGTTGATCTTCACCAAGAAGTTGCGGCCGATGATCATCGGCTCCAGTTCAACGTGGTTGATGTTGGCCGGAATGATCGCGCGACCACGGGCGATCTCCTCACGGACGAACTCGGCGGTGATTTCCTTGGGGATGCTGGCACCGAAGCTGTGGCCCGGGTGCTGCTGGTCGAGCAGGCCGGCGGCGCGGGCTTCCTGCAGCTTCATGTTCTCGCGGATGGCGACGTATTCCATCTCGGCGGTGATGATGCCCTGGCGCGCGTAGTGCATCTGGCTGACGTTGGCGCCGGCCTTGGCCCGGCGCGGATTGCGCACATGGGCAAAACGCAGCTTGGTCAGCTCGGCATCCGCCAGACGCTGCTGGCCGAAGTCCGACGACAACCCGGGCAGGCGCTCGGTGTCACCACGGGCGTCAATCCAGGCCGAACGCACATCGCTCAGGCCTTTGCGCACGTCGATGACGACATTGGGGTCGGTGTAGGGGCCGGAAGTGTCGTAGACCAGCACCGGCGCGTTGGCTTCACCGCCGAAATCGGTCGGAGTGTCGTCCAGGCTGATTTCACGCATCGGCACGCGGATGTCCGGGCGCGAGCCTTCGACATAGATTTTGCGCGAACGGGTGAACGGCTGTACGGACTGCTGATCGACCTGGGCCGACTCACTCAGATTGGTCAGGTATTTTTCTTGTTTACTCATCACAGGCTCTCCAGACGGCTTCCTAGCAGTGGAATGTCGGGGAGAACCTGAAAGGCACGGACGCACCAGGAGCGGTGCTGTGCCAGATGTGCGGGGATGCCTGCAGCTACTTACGGCTGGCTCGACATTCCCGGACCTGACACAAGAGACTCGCCGGGAAAGCGAGAAATCTTGTTCCCTACGCAGGCGCTAACCTGATCAGGTTCAACGGGATCCGGATTATCCGATCTCAGCCTCAACGCAAGGCACCCCGACAAGAACGCGCCCAGTCTAGACTGGACGCCGCTGCAAAGCCAACAGTACAAACACGGTGACGATAAATGGTGTAATTGGCCGATTGTTGCAAAGTGCCCGCGCATCTACACTCACCGGTTCAGAAAGACTCAATCGTTCAAGGATCGCCCTATGCTGCGCAAACTTTCACTGGCCCTTGCCGTGTCTTGTGCTATCAACGGAATGGCCTGGGCAGCAGACGCGCCCTTGTCAGCGAAAACCGATCTGGTCAGCGTCTATCAGGAGGCTGTGGATAACAACGCCGACCTCGCCGCAGCCCGTGCCAACTATGGCGCGCAAAAGGAAGTGGTACCCCAGGCCCGGGCCGGCCTGCTGCCAAATCTCTCGGCCGGTGCCGAGATGCAGAGCACCCGGACCAAGCTCGATGAACCATCGACTACCTCCAACCGCAGCGGCAATTCCTGGTCGGCAACCCTGGCCCAACCGGTGTTCCGTGCCGATCGCTGGTTCCAGTTGCAGGCTGCCGAAGCGGTCAATGAACAGGCGGCGCTGGAGTTGTCGGCCACTGAACAGAACCTGATCCTGCAAACAGCCGAGAACTATTTTGCGGTGCTGCGCGCCCAGGACAACCTGGCGTCGACCAAAGCCGAAGAAGCCGCTTTCAAGCGTCAGCTGGATCAGTCCAATGAACGCTTCGATGTCGGCCTTTCGGACAAGACCGACGTCCTGCAATCCCAGGCCAGTTACGACACGGCCCGGGCCAACCGGATCGTCGCGCAACGCCAGGTCGATGACGCGTTCGAAGCACTGATCACCCTGACCAACCGCAACTACGACGCGATCCAGGGCATCCGCCACACCCTGCCGGTGCAGGTCCCGGTACCGAATGACGCCACGTCCTGGGTCGAAACCGCCGGCAAGCAGAACCTCAACCTGCAAGCGACCAACTACGCCGTCACCGCCGCCGAAGAAACCCTGCGCCAGCGCAAGGCCGGGCACGCGCCAACCCTGGATGCGGTAGCGCAGTACCAGAAAGGCGACAACGACAACCTCGGTTTCACCAACCCCAACCTCGGCGGGCCCATCAGCGGCGACGTCGAACAGACCAGCGTTGGCCTGCAGTTGAATATTCCGATCTACAGCGGCGGCCTGACCAGCTCGCAAGTGCGCGAGGCCTATCAGCGCCTGAGCCAGAGCGAACAGCAGCGTGAAAGCCTGCGTCGCCAGGTGGTGGAAAACACCCGCAACCTGCACCGTGCGGTCAATACCGACGTGGAGCAGGTGCAGGCACGCAAGCAGTCGATCATCTCCAACCAGAGCGCTCTGGAAGCCACCGAGATCGGTTACCAGGTCGGTACCCGCAACATCGTCGACGTGCTCGATGCCCAGCGCCAGCTGTACACCTCGGTGCGTGACTACAACAACACCCGCTACGACTACATCCTCGACAACCTGCGCCTGAAGCAGGCGGCGGGCACCTTGAGCCCGCAGGACCTGACCGACCTGAGCCGCTATCTGAAGCCGGACTACAACCCGGACAAAGACTTCCTGCCACCTGATCTGGCGGCATTGGCCAAGGCTAACTTCGACGCCCGGCCTTAAACAGCATCGCGGGGCAAGCCCGCTCCCACCGGATTCAACACTGCTCGGTGGGAGCGGGCTTGCCCCGCGAAAGCTTCAGAGCAACCGCCCCAAGCCATCCAGCAAGCGCTGCAACGCGCCCTGGTTGGCCTTCATCACCGCCCGCCCCGCCTCGCCCATACGCCGCGCATCCTGCGGCAACTCGATCAGTCGCCGGATCTCAGCCGCCAGCCCCTGGGCATCATCCACCTCCTGCAAAGCGCCAGCGTTGCGCAGCATCGCCGCGATCTCCAGGAAGTTGAACAGGTGCGGGCCGCTAATCACCGGCAATGACAGAGCTGCTGGCTCCAGCAGGTTATGCCCGCCATTGGGCACCAGGCTGCCGCCGACAAAAGCGATATCCGCCAGGGCATAAAGAAACAGCAGTTCGCCCATGGTGTCGCCGAGCAGCACTGCCGTATCCGCGGCCACCGCGGCAGCACTGGAACGGCGGACAGTCGGGAACTGTGCCGCGCACAACTCAAATACGCTGTTGAAGCGCTCCGGATGCCGTGGCACCAGGATCAGCAAGGCATCGGCATGGTGCTCCAGCAACTGGCGGTGCGCGGCGAGAATCACTTCGTCCTCGCCCTCATGGGTGCTGGCGGCAATCCACACCGGGCGCTGAGCGGCCTGCCACTGCTCACGCAAAGCCCGAGCGCGCGGCAACAGCTGCTCATCGATACGCAGGTCGAACTTGATCGAACCGGTGACCTGCACACATTCAGCCCGCGCGCCCAACTGGCGAAAGCGCTCAGCTTCGGCCTCGGTCTGCACCGCGATCAGGCTCATTTCGGCCAGCATCGGCCGGGTCAGGCCGGCAAAGCGTGCATAGCCACGCGCCGACCGCTCGGACAAGCGCGCATTGGCCAGCGCTACGGCAATACCGCGCTTGGCGCACTGATGGATATGGTTGGGCCACAACTCGGTTTCCATGATCACCGCCAGCTTCGGCTGGACATGATCGAGAAAGCGCCCGGCCGCCCACGGCAGGTCATAGGGCAGGTAGCAATGCTGAATGCGCGGCTCATCGGCAAACATCGCCCGCACCCGCTCGGAGCCGGTCGGCGTCATGCAGGTAATCGTGATCGGCAGCTGTGGATAAGCCTGCAACAGGGCGCGGATCATCGGCGCTGCGGCGATACTTTCGCCCACCGACACCGCATGCACCCAGATACCGCCCTTGCGCATGGCGGGCAGGTTCATGGCGAAGCGTTCGCCGATACGCTTGGCGTAGGCTGGCGCCTTGCGCGAACGCAGGAACAGGCGCAGCGCAACCAGCGGCAGGCCCAGGTGAAACAGCAGGGTATAGAGTGTTCTGTTCATGGCGCCGAAGTGTACTAGCCAATCGCTCGCAAGTGCACTGCGAAGCGCTCGGCCAACCACTGTGCCGCAGGCCCCAGTGGCTCGTCACGCCGCCACACCAGCTCTACCACCAATGCCGGCGGTGTCCATTCGCTACGCAGCTCGACCATCTGCGCATGGTAAGTCGGGTACTGCACCACGTGCCGGGGCAGCCAGGCCCAGCCCAGGCCGCGCATCAGCAACTCGGCCATGGCGTAGAAGCTGTCGGCCCGCCAGATCTGCGGGCTGATTGGCTCGCCGCCGGGATAACCGCTTTCCTGCGGGGCAATCAACAACTGGCGATGGCGTGCCAGCTGTTGGCGATTGACCTGCCCCAGTCGCGCCAAGGGATGATTGACGGCGCAGACGGTGACCATCTCTACATTCCCCAAGGCGCGGCGCTCCAACGCTGACGGCATGCGCTCATGACGAAACAGCAAGCCCAGGTCAGCACGGCGCTCGACCAGCTTGCGCGCCACGTCACCCTGGGCGCCGCTGGCCAGTTGCACTTCCAGCATGGGGAACTGCTGGGCCAGCTCGTCGAGACTGTCGATGACCGGTTGATAAGGCATGGCTTCATCCTGGGCGACCCGCAACTGCGCCTCCTGGCCGCGCATCAGCGCCAGCGCCCGACCGTCCAGGCGCTCGCACTGACGCAACAACTCACGCGCATCCTCCAGCAGCGCCGCGCCGGCCTCGGTCAAGCGCGGCTGACGGCCACTGCTACGCTCGAACAGGGTGACGCCCAGGTCCGCCTCGAGCAGGGCAATGGCAGTGCTCACCGCCGACTGCGCCTTGCGCTGGGTGCGGGCCACCGCCGAAAACGAGCGTTGCTCGGCAACGCCGACAAAAAGCCGCAGTTGCTCCAGATTCCACTGTTCAGCCATGCAACCTATCTCCAGAAAAGATAGGTAATGACTTTACCCCATCCAGGCTTGCTCTAAAATGCCCAGCCAGAACAGAGGAACACCGACATGAATGCCTACACCTACCTGGCTATCGCCATCTGCGCCGAAGTCATCGCCACCGCCTCGATGAAGGCCGTCAAGGGCCTGAGCACCCCGCTGCCGTTGCTGCTGATGATTTGTGGCTACGCCGTTGCGTTCTGGATGCTGACCCTGGTGGTGCGCAGCATTCCGGTCGGTATCGCTTATGCCATCTGGTCGGGGCTGGGGATTGTCTTGATCAGCGTCGCCGCGCTGGTGATCTACGGGCAGAAACTGGACGTCCCGGCGATGCTCGGCATGGCCATGATTGTCGGCGGTGTGGTGGTGATCCAGGTGTTCTCGAAAACCGCCGGGCATTGATCCGCCTCACAGGCTGTATACTGGGCTTCTGTCCAAGCTTGTGAGGTGCATGCATGCCATCCGTTATTTCCACCGACGTACTGATCGTCGGCGCAGGGGTCGCAGGCCTCTGGCTCAATGCCCGTCTGCGCCGCCTGGGTTACTCGACGGTCGTGGTGGAACGCGCCAGCCTCGGTGGCGAGCAGACCCTCAAATCGCAGGGAATCATTCATGGCGGCGCCAAGTATGCCCTGCATGGCGCACTGACCGGCGCCTCCGAAGCCATTGCCGACATGCCGCGACGCTGGAGCGAAGCACTGGCCGGCAACGGCGAACTGGACCTTTCCGGCGTGCGCCTGTTGTCCGACGCCCATTACCTGTGGTCCCCCGGCACGATCGCCGGCAACCTGACCAGCTTCTTCGCCAGCAAGGCGGTGCGTGGCCGTGTCGATCAGGTCAAAGGCGAGCAACTGCCACCTGCCCTGCAAGACCGCGCCTTCAAGGGCAAGGTCTATCGCCTGGCCGAACTGGTCATTGACGTGCCAAGCCTGCTGAACAAGCTCGCCGAACTGGCCGGTGACAGCCTGCTGGCTGGCGAGCAGATCGAACCCCTGCAAGAAGCTGGCGAACTGGCCGGGCTGCGCGTCGACGGCCGCGAGATCCGTGCTCAGCGCATCGTACTCAGCGCCGGGGCCGGCAATGCCGCCCTGCTTGAAACCCTCGGTCTGAGCCAGCCTGCCATGCAGCGTCGCCCGCTGCACATGGTCATGGCCAAGGGCGCCAGCCTCAAACCTCTGTACGCCCATTGCCTGGGCGGCGGACCCAAACCGCGTATCACCGTCACCAGCCACCCGGCCGCCGACGGCCAGTGGGTCTGGTACATGGGTGGCGACCTGGCCGAGGCCGACGGCGTTGCCCGCGAGCCCGAAGCGCAGATTGCCGCGGCGAAGAAGGAAGTCAGCAACCTGCTGCCATGGATCGACCTGAGCCAGGTGCGCTGGGCTACCGTGCGCATCGATCGCGCCGAGCCGGCACAGTCCGGTCTGGTGCGCCCGGACAACGCCTTCCTCGCCGAACAGCAGCGCCTGCTGGTTGGCTGGCCGACCAAACTGGCCCTGGCTCCGGATTTCAGTGATCGGGTGCTGGCCAGCCTTGAACGCGACGGGATCAAGCCGGGGGCTCACACCACCCTTCCCGAACTGCCACGGCCACCGATGGCCCTGCCGGTCTGGGAGCAGCTGCTGCCATGAGCCTGCCGACTCTCCACGATCTGCACCGCCCCTTGGGCAGCACCGGTCTGCGCGTCTCGCCGCTGGGCCTGGGTACGGTCAAGCTGGGGCGTGATCAAGGGGTCAAATACCCCAACGGCTTCACCATCCCCGACGACGACCAGGCCCGCCAGCTGCTGGCCCAGGCCCGCGACCTGGGCATCAACCTGATCGATACCGCCCCCGCCTACGGCCGCAGCGAAGAGCGCCTCGGCCCGCTGCTGCGCGGCCAACGCGATCACTGGGTGATCGTCAGCAAGGTCGGTGAAGAGTTCGAAGAAGGCCAGTCGCGTTTCGACTTCAGTGCCGCGCACACGCGCTTTTCCATCGAACGCAGCCTCAAGCGCCTGGAAACCGAACACATCGACCTGGTACTGGTGCATTCGGACGGCAACGACCTGCATATTCTCGAGCACGAGGAGGTCTATCAGACCCTCGAAGCGCTGAAGCAGGAAGGCAAGATCGGCGGCTTCGGTCTGTCCGGCAAGACCGTGGAAGGTGGTTTGAAAGCACTGGAGCGCGGCGATTGCGCCATGGTCACCTACAATCTGAACGAACAGGCCGAACGCCCGGTGCTCGACTATGCCGCCGAGCATGGCAAAGCCATCCTGGTGAAAAAGGCCCTGGCCAGCGGCCATGTGTGCCTGAGCCCGGGGGTAGACCCGGTGCGTGCCAGTTTCGAGTTGCTGTTTGGCCACCCGGGTGTGAGCAGTGCCATTGTCGGCACCATCAACCCGGTACATCTGGCCCACAACGTGGCAACTGTTGCCGCCGTATTGAATCGCTGACGCCCACGCCGCCGTCGCGGCCGACCCCAACGCAAGAAGGAGCCGACATGCCGCGAACGCTGATCCGCAAGAACCCGAGCAACTTCAAAACCCTGCCCCTGCACGTCGAAGCCAGCCCCGAGGGCTTGTGCTACCAGAGCATCGGCATGCCGCTGAACTTCGCCCAGACCCAGCAACGGCGCAAACAGATTCACCTGGCCGACAGCCAGCGCTTCGCCGTAGAGCTGGCCAATCTGGGCGTCTCGGTGCGCCTGACGCTGCACTGGCAGAACCGCGATTACTGGGTGCTGGTCCGCCAGCGCCGTCAGGACCGTGGGGATGTGGTACTGAAACTGATTTCCGGCTATGTGCCCGCCCAGGAACTTAACCTGCCGCTGCATACCGCCATCCAGGAGGTAGCTGAAGAATGCCTGCTGGAAACGCCGGAAGGCTGGCTTGGCGGGCGCTTCAACGATACCTGGCTGCCAGCGCCTTATGCCGATGCCCTGCATTACCGTGAAGCGCTGCCTTTCGTGCTGACCCCGCAATCCGGTGCGGCACGGCCGGTGCGTTGCGCCAACCTGCAACTGCTGGAGCGGCCACGGGCCTACGTGCACCTGCCGACCGCCTCGTTGCAGCTGATCTATGACCTGCGTCTGCAGGTCCCGCGTGAAGCCAAATCCTTGAGCCTGTTTCATGTCGATGAACGACTGGAAGGAAACCAACTGGTGGCCCGCCTCAACCGCACCCGCCCCGACCTGTACCTGATGCCCCTGGAGGACGGACACCCTCGCGCCGAGCTGTACACGCTGAAAAAGGACCGCCTGGTGCCGGCGAGCACTCGCGGTCTGTATCTGGCCGAAAGCTTTGCCCGTCAGGAAGGCTGGCTGGTCAGGGATGAACGGATTCGCTGGAAGGATTGGGTGAGTCAGCAGGGGCTGGCGGCGCCGAAACCGGACACCGGGCTGCAGCGCCTGACGGGCAAGGCACGGGAGTTGTTGCAGATGGCGCGAGGCGGATTGCGTAAGTAGCTGACAAATTGCAATCGCGGGGCAAGCCCGCTCCCACAGGGTACATCACCCTCCTGTGGGAGCGGGCTGGCCCCGCGATGCTTGAATCAGTTCTTGCGAATTTTCTCGACGATAGCGGTGGTCGAGCTGTTTTCGACCAGACCCAGCACCTTCACCGTGCCGCCATAGGCCTTGACGATATCGGCACCGACGACCTGCTCAATACCGTAGTCCCCACCCTTGACCAGCACATCCGGCTTGACCTGGCTGAGCAGGTTTTCCGGCGTGCCTTCAGGGAAGCTGATGACCCAGTCCACTGCTCCCAGACCGGCGAGCACCGCCATGCGGCGATCTACGCTATTGATCGGACGGCCCGGACCTTTCAGCCGGCTCACCGAAGCATCGTCGTTTACCGCAACGATCAGACGATCACCTTGGGCCCGCGCTTGCTCCAGGTAAGTCACGTGGCCTGCATGAAGGATATCGAAGCAACCGTTGGTGAAAACAATCTTTTCGTTATGAGCACGGGCATCATCAATGGCCAGCAGTAACTGGTCGAGACTCACCACACCGCGCTCAGAGCCTTCTTCGCGCTGGATGGCACGGCGCAGCTCCGGTGCGCTGATCGCTGCGGTACCGAGCTTTCCGACCACGATGCTGGCGGCCAGGTTGGCCAAGCCCACAGCATGGGGCAGCTCTTCGCCTGCGGCGATGGCGGCGGCCAGGGTAGAAATCACCGTATCACCGGCACCGGTAACGTCGAAGACTTCACGGGCACGAGCCGGCAAGTGCAGGGCCGGATGATCGGGACGCAGCAGGGTCATGCCATGCTCACCACGGGTCACCAGCAAGGCGCCCAGCTCCAGTTCGCTCATCAGCTGAGCGCCCTTGGCCACCAGCTCCGCTTCATCGGCGCAGCGGCCGACGATAGTCTCGAACTCGCTGAGGTTCGGGGTGATCAGGCTGGCACCGCGGTAGATCGAAAAATCCTTGCCCTTGGGGTCGGCCAAGACCGGGATCCCTTTGGCCCGTGCAGCCTGGATCAAGCTCTGATGATTCTTCAGGGCGCCTTTGCCGTAATCAGACAACACCAGTACTTTGACCCCGTCGAGCAGGGTGTCGACTTCAGCCCCCAACGACAGCGGGTCGGTGGCAAAAGGTTCTTCAAAATCGATCCGCAGCAGTTGCTGGTGGCGGCTCATGACCCGCAGCTTGACGATGGTCGGCTGGTGCGCAATACGCTGGAAAATCGAGTGCACGCCTGCAGCCTTCAGACTGTTGGACAGGCTCTCGGCGGCTTCGTCCTGGCCAGTAACCCCGATCAGTGATGCCGGTGCGCCCAGGGCAGCGATGTTCAAGGCCACGTTAGCCGCACCACCAGGACGGTCCTCGATCTGATCAACCTTGACCACCGGTACCGGTGCTTCAGGCGAAATCCGTGAGGTACCACCATGCCAGTAGCGGTCGAGCATGACATCGCCCACCACCAGTACCGGGGCTTGATCGAAACGCGGCATGGACAACTTCATGGGTAACCCATATATACAAAATTAACAGGGGCAGGATATTAGCACAGGCTAGGCGAAGGCTTGATTACCGCCTTACCGACAAGCTGTTGCAGGAAAACGGCCGGAGCCCAGGACAGGCTCCGGCGTCAGGCTCAGGTGATATCGGCCTTGGCCGGCTCGTCCAGGCCCATGGCATGCAGCCTGGCGTAGTAGCCGTTGGCGGCCAGCAGCTCGGCATGCGTGCCGCGCTCGACCAGCTTGCCCTGATCCATGACCAGGATCATGTCGGCCTTTTCAATGGTCGACAGACGGTGAGCGATCACCAGTGTGGTACGGCCTTTCATCACATGATCGAGCGCTGCCTGGATATGCCGCTCGGACTCGGTGTCCAGTGCTGAGGTGGCCTCATCGAGGATCAGCAGCGGCGCGTTCTTGAGCAGGGCCCGGGCAATGGCCAGGCGCTGGCGCTGGCCACCGGAGAGCAGCACACCGTTCTCGCCGACCTGGGTGTCGAAGCCCTTGGGCAACTGATCGACAAACTCCTTGGCATAGGCATCGGCGGCAGCCGCTTCGATATCCGCACGCGGCGCGCCCGCCAAATCGCCGTAGGCAATGTTGTTGGCCACGGTGTCGTTGAACAGGGTGACATGCTGGGTCACTTGCGCCACATGGCGGCGCAGGTTGCGCAAACGGTAGTCCTCGATCTCTACGCCATCGAGGAGAATCTGCCCCTCAGTGTGGTGATAGAACCGCGGAATCAGCGAGGCCAGTGTCGACTTGCCACTCCCCGAGCGCCCCACCAGTGCAATCATCTGCCCCGGTTCAGCGGTAAAGGAAATGTCAGACAACACCTGGCGCTCAGTACCGGGATAGGTGAAGTTCAGGTTGCGCACAACGAGGCGACCCTCTACCCGCTCCAGCTCCACCGTTCCAGTATCGACTTCCGGTTCTTCATCCAGCTGTTCGAAGATGCTTTCGGCACCGGCCAGGCCTTTCTGGATCGTCGAGCTGACTTCCGACAGCTGGCGGATCGGCTTGGGCAGCAAGCCTGCAGCGGTGATGTAGGCAACCAGATCGCCGGCCGTAGCCTCGCCACGCAGGAACAACACCAGGAACATCAGTGCGGCCATGGCGGAGTAGATCACCAATTGCAACATCGGGGTGTACACCGCCCCGGTCTTGGTCATGCGCAGCTGCTTGTCGGTGTTGCTTTGGCTGGCATTGGCGAAACGCTGCTGCTCGTAGCTTTCACCGCCGAAGCTGCGCACCACGCGGTAGCCCTGGATGGTTTCCGAGGCAACGTGGGTTACATCACCCATTGCCACCTGGATCTTTTTGCTCTGCTTGCGGAATTTCTTGCTGGCGCTACCGACCATTACCGCGATGATTGGCAGGATTGCCAGCATCACCAGGGTCAGTTTCCAGTTCATCCACAGCAGATAAACGAACAGGAACACCACCGTCAGGCCTTCACGGATCACCACCTTGATAGCATCGGTGGCAGCACCGGTAACCATGGTTACGTTGAAGGTGATGCGCGAAATCAGGTGACCGGAGTTGTGGGTGTCGAAGTAACGGTTGGGCAGCACCAGCAACTTGTTGAACAATTCGACCCGCAGATCATGCACCAGCCCCAGTGAAACCTTGGCCAGGAAGTAGTTACCCAGGAACGAGCCCAGGCCCTGCCAGGCGGCGATCAGCACGATCAGCAACGGCACGGCCTGCAGTAGCTGCAAGTCTTGCAGGTAAGGGACATTGGGGAACAACACTGCCTGCGGGTTGCTCAGACCGTCGACGAAGTACTTGAGAATCCCGGCCAGCATTGGCTGGGTCGAGGCAAAGATGATGAAACCGAGAATACTCAGCGTGAAGATACCGATGTACGGCTTCACATAGCTCAGTAGCCGGAAATAGATTTTCAGGCTGGAGCTGCTCTGTTGCTCCGCCTTTAGCGGTGTTTCGGCCATTGTCGAGCTCGCTGTTCAGATTGAACCGGAAATTTTATCACAGCCCGGTCGATGGGCATGCACCCAGAGCAAACCTGAACGAAGCCTAGGCTCTGTCCCTGTGTACATCCAGCGCATCCTCATCGTTTCAACAACACCGGCATGGTACATCTGCAAAATTTTCGGCATTATTGCCGGTCCTTTTGTTCGCCCGTTGGCAAGGCCACTATCCATGCAATGTTCCCGGCTACACCAGGTCGACCTCAACCAACTCATCCTTGGCGCCCAGGTGCTGGAGGCTGATAGTTACGGCGCCAAAGTGTACCTGCTTAATGACGGCAACATCCTTAAACTCTTCAGGCGTAAACGATTAATTTCATCTGCCTTGCTGCGACCTTACTCCCAGCGTTTTATCGACAATGCGACGCAATTGGAGAAAAAGGGAATTCCGACGCTGAAGGTTTTGAAGTACTACAAGCTGGATGCCCCCGGAATGACGGCGGTGCTGTACCACCCGTTGCCGGGAGAGACCCTTAGCCAACTGTCTCGCAAAGCAGGCTTCAGCTGGCAAGAGCGTCTACCGGAGCTCGTGGCGCTGGTGCGCAAGCTGCACAAGTCGGGCATCTACTTCCGCTCCCTGCACCTTGGCAACATTGTCGTGACACCAGAACAGGAGATGGGCCTGATCGACGTGGCCGATATGCGCTTCATGCGCGCACCGCTGTCCAACCGCATGGTCCGGCGCAACGTGCAGCACTTCGCCCGCTACATCGCCCGCGAGCGCCTTGAGAGTCAATTCCCTCTCGCCGAACTGGAACGCGCCTTGCTGAACTGACCACCAGGGGCGTGGAGGTGCATGGGTGCGCCGCCTGCCCACATGCTGTTGGCGAGGCCCAAGGGGGATCACCCCCTTGTTTCGCGCCGGTTCATGGGCAAACAGCCCGGGTCAATGTGCGAAAAAACCCACGCCCACGCCCAGAACCACGCCAACCACCAGTATCACCATCAATTTGACGCGATCACGCTTACGGCGCCGCGCTTTACGCCGACGCTCACCGGGCAGACTGACATGCGCATCGAAGCCGGTATGCAGTACCGCGTCCCCCTCAAGGGTCACCGCGGTGAGATTCAACTCGGCGTAGCGTTTTGACAGCGCCTTCTCACCAGAGTAGCCGGCAAATGGCGCGCAACGCTGATAGTCGCTGAGCCGGCGCAATCCTGGATTCAACGAAAAACTCTGCCACTCAGGCTTGTCCGAGAGCAGCGGGTAACACGGCACACCGGCAATGACCTGACGCTCGCCCAGATGGATGTAAGGACTGTGCACCTTCAAGTCATGGGCATAGCTGCGCAACCAGACTTGAAGCAAATGCGGGCTGACCTCGAGAATGCTCTTCGAATCCTCGACAAAACCTGGCCGGTAGAACTCCCAGTCATCCTCACAGTGAAAGATGTACGGGGTTTTTACGTGACTGTAGGCAAGGTCGATAGACGGCAGCTGCCCCAGTTTAGGCCGATTGACGAACACCTTGCAGTGCGGCTTCCAGTGTTCCGGCACCGCCTGATGAACAGCGTCATCGCCCGAGTCTTCGGTGATGAACACTTCGCGAATCGGTGCAGTATTGAAACGATCGAAACTCTCGAGTGTAAGCTTGAGCAGGTCGAAACGCCCGCAACTGGTAACCACCAGGGTTACATCACTGTCATCACTGAATCGCACCGGATTCCCTCCCCATCTTCTGTATTCGGTTGTTCGAGACCACGTCCCGTGTACGGGACAGCCGGCTCATATGCCCAGTCTCAAACGCAAGCGCTGCCAACCGGTCAGGGCTGGACGGGAACGCAGAGGTGGCTGCATTTTTTCTACGATGCTTCGGCCCACTTGAGCGAAGCTGAACTGCGACACAGCAAGGTCACGACCGTTGCTGCCGATGCGCTCGACCAATGCCGGGTCGGCACGTAACACTTTGAGCTTTTCCTGCAGCTGGGCAATGCTGTTGTACAAAACCACGTTGTGCATGTCTTCAAGACCCAGGGCGCGATTCTCCGCCTCCCCTTGATCAAAAGCCAGCAGCACGCAGCCACAGGCCATCGCCTCGAAATTCTTGATCATGTATTCGCCCATGCCGACATCGGCACTGACGAAGAAACGAATGCGGTTGAGCGTGTCACAGTACTCTTCACCGGACTTGGTCCGGGTGACCAGCAGGTTTTCGACCTGAGCTAGCTCATCGAGCAACGCCTTGCGCCCGCTGTAGGCGACACTGTTGGTACTGCCGACAAAGGCCAGCTCGATATCCCGCTCGCGCCCCTGGTCAGCCAGCAACTGCTGGTCGTAGCCCTTGGGCACGAATTCGGCGTCGAACCCCTCCTGGCGCAAGCGCTCGCTGACCATATAACCGGAGCTGATCACCCGTGCCCAAGGCAACTGACGGTAGTGGGCGCTGAACTTTCCGGTGTACTTGCACGGGATGTAGTTCTGATAGGCGTCATGTTCGAGGATGACCAGGTTGGGCACCGTACGAATGAAGCCGACCTGACGAATTTCTTGCTTGAAACGCAGAAAAAACACAATCCGGTCATACTTCTCGACGTCGACTTCACGACGGAAATAGCTGCGCAGGTTGCGCTGATCGGCACTGCTGAGCCAGCGCAGATCGCATTCGCAATGGGCGGCGACACCGTCGTAGAGACGGTCCAGGATTGCCCGTTGTTCTTTCTGCACCAGAAATAGAACTTTCATTGTCTTCCTTGCGGTCTTTGTTCAGCCGCTAACAGTCATGGGCCAGGATCAGAGATCACGGCGCCAGAACAATTCATGTCGGCGCACGGCCTTGCGGAAAAATTCGTTCTCGCCGTAAGGCGAAGCGCGTCGCCCCGCCAGCCAGCGCTGGAGCAGGCGACGAATGCGGCGCTTGAACGGTGCCGGCGGCTGCAGGTCGTGCATCATGCCCAGCGCCATGGCCTTGTCGCGCTGAGTTGCCAGATCCAGGGGCAGACTGTAGGGCGCCCAGATCTGCCCGCCTTCCAGTTGCGGCGGCAAAGCCACCCCGGCACCGCTATCGCCCATGGGCCAGCGATCATTGTCATGCAGGTGGTTGGCGTACCCCAGCACGGTTTCCGGCTGCCATTCAAGCCCCTGCAGGGCTTCGAGCACAGCAGCCTGGGCGCAGATGTGGTCAGGATGCGGGTCAAGGGTCGGATGCGGCATCACCAGCACCTGCGGGCGAGCCTTGAGCAACAACGCGCGCAAGTCGGCCAATAGGTTGTTCCAGGTCGGCGCACCGTCCTCGTCACCCGGCAAGGTTATCGCATTGAAGCGCCTGAACAGGCGGGTATCGTCAAGCTCCGCCTCACGCGAAGCGATTGCCTGATCCGGCGCTGCCTGCATGGCTGGCAGCTGCAGACAAAAATAACCCAACTGCACACAGTTCGATTCGGGAACACCTGCCCAGCGCGGTACGGCAATACTGTCCCAGGCGCGCAGTCGGCCCTTCAAGCGGGCGGACTCAGACTTGGCCATACCCATGCGCTGGTAATGCTCAGCCTCGATCTCGCCAGCAGTCAGGGTCACGACCCAGGCTTCTTGCGCCTGGCTGTAGAGGCCGAAAGCGGCCAACTCGGCATCATCGGCATGGGGCGCGATGACCATGACGCGCTTCTGGCGCAGATCGTTGCCTGTCACAACCCACAGCTGCCCTTCGCCAGATAGACGGCAATAGCGTCCACGCAAGCGCAGCCGCCCGGCAGCAAGCGACTCGCCAAGCCCGGTCAGGTTCAGGTAGCGCAGGCCCGCGACGCCACGCTCGAAAGCCTGGCAATCTTCACCGTTCAACACCACTGCCGGGTCCAGGAAACGACCCAACCAGCTGCTTTTCAGGCGCAGCGCCAGGACCAGCGTTTCATCACCAGCAAGCTGCAAAGGCGCCTGAAGCCGTACAACACCGTCGACCAGTTCGACCGGGTGCGCCAGGCAATCCTGCGGAAACTGATACTGGTAGTCCTCGGCAGGCGAATAAAACAGGTGATCGGCAAACCAGGCTTCATGGGCAGCCCACAACAGTGGCAGCAGCAATAGCGGCAACCACCACTGGACGAAAATACCCAGGCCCAGCAACACCACCAGGCCAGCCAGCAACCCCAGCCGCTTGTTGCGCCGGTGCCGCTTGAGCAACTGCTGCTTGCGGCTCACACCTGAAACACCGGAACGGGGTTGCACCAGCGATCCTTGTACTCGCGATCAGCGCGGCCAAAGGAGAAACGCAGCGGCTTGTTGCGTGCCCGGGCATCTTCCCAGGCGGCCTGGGTATTGAGGAAACTCAACACGCTTCCAGGACTGAAAGCCTTGGTTTGCGGGTCAACGCCACCATTGATGTACTCGACGCTGATCCATTCAGGCGCTTCGACCCGGTAGACCAGCTGGATGGCGATAGGCGCATCGTCGAGAAACAGCACCGAACCGATCAGCAGCTCACGCAGGCGCTCTATGACCTCAGCCATGCGCTCGGCGCCAGTGGCCGGGAATTCCCAGCGGCGCAGAAACAGATCGCAGTAGATCGCTGCCAGTTCACTGCTGGAAAACTCAGAAACAGCACGCACCTGACCACCCGCCTCTTCCAGCAAGCGCAACTCGCGACGCTGGTTATAGCGAAACTTCTTCGACAGGTCTTCAGGCGTGCGCGCCATCGCCAGCGATTCAGTTTGCAGCTTGAGGTTGGCGAAGCGCCCCTGGTTGAGCTCGGACAAATAACGTCCGGCATGACGCAGCGGTGCCTGGGCATCGGCAGCCGCCGGCAGGATCAGCTCGGCATTGCCCAGGTCATACAGACCCTTCTTGCCCTGACGCTTGAGCACGTCCTTGGACAATGCCAGGTAACGGCCCCAGGTCGGAATCGCGGCCTTGAGCTCACCATTGTGCTCCCACCCCAGGTAGCGCACCGGAATCTGCGCCAGCTCGGCCAACTGCTCGACCACCAGCGGGTGGGTCGCGACGCTACCACCAAAACGCTGCCAGGCCTGGGCGTAGGCAGGCGCATCGATCACACGCCAGCCGCGCTCGCGCCAGCCTTGAATATGATTGAGCATCAAACCTCCGCCGTCAGCGCACGCACAGCTGGCAACTGCCAGAAGGTATCGCGCACAGCGCTATCGGAAAAACGCTCACGCAGGCGCGCAAGCATGCGCTCGGCACACTCCTGGCGCTGCGCTTCATCCAGTACGGCCAGATGTTGCAAGCCTTGAGCCAGACGCTCGGCATCGGCCAGTGGAAACAGGATGCCGACACCCTCGACCACTTCCAGGGCGCCGCCGCAGGCAGTGGCGAGCACCGGCACTCCGGCGACCATGGCTTCAAGCAGGACCATACCGAACGGTTCGTGGTCGGAGCTCAGGGCAAAAGCATCGAACGCCTTGAAATAGCATCGCGCATTGGGCACCTGGCCGAGAAAGTCCACCTGCCCGGCAATTCCCAGCTCGGCGGCCAGTGTTTTCAGCGACTGCTCCAGCCGCCCCTCACCCAAAATAGCCAGGCGAGCACCCGCCGGCAGACGCGGCAGCGCGAGGGCAAAGCCACGCAACAGGGTGGCCTGGTCCTTGTCCGGATGCAGGCGACCGACATTACCGACAATCCAGGCCTGCGAATCCAGCCCCAACGCTTGGCGGGCATCGGCTGCAGGCACCAGCGCCGCCTGCAGCACCTCGATGTCGATACGGTTGTAAAGCGTCTGGATGCGCTCGGCCGGCCACTTCGGCAAGCATTTGCGCATGTCATCGCGCACCGCGTCGGAGACGCCGAGCAGGCTCAGGCGCTGACGGAACAGGTTGGCAAACAGCTGACGACTGCCGCGCTGGTAGTCACCAAAGGCATGGTGCACACCAATCACCGGCAGGCGGCTACCGAGCAAGGCGATATAGATCGGCTTGAAGCGGTGAGCAATGCAGAAGCTGAAATTGCGCGTGGCGACGATCCGCCGCAATGCGCGGATCGCCCCCAACTTCAGGCCACGGATAGCCTTGGAGCTGAACTCCAGGAAGATCACTTCATCAGAAGCGCAGCCGACGGCCACCTGAGGGTCGGCAGCACCGGTAAGGAACACCGTGGTGACCTTGTAGCCGCTGCCGCTGAACAGGCTGGCGTACTGCCGCGCACAGTCCAGGAACGGACCGTCATAGCCGTGGCAGAACTGCAGGACGCGTTTTTCAGCCCTGGACGTCATAACTGTTCGCGCCGTCCTTGACTACCAGAATGTCTTCCATGATCAGGTACTGCAGATCCGAGCCGAAGAACATGTTCAGAGCGTCGGTCGGCGAGCAGATCATTGGCTCGCCACGACGGTTGAGCGAGGTATTGAGCGACACGCCGTTGCCGGTCAGGTCTTCCAGCGCCTTCATCATGTCGTAATAGCGCGGGTTGTACTCGCGCTTGAGCACCTGGGCCCGCGAGGTGCCGTCTTCGTGGACGACTTCCGGCACGCGGGTCTTCCACTCTTCGGCGACTTCGAAGGTGAAGGTCATGAAGGGCGCCGGGTGATCGATCTTGATCATCTGCGGGGCGACGGTGTCGAGCATCGACGGGCAGAAAGGCCTCCAGCGCTCGCGGAACTTGATCTGGTGGTTGATGCGGTCGGCGACGCCGGCAACGCTCGGGCAACCGATGATCGAACGACCGCCCAGCGCGCGCGGACCAAACTCCATGCGGCCCTGGAACCAGGCCACCGGGTTGCCGTCGACCATGATCTTGGCGATCTGCTCCGGCATGTTCTCGAGCTTGCGCCATTTCGGCTTGCTCGGGTGACGGGCACAGGCGGCGATCACGTCCTCGTTGGAGTACGCAGGGCCGAGGTAGACGTGCTCCATCTTCTCGACCGGCACACCGCGGGCGTGGGAAACGTATGCAGCCGCACCGACCGCGGTACCGGCGTCGCCGGAAGCCGGCTGGACGAACAGTTCCTTGAGGTCAGGACGGGCAATGATCTTCTGGTTGAGTTTGACGTTCAGTGCGCAACCGCCAGCGAAAGCCAGCTTGCCGGTTTCCTTGAGGATGTCGCCCAGGTAGTGGTCGATCATCTGCAGGGCGATTTTCTCGAACAGCGCCTGCATGCTGGCGGCGTAGTGGATGTACGGCTCGTCGGCGATGTCGCCTTCGCGCTTGGGACCCAGCCACTCGATCAGCTTCGGCGAGAAATAGAAACCTTTGCCCTTCTCTTTGTAGCGGCGCAGGCCGATAACGTTTGCGTAGTCGGTGTTGATCACCAGCTCGCCGTTCTCGAAGCTGGCCAGACGCGAGAAGTCATATTTGCTGGCGTCGCCATAAGGGGCCATGCCCATGACCTTGAACTCGCCGTCGAGCATCTCGAAGCCGAGGAACTCGGTGATCGCGCCGTACAGGCCGCCCAACGAATCCGGGTCGAAGAATTCCTTGATCTTGTGGATCTTGCCGTTTTCGCCATAACCGAAGAAGGTCGTGGCGTACTCGCCCTTGCCGTCAATGCCGAGGATCGCGGTTTTTTCCTTGAAACCCGAGCAGTGGTAGGCGCTGGAAGCGTGCGCGAGGTGGTGCTCGACCGGTTCGATCTTGACCTTTTTCGGGTCGAAGCCCAGTTGTTCCAGGCACCAGACGATCTTCTTGCGGTAGCGCTTGTAACGACGGTTGCCCATCAGAATCGCGTCAAGAGCACGATCCGGGGCGTACCAGTAGCGCTTGGCGTAGTGCCAGCGGGCTTTGCCGAACAGGCTGATCGGGGCGAACGGGATGGCCACCACGTCAACGTCGGAAGGCTTGATGCCAGCCTGCTCCAGGCAGAACTTCGCCGATTCGTAGGGCATGCGGTTCTTTGCATGTTTGTCGCGCACGAAGCGCTCTTCTTCAGCGGCGGCAATCAGCTTGCCGTCGATGTACAGGGCCGCGGAAGGATCATGGCTAAGGGCGCCGGACAGGCCAAGAATCGTCAATGCCAAGGGTCTAGCCTCTTCAATCTGTAAATATGCGCCCTGGCCCCTTGGGGCGAGCGGCAACGAAAGAGCGGGATTATAACGCAAACTGTAGGAGCGGGCTTGCCCCGCGATTGCGAGCTGTCAGTCACATCGCATCGCGGGGCAAGCCCGCTCCCACACCAACACCTACTCGGCGATCAGCCAGTCCATGCGCCAGCTACCCTGGGTCTGCGCCAGCACCTGGGACAACCACGGCAGCAGCTCACGCAACTCCTCCTCAAGCCCCCATGGCGGGTTGGCGATGGCCAGGCCCGAACCATTGAGGCCCTGCGGACTGTCCTGCGGATGCACGTACAGCTCAACGCGCAGCAACTTTGGCGCGCCAGTGCTGGTCAGGTCCTGATAGAAGCGCACCAGCTGGCGCTGATCCTTGATCGGGTACCAGATCGCCGCGACGGTCTGGCGCATGCGACTGATTGCCTCTTTCAAGGCAACTGTGCAGCGCTTGAGCTCGTCAGCCTGCTCGAAGGGCGGATCGATCAGCATCACTGCGCGCTTTTCCTGCACCGGCAGCAACGCCCGCGGCACATGCCAGCCCTCACCCAGGTGCACGGCGACGCGCGGATCCTTCTTCATGTTGTCCTTGAGCATGCGCCCGTCTTCGGGGTGCTTCTCGTTGAGCAACACGCGGTCCTGCTGACGCGCCAGGCGCCGGGCAAGCTCGGGCGAGCCCGGGTAATAGCGCAGCTCGCCGTCGGGGTTCATCTTGCGCAGGATACGCAGATAGTCAGCGGTAACCTCTGGCAGGTCATCACGCCCCCAAAGCCGGCCGACACCTTCGATCCACTCGCCGGTACGCGTCGCCTGGTCGCCCTGCAAGTCATACAGACCGAGGCCAGCGTGGGTGTCGAGGTAGGCGAACGGCTGCTCCTTGCGCGACATCAGCGCAATAAGGCGGGTCAACACGAGGTGTTTGAAGACGTCGGCGTGGTTGCCGGCGTGAAAGGCGTGACGATAGTTCATGGCAACTCCTGCAAGACCGTGCAGTTTACCTTGTCATGCTGAACTGTGGGAGCGGGCTTGCCCCGCGATTGCAGACAGTCAGTGACATAGCATCGCGGGGCAAGCCCGCTCCCACCAAAGCCTGCGCTATAAACAACAACGGCCCGGACTCTTGCGAGGCCGGGCCGTTGTCAGACAGCAATCTAACCGCGATTACTTGCCGGCGTGGTACGCCGCATCTGCAGTTTCGAAACGCGAGACCATCGCCTTGCTCGGGCTACCGAGCTTGCTGAATACGAAGATTGCCAGGCTGGCCAGAATGAAGCCCGGAATGATTTCGTACAGACCCATGGTGTCGAATTTCTTCCACAGGATCACGGTCACGGCACCGACGATGATGCCAGCCAGCGCACCATTGCGGGTCATGCCTTTCCACAGTACCGAGATCAGCACCACAGGACCGAAGGCGGCACCGAAGCCGGCCCAGGCGTAGGCCACCAGGCCCAGAACGCGGTTCTCAGGGTTGGCAGCCAGGGCGATGGCGATCAGCGCAACGGCCAGCACCATCAGACGACCGACCCAGACCAGCTCGACCTGCGATGCATTCTTGCGCAGGAAGGTTTTGTAGAAGTCTTCGGTCAGGGCGCTGGAGCACACCAGCAGCTGGCAGCTCAGGGTACTCATGACGGCAGCCAGGATGGCCGACAGCAGCACACCGGCGATCCACGGGTTGAACAGGATCTTGGCCAGCTCGATGAACACACGCTCGTGGTTCTCGGTAACCGGACCGGCAACATCAGGATGCGCCGAGAAGTAGGCGATACCGAAGAAGCCAACGGCACAGGTACCGGCCAGGCACAGGATCATCCAGGTCATGGAGATGCGGCGGGCATTGGCGATGGACTTGACCGAGTCGGCAGCCATGAAGCGCGCCAGGATGTGCGGCTGGCCAAAGTAGCCCAGGCCCCAGCCCATCAGCGAGATGATGCCGATGAAGGTTGCCCCCTTGAACATGTCGAAGTTGCCAGCACCCTGGGCTTCGATGGCCAGGAAGGTGGTATCGACACCGCCGGTAGCGATCAGCACGATCACCGGGGTCAGGATCAGGGCGAAGATCATCAGCGTCGCCTGGACAGTATCGGTCCAGCTCACCGCCAGGAAGCCACCGACGAAGGTGTAGGCGATAGTGGCAGCAGCACCAGCCCACAGCGCGGTTTCATAGGACATGCCGAAGGTGCTCTCGAACAGACGAGCGCCAGCAACGATGCCGGAAGCGCAGTAGATGGTGAAGAACACCAGGATAACGATGGCAGAGATGATCCGCAGCAGGCCGCTGTGGTCTTCGAAACGGCTGGCGAAATAGTCCGGCAGGGTCAGCGCATCACCATTGTGCTCGGTCTGCACGCGCAGACGGCCAGCAACGAACAACCAGTTCAGGTAGGCACCGACGGTCAGGCCGATGGCAATCCAGGCCTCCGACAGACCCGACATATAGATGGCACCCGGCAGGCCCATCAGCAACCAGCCGCTCATGTCCGAGGCGCCAGCCGAAAGCGCGGTTACCACGCTACCGAGGCTGCGGCCACCGAGGATGTAGTCGGAGAGGTTATTGGTGGAGCGATAGGCCATGAAGCCGATCATCACCATTGCTGCGATGTAGATCACAAAAGTGATCGTGATTGGATTGCTAAAACTCATTGTTGCGCCCTGGCGTTTGTTTTTATGTAGTGACAGCCTCAGAGAGGTTGCACCCAGGCCGCGAATGCTATGCAACAACGCAAAGTAGGTGCAACCTGTTTTTGCAAACAAGTTGCACCTCGTCGGTTTTTTTGCGTAACAGCACCTTTTTGCTCCCTTTCGGAGCAAGAAGCCGCGTTTACAGAAGAAAATGCACCATAAACAGCCATTTTTACTGTGGGGTTTTACCCACCGGACGAGCTGCACTTTTTTCCTACACATTTTGGGTTGCACTAGGTTGCACCCGAAATCGCGCACAGCTAATCTTGGCGCCAGCTTAAGCCACAGCCCTGTGGCAATAATGAGGATAAGAAATGGCGACGACCACCCTTGGGGTCAAACTTGACGACCCAACCCGTGAGCGACTCAAAGCAGCTGCGCAGTCCATTGACCGCACACCGCACTGGTTGATCAAGCAAGCGATCTTCAATTACCTGGAGAAGCTCGAGGGTGGTGCCACCCTGACCGAACTCAACGGTCAGTCGATCATCAATGGCGATGAAGCCGGTGAAATCCTGGGCGATCACAGCCACCAGTGTTTCCTCGAATTTGCCGAAAGCATCCTCCCACAATCAGTACTGCGTTCGGCCATCACTGCCGCCTATCGCCGTCCTGAGCCGGAAGTGGTGCCAATGCTGCTGGAGCAGGCTCGCCTGCCTGCGGCCATGGCCGAGGCTACCAACAAGCTGGCCGCCGGCATCGCCGAAAAACTGCGTAACCAGAAGAGCGCTGGCGGCCGTGCCGGTATCGTCCAGGGCCTGCTGCAGGAATTTTCCCTGTCGTCGCAGGAAGGCGTGGCCCTGATGTGCCTGGCCGAAGCCCTGCTGCGTATCCCGGACAAAGGCACCCGTGATGCCCTGATCCGCGACAAGATCAGCACCGGCAACTGGCAGCCGCACCTGGGCAACAGCCCGTCGCTGTTCGTCAACGCCGCCACCTGGGGCCTGCTGCTGACCGGCAAACTGGTCTCGACCCACAACGAATCCGGCCTCACTTCCTCGCTCAGCCGCATCATCGGCAAGAGCGGCGAGCCGATGATCCGCAAGGGCGTCGACATGGCCATGCGCCTGATGGGCGAGCAGTTCGTCACCGGCGAAACCATCGCCGAAGCCCTGGCCAACGCCAGCAAGTTCGAAGCCAAGGGCTTCCGCTACTCCTACGACATGCTCGGCGAAGCCGCACTGACCGAGCACGACGCACAGAAATACCTGGCCTCCTACGAGCAGGCGATCCACTCGATCGGTAAAGCCTCGCACGGCCGTGGCATCTACGAAGGTCCGGGCATCTCGATCAAGCTCTCGGCCCTGCACCCACGCTACAGCCGCGCCCAGTACGAGCGTGTGATGGACGAGCTGTACCCGCGTCTGCTGTCGCTGACCCTGCTGGCCAAGCAATACGACATCGGCCTGAACATCGACGCCGAGGAAGCCGACCGCCTGGAGCTGTCGCTGGACCTGCTCGAGCGCCTGTGCTTCGAACCACAGCTGACCGGCTGGAACGGTATCGGCTTCGTGATCCAGGCTTACCAGAAGCGCTGCCCGTACGTGATCGACTATGTCATCGACCTGGCCCGCCGCAGCCGTCACCGCCTGATGATCCGTCTGGTGAAGGGCGCCTACTGGGACAGCGAGATCAAGCGCGCCCAGGTTGAAGGCCTGGAAGGCTACCCGGTCTACACCCGCAAGGTGTACACCGACGTCTCCTACATTGCCTGCGCACGCAAGCTGCTGTCGGTACCGGAAGTCATCTACCCACAGTTCGCTACGCACAACGCCCACACCCTGTCGGCCATCTACCATATCGCCGGTCAGAACTACTACCCGGGTCAGTACGAGTTCCAGTGCCTACACGGCATGGGTGAACCGCTGTACGAACAGGTTGTCGGCAAGGTTGCCGATGGCAAGCTGAACCGTCCGTGCCGCGTGTACGCGCCGGTCGGTACCCACGAAACCCTGCTGGCCTACCTGGTTCGCCGCCTGCTGGAAAACGGCGCCAACACCTCGTTCGTCAACCGTATTGCCGACCAGTCGATCTCGATCCAGGAACTGGTTGCCGACCCGGTTGCCACCATCGAGCAGATGGCGACCCAGGAAGGCAACACCGGCCTGCCGCATCCACGCATTCCATTGCCGCGTGACCTGTACGGTGCCGAGCGAGCCAACTCCGCCGGTATCGACATGGCCAACGAGCATCGCCTGGCGTCGCTGTCCTGCGCCCTGCTGGCCACCGCACACAACGACTGGAAAGCCGCACCGATGCTTGGCTGCGCCTCCAGCAACGAAGCCGCTGCGCCGGTGCTGAACCCGTCCGATCACCGTGACGTGGTCGGTCATGTCCAGGAAGCCACGGTTGCCGACGTCGACAATGCCATCCAGTGCGCCCTCAACGCCGCACCGATCTGGCAAGCCACGCCGCCCGCCGAGCGTGCTGCGATCCTCGAGCGCGCCGCCGACCTGATGGAAGCCGAGATCCAGCCGCTGATGGGCCTGCTTGCCCGTGAAGCCGGCAAGACCTTCGCCAACGCCATCGCCGAAGTCCGTGAAGCGGTCGACTTCCTGCGCTACTACGCCGTGCAGGCCCGTAACGACTTCAGCAACGATGCCCACCGCCCGTTGGGCCCAGTGGTCTGCATCAGCCCGTGGAACTTCCCGCTGGCAATCTTCAGCGGCCAGGTCGCCGCAGCCCTGGCAGCCGGTAACCCGGTACTCGCCAAGCCTGCCGAACAAACCCCGCTGGTCGCCGCCCAGGCCGTGCGCCTGCTGCTCGAAGCCGGTATCCCTGAAGGCGTGGTGCAGTTGCTGCCAGGTCGCGGTGAAACCGTCGGTGCGCGCCTGGTCGGTGACGATCGGGTCAAAGGCGTGATGTTCACCGGCTCCACCGAAGTCGCCCGCCTGCTGCAACGCAACATCGCCGGCCGCCTGGATGCCCAGGGCCGTCCGATTCCGCTGATCGCCGAAACCGGTGGCCAGAACGCGATGATCGTCGACTCCTCAGCACTCACCGAACAAGTCGTCATCGACGTCGTTTCCTCGGCTTTCGACAGCGCCGGTCAGCGCTGCTCGGCACTGCGCGTGCTGTGCCTGCAGGAAGACTCGGCCGACCGCGTGATCGAGATGCTCAAGGGCGCCATGGCCGAAAGCCGCCTGGGTAACCCTGAGCGCCTGAACGTGGACATTGGCCCGGTGATCGACGCAGAAGCCAAGGCCGGTATCGAGAAACACATCCAGGGCATGCGCGACAAAGGCCGCTCGGTGTACCAGGTTGCCATCGCCAATGGCGAAGAGATCAAACGTGGCACCTTCGTCATGCCGACCCTGATCGAGCTGGAAAGCTTCGACGAGCTGCAACGCGAGATCTTCGGCCCGGTTCTGCACGTGGTGCGCTACAACCGCAAGAACCTCGACCAGCTGATCGAGCAGATCAACGCTTCCGGTTACGGCCTGACCCTGGGTGTTCACACCCGGATCGACGAAACCATCGCCAAGGTCATCGACACCGTCAACGCCGGTAACGTCTACGTCAACCGCAACATCGTCGGTGCCGTGGTCGGCGTTCAGCCGTTCGGTGGTGAAGGCCTGTCCGGCACCGGTCCGAAAGCCGGTGGCCCGCTGTACCTGTACCGCCTGCTGTCGACCCGTCCGGCCGATGCCATCGAGCAATCGTTCCAGCGCACCGACGCCGGCAACGCCCCGGACACCCGTCTGCGCGACGAGTTGAGCAAGCCACTGCAAGCGCTTAAAGCCTGGGCGGCAAGCAACCAGCTGAACGAGCTGGGTAGCCTCTGCGAACAGTTCGCCAAGCAATCGCAAAGCGGTATCAGCCGCCTGCTGGCCGGCCCGACCGGTGAGCGCAACAGCTACACCATCCTGCCGCGTGAGCATGTGCTGTGCCTGGCTGAAGTCGAGGCCGACCTGCTGACCCAGCTGGCTGCGGTTCTGGCCGTGGGCAGCTCGGCGGTGTGGCCGGAAGGCGAACTGACCAAGACCCTGCGCAACCGTCTGCCGAAAGACGTACAGGCACGCATCAAGCTGGTGGGCGACTGGACCAAGGATGAGGTGGTGTTCGATGCCGTCCTGCACCACGGCCATTCCGACCAGTTGCGCGCAGTCTGCGAGCAAGTGGCCAAGCGTGCCGGTGCCATCGTCGGCGTCCATGGCCTGTCGTCGGGCGAAACCTCGATTGCCCTGGAGCGTCTGGTGATCGAGCGGGCGTTGAGTGTTAACACTGCTGCTGCAGGTGGTAACGCGAGCTTGATGACTATCGGCTGATAGGCATCACTCAATCGCGGGGCAAGCCCGCTCCCACCGGTTTGTGATAAGCCGGTGGGAGCGGGCTTGCCCCGCGATGCTTTCAGGCTGTGGTTTCTTCCGAAGCTGGTTCTACCCTCCTATCACCCAAATCTATTTCACTGTGCAGTGCCTGCCCCCCTGCCTAGACTCGGCGCATCCCCAGACAGGAATGCCGACATGTCCGAGACCCTGCTCAGCGCCCGCAACCTGGCCTTCGAACTCTACGAAGTGCTCGACGCCGAGGCCCTCACCCAACGCCCACGTTTTGCCGAACACAACCGCGAAACCTTCGATGCCGCGTTGAACACGGCGCGGACCATTGCCGAGAAGTACTTCGCGCCACACAACCGCAAGGGCGACGAACACGAGCCGCGTTACGAGAATGGCGAAGCGCTGCTGATCCCCGAGGTCAAACCCGCGATCGATGCCTTCCTCGAAGCCGGTTTCCTCAACGCCACCCGCGACTTCGAGGCCGGCGGCATGCAGTTGCCGACGCTGCTTTCGCAAGCCTGTTTTGCCCATTTCCAGGCGGCCAACGCCGGGACCACGGCGTATCCGTTCCTGACCATGGGCGCCGCCAACCTGATCGAAAGCTTCGGCAGCGATGAGCAGAAACGCCTGTTCCTGCAACCGATGATCGAAGGCCGCTTCTTCGGCACCATGGCCCTGACCGAACCTCACGCAGGTTCATCCCTGGCCGATATCCGCACCCGCGCAGAACCCGCCAGCGACGGCAGCTATCGGCTGCGCGGCAACAAGATATTCATCTCTGGCGGCGACCACCCGTTGTCGGAAAACATCGTGCACATGGTGCTGGCCAAACTGCCGGACGCGCCGCCCGGGGTGAAGGGCATTTCGCTGTTCATCGTGCCCAAGTTCCTGGTCAATGCCGATGGCAGTCTGGGGCCACGCAACGACGTACTGCTGGCCGGGTTGTTCCACAAGATGGGCTGGCGCGGCACCACCTCGACAGCGCTGAATTTCGGCGACAACGGACACTGTGTCGGCTACCTGGTGGGCAAGCCGCACCAGGGGCTGGCCTGCATGTTCCAGATGATGAACGAAGCCCGCATCGGGGTCGGCATGGGCGCGGTAATGCTCGGTTACGCGGGCTACCTGTACTCGCTCGAGTACGCGCGCCAGCGGCCGCAAGGACGTCTGGTCGATAACAAGGACCCGACCACCGCTGCCGTACCGATCATCGGCCATAGCGATGTAAAGCGCATGCTGCTGACCCAGAAAGCCTACGTCGAAGGCGCCTTCGACCTGGGTCTGTACGCGGCGCGGCTGTTCGATGAAACCCAGAGCGGCGAAACCGAGGCGCAGCGTCAACACGCACATGAATTGCTCGATTTGCTGACCCCGATCGTCAAATCCTGGCCCTCGGAGTTCTGCCTCAAGGCCAATGAACTGGCGATCCAGATCCTCGGTGGCCACGGTTATATCCGCGAATACCCGGTCGAACAGTATTACCGCGACAACCGTCTGAACCCGATTCACGAAGGCACCCACGGCATCCAGTCGCTCGACCTGCTCGGCCGCAAGCTGGCGCAGAACGGTGGCGCCGGGCTCAAGCAACTGGTGCGCCTGATTGCCGGGACCTGCGAGCAGGCGCGCGCATTCGCCAGCCTGGATCACCTGCGCACGCCGCTGGAGCAATTGCAGGTTCGCCTGCAGAGCGTAACGCTGGGCCTGCTCGGCGACCTGGCTCAAGGTCATGTCAACAGCGCCCTGGCCAACTCCGCGCTGTACCTCAAAGCCTTTGGTCACTGCGTGATCGGCTGGCGCTGGCTGGAGCAGGCGATCCGCGCCGAACAAGGACTGGCTCAAGGCAATCCGGCCGACCAAGACTTCTATCAGGGCAAATTGCAGGCCGCGCGTTATTTCCTGACCTGGGAAGTGCCGGGCTGCCATAATGAGCTGGCATTGCTCGAGGCCCGCGACGATACCTGCCTGAGCATGCGCGACGAGTGGTTCTGAGGGGGAACCACCGTACACACGGAGGTTTCTTGCATGTTCGAGATGACTGCATTGCTGCGCCAGCGCTTTGCCGCCCTGCGCAGCGGTGCCGAGTTTTTTTCCCTGCGCTATGTGCAGCAGTCCCAGCAGCAACTGTCAGTGCGCAAAAACGTTGCCGAGCCGCCGTTCTTCTTCCGCGATGAAGGGGCCATGCTGACGGTCCGGCTCAAGGGCGTGGAAGCCTACGCCGCCACTGCCGACCTGTCCCAGTCCGGCCTGCAACGCGCCCTGGAACAGGCCGAGCGACTCGCCGCGCAGATTGGCGCACGTGCCCTGCTTGACCTCAGCGAGCAACCGGTAGCCACGCAGCGCAGCGACTATCGCTCGCCAAACCTCGAACAGCCCTTGCCATCCCTGGCCGACTGCTATGACCTGCTCGCCGGTGAGTCGAACAGTGTGCCCGCCGACAGCCGCCTGGTGAACTGGCAGGCCAGCCTTGGCATCAGCAACGTCGAACAGATTTACTTGAACACCGCCGGTGCCGAACTGCGCCAGGCTCAACGCTTTATCTATCCAGGCTTCGCAGTCACCGCCTTCGATGGTCAGGACAGCCAG
Organism: Pseudomonas alkylphenolica; assembly: GCF_000746525.1. Taxonomy (NCBI): domain Bacteria; kingdom Pseudomonadati; phylum Pseudomonadota; class Gammaproteobacteria; order Pseudomonadales; family Pseudomonadaceae; genus Pseudomonas; species Pseudomonas alkylphenolica. The sequence goes on from NZ_CP009048.1 coordinate 5,293,213, forward strand.
AGCCGCACCCTGGGCCGGGAGAACTTCGGCCAGCAGGGCGGCCTGGATGTCATCGAACGCTGCGGCCTGGTTGGCGCTGGCGTCAAGGTCGCCGACCAGGCGCTGCAACTGCTGCTGGCGCCCAATACCCCGAGCGGCGTGCGCGATCTGCTGTTGATGCCGGACCAGATGATGCTGCAGATCCATGAGTCCATCGGTCACCCGCTGGAAATGGACCGCATCCTTGGCGACGAGCGCAACTACGCCGGTACCAGCTTCGTCAAAGCCAGTGACTTCGGCACTCTGCAATACGGCTCGAAACTGCTCAACGTGACCTTCGACCCGACCATCGGCGAAGAACTGGCCAGCTACAGCCATGACGACGACGGCAGTGCTGCCAGCAAGCAGTTCCTGATCCGCGACGGCTTGCTCCTGCGTCCGCTGGGCGGGGCCTTGTCGCAGTTCCGCTCGGGCCTGGACGGCGTTGCCAACAGCCGCGCCTGTGGCTGGAACCGGGCGCCTATCGATCGCATGGCCAACCTCAATATCGAGCCAGGCGACCAGAGCCTCGAGCAGCTGATCGTCAATATCGAACACGGCATCCTGATGCGCACCAACCGCTCCTGGTCCATCGATGATGCACGCAACAAATTCCAGTTCGGCTGTGAGTGGGGCCAGTTGATCGAAAACGGCGAGCTCAAGGGCGTGGTCAAGAATCCCAACTACCGAGGGATTTCCGCGCAGTTCTGGGGCAACCTCAGCGCGGTTGGCGACGCCAGCACCTTGCAGGTTCTCGGGACGCCGAACTGCGGCAAGGGCGAGCCGAACCAGGTGGTGCGGGTCGGGCACGCCTCACCTGCCTGCGTATTCAGCCAGATCGACGTATTCGGAGGAGACGCCTGATGGCTGCCACCCCACTGCAAAGCTTCCAGAGCCTGGTCGCCAGCCTGCAAAAGCAGGTACGCGCGCCCGAACACTTCACCCTCAGCTACAGTGCCGAACACTCGCAGTTCATTCGCTTCAACCACGCCAAAGTGCGCCAGGCCGGCGAGGTGCAGCAGGCCAGCTGCGTCCTCAAGCTGGTCAAGGACGGGCGCCAGGCTGAGCTGCAGTTCACCCTCGGCAACGACGCCGACGTCGATCAGCAGCGCCTGGCCGAGGCTATCGGGCAACTGCGTCAGACCTTGCCATTGCTTGAAGCCGACCCTTACCTGCAGCTCAACGACAGCGACTGGCAAAGCCACAGCGTGCAAGATCAGACGCTGCCTGAGATAGAACAGGTGCTGGCACAAATCGAGCTCGGCGCCGGCGAACTGGACCTGGTTGGCATCTATGCCGCAGGCCCGATTTGCCGAGGCTTTGCCAGTTCGTTCGGCGCGTTTGGCTGGCACCAGGCCAACAGCTTCAACTTTGACTGGAGCTTGTTCCACAGCAACGGCCAGGCGGTCAAAGCCAACTATGCCGGGCAGCAGTGGAACAGCGACGCCTTTGCCCTGCGCCTGCGCCAGGCACGCGAACAGCTGGAATACCTCGGCCGCCCGCTCAAGACCCTGGCACCCGGCGAGTACCGCGCCTACCTGGCTCCGGCGGCAATCGATGAAATCATGGGCATGCTCTGCTGGGGCGGGTTTTCCGCGCAGTCGCTGGCGACCAAGAACAGTCCGTTGCAACGCCTGTACGCCGGTGATGCGCGCCTGAATCCGCTGGTCAGCATTGCCGAGCAGGTCAGCGGCTCGTTGAGCCCGGCGTTTTCCGACGAGGGCACGCCGCGCAGCGATTTGCGCCTGATCGAGCAAGGCCAGGGGCTCGACCGCCTGATCTGCGCCCGCAGCGCCGCCGAGTTCGAGTTGGCGGCCAACGGTGCCGACGGGCATGAGTCACCTTGCGCCCTGAGCATGGCCGCTGGCGACCTCGAACAGCGCGACATCCTCAGTCGCCTGGGCACTGGCCTGTACATCAGCAACCTCTGGTACCTGAACTTCTCCGACCTGCCGGCCGCGCGCATGACCGGCCTGACCCGCTTCGCCACGTTCTGGGTCGAGGACGGACAGATCCAGGCACCGGTCAGCACCATGCGCTTTGATGACAGCGTCTACAGTTTGTTGGGTTCACAACTGGAGGCTCTGACCGCAGAGCGGGAGTTGATTCTGTCGACCAGTACTTACGGCCAAAGGCAGACCAGTTCGAGCCATTTGCCGGGGGCTTTGGTTAAACGCCTGACGTTGACATTGTGATTAGCCTATCGCGGGGCAAGCCCGCTCCCACCGGGGTTGAGACTGTGGGAGCGGGCTTGCCCCGCGATAGCCCCCTGAAGGATTAGACAAAAAGCCATGCCCAACCGCGCCCCGCTGGACCCTGTCACCGCCCGCTGGATCCCCTGGGTCGTAGCCATCGCCTTCTTCATGCAGTCGCTGGACGGCACCATCCTCAACACCGCCCTGCCGGCCATGGCCCGCGACTTGGCCGAAGACCCGCTGCGCATGCAGTCGGTGATCATCGCCTACATGCTCACCGTAGCCCTGCTGATCCCTGCCTCGGGCTGGATCGCCGACCGCTTCGGCACCAAACGGATCTTCTTCGGCGCCATTTTGCTGTTCAGTTTCGGCTCGCTGCTCTGCGCCCTGGCCGAAAGCCTGAGCATGCTGGTAGCGGCGCGGGTGGTCCAGGGCCTGGGCGGCGCCTTGATGCTGCCGGTCGGAAGGCTGGTGGTGCTGCGCGCCTACCCGCGTTCGGAGCTGGTGCGGATCATGAGCTTCATCACCATCCCCGGTCTGCTCGGTCCGCTGCTGGGCCCGACCATGGGCGGCTGGCTGGTGGAAATCCTCAGCTGGCACTGGATCTTCCTGCTCAACCTGCCGGTCGGTGTCATCGGCTGTTACGCCGTCTGGCGCTTCATCCCCGACCTGCGTGGCAGCGAGCGCACGCGCTTCGACGGCGTCGGCTTTGTGCTGTTCGGTGCGGCCATGGTGCTGATCACCATTGCCATGGAAGGCCTGGGCGAACTGCACCTGCCACACCTGCGGGTGATGTTGTTGCTGTTCGCCGGTATGGCGTGCCTAGCGGCTTACTGGCTGCGCGCAGGCAGCGTCGACAATCCGCTGTTTTCGCCCAGGCTGTTTCGCACCCGGACCTTCTCCGTCGGCATCCTCGGCAACCTGTTCGCCCGTCTGGGCAGTGGCGCCCTGCCGTTTCTGGTGCCGTTGCTGTTGCAGGTAGCCCTGGGTTACTCGCCGGCACAGGCCGGTATGAGCATGATTCCCCTGGCGGCGGCAGCGATGCTGGCCAAATCCATCGCCCGGCCACTGATCGAACGCTTCGGCTACCGCACCATCCTCACCGGCAACACCCTGTTGCTCGGCCTGTTGCTGGCCAGTCTGGGGCTGGTGGACGAGCAAACGCCCTATGCCCTGCTGCTGTTCCAGCTGGGTCTGCTCGGCGCGGTGAACTCCATGCAGTTCACGGCGATGAACACGGTGACCCTGATCGACCTCGACGACGCCAGCGCCAGCAGTGGCAACAGCCTGCTGTCGGTGGTGGCGCAGCTGTCCCTGAGCCTTGGCGTGGCGTGTGCCGGCGCACTGCTCGGCGGCTTCACGGCGTCGGGCAGTGCCGAAGGCATCGAGAGCACGCTGGGCGCGTTTCAGCTGACCTTCCTGACGATCGGTCTGATGGCCATGCTGGCCGCCGCGATCTTCATGCAGCTGTCGAGGACGGACGGAAGGCGTGCCCCTCGTCCGGAACCGGAGATCGAGCCTTAGGGCTAATGGCGTCGAGGCTGGTACACTGCGCGACATTTTGTTTTGCAGGCCCGCCTCGTGACCACCATTGCCACCGCCTTCGCCACCTTGCCGCTGTCCGCCGCCATGCTGGCCAACCTGGACGCCCTCGGCTACGCCCAGATGACCCCGATCCAGGCCCAGAGCCTGCCGGTAATCCTCAAGGGCATGGACCTGATCGCCCAGGCCAAGACCGGCAGTGGCAAGACCGCTGCATTCGGCATCGGCCTGCTCAACCCGATCAACCCGCGCTACTTCGGTTGCCAGGCCCTGGTCCTGTGCCCGACCCGCGAGCTGGCTGACCAGGTGGCCAAAGAGCTGCGCCGTCTGGCCCGCGCCGAAGACAACATCAAGATCCTGACCCTGTGCGGCGGTGTGTCCCTGGGCCCGCAGATTGCTTCGCTGGAACACGGCGCGCATATCATCGTCGGCACCCCGGGCCGCATTCAGCAGCACCTGAGCAAAGGCACCCTGGTGCTCGACGGTCTCAACACGCTGATTCTCGATGAAGCCGACCGTATGCTCGACATGGGCTTCTACGACGCCATCGCCGACATCATCGGACAAACCCCGAAGCGCCGTCAGACCCTGCTGTTCTCGGCGACCTATCCGTCGGGCATCAAGCAGCTGGCCTCGACCTTCATGCGTGACCCGCAGACCGTCAAGGTCGAAACCCTGCACGCCGACAGCCAGATCGAACAGCATTTCTACGAAATCACTCCAGAGCAGCGCATGGAGGCGGTCACCAAGGTGCTCGGCCACTTCCGCCCGCAATCGTGCGTAGCGTTCTGCTTCACCAAGCAGCAATGCCAGGAGCTGGTCGAGCACCTGCAGGCCAAGGGCATTTCCGCTCAAGCGCTGCATGGCGACCTCGAGCAGCGCGACCGTGACCAGGTCCTGACCCTGTTCGCCAACCGCAGCCTGTCGGTGCTGGTGGCAACCGACGTCGCCGCCCGTGGTCTGGACATCGATGCCCTGGACATGGTCATCAACGTCGAACTGGCTCGCGATGCCGAGATTCATGTGCACCGCGTTGGCCGTACCGGCCGTGCCGGCGAGAAAGGTCTGGCCATCAGCCTGGTCGCCCCGGCCGAAGGCCACCGTGCCCAGGCCATCGAAGACATTCAGAAAGCCGCGCTGCGCTGGGAACAGCTGGACAGCCTCAAGGCTCAGAACGGCGCTCCGCTGCTACCGACCATGAGTACCCTGTGCATTGCTGCCGGGCGCAAAGACAAACTGCGCCCGGGCGATATCCTCGGCGCCTTGACCGGCGACGCCGGGTTGCCGGGCACCCAGGTGGGCAAGATCGCCATTTTCGACTTCCAGGCCTTTGTTGCGGTGGAACGCGCGGTCGCCAAACAAGCGCTGCAGCGTCTGAACAATGGCAAAATCAAGGGCCGGTCGCTACGGGTGCGCATCGTCTGAGCTGTTTGTTGAATTTACTGGCCTGATCGCGGGGCAAGCCCGCTCCCACCGACTGTGGGAGCGGGCTTGCCCCGCGATAGTCTCACCACCGTTGCAGGGGATTTGCAGTGCGTTCCACCGAAGTGATCATCATTGGCGCTGGCGCCGCCGGCCTGATGTGTGCCCTGACTGCCGCCGGTCGCGGCCGCCGGGTACTGTTGCTCGACCACGCCAACAAACCGGGCAAAAAGATCCTGATGTCCGGAGGTGGCCGCTGTAACTTCACCAACATGTACACCGAGCCTGCCAACTTCCTCTCGCAGAACCCGCACTTCTGCAAGTCGGCCCTGGCCCGCTACACCCAGTGGGATTTCATCGAGATGGTCAGCAAACACGCTGTGCCCTATCACGAGAAAAAACTCGGCCAGCTGTTCTGCGATAACAAATCCAGCGACATCCTCGACATGCTCCTGCGCGAGTGCGATAACGCCGGCGCCGAGCTGCGCATGGACACCCGCATCGATCAGATCGAGAAGGTCGACGGCGGTTACCTGCTGGAAACCAGCGCCGGACAATTCCAGTGCCAGTCGCTGGTGATCGCCACCGGCGGTCTGTCGATCCCGACCCTGGGCGCGACCGGCTTTGGCTATCAGGTTGCCCGCCAGTTCGGCCACAGCCTGCTGTCGACGCGCGCCGCGCTGGTGCCGTTCACCATTACCGAGCCGGTGCTCAAGGGCATCTGCACCGAGCTGTCCGGTAGCTCCGTGGACTGTATCGCCAGCTGCAACGGCACCAGTTTCCGGGAGAATCTGTTGTTCACCCACCGCGGCCTGAGCGGGCCGGCGATCCTGCAGATTTCTTCGTTCTGGGAAGCCGGCGACACGGTCGAGATCAACCTGCTGCCAGACCACGACGCCTTGACCTGGCTGCAACAGCAACAAGCCGAACGCCCCAACAGCGAACTGAAAACCCTGCTCGGCGAGGTCTTCACCAAGAAAATGGCCAACCTGCTCAGCGAGCACTGGTTCGTTTCCAAGCCGATGAAACAGTACACCCCGGCGGAACTGGCGCAGGTCAGCGACAAGCTCGGCGCCTGGCAGGTGGTACCGGCGGGCACCGAAGGCTACCGCACCGCCGAGGTGACCCTGGGCGGCGTCGATACCCGCGAAGTGTCGTCCAAGACCATGGAGTCGCTGAAAAGCCCAGGGCTGTACTTCATCGGCGAAGTGCTCGACGTCAGCGGCCACCTGGGTGGCTTCAACTTCCAGTGGGCCTGGGCATCGGCGTACGCGGCCGCGCAGTTCGTCTAACCTTCGCGGTAGAATCAGCGCATCAAGGAACAAATTTTGCTGGTCAGGTGACAGCCGTAACACGCTTGCTGTCTGATCAGCTCAATTTCGATCATCGCCCAAGGCCTGCCTACCCGACATGTCATCCTCCTCGTTCAGCCAATCATTGCGCCGTCTCTGGGCTCTGGACAAATTCAGCTATGCCATCCGCGTACTCATCGCCCTGACCGGCAGCATGTTGCTGTGCTGGTATCAGGACGAGATGAGCCTGCTGATCCCGCTGTTCCTGGGCATCATCGCCAGCGCCCTGGCCGAGACCGACGACAGCTGGCAAGGGCGCCTGAACGCCCTCGCGGTCACCCTGGTGTGTTTTACCGTTGCCGCACTGTCGGTGGAGTTGCTGTTCCCCTACCCGCTGATTTTTGTCTGCGCCCTGGCCCTGGCCAGTTTTGCCCTGACCATGCTGGGCGCCCTCGGCGAACGCTACGGCGCCATCGCCTCGGCCACGCTGATTCTCTCGGTCTACACCATGATCGGCGTGGACCAACGCGGCGGTGAGGTCAGCGACTTCTGGCACGAACCGCTGCTGCTGGTAGCGGGCGCCGCCTGGTACGGGCTGCTCTCGGTGCTCTGGCAGGCACTGTTCTCCAACCAGCCGGTGCAGCAAAGCCTGGCGCGCCTGTTCCGCGAACTGGGCCGCTACCTGAAACTCAAGGCCACCCTGTTCGAACCGATCCGTCAGCTGGATGTGGAAGCCCGGCGCCTGGAACTGGCGCAGCAGAATGGCCGCGTGGTGGCCGCGCTCAATGCGGCCAAGGAAATCATCCTGCACCGAGTCGGCAATGGCCGGCCGGGCTCCAAGGTCAGCCGTTACCTGAAGCTGTACTTTCTCGCTCAGGATATCCACGAGCGCGCCAGCTCGTCGCATTACCCCTACAACGCCCTGACCGAAGCCTTCTTCCACAGCGACGTGCTGTTTCGCTGCCAGCGCCTGCTACGCCAGCAAGGCGTGGCCTGCCAGCAGTTGTCCGAGTCGATCCAGCTGCGCCAGCCGTTCATCTATGACAGCGGTTTTACCCAGGCCCTGGACGACCTGAATGCCTCCCTGGAACACCTGCGCATGCAGAGCAACCCGGCCTGGCGCGGGCTGCTGCGCTCGCTGCGGGCCCTGGCCGCCAACCTGGCAACCCTCGACCGTCTGCTCAGTGATGCAAGCAACCCCGACAACCTCGCCGATGCCAGCGACAGTAGCCTGCTCGACCGTTCACCGCGCAACCTGGCGGATGTCTGGAACCGCCTGCGTCAGCAACTGACCCCGACTTCACTGTTGTTCCGCCATGCCCTGCGCCTGCCGCTGGCACTGTCGATCGGTTACGGCATGGTCCACCTGATCCACCCGACCCAGGGATACTGGATCATCCTCACCACCCTGTTCGTCTGCCAGCCCAACTACGGTGCGACGCGGCGCAAGCTGGTGCAGCGGATCATCGGTACCGGCATCGGCCTGACGGTGGGCTGGGCGCTGTTCGACCTGTTTCCGAGCCCGATCATCCAGTCGCTGTTCGCCGTTGCCGCCGGGGTGGTGTTCTTCGTCAACCGCACCACTCGCTATACCCTGGCCACTGCGGCAATCACCCTGATGGTGCTGTTCTGCTTCAACCAGGTCGGCGATGGCTACGGGCTGTTCCTGCCACGTCTGTTCGATACCCTGGTCGGCAGCCTGATCGCGATTCTCGCGGTGTTCCTGTTCCTCCCCGACTGGCAGGGCCGACGGCTGAACAAAGTGCTGGCCAACACCCTGAGCTGCAACAGCACCTACCTGCGCCAGATCATGCAGCAGTATGCCCAAGGCAAGCGCGACGACCTGGCCTACCGCCTGGCCCGGCGCAATGCCCACAATGCCGACGCGGCGCTGTCGACCACCCTGGCCAACATGCTCATGGAGCCTGGGCATTTTCGTAAGGAGGCGGATGTCGGCTTTCGCTTTCTGGTGCTCTCGCACACCTTGCTCAGTTACCTGTCAGGTTTGGGCGCGCATCGTGAAACCACACTGCCGGCCGATGTTCACGAGCAGTTGATCGATGGTGCCGGGGCCAGCCTGGCCAACAGCCTGGATGAGATTGCCGAAGGTCTGGCCAGCAAGTTGCCGGTGGCTATCCACAGCGATGCTGAAGAAGCGTTGGCCATCGAACTTGAGCAGATGCCCGAAGAGCTGGAAGAAAACCAGCGTCTGGTGCAGACCCAACTGGCGTTGATCTGTCGTCAACTGGGCCCGCTGCGCACCCTGGCTGCACACCTGATCAAAGATGCGCCAGCCTGATCAGAATCCGTAGTGTTTGAGCAACCGCTGGTAGCTGCCATCGGCCTTCATCTCACCGATGGCCCGGTTGAAACCGGCAACGATCTGCTGATGCTCGGGAGCCTTCAGGCTCACCAGGATATGCAGGGTGTTTTCGCTGAGCGGCTTGTCGATGAACTCGACACTGTCACGTACCGAACGCGATTCGCGCTGCAGGAAGTAACGGGCGACGTATTCGTCCTCCAGGGTTAGTCCCACCCTGCCGGCGGCAAGCATGCGCACGGCGACCGAAAAATTGCGTACCGGAATCTTTTGCAGCTGTGCATCGGCGTCAAACGCGGGCGAATAGGCATAGTCCCTGACAACCGCCACAGGATAAGGGTACAGATCGTTCAGGGACTTGAACTTGAGCGAATCGCCCTTGCGCTTGAGCAAGCGGATGCGATTGGTCAGGTAAGCGCTGGAAAACGTCCCGATCCGGGTACGGCTCTCATTGAACCAGGCGTTGATCAACACGTCGTAGCGCCCTTCCTCCACCCCCAGCAGCGCCCGCGCCCAAGGCACCTGCTCGAATTCGCTGGTGTAACCGGCACGGTGCAAGGCGGTGGTGACAATCACTGTGGCCAGGCCGCCACCTGGCATACCAGCGTCAGTAAAGGGCGGCCAACTGTCGGCAACCAGACGCAGCTTTTCAGCCTGCGCGGTGTTGAACAGCAACAGCATTCCAAGCAAAGCCAAGGCTCGAAGCGGTGCAGCCATGCTCAAATCCTTTAGTAGACGCGCCATTACGCGTCGTTGATATCGACTGCTTGAGAGGTACCGCTGTCAGCACGTTGGCGCAGGTTACACAAAGATGAAGCCTTAAGGCAGAGACAATGATATCAAATGGCCTTCATTTTGAGTGTGGTCACACCCTGTGTTGACTTATGGCAATTTCGCCCTCGTCCTTGCCGGTAGCATCTGCGATGATCAAGCCAATCAACTGTTCGAGAACCACCTATGTCCATCGACTGGATCTGTAAACATCACAGCGACCTTGGCAAGGAACAACTCTATGCCATTCTGCGGCTGCGCACCGAAGTCTTCGTCGTTGAACAAAAGTGCGCCTATCAGGAAGTCGATGGCCGAGACCTGGAGGGCGATACTCACCACCTGATGGCCTGGCAGGACGACGAGCTGCATGCCTACTTGCGACTGCTCGATCCGGAGTCCCAGGGTGGCGATGTGGTGATTGGCCGGGTAGTCAGCGCAGCGTCGGCGCGCGGTAAGGGATTGGGCCATGAACTGATGGAAAAGGCCCTTGAGCAGGCTGAGAAGCACTGGCCCGGCGTGCCGGTGTACCTGTCGGCACAGGCGCACCTGCAGGACTACTACAAGCGCTATGGCTTTGTGGTGGTGGGCGAGGAGTATCTTGAGGACGATATTCCACATATCGGCATGCGGCGCGGCTAAAAGCATCGCGGGGCAAGCCCGCTCCCACAGCAACTCTGTGGGAGCGGGCTTGCCCCGCGATGAGGCCCTCAAGGATACCCAAGCACCTCACGAATACTGCGCAAATGCTGGATGATCCACTGCTTGTCGATCGCCCCCCAGTCGTGAATCCGGTAATGCCCGGCATGATTACGCGCTCCCGCCTGCTGCTCGAACTCACAGACAATATCCAGGTCGGCCAAGGCCGCGATGGTGTCCTGAGCCGTGCGCCGCGGCATGCCGGTCGCCTCCATCAGCGCCGGCACACTGGCGGCGGTCTGGCTGTCGATCAACCAGGCAACATACAGCCGGCGGTAGAAACTGGTCTTGGTCTTGCTCACGTCCATTGGCAAATCCTTGGGGCTCACGCGCTGCCAGGCAGCTCGCGGTAAGTCAGGTAAACACGCAGGTCGAACTCCAGTTGATGGTAGCCCGGCTGCATGTGTTCGCAGAGCTGGTAGAAGGCTTTGTTGTGCTCGCTTTCTTTCAAATGGGCCAGCTCATGCACGACAATCATTTTCAAAAACTGCGGCGCCGCCTCCCTGAACAACGAGGCAATGCGGATTTCTTTCTTCGCCTTCAGCTTGCCGCCCTGCACCCGCGACACCGCCGTATGCAGGCCCAATGCGCGGTGGGTAAGGTCAAGGCGGTTATCGAACAACACTTTGTCCAGGTTCGGCGCATTGCGCAGGTACTCCTGCTTGAGCCCCTGGACATAGCTGTACAGCGCCTTGTCACTCTGCACATCATGACGCTGCGGGTAACGCTGCTGCAGGTAATCGCCCAGGCGATTGCTGGCAATCAACTGGCGGACCTGATCTTGCAGGGTAGACGGATAGGCTTGCAGGTACTTGAGCGCAGTCATGGTCGCAAAGCAGACGGGTAAAAACGCAGTGTACCCAACTACACCGGATGCCAGTCAAAAAAGCGTGGAAACTCGCTGGCGTGCGCTGCGGTCATCGGGTGCGCCAGTAAAAACCCTTGCACGTACTCACAGCCATTGGCGCGAAGCCAGTGCACTTGTTCAGGCGTTTCGACGCCTTCAGCAATGACACTGATGCCATACGCCCGGCACAGTTCGATCACACAGCTGGCCAGCGCGGCATCCGCTGTCGAGCCCGGTAGCCGCGCGACCAGATGCCGATCGAGCTTGAGCGTGTCGATGGGCAGATCACGCACCATACGCAGCGAACAATCACCGGCGCCAAAATCGTCCAGGGCGATACGCACACCCAGTGTATGCAAGCGGTGCAGCTGTTTCATGGCATCGTCGAGGTTGTAGCGCAAAGTGGTTTCGGCAATTTCCACTTCCAGCTGGGCAGGCTGAAGTTCCTGGCTGAAGATCACCCGCGCCAGCTCTTCCACCAGGTTGGGCATGCTGAACTGCACCTGGCTCAGGCTGATGCTCAGCACCACCCCGGCATCGTAGCGTTCGTACCAGGCCCGGCGTTGAGCCGCCCCGTTCTGGTAGATCCAGCTGGCCAGACGCGTAATCAGCCGGGCCTCCTCCAGCAGCGGGATGAACAGGCCCGGCGGTACGTCCCCAACACTGGGATGACGCCAACGCAACAGCGCCTCGAAGCCCCGCAACCGGCCATCGGCCAAGGCCACCTGGGGCTGATAGACGAGGCTGAATTCCTTGTGCTCGATTGCGCTGCGCACACTGTCTTCAAGCATCAGCCGTGATCGTGCGCGACCGTTCAGGTCCTGATCGTAATACCGATATTGCTGGCGGCCCGACTGCTTGGCTGCATACATCGCAGCATCCGCGGCCCGCAGTAGCCCGTCCAGACTGGACCCGCACTCGGGATAAGTGGCGATCCCGATGCTGACCCCAAGCGTTACTTCCAGCCCGTCGATTTCCTGGTAGATCGACATGCGCTCAATCAGTTTTTCGGCAAAACGCGCAGCTTGTTCGGGGCAATCCAGGGCGTCGAGCAGCGCGGTGAATTCGTCGCCACCCATGCGCGCAAGAATCGCGCAGGAGCCCAGGCAATCCTTGAGCTGCTCGGCGACCCAGTTGAGCACCCGGTCACCGGCTTCGTGCCCCAGTGAGTCATTGATGCGTTTGAACCCGTCCAGGTCCAGGAACAACAAGGCCTGGGGCCGGTCTGCGCGCTCGTTGCGCAGCAACGCACTTTCAGCCGCCTGATAGAAACCACGTCGATTGAGCAGACCGGTCAACGGATCGGTGATTGCCTGGTACTCGAGTTGCTGATGCAGATTGCGCACCACCGACATATCCAGCACCGTAATCACCAACGCCCGCTGCTCGCTGGGTAACGGCGCACACGACAGGGCCACCGGGATCGGATGTCCCCCGGCCGTACGCAGGACAGCATCGTGAGTACGCAGGGTGTCCCGCGCCAGATAAGCTTGGTAAAACGCCGACTCACGCCACACAACCGACCCGGGTGACTGCACGAAATCCAGCACCCCCTTGCCCTGCAGATGTTCGAACGATGCATCCAGCAAACTGGAAATGGCCGGGTTGGCAAAGCGGATCAGGCCGTCTTCGGCCACCACCAGGATGCCCTCGGCGGCGTTTTCCAGCACCGATGCGTTGAATGCCCGCTCGGCCTCCAGGTCATGGCTCAGGCGCTGCAGCGAACGCCGGTTGCGCTGTTGCTCCAACAAGGCCTGGACCTTGGGCTTGAGGATCTGCGGGTCGAAGGGCTTGAACAGATAGTCCACCGCGCCACTGGCATAACCCTTGAGCACAGCCGCCTGGGACTGCTCATTGGCGGTCAGGAAAATGATCGGGGTAAGCCGCGTACGCTGGCTGCCGCGCATCAGGCGGGCGACTTCGAAGCCATCCATGCCCGGCATCTGCACATCCAGCAGCACCAGGTCGACCTCGTGCTCAAGCAACGCGCTCAGGGCTTCCGTTCCGGAGCTTGCTGTGAGCACTTGCCAGTCCTGACGGGCCAGCAGGGCACGCATGCTGATCAGATTTTCAGGGTAATCATCGACGACCAGCAAAACCGAGCCGCCATCGTTTGTGTGAGGTTGCGCGCAATCCATGCTGCTTCTCTTGTGAAACTGACATCGAATTTCGGTCGAAACCCGAAACTAACTCTAGACCTGGCTGCCATAAATCTGAAGTCATCAGATTGCCATCATCCGTGGAAAGTTCCGTAAGCCGACTAACGGTCTGTCTACTCAGGCCAATACCACCCTGTACTTGGCGCGAGGGGCATAAAAAAACCCGCATCGCTGCGGGTTTTTCCTAGCCCGGGTCTTAGTTGACCTTGGCGGACAGCTCACCCTTGAGGTAACGCTGGAACATGCCTTCCAGGGAGATCGGCTTGATCTTGGAAGCATGGCCGGCAGTACCGAAGGCTTCATAACGGGCGATGCACACATCGCGCATGGCCGTTACGGTGGCACCGAAGAACTTGCGCGGGTCGAACTCGCTCGGGTTCTGCGCCATCAGGCGGCGCATGGCACCGGTGGAGGCCAGACGCAGGTCGGTGTCGATGTTGACCTTGCGCACGCCGTGCTTGATGCCTTCGACGATTTCTTCAACCGGCACGCCGTAGGTTTCTTTGATGTCGCCGCCGTACTGGTTGATGATCGCCAGCCAATCTTGCGGAACCGAGGAAGAACCGTGCATCACCAGGTGGGTGTTAGGAATGCGCTTGTGGATTTCCTTGATACGGTCGATCGCCAGGACATCACCGGTAGGTGGCTTGGTGAACTTGTAGGCACCGTGGCTGGTGCCGATGGCGATCGCCAGGGCATCGACCTGGGTCTTCTTGACGAAGTCCGCGGCTTCTTCCGGGTCAGTCAGCATCTGGCTGTGGTCCAGTACGCCTTCAGCGCCGATACCGTCTTCTTCACCGGCCATACCGGTTTCCAGCGAGCCCAGGCAGCCGAGCTCACCTTCTACGGAAACGCCACAGGCGTGAGCCATGGCCACGGTCTGCTGGGTGACACGGACGTTGTACTCGTAGTCGGTCGGGGTCTTGCCGTCTTCGCCCAGCGAGCCGTCCATCATCACCGAGCTGAAGCCCAGCTGGATCGAACGCTGGCAGACGTCAGGGCTGGTACCGTGGTCCTGGTGCATGCACACCGGGATGTGCGGGAATTCTTCGATGGCCGCCAGGATCAGGTGGCGCAGGAACGGCGCGCCAGCGTATTTGCGAGCACCGGCCGAAGCCTGGACAATCACCGGGGAGTCGGTCTTGTCGGCGGCTTCCATGATGGCGCGCATCTGCTCGAGGTTGTTGACGTTGAAAGCTGGTACGCCGTAACCGAACTCGGCGGCGTGGTCCAGCATCTGGCGCATGCTAATGAGTGCCATTGTGTATCTCTCTCCCGACAAGCGTCGTTTTAATCGTGCAAGCCTGCCGCAGTGGCGGTTGCTATTCAAGTAGTGTGGGCCGCCATCACGCGGCCCGGCCAGTCACGGCGCCTTGCAGCCCCGCCCTATCAAATCGTTGGTGGCGACCCAGTACACCAGGCCTTCGTCACCTTTGCTGTGAAACGCCAGCACGCCATCGCTGTACAACGAGCCCGAGGCGCCCGGTTCGGCGTTGAGCCGGTAAACCTGATCACCGCCACCCAGACGGACGTCCAGGCTTTGCTGACTGCTGTCGGCAAAGCGCCAGAGCACTTCGGCCTGGCTGTCACACACCCAGCGCGTCCAGTTGTCTGACGGCGCCGACGCCGGTGAAGACGTGAAGCTTGCGCATCCGCCCAGTACTGCCAGGGCCATCAAGGCCACGACACCTTTCATCCAATATCCTCTAGCAGACCACAAACTGGCCGGTAGGTTGCCATCAACCGATCAAGGGCAACCCTGAGCCCGGCGCTGATGTTCGTCGTCATACTTTTCCAGGCCATCCGGGCCGAGCCGCTTGTTGATCACCGGGACGGTTTCCGCCTGCCATTCAGACTGATAGCAGCCGCCTTTCGGCGCACCGGGCTTATCGGCCGAAGGCCCCGGGGTGCTCGAGCAAGCGCCGAGCATCCCGACCAGGACAAACACAGGCAATCGCTTGACCATCAGGTCGCTCCCTTTGCCAGGCGCTGAGCGGATCAGGCCTTGGCCCGTTGTTCCAGTACTTCCACGGCTGGCAGGACCTTGCCCTCGACGAACTCGAGGAATGCACCGCCACCGGTAGAAATGTAGGAGATTTGCTCGGCAACGCCATATTTGTCGATAGCCGCCAAGGTATCGCCACCACCGGCGATGGAGAATGCAGCGCTTTCGGCGATCGCCTGGGCCAGCACCTTGGTGCCGTTACCGAACTGGTCGAACTCGAACACACCAACCGGCCCGTTCCACAGGATGGTTTTCGACGACTTCAGCAGCTCGGCGAAATTGGCCGCGGTTTGCGGGCCGATGTCGAGGATCATGTCGTCTTCGGCAACATCAGCCACCAGCTTGACGGTGGCGGCGGCGCTTTCAGCGAACTCCTTGGCAACCACCACGTCCACCGGTAGCGGAACGTTGACCTTGGCGGCGATGGCCTTGGCGGTGTCGATCAGGTCCGGCTCGTACAGCGATTTGCCGACGGGGTGACCAGCAGCGGCCAGGAAGGTGTTGGCAATACCACCACCGACGATCAGCAGGTCGCAGATCTGGCTCAGGCTGTTCAGGACATCGAGCTTGGTCGACACCTTGGAGCCGGCAACGATGGCCGCCATTGGCTTGGCCGGGGCTTTCAGGGCCTTGCCCAGGGCGTCCAGCTCGGCAGCCAGCAGCGGGCCTGCGGCAGCGACTTTGGCGAACTTGGCGACGCCATGGGTCGAGCCTTCGGCCCGGTGAGCGGTGCCGAAAGCGTCCATCACGAACACGTCGCACAGGGCAGCATACTTCTGCGCCAGCTCGTCGGCGTTCTTCTTCTCGCCTTTGTTGAAGCGTACGTTCTCGAACAGCACGATGTCGCCGGCCTTGATCTCGACACCGTCGAGGTACTCGGCAACCAGCGGTACTTCGCGGCCCAGGGCCTTGCTCAGGTAGTCGGCAACCGGCTTGAGGCTGTTCTCGGCCGAGAACTCGCCTTCAGTCGGGCGGCCCAGGTGCGAGCAGACCATCACGGCCGCGCCTTTTTCCAGCGCCAGCTTGATGGTCGGCAGCGAAGCCAGGATACGCGCATCGCTGGCAACCACACCGTCCTTCACAGGGACGTTGAGGTCTTCGCGGATCAGTACGCGCTTACCTTGCAGATCGAGGTCGGTCATCTTCAACACGGTCATGAATGCAGTCCTTCAGGGCTGTTTACAAGTGGAGCGGGTTTGATTGACGACGTGCAGAAAATGATCGGCAACGTCGAGCATACGGTTGGCAAACCCCCATTCGTTGTCGAACCAGGCCAGCAGGTTGACCAGCCGGGGGCCGGAAACGCGGGTCTGACTGGCATCGACAATTGCCGAATGGGGGTCATGGTTGAAATCACAACTGGCGTGCGGCAGTTCAGTGTAGGCCAGCAAGCCCTTGAGCGGTCCGCTCAGGGCCGCATCACGCAACACCTGGTTGACCTCGGCCGCGCTGGTGTCGCGAGCGGTCTGCAAGGTGATGTCCAGGCACGACACGTTGACGGTCGGCACGCGTACGGCTTTGGCCTGAATTCGCCCGGCAAGTTCCGGGAGCAGGCGCTCGATACCGCGGGCCAGCCCGGTGGACACCGGAATCACCGACTGGAACGCCGAGCGGGTACGGCGCAGGTCTTCGTGGTGATAGGCATCGATGACCGGCTGATCGTTCATCGCCGAGTGAATCGTGGTGATCGACACGTACTCAAGGCCAAAGGCCTGGTCGAGCACGCGCAGCAGCGGCACACCGCAGTTGGTGGTGCAGGAGGCGTTGGAAACCAGGCGCTCGCTGCCATCCAGGCAATCCTGGTTGATGCCGTAGACAATCGTTGCATCGACGTCCACTTCGCTGGCCATCGGTTGCGAGAACAGCACCCTCGGTGCACCGGCGTCGAGGAAACGCTGGGCGTCGGCACGGGTGTTGTAGGCGCCGGAACACTCCAGTACCAGGTCGACGCCGAGCGCCGCCCAGTCGATGCCTTCCGGGGTGGCACTGCGCAAGACTTTTACGCAGTCGCCATTGATATGCAGACAGTCGCCATCGACCTTCACCTCACCGGGAAAACGCCCGTGAGTGGAGTCGAAGCGTGTCAGGTATTCGATACTGGCCTGATCGGCCAGGTCGTTCAGTGCGACGATCTCGAAGCCCGCCTTCGCTCCCCGTTCAAAGAGTGCGCGCAAGACGCAACGACCGATACGGCCGTAGCCGTTGAGTGCAACTTTGTAAGGACGCGGTTGGGGCATGGGATGCTCACGGAACAGAAGCGTTATCTGCAAATCGCGGGGCAAGCCCGCTCCCACATCAGATACCTGTAGGAGCGGGCTTGCCCCGCGATCAATCCAGCACAGCCAGGATCAGTCTTCCAGCAGCTCTTCAGCAGTACCCAGGATGTTCTCCAGGGTGAAGCCGAACTCCTCGAACAAAGCCGCCGCCGGGGCCGACTCGCCATAGGTGGTCATACCGATCACACGGCCTTCGAGGCCGACGTACTTGTACCAGAAGTCGGCATGGGCCGCTTCGATAGCGATACGTGCACCGACCTGCAGAGGCAGTACAGACTGCTTGTAGGCAGCGTCCTGAGCATCGAACACGCTGGTGCACGGCATCGAAACGACGCGGACTTTGCGGCCTTGCTCGGTCAGCTTGTCGAACGCCTGAACGGCCAGGCCGACTTCGGAACCGGTGGCGATCAGAATCAGCTCAGGCTCGCCTGCGCAGTCTTTCAATACATAACCACCACGGCTGATGTCGGCGATCTGGCCAGCATCACGGGTTTGGTGCTGCAGGTTCTGACGCGAGAAGATCAGCGCCGAAGGGCCGTCCTTACGCTCCAGCGCATGCTTCCAGGACACCGCCGATTCAACGGCGTCGGCTGGGCGCCAGGTATCCAGGTTCGGCGTGCTGCGCAGGCTGGTCAGTTGCTCGATCGGCTGGTGCGTCGGGCCGTCTTCGCCCAGACCGATGGAGTCGTGGGTGTAGACGTGGATCACACGCTGCTTCATCAGCGCCGACATGCGCACGGCGTTGCGGGCGTATTCCATGAACATCAGGAAGGTCGCGCCGTAAGGCACCAGGCCGCCGTGCAGGGCAATGCCGTTCATGATGGCGGTCATACCGAATTCGCGCACGCCGTAGTACATGTAGTTGCCGCTGGCATCTTCAGCGCTGACGCCCTTGCAACCTTTCCACAGGGTCAGGTTGGAACCGGCCAGGTCCGCCGAGCCGCCGAGGAACTCCGGCAGCAGTGGGCCGAAGGCATTCAGGGTGTTCTGGCTGGCTTTACGGCTGGCGATGGTTTCGCCTTTGGCCGCGACTTCGGCGATGTAGGCAGTGGCCTTTTCGGAGAAGTCTGCTGGCAGCTCACCGCTCAGACGACGCTTGAGTTCGCTGGCCAGTTCCGGGAAGGCGGCGGCGTAGGCGGCGAAGCGCTTGTCCCACTCGGCTTCAACGGCTTTACCGGCTTCCTTGGCGTCCCACTCGGCGTAAATGTCGGCCGGGATTTCGAACGGACCGTGGTTCCAGTTCAGTTCTTTGCGCGCCAGGGCGATTTCATCGTTGCCCAGCGGAGCACCGTGGCAATCTTCCTTGCCCTGCTTGTTCGGCGAACCGAAACCGATGATGGTCTTGCAGCAGATCAGGGTCGGCTGCGCGCTCTTGCGTGCAGTGTCGATGGCGGTGCGGATTTCGTCGGCGTCGTGGCCGTCGACATTGCGGATCACCTGCCAGTTGTAGGCTTCGAAACGCTTCGGCGTGTCGTCGGTGAACCAGCCTTCGACTTCGCCGTCGATGGAGATGCCGTTGTCATCGTAGAAGGCGATCAGCTTGCCCAGGCCCAGGGTACCGGCCAGGGAAGCGACTTCGTGGGAAATGCCTTCCATCATGCAACCGTCACCCAGGAACACATAGGTATGGTGGTCGACGATGTTATGGCTCGGGCGGTTGAACTGAGCACCCATGACCTTTTCGGCAATGGCGAAACCAACAGCGTTGGCCAGACCCTGGCCGAGCGGACCGGTGGTGGTCTCGACGCCTGGGGTGTAACCGAACTCCGGGTGGCCCGGGGTGCGGCTGTGCAACTGACGGAAGGCCTTGAGGTCGTCGATGGTGACGTCATAGCCGGTCAGGTGCAGCAGCGAATAGATCAGCATCGAGCCGTGACCGTTGGACAACACGAAGCGGTCACGGTCAGCGAAGTTCGGGTTGCTCGGGCTGTGTTTCAGATAGTCGCGCCAAAGAACCTCGGCGATATCCGCCATGCCCATAGGGGCACCTGGATGGCCGCTGTTGGCCTTTTGCACGGCATCCATGCTGAGGGCACGAATGGCGTTGGCACGCTCACGACGGCTGGGCATCGCTTATCTCCTGGGGCTTGAATTAATTACGAAACGAAAAAAGGCGGCCATTTTCGCCCAGGCACGCCCCCGGGGGCAATGACGGATGGTCGATGCAGCATGATTTTCCTGTGATTGAGCGAAGAATCAGGCGTTAACCCGGGCAAACAGCAGGATCGGTCGTGTCGTCCTGCGACGAATTGCCCCGCTCATCGTGCAATATCAAAACTTTTTGATATTGCTCTTGCGACGCTGCCATAGCCTGACTAGACTGCCGTCCCATGAATCTACCTGTGCCCGCAATCCGTCCCGAGCAAAGCGAAGACCTGGCTGCCCTGTGCAAAGCCAGCGGCGACCCGCTGCGTCTGAACGTATTACGGGCACTGGCCAGCGACTCTTTCGGCGTGCTGGAACTGGCGCAGATCTTCGCCATCGGCCAGTCGGGCATGAGCCACCACCTCAAGGTGCTGGCCCAGGCCGGACTGGTGGCAACCCGCCGCGAAGGCAATGCGATCTTCTATCGTCGCGCCCTGCCCGATGGCCTGCGCCTGGGTGGCAAGCTGCATGCGGCGCTGCTCGAAGAGGTTGATGGCCTGAGCCTGGCGGATGAAGTGCAGGTGCGCATCGGTCAGGTCCAGCAACGCCGGGCCGCCACCAGCCAGGACTTCTTCCTGCGTGTCGAAGAGAAGTTCCGTGCCCAGCAGGACCTGATCGCCGGGCTGCCGCAGTACCGCGAAAGCCTCCTGGCGCTGCTCGACAAACTCAGCTTTGCCGCTGACGCCTGCGCGCTTGAAGTGGGCCCTGGCGATGGCGAATTTCTTCCCGAACTGGCCCGACGGTTTGTTCGGGTCACCGCACTGGACAACAGCCCGACCATGCTCGAGCTGGCACGCCAGGTCTGTCAGCGCGAAGACCTGGCTAATGTGAACCTGCAGTTGGCCGATGCACTCAGTGCAACGGATGTGGAAGCCGACTGCGTAGTGCTGAACATGGTCCTGCACCATTTCAGCGCCCCGGCCGAAGCCCTGCGGCAGCTGGCCAACCGTGTGAAAGCAGGCGGCAGCCTGTTGGTAACAGAGTTGTGCAGTCACGATCAGAGCTGGGCCAGAGAGGCCTGTGGCGATATCTGGCTGGGCTTTGAGCAGGACGACCTGGCCCGTTGGGCCAGCGCTGCGGGACTGGCTCCCGGGGACAGCCTGTATGTGGGCTTACGTAATGGTTTCCAGATCCAGGTCCGCCATTTTCAGCGGCCGGCTGGCGACACTCAACATCGGTAAATTTTAGGAACCCGTCGAGATGAGCGAATACTCCCTTTTCACCTCCGAGTCCGTGTCTGAAGGGCATCCGGACAAAATCGCCGACCAGATTTCGGACGCCGTGCTGGACGCCATCATCACCCAGGACAAATACGCACGCGTAGCCTGCGAAACCCTGGTGAAAACCGGTGTAGCGATTATCGCAGGTGAAGTCACCACCTCGGCCTGGGTCGACCTGGAAGAGATCGTCCGTAACGTCATCGTCGACATCGGCTACAACAGCTCCGACGTCGGCTTCGACGGCGCCACCTGCGCCGTGATGAACATTATCGGCAAGCAATCGGTAGACATCGCCCAGGGCGTTGACCGCAGCAAGCCGGAAGATCAGGGCGCTGGCGACCAGGGCCTGATGTTCGGTTATGCCAGTAACGAAACCGACGTGCTGATGCCAGCACCGATCTGCTTCTCGCACCGTCTGGTCGAGCGTCAGGCCGAAGCACGCAAGTCCGGCCTGCTGCCGTGGCTGCGTCCGGATGCCAAGTCGCAGGTCACCTGCCGTTACGAAGGCGGCAAAGTGGTCGGCATCGACGCCGTGGTCCTGTCGACCCAGCACAACCCTGAAGTCTCGCAGAAAGACCTGCAGGAAGCGGTCATGGAGCTGATCGTCAAGCACACCCTGCCTGCCGAACTGCTGCACAAAGACACCCAGTTCCACATCAACCCGACCGGCCAGTTCATCATCGGCGGCCCGGTAGGTGACTGTGGTCTGACCGGTCGCAAGATCATCGTCGACAGCTACGGCGGCATGGCCCGTCACGGCGGCGGCGCGTTCTCCGGCAAAGACCCGTCCAAGGTTGACCGTTCCGCCGCTTACGCCGGTCGCTATGTGGCCAAGAACATCGTCGCCGCAGGCCTGGCCGAGCGCTGCGAGATCCAGGTTTCCTACGCTATCGGCGTAGCCCAGCCTACCTCCATCTCGCTGAACACCTTCGGCACCGGCAAGATCTCCGACGACAAGATCGTCCAGCTGGTGCGTGAGTGCTTCGACCTGCGTCCATACGCGATCACCACCATGCTCGACCTGCTGCACCCGATGTACCAGGAAACTGCCGCCTACGGTCACTTCGGCCGTATCCCGCAGCAGAAGACTGTCGGCGACGACACCTTCACCACCTTTACCTGGGAACGCACCGACCGCGTCGACGCCCTGCGCGCTGCTGCTGGTCTGTAAGCCCGAGGCTGCAAGCAAAAGCCCCAGCCGAGTGATCGGCTGGGGCTTTTTCATGACATATCGACTGACAACTGACGACGCCGCCCTGAGCAACCATTGCCTAGGCTAGGGGTTCCATATCGCCAAGCAAGGATGCTGGCCATGTTGCTCAAACTGCTCGTTTACCTCCTGCTTACCCTGCACTTATCCACAAGCCGCGCCGAGGAATGCCCCGCCTGGCCAATCGACCAGGCGCGCAGCGAGACCGATCGGTTGCGTGAGACCCTGGTCAAGTGGGATGAGCACTACCATCGTCTGGGCCTCTCACTGGTGGCAGACGAGATCTACGACCAGAGCCGGCAGCGCCTGAAACATCTCCAAGGTTGCTTCGACCTGCAGACCGCCGACAATCCGCTCGCCAGTGCCCGCGGGCCGATAAGCCATCCCGTCGCGCACACTGGCGTCGCCAAGCTGACCGACGATCAGGCAGTCGCTCAATGGATACACGGCAAGCAGAACATCTGGATTCAGCCCAAGGTGGATGGTGTCGCTGTCACCCTGGTGTTTCGCCAGGGCCAGCTGCTGCAACTGCTCAGCCGCGGAGATGGTGTTCACGGGCATGACTGGAGCCGGCATATTCCTTATCTCGATGGCATAACCCGGCAACTTTCCCAGCCACTCGATCTCACCTTGCAAGGCGAACTGTACTGGCGCCTCGACGACCATGTGCAATCGGCTGCTGGAGGGCTTAATGCTCGCGGCACTGTAGCCGGATTGATGTCGCGCAAACAGTTGAACACCGAGCTGGGTGGCGGAATCGGTCTGTTCGTCTGGGACTGGCCCGAAGGCCCGAGCACCCAGAGCGAGCGCCTGACCAGGCTGGCAGCGTTGGGTTTCGCCGACAGCCAGCGCTACAGCGTTGCTATCACCACTCATGACGAAGCGGCCCATTGGCGCCAGCACTGGTACCGCTCGCCGCTGCCCTTCGCCACCGACGGCGTAATCCTGCGTCAGGACAGCCGCCCACCCGCCGAGCGCTGGCGGGCTAACGCGCCCTATTGGATCGCCGCCTGGAAATACCCCTTCGCCCAGGCACTGGCCGAGGTCCGTGCGGTGCGTTTCCGGATCGGACGCACCGGCAAGGTCACGCCTGTGCTGCAGTTAAAGCCGGTTATGCTCGATGACCGGCGCATCACCCAGGTCAGCCTGGGCTCATTGCCACGCTGGCAGTCCCTGGACATCCGCCCGGGTGACCAGGTAGCGATCAGCCTGGCCGGGCTGACCATCCCGCGTCTGGAACAGGTGGTGCATCGCAGCGTTCATCGCCAGCCGGTGGAGCCTCCGGCAATCGGGCAGTTTCATGCCTTGAGCTGCTGGCAGGCCAGCCCCGGTTGCGAAGAACAGTTCATCGCCCGACTCGCCTGGCTAAGCGGCAAGCAGGGGCTGGATATACCGCGAGTGGGCGTTGCGACCTGGCGCAACCTGGTGCAGGCGGGCCTGGTCAACAGCCTGGCCGACTGGCTGACCGTAACCGACGACCAACTGCGCCAGCTACCCGGTTTCAGTGCAGCCAGTGCCGAACGGCTGTTGCAAGGCTTCGACAGTGCTCGCTCCCGCCCCTTCCAGCAGTGGCTGTACGCCTTGGGGATACCCGCACCACGCGACGCTGACCTGAGCGCGGGCTGGTCTTCACTGGCGGCCAGGACTGCCGAGCAGTGGTCTCGCGAATCCGCTATCGGCACCACGCGCGCCGAACAACTGCTGGCTTTCTTCAGTCATCCGCACGTGCAGGCGCTGGCTGCGCAACTGTTGATTCAAGACATCGAAGGATTCCAGAACACCCCCTAAAATCAAGCATCTGCAGCTGTAGGATTTTTCCTCCAATGCAATTGAAAAACCTACCAAGGGTTCCTTAATTCAGGAAATCAGGGCAGGATTCCCCCAACTTTTTGCTGCCCTGCCCCGACCAAGGAGGCTCCCATGAAACTTTTCTCTCAACTCGTATTGCTGACCGCTATCGGACTTGCAGCGACTTCGCTGCAGGCCGCCGAGTCAGATCAAGTCCTGACGGGTTGCGCTGCAAAGAAGGCGGATATTCAACAGCAGATCGACAAGTCCATTAACCCTTTCGAAAAAGCAGGTCTTGAGAAAGCGCTGAGTGAAGTCAACGAGCACTGCGCCGATGCCGGCCTGAAGAAAGAGCGCGAACAGAAAGTGCTCGACGCCCGTCACGAAGTGACACAGCGCACCAAGGACCTGGACAAGGCCATGAAGAAGGGCGACGCTGAGAAGATCAACAAGCGCAAAGACAAGCTGGCTGAATCCAAAAAGGAACTGCAGCAAGCGCTGGACGAACTCGATAAGTAAGTCGCTGGACTAGTCGCGGGGCAAGCCCGCTCCCACCGGCCCGGTAGGAGCGGGCTTGCCCCGCGATACTGTATTCAATGGTTACGAAATTCGGTATGACAAGCTTTGCATGCTGCTTCAACCTTGTCCGTCGGCGCGGCCAGATCCGTAGCCTTCAGCGGCTGGGTGCGAGTAACAGCGACCAACTCACCGGTAGCCACTTCCAGCTGGCGAGCCAGGTCTTGGAAGCGTGCCTGTTTCTCCCAGACCTCTGCACGAGCGCTGGTTTCATCGTCCTCGCGAACCTGCGGAAAATGCTTCCACGGCTCGCGGGACAAGTTGTCGAGCTTGACCGCGCCGTCGGCGAACTTCTGCCCGTCAAAGGCCAGCCGCCCACGCAGCATGCCGCCCAGGTCTTCACTGGTCTTGAGCATCTGTTTGAAAATGGTCTTGCGCTGGCCCAGCGGCGAGTTGGGGTCGACACCGCCACAGGCGGTCAGGGTCAGGCAGACCAGCACTACAACAGAAAGGCGCTTGAGCATCATGGTAACGTCGGCTCACGGAAAAAAGGCGGCCAGTATCCTCGCCTCATCGCCAAAGACCAATACCCTTAATAAAACTACGGGTTGCCTGGACAGCTGAAACCCAGGCGAACCGCCAAGGAAACCCTGTTCATGAAATTTTCCCTGCGCCATCTGGGATGGTCACTCTCGGTACTGGCGCTGCTCGCCGGCTGCAACGGCGGCGGTCCGGAAAAACCCAAGCCTCACGCGCTCGCCACCTACGTCAGCAGTACCTGGAAAGAGCTGCCGCAGGTCAGCGACAGTGATCTGCTGGCCGGCTTCGAAGCCTGGCGCAGCGCCTGCGAACGCCTCAAGCGCGACGCAATATGGGCCAATACCTGCGCGGCAGCAGCCAAAGTACCTGGCGACAGCACCGAGGTGCGCAACTTTCTCCAGGCCCAGCTGGACGTCTACAGCATGCGCTCGGGCGAAAATAACGCCAACGGCCTGATCACCGGTTACTACGAACCGGTCTACCCCGGTAGCCTGACCCAGACCGACAGCGCGCATGTCCCCGTCTATGGTGTACCGGACGACATGATCGTGGTGGCCCTGGACAGCGTCTACCCGGAGCTCAAGGGCAAGCGCCTGCGCGGCCGCATTGAGGGCCGCACCCTCAAGCCTTACGACACCGCCGAAGTGATCAATCAGCAAGGCGTGCCGGCCCCCGTGCTGGCCTGGCTCACCGACCCCATGGACCTGCAATTCCTGCAGATCCAGGGTTCCGGGCGGATCCAGCTCGACAACGGCCGCCAGCTGCGCGTCGGCTACGCCGACCAGAACGGCCACCCCTATCGCCCAGTGGGTCGCTGGCTGGTCGAACAGGGGCAGCTGAAAAAAGAAGAGGTCACCATGGGCAGCATTCATGCCTGGGCCCAGGCCAACCCGACACGGGTTCCCGAACTGCTGGCGAGCAACCCCAGTTACGTGTTCTTCAGCACCCGCCCGGACAGTAATGAAGGTCCACGCGGTTCGCTCAACGTGCCGCTGACAGCGGGCTATAGCGTGGCCATCGACCGTAAGGTGATTCCCCTGGGTAGTCTGCTGTGGCTCTCCACCACCCGTCCCGACGGTGCCCCAGTGATACGCCCGGTTGCCGCTCAGGACACTGGCGGCGCGATCACCGGCGAAGTGCGCGCCGATCTGTTCTGGGGTACCGGTGCCGAAGCGGGCGAGCTCGCCGGCAACATGAAGCAACAGGGGCAGATCTGGTTGCTGTGGCCTAAGGGCACGGCGTTGCCCGAAGTGCCCAAGGTGCCCTGAGTCAGGCCGAGACCACAAAGAACGAGACAATCAGACCCAGGCCGACGAACCAGACCAGCGAACGCAAGGCGGCCCAGTCGGCCAGGTAGCAAATGATGTAGAGCAGGCGGCTGGTGATGAACAGCACCGCCAGAACGTCCTGGGTCACCTGCTCGGCATTGCCGACGACGTCGGCGATGATCACTGCTGCGGCAAAGGCCGGAAACGCTTCAAAGCTGTTCAACTGGGCGGCATGGGCACGCCGCGGCAAGCCTTCGAGTTTGTCGAGAAACGCCCGCGGGTCGTGGTTCTGCCGCAGATTGAAACGACCGCTGCCGAACTTGGCGATGCTGGTACACAGGATCGGCAGAATCAACGCAATCAGTACACACCAGAAAGCAACGGTCATGGCTAAATCCTTGTCGGTTGGAACATCAAAGTTTCATGATCAGCATGCCGATCAGCACCAGGGCACAGGCTAAGAGCCTCGGTCCGCCAAAAGGTTCTTTGAGGTAGCGCATGCCGAACAGCACCACCAGTATCACGCTGACTTCACGCAACGCCGCAGCTTCCGCTACCGACCCCAGCTGCATCGCCCAGAGCACCAGGGCATAGCTGAGCAACACGCATAAACCGACCGTCAAACCGAGCCGCCACTGCAGGCGCCAGAACAGGATGAAGGGCGCGCGCCGGGCGACACTGGCCAGCAACGGGAACGGCCAGGCACTGAGCAGCGTCAACCAGACAAGATAGTCCAACGGTTGCGACCAGAGCCGGATCGCCTGGCCATCGAACCAGGTGTAGCAACCGATGCACAGGCCGATGAGCGCCACCACCGGCAGCATCGACCAGGGCAGACGATCGCCGCCACCGCCCTGCCAAAGCAGACAGGCCATGCCACAGGGGATCAACAGAATGCCGATGATCTGCTGACTGCTTAAGGTCTCACCGGCGAAGGTCAGTGTCAGCGCCAGCACGACCAAGGGTGAGAGGCCGCGCATCAACGGATAGACCAGCCCCAGGTCGCCGACCCGATACGCCTGGATCAACAGAAAACGATAGAACTGCTCGAATAGTGCAGAAGCCAGCAACCACGGCCAGACTTCGGCGGGCGGGAACTGCACGAAGGCAACCATCACCAGGGCAAACAGCAACGCCACCGCGTCCATGCTGGCGATGACCAGCAAGCGCTCGCCGCTGAATTTGATCAGGGTGTTCCAGGTTGCATGCAGCAGTGCGGCAACCAGTACCAGAGAAGTGGCTAACACGCGAAGGTCCTTGGCAGTGCAGGTCGGGTCATCAATGGCCAGCCGCTATCTAAGCATTTCCCTCGGCGCCGCGTCGCGCACATTCGAGCAGCGTGGAAACGAAATCGGCACTGTGCGGTCAACGCATGCAGCCAAAAAACTGTGTCCCCAAGCCATCGCCAGACCATCCAAGGGCTGCCCGATGGGATCGGGTGCCAAATCGAAAGCCATTACAGGACCTGGAATGCTTGAGCTTGTTGCTGCGTTTATCTGTCTGACGACCCTCCTCACTTATCTGAACTACCGCTTCATCGGCCTGCCGCCGACCATCGGCGTGATGGTCACCGCATTGTTCTTCTCCCTGTTGCTGCAAGGCCTGAGCGTCATTGGCTACCCGGGGCTGGAAGAACGTGTGCAAGGCTTGATGAGCCAGATCGACTTCAACGACTTGCTGATGCACTGGATGCTGTCGTTCCTGTTGTTTGCCGGCGCCCTGCACGTCAACCTCGCCGACCTGCGCAGCTACCGCTGGCCGATCGGCCTGCTGGCCACTGTCGGCGTCCTGATCGCCACTGTGATCATTGGCTACCTGGCCCATTGGATCTTTGCCCTGTTCGGCTGGCACGTCAGCCTGCTCTACTGCTTGCTGTTCGGCGCGCTGATTTCGCCGACCGACCCCATCGCCGTACTCGGCGCCCTGCGGACCGCCAATGCCTCGAAACCGCTGAAAACCACGATTGTCGGCGAATCGCTGTTCAATGACGGCACCGCTGTCGTGGTGTTCACCGTGCTACTGGGGATTGCCCAACTGGGCGAAACCCCGACGGCGACCGACACCGCCATCCTGTTCGCCCGCGAAGCCATCGGCGGGGCACTGTTCGGCGGGCTGATCGGCTACGTGACCTACCGCATGATCAAAAGCATCGAGCAGTACCAGGTCGAGGTCATGCTGACCCTGGCCCTGGTCATCGGTGGCTCGGCCATGGCCTACGAGTTGCACGTATCGGCACCGATCGCGATGGTGGTGGCCGGGCTGATCATCGGCAACCTGGGGCGCAACCTGGCGATGAACGACATGACCCGCCGCTACATGGATGGCTTCTGGGAACTGATCGACGACATGCTCAACGCCCTGCTGTTCGCCCTGATCGGCCTGGAGCTGTTGCTGCTGCCGTTCTCCTGGATGCACCTGGCGGCGGCCGGCGTGCTGGCCGTGGCAATCCTGCTGTCGCGCCTGCTGACTGTGGCCCCGGCGATCCTCATGCTGCGCCGCTGGCGCACAGTGCCGCGCGGCACCGTGCGGGTACTGACCTGGGGTGGCTTGCGCGGTGGCGTGTCGGTTGCCCTGGCGCTGTCACTGCCGCCGGGCACCGAGCGCGACCTGTTGCTGAGCATCACCTACATCGTGGTGCTGTCGTCGATCCTGTTGCAGGGGTTGACGATCGGGCGGGTGGTGCGCGGGGTTACCGAGCAACCTTGAGGCCCTATCGCGGGGCAAGCCCGCTCCCACCGGTCTGCATTGAGTCTGTGGTAGCGGGCTTGCCCCGCGATGCGTTTACTCGACTGCAGAGTCCGGGAACTGATCCTGGACATACTTGATTTCAGTCCGCCCATGCGCCGCCGGCAAGCCGTCTTCACCAAGGTTGACGAAGACCATGCGGTCAACGGTCAGGATGCTCTTGCGGGTAATCTTGTTGCGCACTTCACACTTGAGGGTGATCGAGGTGCGGCCGAATTCGGTGGCGGTGATACCCAGCTCAATGATGTCGCCCTGGCGCGAGGCGCTGACGAAGTTGATCTCCGAGATGTACTTGGTCACCACACGCTGGTTGCCCAACTGGACGATCGCATAGATCGCTGCTTCTTCATCAATCCAGCGCAGCAGGCTGCCGCCGAACAGCGTGCCGTTAGGGTTGAGATCTTCGGGCTTGACCCATTTGCGGGTGTGAAAATTCATATCTACTCCTGAGCGTCTTGCCATTCGATGAGGGTAATGATGGCAGAGGCGGCCCCCCTCCTCCATTTAACATCGACTATCGTCTCGATTAATCGACAGAAAACCTTGGGCAGATGCGCAGGCGCGGCTATAATCGCCATCGCTTTAAAACGGTCATCTGCACTTGATACCGTTCCCGCCACCTGTCCGAGGGGCGCTGCAGCAGGTTCAACCTGTCAGGCTCGGATGGGGCGTTGTCTGGCCAGGCCTGCCTGCCGACACTAAACGCACAACGGCGCCCATTCGCACACTACGAATGGAGGCTCTTCATGAGCGCTGTAAACACGCCTGCCGGTTTTACCGATTTCAAAGTCGCTGACATCTCCCTGGCTGCATGGGGCCGTCGCGAAACCATCATCGCCGAATCGGAAATGCCTGCACTGATGGGCCTGCGCCGCAAGTACCTGCAAGAGCAACCGCTCAAGGGTGCCAAGATCCTCGGCTGCATTCACATGACCATCCAGACTGCCGTGCTGATCGAAACCCTGGTTGCCCTGGGTGCCGAAGTACGCTGGTCGTCCTGCAACATCTTCTCCACCCAGGACCAGGCCGCCGCCTCGATCGCCGCTGCCGGTATCCCGGTGTTCGCCTGGAAAGGCGAAACCGAAGAAGAGTACGAGTGGTGCCTGGAGCAAACCATCCTCAAGGATGGCGCGCCATGGGATGCCAACATGATCCTCGACGACGGCGGTGACCTGACCGAACTGCTGCACAAGAAATACCCGGCCGTTCTCGAGCGCGTTCACGGCGTGACCGAAGAAACCACCACTGGCGTTCACCGCCTGCTGGACATGCTGGCCAAGGGCGAGCTGAAAATCCCGGCCATCAACGTCAACGACTCGGTCACCAAGAGCAAGAACGACAACAAGTACGGCTGCCGTCACAGCCTGAACGATGCGATCAAGCGCGGTACCGACCACCTGCTGTCGGGCAAGCAAGCGCTGGTCATCGGCTACGGTGACGTGGGCAAGGGCTCGGCCCAGTCCCTGCGTCAGGAAGGCATGATCGTCAAGGTCACTGAAGTCGACCCGATCTGCGCCATGCAAGCCTGCATGGACGGCTTCGAGCTGGTTTCGCCGTTCATCGACGGTATCAACAACGGTACCGAAGCAAGCATCGACAAAGCACTGCTGGGCAAGATCGACCTGATCGTGACCACCACCGGCAACGTCAATGTCTGCGATGCCAACATGCTCAAAGCCCTGAAAAAGCGCGCTGTGGTCTGCAACATCGGTCACTTCGACAATGAAATCGACACCGCTTTCATGCGCAAGAACTGGGCCTGGGAAGAGGTCAAGCCGCAGGTACACAAGATCCACCGTACCGGCGCTGGCGATTTCGACCCGCAGAACGACGACTACCTGATCCTGCTGGCTGAAGGCCGTCTGGTGAACCTGGGTAACGCCACCGGCCACCCAAGCCGCATCATGGACGGTTCGTTCGCCAACCAGGTGCTGGCACAGATCTTCCTGTTCGGCCAGAAATACGCCGACCTGCCAGCCGCTCAGAAAGCCGAGCGCCTGACTGTCGAAGTGCTGCCGAAGAAACTCGACGAAGAAGTGGCCCTGGAAATGGTCCGCGGTTTCGGCGGTGTGGTCACCCAACTGACGCCTCAGCAAGCCGAGTACATCGGCGTTACTGTTGAAGGGCCGTTCAAGCCACACGCCTACCGCTACTGATGGGCCAAAGCCGGTGTCGCTGCCAAGCGTCACCGGCTTTTTTCTGTACGCCAGCCGCAGGGCTGGCCTGCTTGATCGGTTTACCAGGATTTCGCCATGTCTCAGGAACGCCGTTACAGCTTCGAGTTCTTCCCGACCAAGACCGATGCTGGACATGAAAAACTGCTCGCCACTGCCCGCCAGCTGGCCAGCTACAACCCGGATTTCTTCTCCTGCACCTACGGTGCCGGTGGTTCGACCCGCGACCGCACGCTGAACACCGTGCTGCAGCTGGAAAGCGAAGTGAAGGTTCCTGCCGCACCGCACCTGTCCTGCGTCGGTGACAGCAAGGAAGACCTGCGCAGCCTGCTGAGCCAGTACAAGGCCGCCGGCATCCAGCGCATCGTTGCCCTGCGCGGTGACCTGCCCTCGGGCATGGGCATGGCCAGCGGCGAGCTGCGCTACGCCAACGAACTGGTCGAGTTCATCCGCCAGGAAAGCGGCGATCACTTCCATATCGAAATCGCCGCCTACCCGGAAATGCATCCCCAGGCGCGCAACTTCGAAGATGACCTGAAGAACTTTGTGCGCAAGGCCAACGCCGGCGCCAACAGCGCCATTACCCAATACTTCTTCAACGCCGACAGCTACTTCTACTTCGTCGAGCGCGTGCAGCAGATGGGTGTGGATATTCCTGTGGTTCCGGGGATCATGCCGATCACCAACTACAGCAAACTGGCGCGCTTCTCCGACGCTTGCGGCGCCGAGATCCCACGCTGGATCCGCAAACAACTGGAAGCCTATGGCGATGACGTCAACAGCATCCAGGCGTTCGGTGAAGAGGTCATCACCCGCATGTGCGAACAACTGCTGCAAGGCGGCGCACCGGGGCTGCACTTCTACACCCTGAATCAGGCCGATCCGAGCCTGGCGATCTGGAACAATCTCAAGTTGCCGCGTTGATCGTAGTACTACATCGCCAGTAACCATTACTGTGGGATACTCAAAGGCCTTGGTTTACGCTAAGGCCTTTTTGCATTCCACAGTCAACGGATGATCGTGCTTCATGCCACACGGACATACTCTGTCTCGCCCACAACTGGTTTACCTGGTATTCGGTGCCCCGACTTATCATCAGGAAGCCCAATTCAGCATCGTCAGCGCCCTGGCCAACCTGCGCAAGACCCCCGGCGAAGCGCTGGACATTCAGGTCTACAGCGACAATCCCGAGCCCTACCAGAACCTTCCGGTGAGCGTCCACACACTGGATGCCGCCACCCGCGAAGCCTGGAACCAGCCTTATGGGTATCACTTTCGCAGCAAGCACATGGTCTTGCGCCAGGTACTGGCCGACGCGCCCGTGGCCGCGCTGATCGATACCGACACGTTCTTCCACCAATCACCGATTGAGCTGTTCCGGCGCATCAAGCCCGGCACCCTGCTGTGCAATGCCATCGGTGCCAATTTTGGCAGCAACCCGAAGTGCAGGCTGTACCAGAGCCTGGCAGCGCTACTTGAGTCGCGCGGGCTGGCTGACCGCCAGATGCCGCAGCTCAACTCCGGCGTCATCGGCCTGATGCAGGAAGATGCTTCACTGCTCGACCACTCCATCGCCCTGATGGACGAGTACTACCCGCATGCCAACGGCGCGTACACCCTGGAAGAGTTCTGCCTGGCCGTGGCGGCCTATCGGCGCATGCAGCTCAACCAGTGCACCGACCTGCTGCATCACTACTGGAGCCGCAAACAGCTGTTCAGGGCCAAGGTCCAGGCCTGGCTGGCCAAGCACCAGCATGCGCCGCTGAGCTGCCAGGCGCTGCAGGATGTGGCCCTGGTCAACGCCCAGCTGCCAAAGCCACCAGCCCTGCACCGCCTTGGCTACAAGGCGCTGAGCCTGACCCTGCCCAGCGATCAGCGTCAGTTCCTGCGTGAACTGATGTACGGCTGCTATGAGTACCCCAACGAATTCGACCGTGCCTGTGCCCCTGTCTGGTGGGCCAAAGCACTGGAAAACGCCAATGCGCGTCATTCACGCCCGTTGTGCCACGAACAACTGCACCAGTGGTTCGAGCGCCCAGGCATGCGCCTGAGCCTGGGTAACAAACACAGCAGGGTTCGTGACATGCTGATAAAACGATCACAACGCTGAATACCTGACAAACCTGATGCGCACGACGACTAGCCATCGCCGTGCGCACGTCGTACTCTCCAGCCATGCCTGATTTCTCCCGCTTATTGACCGCCCTGCTGCTCACTTGCCTGAGTGCATTTGCCCACGGCGAGAAGCTGCGTATCGTCACCGAACCCTGGGCACCCTATGTCTATGTGGAAAGCGGTCAGGCCAAAGGCATCGACTACGACGTCACTGTCGAAGTGTTCAAGCGCCTGGGTGTGGAAGTGGACTGGCAGTTCCTGCCTTGGAAGCGTTGTCTGGCGATGATTGATCAAGGCCTGGCAGACGGCATCCTGGATATTTTCTACACCGAACAGCGCGCCAATCAACTCCTCTACCCCAACGAACCGTTGTCCGATGTGGAATTCGTGCTGTTCTATGCCAATACCCGGCCCCATCCGGTCAACAGCCTGCAAGACCTGCGCGGCCTGACCGTTGGCACCTCCCCAGGCTATTCCTATGCGCCAGCGTTCAGCGATTCGCCATTTTTTACCCGCGAGCCAGCGCCAACCCATGAAGCCAACTTCGGCAAATTGCAGCGCGGGCGCATCGACTTGCTGATCACCGACCGCCGCGTCGGTCGCTACCTCAGTAAATATCTTGGCCTGGATCAGCAGATCAGCGAGCTGCCATTGGTGGTCAGCCGCCAGAGCCAGTACCTGGCGGTACGCCGCGATGCCGGCATGGACAACTTGATTCAACGCTTTAACGCCGAGCTGAACCGCTTCAAGCAAGAGCCGGCCTATGCGGCCCTGAATGCCCGCTATGCCGGTGCCGAAGAAAACTTTCGAACCACCGTTGAGCAGCAGGAACGCAGCACGCCCTGAATGCTCTGTTATACTCGGGCCTTCCCGCCAGGCTTACGCCCGGACGCTCGGCCTTGCAAAAGGCATCCCGACGGCAGGACAGCGCGGCCAAGAGCCCGCCCGCCATACTCCGGATGCGCATTGAAGACCCTGCTGGACCGGACGCGATAGCATCACCCGATGCCCGTCGCGCCAGGCAAGATTATCCCATCGGGCTTAGCCCCCACTAAGAACAGGATTGCTCATGTCCTTTGCTTCCCTCGGTCTCTCCGAGGCTCTAGTCAGTGCCATCGAGGCTGCTGGCTATACCCAGCCCACTCCGGTGCAACAGCGGGCCATTCCCGCCGTGTTGCAAGGTCGCGACCTGATGGTTGCCGCCCAGACAGGTACTGGTAAAACCGGTGGTTTCGCCCTGCCGATCCTCGAACGCCTGTTTCCAGGTGGTCACCCAGACAAATCCCAGCGTCATGGCCCTCGCCAGCCGCGGGTTCTGGTGCTGACCCCGACGCGCGAACTGGCCGCCCAGGTGCATGACAGCTTCAAGGTTTATGCCCGTGACCTCAAATTCGTCAGCGCCTGCATCTTCGGTGGCGTCGGCATGAACCCACAGGTTCAGGCCATGGCCCGTGGCGTTGATGTGCTGGTGGCCTGCCCGGGCCGTTTGCTCGACCTCGCCGGCCAAGGCAGTGTCGACCTCTCCCACGTCGAAACCCTGGTACTGGACGAAGCCGACCGCATGCTCGACATGGGCTTCATCCACGACGTGAAGAAAGTCCTCGCACGCCTGCCGGCCAAGCGTCAGAACCTGCTGTTCTCGGCGACCTTCTCCAAGGACATCACCGACCTTGCCGACAAGCTGCTGCACAACCCCGAGCGCATCGAGGTTACCCCGCCGAACACCACGGTCGAGCGGATCGAACAGCGTGTCTACCGCCTGCCGGCCAGCCATAAGCGTGCCCTGCTGGCCCACCTGATCACCACCGGCGCGTGGGAACAGGTACTGGTTTTCACCCGCACCAAGCACGGCGCCAACCGCCTGGCTGAATACCTGGAAAAGCACGGCCTGACCGCCGCCGCGATCCACGGCAACAAGAGCCAGAATGCCCGCACCAAAGCCCTGGCCGACTTCAAGGCCGGCACCGTGCGCATCATGGTTGCCACCGATATCGCTGCCCGTGGCCTGGACATCGACCAACTGCCGCATGTGGTCAACTTCGAGCTGCCCAACGTCGAAGAAGATTATGTGCACCGGATCGGTCGTACCGGCCGTGCCGGTCGCTCGGGTGAAGCGATCTCGCTGGTCGCTCCGGATGAAGAAAAGCTGCTCAAGAGCATCGAGCGCGTCACGCGCCAGAAGATCCCGGATGGCGACCTGATGGGCTTTGATGCCTCCAAGGTTGAAGCCGAGAAACCTGAAGTCCGCGAGCGTCCACAAAACAACCCGCGTGGTGGCCGTGGTCAGCGTGCTGACGGCACCAACACCGGCAACGGCGGACGCAAAGACAAGGGCAAGGATCAGGGCAAGGAAAAAGGTCGCGACAAAGACAAGGAAAAAACCGCAGAGAAGTCTGCCGGTGGCCGCCAGGAACGCAAACCACGCGACAACAAAAAGCCTCGCCCGCAACAGTCCGCACAAGCCGGCGCGCCATCGGTACCCGCTAATCGTGACCCAGAAGAGTTTCTGGATGACGAAGTGGACAACTTTGGTAACCGCGCCGACTACGTCAGCCCTTACCAGAACAAGGGCAACCAGGGTCGCAACCGTCGCCCTGGCGCACCCGCCCAGGCAGGTGCCGGCGCCAGTGGCCAGCCGCGTAGCGGTGGTGGCCAAGGCCGCAACAACAATGGCCCGCGTACCGGTACAGGTGGTTCGGCCAGCGGCGAGAAACGCGGTGGTTCGCGTAATGGCGGCGGTGGTCAGCCGCGCCGTGACGGCGGCGGCGCCCGCAATCGTCGTCCGAACAGCGACAATCAATCGGGCGAGCCAGCCGTGCGCAATCCGCGTGAAGGCCAGCCACAACCGAAGATCATGCACAAAGAGTCGAAGATCGACCGTTTCCCGACTGCCGAACAGCTTGAGCAACTGCCAAGCCGTCCACGTGGCGAGAAACCTGCACTGCTGACGCGTAATCGCTGATTCCGTCATGCAGATACAAAAACGCCGCCCCTAGGGGCGGCGTTTTTGTTGGTGCGGCAACAATTACTTCTGCTTGATGCCTTCGATCGAGATATCCAGATCCAGGGTCTGCGAAGTAGCGCCTGGGCCTTTGATGCCGAAATCGTTCAGGTTCAAGGTGGTGGTAGCGTTGAAACCTGCACGCTCGCCGCCCCATGGATCCTTGCCTTCACCGTTGAAGGTAGCCTTGAAGGTTACCGGCTTGGTTACGCCGTGCATGGTCAGGTCGCCAGTCACGTCAGCGGTTTTCTCGCCAGTCGGCTTGACGCTGGTGGAGACGAACTTGGCCTCTGGGTACTTCTTCACATCGAGGAAATCTTTGCTGGCGATGTGCTTGTCACGCTCGGCGTGGTTGGACCACAGGCTGGCGGTTTTCAGGTCGACAGCGATCTTGCTGGCTTCAGGCTTGGCCGCATCCCAGCTGAAGGAACCGTCGAAGTCCTTGAAGGTACCGTGGATGAAGCTGTAACCCAGGTGGCTGATTTTCCAGTCTACGAAGGCATGCTGGCCTTCCTTGTCGATCTTGTAGTCTGCAGCCATGGCCTGGCCAGCCGAAAGCAGTGCGGTACCGAGCGCCAGAGCGGCAAAAGTCTTTTTCAACATGCGTCTATATCCCTTTGGAGTGGAGGTTGAACATCAAGCTTTGCGGCCCAGCATGCGTTTGAGGGTCGCGTCACGGTCGATAAAGTGGTGCTTCAGGGCAGCCAGTCCGTGCAGACCGGCAAAAATCACCAGGCCCCAGGCCAGGTAGAAATGGATTACACCGGCAATATCCGCCTGATCGGGCAAGTCGCTGACCAGCGCTGGCACTTCAAAAAGGCCGAACACCGGGATACCCACGCCATCGGAGGTGGATATCAGGTAACCGGCGATCATCACCGCGAACAGGCCAAGATAAAGCAGACCGTGCCCGGCCTTGGAGGCTATGCGTGTCAGCTTGCCGTGGTTCGGCAGCGCCGCTGGTGGCGGGCTGATGAAGCGCCAGGCCACGCGCGCCAACATCACTGCCAGCAAGACCAGGCCGATGCTCTTGTGCAGGTCGGGGGCTTCTTTGCGCCAAGGACTGTAGTAGTCCAGGCCCATCATCCACAGACCCAGCCCGAACAAACCGAACACTGCCAGTGCCACGCCCCAGTGCATGACGATGCTGACCAGGCCGTAGCGAGAAGATGAATTGCGCAGTTGCATTGCCGTGTTTCCCTGTAAGAACTGTGCTCAGACTAACAACTTATTTATCGAATTAAAGCGGAAAAATTTGCTTCGAAATATCGAAAAAAACGATGAATAGTGTGTAACAGCGTTATTAAGGAAACATTAACTGTAGGGGAAGGTGTAGCGACATCGCGGGGCAAGCCCGCTCCCACAGGATTGACTCTGATCCTGTGGGAGCGGGCTTGCCCCGCGATAAATCCAACTCAATTACTGCGCTTTAGCCTGCACGTTGGCCACTGGCTTCTTGACCGGCGCAGGTTTCGCGGCGGTCTTCTTCGCCTGCTCGGCCTTGGCCACCGGCTTTTTCACCGGTGCTGGCTTGACTGCCGCCTTGGCGGGCGCAGCCTTGACCGGTGCAGCCTTGACCGGCTCTTCCTTGGCAACCGGAGGCACTACTGGCGCAGGAGCTGCAACCGGTGCCTGAGCAGCTTCCGCCGGCTTGGCCGCAGGTTTTTCAACCGGCTTGTCGTCACTGCCGAACATCCGCGAGAAGAAGCCTGGCTTGCTCGCTTCCTTCTTCACCGGATCCGCTGCCTTGGCAGACTTGTCGGACGACCCACCAAACAGGTTGGAGAAGAAGTTGCCCTTGCTGGCCGCCACCGCAGTAGCGGCTGCTGCTGCGGCTGGCGCCGCGCTGACAGGGTCGAAGGACTTGCCCGTCGACAGGTCCTGGACCTGGCTGGCTGCACGCTGACCACTGCGCAACGCGCCTTCGAGCGTGCCAGGGTAGAGCGCATCAGTGTGCTCACCGGCAAAGGCGATACGCTGCACCGGACGCTCCCACAAGCGCCAGAATTTGCTGATCTGGCCCGGACCATAGGCCAGGTAGGCACCGCCCATGTTGGCGTCGGTGCTGTAACGGCGGACTTCGTAACCGGTGAAGGCTCCGCGAGCCTGTGGGTAGAACGCATGCATGCGGATCAACACCTGGTCGACCATCTGCTTGTCGCCGAAAGCCTGCAGCAGGCGCGCGTTGTCGCCGGACAGGTTGATGACAACGTTGGCGCCACCTTTGAGCGCAGGCTCGACCCACAGCATGCCAAGACCGGTGTTGCTGTAGATTTCGCCAGACATGCGCGCACGGCTCTCCCACACAGGGTGCTT
Organism: Pseudomonas alkylphenolica; assembly: GCF_000746525.1. Taxonomy (NCBI): domain Bacteria; kingdom Pseudomonadati; phylum Pseudomonadota; class Gammaproteobacteria; order Pseudomonadales; family Pseudomonadaceae; genus Pseudomonas; species Pseudomonas alkylphenolica. The sequence continues at coordinate 5,331,794 of NZ_CP009048.1, forward strand.
GAACTTCAGCAACAGCTGGTCACGCCAGCCATAGTTGGTGCCCTTCAAGGCGGCCAGGTGTTTGGTGTCCAGGCCCGGGGTCATCTGAATCTTGGCCAGCGCGCGCAGTGGCACGGCCAGGACCACGTAATCGGCCTGATAACCGACGCTGCCGACTTTGACAGTCACGCCGTCCTTGTCCTGGGTAATGGCACTGACCGGCGAGCTGGTCTTGATGGTCTTCAGCTGCTTGACGAACGCCTGGGCAAGCACCGGGCTGCCACCTGGCAGGCGCGCGGCGCGCAGGTCACGGTCGCTGACGCCGCGATAGACGCGGGTCTGCTGGGCGAAATACAGCAGCGACAGGCGCGATGGCTCGTCGTAGCGGGTGCGGATCTGCTGGTTGACCAACTGACGCGCGGTGGTCGGCAGCTGCAGCTTGTCCAGCCAACTGGACACGTTCAGCTGGTCGAGGGCGAACAAGGTGCTGTTGGCCGCCGGGTTCTGCGGGTCGTCAATCGAGCGCGCCAGATCGTCGAGGGTCTTTTCATAGCGCTTGAGCGCCTCGGCGGTCGCCGGTTGCTTGGTCGCAAGGTCGGACGAGCTGAAATACTCGCCATCGATCAGGTAACCCGGTGTACGGACGAACTCCGGTGCCGGCAGGGTGCTGATCTTGAAGGTATCGAGGTACTGGTTGAGGATCGGCTGGGCCTTGCTGTTACCGATCCATTCGCTGGTGGCCAGCCCGGAACGCCCGCCCATCCCCGATTTGGCTTCGAGCAGGGTTACCTGCCAGCCCTTGCCCTGCAATTCATAAGCGGCAGTCAGGCCAGCCAGACCACCGCCGACGACGATTGCCGTCGGGGTTTTGTCCTTGGCCAGCGCAGTGCCGCTGAACAGTCCTATCATTACCAGCGCACAGGCGCGCAGCCACCCAGCAGACATGTTGGCGAACTCCGGATCAAAGCAGAAAGATGGGGGGATTCCCCCTGGAAAGAGTAGCCGAAGAATACGCGAGGCCAAGTCCCCCGGCTAGCGACGCCAGCGGCTGATTGCATGTCACGGGTTGTCCTCGACCGACGCATTGCATAGGCTTGCGCCGCATGTCCGCGCTGTCGTCGCCAGGAGAAGAGAAATGGGCCTCAACCAACAGTGGATGCAACGTGACCTGAAGGTCCTGTGGCACCCCTGCACCCAGATGAAAGACCATGAACAACTGCCGCTGATCCCGATCAAGCGCGGCGAAGGCGTGTGGCTGGAAGACTTCGAAGGCAAACGCTACCTCGACGCGGTCAGCTCCTGGTGGGTCAACGTCTTCGGGCATGCCAACCCGCGGATCAACCAGCGCATCAAAGACCAGGTCGATCAGCTTGAGCACGTGATCCTCGCAGGCTTCAGCCACCAACCGGTGATCGAGCTGTCCGAACGCCTGGTGCAGATTACGCCCGAGGGGCTGACCCGGTGCTTCTACGCCGATAATGGTTCGTCCTGCATCGAAGTGGCGCTGAAAATGAGCTTTCACTACTGGCTCAACAAAGGCCTGCCAGAGAAGAAGCGCTTCGTCACCCTGAGCAACAGCTACCACGGCGAGACCATCGCGGCGATGTCGGTGGGCGATGTACCGCTGTTCACCGAAACCTATAAGGCGCTGCTGCTCGACACCATCAAGGTGCCAAGCCCCGATTGCTACCTGCGCCCTGAGGGCGTGAGCTGGGAGGAGCACTCGCGCACGATGTTCGCCGCCATGGAGCAGACCCTGGCCGAGCACCACGACACGCTCGCCGCAGTGATCGTCGAGCCGCTGATCCAGGGCGCGGGCGGTATGCGCATGTACCACCCGGTTTACCTCAAGCTACTGCGCGAGGCCTGCGACCGCTATGGCGTGCACCTGATCCACGACGAGATCGCCGTTGGTTTCGGCCGTACCGGGACGATGTTCGCCTGTGAGCAGGCCGGCATTCGCCCCGACTTCCTGTGCCTGTCCAAGGCCCTGACCGGCGGCTACCTGCCACTGGCGGCGTGCCTGACCACCGACGAGGTGTACAACGCTTTCTACGACGACTACTCGACCCTGCGCGCCTTCCTCCACTCGCACAGTTACACCGGCAACCCGCTGGCCTGTGCGGCGGCACTGGCGACCCTGGATATTTTCGAACAGGACAACGTGATCGAGAACAACAAGGCCCTGGCCTCGCGGATGGCCAGCGCCACGGCGCATCTGATCGATCATCCGCACGTCGCCGAAGTGCGCCAGACCGGTATGGCCCTGGCGATCGAGATGGTCCAGGACAAGGCCAGCAAGAGCGCTTATCCGTGGCAGGAACGGCGCGGTCTGAAAGTCTTCGAACACGCCCTGACACGCGGCGCCCTGCTACGCCCGCTGGGCAGCGTGGTGTACTTCCTGCCGCCGTATGTGATTACCCCGGAACAGATCGATTTCCTTGCCGAAGTGGCCAGTGAGGGTATCGATATCGCTACGCGCGACAGCGTCAGTGTGGCGGTTCCGGGTAATTTCCATCCTGATTTTCGCGATCCGGGCTAGCAAGCATCGCGGGGCAAGCCCGCTCCCACAGGCGTCACACATCCCCTGTGGGAGCGAGCTTGCCCCGCGATAGACCAACACATATTCCGAGTTTTCAAATGAGACTGTCCCGCTTCTTCATCGACGCCCCCTTGAGCCTCGGCGAGCACGACTTGCCCGAAGCCCAGGCCCACTACATTGGCCGCGTACTGCGCATGACCGCTGGCGATGCCGTACAGCTGTTCGACGGCAGCGGCCAGGAATTCCTCGGCCAATTGCTCGAAGTCGGCAAGAAAACCGTACGGGTGCAACTGAACGAGTCCTTCGCCGGGCAAGCAGACTCCAGCCTCAAGGTCCACCTCGGCCAGGGCCTGTCGCGCGGCGAGCGGATGGACTGGGCGATCCAGAAAGCCACCGAACTGGGGGCCAACGTCATCACCCCGATCGTCAGCGAGCGCTGTGAAGTACGCCTCAAGGACGAACGCGCCGACAAACGCCTGGCCCACTGGCGCCAGGTGGCAATCAGTGCCTGTGAGCAGTGCGGCCGTTCAAGCGTGCCGCAGATCAACCCACCGGTACTGCTGGCCGACTGGTTCAAGGCCTGTGATGAACAGCTCAAGCTGGTCCTGCACCCGGTGGCCGAGCCGCTGGTCAGCCACCAGAAGCCGCAAAGCCTGGCATTCCTGATCGGCCCGGAAGGCGGTTTGAGCGAGGCCGAAGTCGAGCAGGCCAAAGCCGCCGGTTTTCATGCCGCGCGCCTCGGCCCACGGGTCCTGCGTACCGAAACCGCTCCGGTGGTGGCCTTGGCGGTTGCCCAGCAGCTGTGGGGCGACTTCTAGAGCACGTAGAAAAATACCGCGATGAAGTGCAACAGGCTGCCGGCAATGACAAACAGGTGCCAGATGCCATGCCAGTGGCGAAAGCGACTGTCATAGGCAAAGAAGATGATGCCGATGGTGTAGAACGCACCACCGGCCGCCAGCCAGGCAAAACCGGCAGCCCCGAGACTGGCCAGCAGCGGCTTGACTGCGACCAGCACGATCCAGCCCATCAGCGCATAGATGATGATCGATAGCACCCGCGCTTCGGAGCGCGGCTTGATCTCCTGAAGCATGCCGATCACCGCCAGCCCCCAGACCACCCCGAACAGGCTCCAGCCCCACGGCCCGCGCAGGCTGACCAGACAAAACGGCGTGTAACTGCCGGCAATCAACAGATAGATCGACAGATGATCGAGCTTGCGCATCACCACTTTGGCCTTGCCGCGCACGCTGTGATAGATCGTTGAAATGCTGTAGAGCAACAGCAGGGTAAAGCCGTAGATCGCCAGGCTGACGATCTTCCAGGGATCGCCCTGCAGACTGGCCACCACCAGCAGCCAGACTGCGCCGATACAGGCCAGCACCGCGCCGACCAGGTGCGTCCAGGCATTGAAACGTTCACCGTGATACATGCAACAGGGTCCTCCGAACGACGGCCAGGCTTCCTATCCTACCCAGGCAGATGTTTCAAACCAGCCCTGCATCCTCCAGCAACTGTTCAAGCGCTGGCAGGTCGGGCACCCTGGCTACCTGATCGCCGACCTGCACTGCCGCCAGTTCCAGCGCAGCCAGGGGCACATCGACGTAGTTGAGCTGGCTGTCGAGCTTGCATGAGCGCGGAATGCCCTGCACCAGCACGGCAATGAAGCGCAAACGGCTGCCCCCCAAGGCGTTGAGCACGACGATGCGCGCCCGCTCCCCTACCCGCACCTGTCCACCACAAGCCGCCTCGAAGCTGAGCAGCGGCAGACGCTGGTTACGCCAATCGATCCAGCCGAGCATCCACTCGGGCTGTTCAGGCGCCGGGGTGCCGGCTTGATAGCCGATCAGTTCAGCCACCGCGACGTTGGGCAGTACCAGGCAACGATCGGCCAACGCCAGCAGCAAGCCGGTCAAGCTACTACGACGGCCATTGCGGGCGGACTGTTCAAGCATGAGGGTTACTCCAAAGCGCAATACTCTGCAGCAACACCGACTCCTGATAGGGTTTGCCCAGGTAGTCGTTGACCCCGATGGACATCGCCCGGTCACGGTGTTTCTGCCCGGTCCGCGAGGTGATCATGATGATGGGCAGGTCCTTCAGGGCCGGGTCGTGACGGATCTGCGTGGCCACCTCAAAACCATCCATACGCGGCATTTCGATGTCCAGCAGCAACACATCCGGACGATGCTCCTGCAGCAGCGTCATCGCATCGACGCCGTCCTTGGCGGTCAGCACGTTCATGCCATGACGTTCAAGCAGGCGGCCGGTAACCTTGCGCACGGTCACCGAATCATCGACCACCATCACCAGCAATGGCCGCTTCGGCGCCTGGTCGACCTGCTGCGCAGGCAAACGAGCAGAGCTACCCGCTTGCTGGGCGTGATGCTGCTGCAAGCCGCGCAGCTGGCCTGGCAAATCAACAATCAGCACCACCCGGCCATCGCCCAGCAAGGTCGCTCCGGACAGCCCCTGGACGCTGGCAAACTGCGGCCCGAGGCTCTTCACCACGATCTCGCGGCTGGCCGCCAGGCTGTCGACCTGGATTGCGAACTGTTGTTCATGAGAATGCACCAGCAACACCGGCAGCGGCAGGCTCTGGCCCAGCAGACGCGGTTGCACGGCACCTTGCAGCAGCTCACCGAGGTAACGCAGTTCGTAGCGACGCCCGGCGTACTCATAGTGCGGCGGATCCAGCTGATAGCAGGCTTCCAGCTCGGCCGGCGGCACGCGCACAATGCCTTCGATGGTGTTGAGCGGCACCGCGTACTGCTCTTCGCCGTACTGCACCATCAGCGCGCGGTTGACCGACACGGTAAACGGCAAGCGAATCAGAAAGCGCGCGCCCTTGCCTGGACTGGATTCGATCACCATCGAGCCACCGAGTTGCTTGACCTCTTCATGGACCACGTCCATGCCCAGGCCCCGCCCGGAGATCTGGGTAATTTTCTCGGCGGTGGAGAACCCCGGCTGGAGAATGAACTGCATCACCTCATGGTCGCTGAGGACCGCCGCGGGGTCGAGCAAGCCTCGCTTGATCGCCTTGCTCCGTACCGCGTCCAGTGGCACACCGGCACCGTCGTCGGTCATTTCAATGACGATATCAGCGCCTTCGTGCAACAGGGTCAGCGAAATCAGCCCCTGCTCCGGCTTGCCGGCGGCCAGGCGGATTTCACGGGACTCCAGGCCATGGTCGACGGCGTTGCGCAGCATGTGTTCCAGCGGTGCCACCATGCGTTCCAGCACGCTACGGTCCATCTCGCCTTCGGCATTGCCGACCACCAGCTCGACCTGTTTGCCGAGCTCGCTGGCCACCTGCCGCACCACCCGCTGCAGCCGTGGCACCAGACGTTCGAACGGCACCATGCGCGTGCGCATCAGGCCCTCTTGCAGCTCGCTGCTGACCCGCCCCTGCTGCTGCAGCAGGCTTTGCGCTTCCTGGGCACGCAGGGTCAGGGTTTCCTTGAGATCGAGCAGGTCGGAGGCCGACTCGAACAAGGCCCGCGACAGCTGTTGCAACTGGGAGTGGCGGTCCATTTCCAGCGGGTCGAAGTCGTCATAGACCTGGCCATCGCCCTCCCCCTGCTGACGACTGAGGATTCGGCCCTGGGTTTCAGTATCCAGACGGCGCAACTGATCGCGCATGCGCTCCAGGGTGGTTTCCATCTCGTTCAGCGCGACCTGGGCATCATTGACCTGCTGTTCGATGCGCCCGCGGATGATCGAATGTTCGCCCGCCAGGTTGCCGAGGTCATCCAGCAGGTCAGAGGCCACCTTGACCATGTCCACCGGCCCGCGCTCGGGGGCTGCCACCGGTGCTTCCACCGCTGTGGCCGCTTCAGGATGCGACTGCTGGGCTGCGGTATCGGCCAGCGCCGCACTGCTGAAGTTGCGAATGTAGTCGATCAGCGCTGTCGCCGCGTGCAACGGCTGTTGCAGGCGCACCGCGTCGAGCATGTGCGCCAGGCGGTCATGGCAGTTCTGCAACAGGCTGAACAGCGCCGCACTGGGCTGCAATTGCCCGGCAGCCAGCAGTTCATAGAGAAACTCCAGTTCGTGGGCCAGATCGCCGATCGGCGCGATCTCGACCATGCGCGCACCACCCTTGAGGGTATGCAGATCGCGCAGCAGGTTCTCCACCTCGACCGCATTACGCGATTCGGCTTGCCAGCGCAGCAAGGCGGCGCCGGAGCTTTCGACAATATCGAAGCTCTCTTCGAGGAAAATTTCCAGCAGCTCCTTGTCGCCGGCTTCCTGCACCGGGTCGGCAGGCTTGTCCGCTGCCGCAACAGGAGGCGCGCTGTGACGATACTCACGCAGCGCCGCCAGCAACGTCACCGCCGACGAGGGCTCCCGGCCTGCCTGTAGCTGTTCAAGCACCTCGGCCAATTGGGCATGGCTGCTACGGAGCAAGCTGAACAGCTCAGCGCTCGGAGCGAAACGTCGATCCACCAGGCCTTCGTACAACAGCTCAAGTTCCTGGGCTAGCACCTCGACCGCACCAATGGCGGCCATCTGCGCACCACCCTTGAGGGTCTGCAGGTCACGGTGCAACGACGACAACGCCGAGGCATTGTCGGCATCGGCCAACCAGCGCTCCAGCGCCTGGTTGGCGCTTTGCAGCACATCGCTGGCCTCTTCGAGAAACAGCTCGATCACGGCAGGGTCCATCGCCAGCGCTGCCGTTGCAGCGCTCAGATCGGCGATCTGCGCCTGCCCCTGACGATGGCTGATCAGCCCCGTAGCCTCGGGTGCCAACGCTTCGTCGAGCAGTTCACGCAAGGCTTCAAGGCGTTCAGGATGGGCATCCACCTCCTGACCGGCAGCAAGCTGGTCGAGCATGTCGATCAGCGCCTCATGGGCGTGCTGCGCCTGTTCGAAAAAGCGTGCACTGACGGCCAGGCTGCTTTCCTCGACTGCACCATACAGGTCCAGCAAGGCTTCGCAGAGTTCATCCACTTGCCACAGGTCAGCCAGGTGGGCGCTCTGGCCCAGGGTGGTCAATTCATCGAGCAGCGCCGTGAGTTCCTGACGCTCGCTCGGGTGCTCTTGCCAGCGCAACAACAGCGATTCGGCATCGAGCAGGATATCCATGCCCTGGGCGAGGAAGCTGGCAATCAACTGCGGATCGCGCTTGATCCGCAGGCCCTGGCTCGGCGCCTGAAGCAGGGCCTGCAGACGTGCTTCAACCACCTGATGGATTTCCTCGATCAGGGTCGAAGCACCGCTGATCACCGCCAGCGGCGCACTGGACAACTGTGCCAGGCCGCGGCGCAACAGCGGTTCGGCGCTCTCCAGCAGGTAGATTTCTTCAAGGTCGAAGGCCAGCTGATGGGCCTTGAACTCCCGGGCCAGCAGGTCGAGCGCGGCGGCAAGTTCGGCAATCGGTAGCACCCCGGCCATGGCGGCGCTGCCTTTGAGGGTGTGAAACGCGCGCTGCAAACTGTCACTGACCGGTTGCGGCAACTGCTGATCGGCGGCTGCCAGGAAGCTGTCGAGACTGGCCAGATGCCCCTCGGCCTCGTTGCGAAAAATCTCCAGCAACTGCGGGTCGATGGCCTCGCTGGCGTCGGCCTCATGGGGCGCGTCATTCATTGCCAGGGCGTGCAGTTGCAAGGCCAGCTGCTCGACCTCTTTGCCCGCCTGCACCTGACCGTTGGCAAAGGCCACCAGCAAGCCGGGGATCAACGTCAATGCCTGCTGCAGACTGGCCAGCGGCGCAGCCCCCACTTCGACGCGGCCCTCAAGGACCCGATTGAGCAGGTGCTCGGCCGCCCAGGCCAGCTCCGCCAGACCTTGCGCGGCGACCATCCGCCCGCTGCCCTTGAGGGTGTGCAGGCCCCGACGCAGTTCTACCAGGGCGTCGCGGTCGCCAGTGTTGGCCTGCCAGCGCGCCCATTGTTGATTGAGCTGAGGCAGGAGCTCATCGGCCTCTTCGAGGAACACCTCGCGCAGCTCGTCATCAACCACCGGCTGCTCGATAACCGCCGCCTCGACCTCCACCACTTCAGGTTCGGGTTCGGGCTCCGGCTCAGGCATATAACCCAGCGCCGCCAGGCTGGCCTGGGCAGCGTCGAGAAACTGCCGGGGATTGGCTTGTGGATCAGCGAGCAACCATTGCAGATAGCACTCACCGGCGCTCAAGGAATCGGCCAGGTGCGCCAGTGCTGTGGCATCCGGTGGCGCCGCGCCGAGCAGGTGACGCTGGGCATAGTCGGCACACTGACCAATCAGAGCAGCCGCGCGGGGCAGCATCAGCATGGCCAGGGCGCCGCGGATCTGCTGCAGCAAGTTCGGCAGTACCAGTAGGCGCTGGGGCTGCCAGCCGGCATCAAGACAATCACCGAGCTGATCCTTGACCTGCTGCAACACCGAATGGGCCTCTTCCAGCACAAGCTGACGGATTTCGGCCAGGTCGGTGCCAGGCAGCGAACTCTGGTTCGGGTGCTGCTCCAGCGGGCCGACCATGCCCGCCAGGGTTGCTTCGACATACAGCAGCGCGCCGGCGATATCCATCAACACCGCATCGTCTGGCGCGCGCTGGCCCTGGGCCAGACTCTGCAGCACCAGCACCTGGTCGATGATCACCCGCCGGGGCTGGCTGAAGCCGAGCACCGCCAGGGTATCGGCAATCTGCCGCAGGGGCGAAAGCAAGGGCTGCAGGTCATCGATACGCTGACGGTCACTGCGGACAAACAGGTCTAGACGTTCCTTGACCCGCATCAGGTCCTCACACAGCGCTGCCACCACCGATCGCAGGGCATCGCGGTCGGAACCCGCCTGCAGACGCTCGCGCAGGGAACCCAGGGATAAATCAAGATTGGCCAGTTCCTCGGCCGCCCCCGGCGCCGTGCCGGACAGGCTGCCGACAGCCAAAGGCTCGACACCACGCTCGGCCCGCAGCTGGTTGAGCACCGGCAGCACCACCAGCGGCAGGTCGCGCCGGGCGCTACGCAGCCGTTCCAGATACAGCGGCAGCTGTTCAAGGCCGCGAAACAAGGCGCCCAGGGCTTCGCCGCGCTGGCTGACACGCTTTTCCTTCAGGGCTATGCCCAGTTGCTCCAGCTCTTCGGCGAGCAATGCGGCGCCACTGAGTTCGAGCATCACCAGGCAGCCGCGCACCTGGTGCAGGTTGTCGATAAACCCGAGCAGGTCATCTTCATCGCCAGGTTCCGCGCAAAAGTGCTCCAGCGCCAGGCGTGCCTGGGCCAGGCAGTCGGCGATGGCACTCTTGACCCAAGTCAGGGCTACCGTGTCGTGGCGCTCAGCCATATCTGCTCCCGTTGCCATGCTCACGTGCGGGCGCTCAACGTGGTGGGTTCGGTGGCAGGGTGAAACCGGACACCGAGCGGCGCATTTCACTGGCCATACGGGCCAGGTTGCCAATGCTTTCGGCGGTCGCGCTGGATCCTGCCGAGGTCTGTGAGGTGATTTGCTGGATTATCGCCATGGTATGCGAGATCTGCCCGGCCGATGAGGTCTGGAGCTGGGCGGCGTCGGAGATGCTGTGGATGAGTTCGGCGAGGGTTTGCGACACCCCTTCGATCTCCTCCAGGGCGACGCCGGCATCCTGGGCCAGGCGCGCACCGCGCACCACTTCAGCAGTGGTCTGCTCCATGGAAATCACCGCCTCGTTGGTGTCGGTCTGAATGGTGCGGACCAATGCCTCGATCTGCCGGGTGGCCGAGGACGAGCGTTCAGCCAGACGCTGCACCTCGTCGGCGACCACGGCGAAGCCGCGCCCCGCCTCGCCCGCCAGCGATGCCTGGATCGCCGCATTGAGGGCGAGGATGTTGGTCTGGTCGGCAATGTCATCGATCAGGCTGACGATGTCGCCGATCTCCTGGGACGACTCGCCCAGGCGCTTGATCCGTTTGGCGGTGTCCTGGATCTGTTCGCGAATGTTGTCCATGCCGCGGATGGTGTTGTGCACCACTTCATTGCCCTTGTTGGCAATGGCCACCGAGCGCTCGGCAACCTTCGCCGACTCGTAGGCATGGGTGGAAACCCGGTCGATGGATTCGGCCATGTCGCCGACTGCCACCGAGGCTTCGGTGATCTGCTCGGCCTGGTGCTCCGAGGCCTTGGCCAGCTGGTGGGCGGTGTTCTGGGTGTCCTGCACGGCGCTGGCCACTTCCTCGGCACTGAGGTTGATGGTGGCCACCAGGTCACGCAACTGGTCGATGGAGTAATTGATCGAGTCGGCAATCGCACCGGTGAAGTCTTCGGTCACCGACACCATCACCGTCAGGTCGCCATCGGCCAGGTCTTCAATTTCGTCGAGCAAGCGCATGATCGCTTGCTGGTTGCGCTCATTCATCTGCGCGGTTTCACGCAGCTGGCGATGGGTTTCACGGACCATCACCAGGCCGATGAGGATGATCGACGCCAGTGCCAGCAGCCCCAGCACATAGCCACCGACGGTATCCAGGGTGCGCCCGCCGGCAAGGTTCTCGAAGCCGTTGGCCAGGCGCGAGGCTTCATCGAGCAGGGTCTGCGACTGGTTGAAGATGTTCCCGGCCGCCTCACGCACGCGGAACAGTTCTGGCGAGGTTTCGAGAATCTCATCCACGGAACCGGCAACGAACTGGAACAGCTCGGCGATATCCGCCAGCCGCGCCCGGGCATCGAGGTCTTGAACACGGGTGATATTCAGGGTCGGGTTGCCGCCGAGCATGCCTTCGAGCACCTGGCCGAAACGGCTGGCATCGCGACCAAAGGCGTCGGCGGCCTGCACTGAAGTCTCGTCACCGGCCAGCACGGTATTGACCGAACCAAGGATGCGCTCGGCCAGCAGCGACTGGCGCTGGGCCACCGCCACCTGATTGGCCGGAGCGCCGCTCTGCAGCAGGATTTCGACGACTTTTTCGTACTCAACCTGCAGTTGCGGCACGGTCTCGGCCAGGGTTGCGGCAACCTGATGCAGCGACAACACGGTCTGCTCACTGGCCAGAATGGTATCGGTGTTCTTGCGCAAACCTTCCCAGTCGCGCAGCACCGCATCCATTTCGTTGCGCACCGCCGGTGGTGCGGCAGGCAGGCCGGTGGCCGCGTCACCTTTGTTCAGGTAACCCCAGCGCTGTTCGAAATCGTTACGCGCCTCGCTGAGCAGGCGAAACGCCCGCGCCTTGCCCGCTGCCGCTTCGGTGGCGTTCTTGGCAATGCGCTGGGACAACACCCGCAACTCACCGGCGTGGCCGATGTACTGCTTGTCGTAATTGGCCTGGGTGTTGAGGTAGGCGAAGTTGGCGAACAACAGGATGATCGACAGGATCAACACGACGAACAACGCCGCGATCCGGGCGCTGCTGCGCGAGCCTGGGGTTGAAGAAGCGGTGGTGGTCTTGGTCACGAATCCGGCATTCCTTTACAACGCCACGTCGAGAAAGCCCGGCGCCTGGGCCAGGGCCAGCGGGCTGAAAATGGCCCAGCAGCGTTGCTGCTGGAAATGGCCCTGGACAAAGGGTTCCGCACCGTTGAGCAACGGGGTGGGCGGCGACAATTCGAGGCTGTGCAGGGGAAAATGCTGCAACCCCAGCACCTCGTCGACCAACAGCCCGGCAAACAGCTCTTCATGATCGAGCACCAGCACCCGTCGCTGCTTGCGCGGTGCCGACAGCCCGAGGCCAAAAAAGCCGCACAGGTCCATGACCGGCAACAACCGCCCACGCAGGTTGGCCACCCCGCTGACCCAGGGTTTTACCCCGGGAATCCGGCTCAGGCGCGGCTCATGCAGGACTTCGGCGACCTCGCCCATGGGCGCGACGAACCATTGCTCGCCGATGCGAAAGCCAATACCGCTCCAGCTCTGCAGGCGGGTTTCCTGCAACGGCAGATCGGCCGCCAGCAGCCGGCAGCGCCGGTCAATGTCCAGCAGCAGTTCGAAGGCCGTCAGCGACTCGCCCATGGGTTGGGTGGTCAACCTTTGAGCACGCCGTTGAGCACCTTGATCAGGGTCTCTTCATCCACCGGCTTGGTCAGGTAGTCGCTGGCGCCTTGACGCTTGCCCCAGACCTTGTCAGTTTCCTGATCCTTGGTGGTAACGATGATCACCGGGATGGCGGCTGTTTCCGGGTCTTTGCTGAGCTGACGGGTCGCCTGGAAACCGTTGACACCGGGCATGACGATATCCATCAGCACCGCATCCGGCTTTTCGTGACGCGCCAGCGCCACGCCATCGGCGCCATTCTCGGCCTTGAGCACCTGATGCCCGTGTTTTTCGAGCATTCCGGTCAGTTTGTACATTTCGGTCGGCGAATCGTCGACGATCAGAACTCGGGCCATGCTGTTCCCCATCAAAGGACTGGACGCCGCTGCCGGGGCGCGGCGTCAGGGTGCGTGTTGTTCTTCTGCGGCGAACCCGGGCACATGGGCCCTGATTGCGTCCAGCAGTTCTTCCTTGCTGAAAGGTTTGGTCAAAAATTGATCGGAGCCGACCACGCGGCCCCTGGCCTTGTCGAACAGGCCGTCACGGGACGACAGGAGAATCACCGGCGTGTCCTTGAAAGCACTGTTGTGCTTGATCAGGGCGCAGGTCTGGTAACCGTCCAGACGCGGCATCAGCACGTCGACGAAAATGATCTGCGGATGCTGGTCGACGATCTTGGCCAGCGCATCAAAGCCGTCGGTGGCGGTGATGACCTCGCAGCCTGCTTCATTGAGCAACATTTGTGCGGTGCGACGGATCGTTTTCGAGTCATCGATCACCATCACCTTCAGTGCCGCGCCGGGCTGTTCCATAATTGCTCTACCATCGCTGCTCAAGCGTCGCCTGGAAAGGCCGTGCAGGCCACGTGCCAGGCCTTTTTAGCACACTCTGGGGGTGCATTCCATCGGCCTGCGCCACGGCCCGCCGCAGCGCCATCCTGGATGCGTTTTTCCCTTGACCGCCAGCGCTGCGAGCGCCACCCTGACGCCACTTTTCATTCGAGCTACTGCGGCATAGCGCCGCCGAGAGGAACTACCCCATGAGCGTTCGCCTCGGGATTGTCATGGACCCCATCGCGTCCATCTCCTACAAAAAGGACAGCTCGCTGGCCATGTTGCTGGCAGCCCAGGAACGCGGCTGGTCGCTGTTCTACATGGAACAGCAGGACCTCTACCAGGGCAAGGGCCAGGCCCGCGCGCGGATGCGCCCGCTGAAGGTGTTCGCCGATCCGCAGCACTGGTTCGAGCTGGAAGCCGAGCAAGACAACGCCCTGAGCGATCTGGACGTGATCCTGATGCGCAAGGATCCGCCGTTCGACATGGAATTCGTTTACAGCACCTACCTGTTGGAACAGGCCGAAGCCGCTGGCGTGCTGGTGGTAAACCGCCCGCAGAGCCTGCGCGACTGCAACGAAAAACTGTTCGCCACCCTCTTCCCGCAGTGCACGCCGCCGACCCTGGTCAGCCGTCGCCCGGACATCATTCGCGAATTCGCCGCCGAACATGGCGACGTGATCCTCAAGCCGCTGGATGGCATGGGCGGCACCGGGATCTTCCGCCATCGCGCGGGCGACCCGAACCTCTCGGTAATTCTCGAGACCCTGACCCTGCATGGCGCCTCGCAGATCATGGTCCAGGCCTACCTGCCGGCGATCGTCGATGGCGACAAGCGTATCCTGATGATCGACGGCGAACCGGTGCCTTACTGCCTGGCACGCATTCCGGCCAGCGGCGAAACCCGTGGCAACCTGGCCGCTGGCGGCCGTGGCGAAGCCCGCCCGCTGACTGACCGCGATCGCTGGATCGCCGAACAGGTCGGCCCGACCCTGCGCGAGAAAGGCCTGTTGTTCGTAGGCCTGGACGTCATTGGTGAGCACCTGACTGAAATCAACGTCACCAGCCCGACCTGCATCCGCGAAATCGACAACGCCTTTGGCACCCGCATTGGTGTGCAGTTGATGGATGCCATTGATCGCAAGCTCAAAGCGCGCTGACCGCCGACGCGGAGCAACCGCGCAGAGTGGGGTATCATGCCGGTCGTTTTTTTGACCTGTGCACCCGTTCTGCCGGTTTTCCCCCGGCCGCGCGGCTGCTGGATACCTGATGACGCTGCCTGCTGACATCCCCGCCGACTTCACTCCGCCCCGCGTTCGCCCGGCGGATCGGCTCGGCTTTACCTTGTTCCTGGCAGCCCTGGTGCACTTGGCGCTGATCCTCGGCGTGGGTTTTTCCATTGCCAAGCCGGAAGAAATCCGCCGCACCATGGAAATCACCCTGGCGACCTTCAAGAGCGAGAAAGCCCCGCAGAAGGCTGACTTCCTGGCCCAGGATAACCAGCAGGGCAGCGGCACCCTGGACAAGAAAGCGGTGCCGAAAACCACCGAAGTCGCACCGTTCCAGGACAGCAAGATCAACAAGGTGACACCGCCCCCCGCGGCCAAGCCCGAAGTGCAGCCGCAACCGGCGCCGCCCAAAGCCGTAGTCGCCACCCAGGCGCCAAAGCCGCAAAAGGTCGAAACCCGGCCCAAAGAAGCCAAGCCGCAGCCCAAACCCAAGGCTGCAACCCCGGATTTTGACAGCTCGCAGCTGTCCAGCCAGATCGCCAGCCTCGAAGCCGAGCTCTCCAACGAGCAACAGCTGTACGCCAAGCGCCCGCGTATCCATCGCCTGAATGCCGCCTCGACCATGCGCGACAAGGGCGCCTGGTACAAGGATGAATGGCGCAAGAAAGTCGAGCGCATCGGCAACCTTAATTACCCTGACGAAGCCCGTCGCCAGCAGATCTACGGTAGCCTGCGACTAATGGTCTCGATCAACCACGACGGCTCGCTTTATGAAGTGCTGGTGCTGGAGTCTTCCGGGCAACCGCTGCTCGACCAGGCCGCCCAGCGCATTGTTCGCCTGGCGGCGCCATTTGCACCGTTTACCGGCGATCTGGCCGACATCGACCGGCTGGAGATCATTCGTACCTGGCGCTTCGCCCGCGGCGACCGTCTGTCCAGCAATTAACGGTGGGAGCGGGCTTGCCCCGCGATACGATGTGACTGGCAGATTGCAATCGCGGGGCAAGCCCGCTCCCACAGCATGCCCGCTCCCACACTTCAGGCTTGTCAGTCTGCCGTACCGACGCCACACTAATAGCCATGAAAAACCTCAGCCCGAGTTACCTCAAGCATCAGTTCCTGATTGCCATGCCGCACATGGCCGACCCGAACTTCGCGCATACCTTGACCTACATCGTCGAGCACAACGCCAATGGCGCGATGGGGCTGGTGGTCAATCGGCCCCAGGAGCTAAACCTGGCCGATATCCTCGAACAACTGCGCCCGAACGTCGAACCGCCGGCCAGTTGCATGCACATACCGATCTACATGGGCGGCCCGGTACAGAGCGATCGCGGCTTTGTCCTGCACACCAGTGACAAGCGTTTCCAGGCCACCGTCGAGCTGGACGGCCTGTCGCTGACCACTTCCCAGGATGTGCTGTTCGCCATCGCCGATGGTGGCGGGCCGAAACAGAGCCTGATCACCCTCGGCTATGCGGGCTGGGAAGCCGGCCAGCTGGAAGCGGAACTGGCCGACAACGCCTGGCTTAACTGCCCGTTCGACCCCGAGATCATCTTCGGCATGGCCTGCGAGCAGCGTCTGGCAGCCGCAGCGGCAAGCCTGGGCATCAACCTGAGCCTGCTGACCAGCCAGGCGGGGCACGCCTGATGGCCGAACTGCGTCTGCTGCTGGGCTTTGACTACGGCACCAAACAAATCGGTGTCGCCGTCGGCCAGGTCATCACCGGCCAAGCCCGCGAGCTGTGTACCCTCAAGGCCCAGAACGGTGTACCGGACTGGACCCAGGTGGAAAAACTCATCCAGGAGTGGAAGCCCGACGCCATCGTCGTTGGCCTGCCACTGAACATGGACGGCACCCCCAGCGAAATGAGTGCCCGCGCCGAGAAATTCGCCCGGCGCCTGAACGGCCGTTTCAACCTGCCCGTGCATACCCACGACGAACGCCTGACCACCTTCGAAGCCAAGGGCGAGCGCATGGCCCGCGGCGGCCAGCGTGGCAGTTACCGCGACAACCCGGTCGACGCCATTGCCGCCGCCCTGCTGCTGCAGGGCTGGCTGGAGGCCAATACCGGGCAATCCTGATCATCGGATTCAAGCCGGGCCAGCGCTGCGCCCCCGGCCTCTTGAGGAGCAAGCATGAGCCTACCCAATCCCGCCGAACTGATCCGGCAGATGGCTGTCGACCTTCGTGCCCATCTGGCCCGGCGCAACATTAGCGAGCCACGCTTCATCGGCATCCGCACCGGGGGCATCTGGGTTGCCCAGGCCCTGCTCGAAGAACTGGGCAGCGATGCCGCCCTCGGCACCCTCGACGTTTCGTTCTATCGCGATGACTTCAGCCAGAACGGCCTGCACCCACAAGTGCGCCCATCGGAGCTGCCATTCGAGATCGAAGGCCAGCATCTGATCCTGGTCGACGACGTGCTGATGAGCGGTCGCACCATCCGCGCCGCCCTCAACGAATTGTTCGACTATGGCCGTCCGGCCAGCGTGACGCTGGTGTGTCTGCTCGACCTGGATGCCGGCGAATTGCCGATCCGCCCGAATGTGGTCGGCGCGACGCTGTCGCTGGCCGCCCATGAACGGGTAAAATTGACCGGACCCGCACCGCTCGCCCTCGAGCGCCAGGACCTCGCTTCCGCTTCCGCCCTTTAAGAGTCCCTCGCGATGACGCCAATCGACGCCAAGCGCCCGCTGCAGCTCAATGATCAGGGCCAGCTGCGCCACTTTCTCTCGCTCGACGGTTTGCCCCGCGAACTGCTGACCGAGATCCTCGACACCGCCGACTCCTTCCTGGAAGTCGGCGCCCGGGCCGTTAAAAAGGTCCCGTTGCTGCGCGGCAAGACCGTCTGCAACGTGTTCTTCGAGAACTCCACCCGTACCCGTACCACCTTCGAACTGGCCGCCCAGCGGCTGTCGGCCGACGTCATCACCCTGAATGTGTCGACCTCCTCGACCAGCAAGGGCGAAACCCTGTTCGACACCCTGCGCAACCTTGAAGCCATGGCCGCCGACATGTTTGTCGTGCGGCATGCCGACTCCGGCGCCGCGCACTTCATCGCCGAACACGTCTGCCCGGAAGTGGCGATCATCAACGGTGGCGACGGCCGTCACGCCCACCCGACTCAGGGCATGCTCGACATGCTGACCATTCGTCGGCACAAAGGCGGCTTCGAGAATCTCTCGGTGGCCATCGTCGGCGACATCCTGCACTCGCGGGTAGCGCGTTCGAACATGCTCGCGCTAAAAACCCTGGGTTGCCCGGACATCCGCGTGATCGGACCGAAAACCCTGCTGCCGATCGGTATCGAGCAGTACGGCGTGAAGGTCTACACCGACCTCGAACAGGGCCTCAAGGACGTCGACGTGGTGATCATGCTGCGCCTGCAGCGTGAGCGCATGGCCGGCGGCCTGCTGCCCAGCGAAGGCGAGTTCTACCGCCTGTTCGGCCTGACCACCGCACGCCTGGCCGGGGCCAAGCCCGATGCCATCGTCATGCACCCGGGGCCGATCAACCGCGGCGTGGAGATCGAATCGGCGGTGGCCGACGGTGCCCACTCGGTGATCCTCAACCAGGTCACCTACGGTATCGCAGTGCGCATGGCCGTACTGTCGATGGCCATGAGCGGGCAGACCGCGCAACGTCAATTCGAGCAGGAGAACGCCCAGTGACCCTCAGTATTCTCGGCGCCCGGGTCATTGATCCACAGAGCGGCCTGGACCAGACCACTGACCTGCATATCGATGCCGGCAAGATTGTCGCCATGGGCGCAGCGCCTGCCGGCTTCAGTCCGGCACGCAGCATCGATGCAACAGGCCTGATCGCCGCCCCCGGCCTGGTCGACCTCAACGTCGCCCTGCGCGAGCCGGGTTACAGCCGCAAAGGCAGCATCGCCAGCGAAACCCGCGCTGCGGCCGCTGGCGGCATCACCAGCCTGTGCTGCCCACCGCAGACCAAGCCGGTACTGGACACCTCGGCCGTCGCTGAGCTGATCCTCGACCGCGCCCGCGAAGCCGGGCACAGCAAAGTGTTCCCGATCGGCGCCCTGAGCAAAGGCCTGGAAGGCGAACAGCTGGCAGAGCTGATCGCCCTGCGCGACGCCGGCTGCGTGGCGTTCGGCAACGGCCTGAAAGCCTTTGGCAACAACCGTACCCTGGCACGCGCCCTGGAGTACGCGGCAACCTTCGACCTGACGGTGATCTTCCACTCCCAGGACCGCGACCTGGCCGAGGGCGGCCTCGCCCACGAAGGTGCCATGGCCAGCTTCCTCGGCCTGCCGGGCATCCCGGAAACCGCCGAAACCGTGGCCCTGGCGCGCAACCTGCTGCTGGTCGAACAGACTGGCGTACGCGCGCACTTCAGCCAGCTGACCAGCGCCCGTGGCGCGCGCCTGATCGCCCAGGCCCAGGAATTGGGCCTGCCGGTCACCGCCGACGTGGCGCTGTACCAGCTGATTCTCACCGACGAAGCGCTGCGCGACTTCTCCAGCCTGTACCACGTACAGCCGCCGCTACGCACCCGCGCCGACCGCGACGGGCTGCGCGAGGCAGTGAAGTCCGGGGTGATCCAGGCGATCTCCAGCCATCACCAGCCGCACGAGCGCGATGCCAAGCTGGCTCCGTTCGGGGCCACCGAGCCGGGTATCAGCAGCGTCGAACTGCTGCTGCCACTGGCGATGACCCTGGTGGAAGATGGCTTGCTCGACCTGCCAACTTTGTTGCAACGTTTGTCCAGCGGCCCTGCCGAGGCCCTGCGCCTGCCGGCCGGGCAACTGAAAGTCGGCGGTGCCGCCGATCTGGTGCTGTTCGATGCCAAGGCCTCGACCGTGGCGGGTGAACAGTGGCGCTCCAAAGGCGACAACTGCCCGTTCATCGGCCACTGCCTGCCGGGTGCGGTGCGTTATACCTTGGTCGATGGGCACATCAGCCACGAAGCCTGATCATCGCGGGGCAAGCCCGCTCCCACCAGGATGGTGATAGTCCTGTGGGAGCGGGCTTGCCCCGCGATAAAGATTGACCACTCATCCTTCAAGGTTGAAATCCTTCCCACCACCCCCATATGAGTCTGCATCAGGCATTTTCGCCCCGCTGCGTGGAGACTCTCCCTTGACCACCATCGTTTCAGTTCGCCGCCACGGCAAAGTCGTCATGGGCGGCGACGGCCAGGTTTCTCTCGGCAATACCGTGATGAAAGGCAACGCCAAGAAAGTCCGCCGCCTGTACCACGGTCAGGTCATCGCCGGCTTCGCCGGTGCCACCGCCGACGCATTCACCCTGTTCGAACGTTTTGAAGGCCAGCTGGAAAAACACCAGGGCCATCTGATCCGCGCCGCCGTCGAGCTGGCCAAGGAATGGCGTACCGACCGTTCCCTGAGCCGTCTGGAAGCCATGCTGGCGGTCGCCAACAAGGATGCTTCGCTGATCATCACCGGCAACGGTGACGTGGTCGAACCCGAAGACGGCCTGATCGCCATGGGTTCCGGTGGTGCCTACGCCCAGGCCGCCGCCCGCGCCCTGCTGCAAAAGACCGACCTCTCGGCCCGTGAAATCGCCGAGACCGCCCTGAACATCGCCGGTGACATCTGTGTGTTCACCAACCACCACCTGACTATCGAGGAGCAGGACCTGGCCGAGTAATTCAGCTGTTCTGGCGCCCGGCCCCGGTGGCCGGGCTTTTCCACGCTGACTTATCGAGCCCAAGGACCATCACAACCATGTCCATGACCCCCCGCGAGATCGTCCACGAACTCAACCGCCACATCATCGGCCAGGACGACGCCAAGCGCGCCGTCGCCATTGCCCTGCGCAACCGCTGGCGGCGTATGCAGCTCCCGGCTGAGCTGCGCGTTGAAGTCACGCCAAAGAACATCCTGATGATCGGCCCGACCGGTGTCGGCAAGACCGAAATCGCCCGGCGCCTGGCCAAACTGGCCAATGCCCCGTTCATCAAGGTCGAAGCGACCAAGTTCACCGAAGTCGGCTACGTTGGCCGTGACGTCGAGTCGATCATTCGTGATCTGGCCGATGCCGCGATCAAGATGCTCCGCGAGCAGGAAATCGTCCGTGTCGGCCACCGTGCCGAAGACGCCGCCGAAGAGCGCATCCTTGATGCCCTGCTGCCACCGGCACGCACCGGCTTCAACGAAGACCAGGTCAACACCCAGGACTCCAACACCCGCCAGCTGTTCCGCAAGCGCCTGCGCGAAGGCCAGCTGGATGACAAGGAGATCGAGATCGAAGTGGCCGAAGCCATGGGCGTCGACATTTCCGCGCCACCGGGCATGGAAGAGATGACCAACCAGCTGCAGAACCTGTTCGCCAACATGGGCAAGGGCAAGCGCAAGAGCCGCAAGCTCAAGGTCAAGGAAGCGCTCAAGCTGGTGCGCGATGAAGAAGCCAGCCGCCTGGTCAACGAAGACGAGCTCAAGGCCAAGGCCCTGGAAGCGGTCGAGCAGCACGGCATCGTGTTCATCGACGAAATCGACAAGGTTGCCAAGCGTGGCAACGTCGGCGGCGCCGATGTCTCGCGCGAAGGCGTACAGCGCGACCTGCTGCCGCTGATCGAAGGCTGCACGGTGAACACCAAACTGGGCATGGTCAAGACCGACCACATCCTGTTCATCGCCTCCGGTGCCTTCCACCTGAGCAAGCCGAGCGACCTGGTGCCTGAGCTGCAAGGCCGTCTGCCGATCCGCGTCGAACTCAAGGCCCTGAGCCCGGAAGACTTCGAGCGCATCCTCAGCGAACCGCACGCCTCGCTGACCGAGCAATACCGCGAGCTGCTGAAAACCGAAGGCCTGCATATCGAGTTCGCCGCCGAAGGTATCAAGCGCCTGGCCGAGATCGCCTGGCAGGTCAACGAGAAAACCGAGAACATCGGTGCCCGTCGCCTGCACACCCTGCTCGAGCGCCTGCTTGAAGAGGTGTCGTTCAGTGCCGGTGACCTGGCCAGCACCCACAACGAAGCGCCGATCCGTATCGACGCCGAGTACGTCAACAGCCACCTCGGCGAATTGGCGCAGAACGAAGACCTTTCTCGTTATATTCTGTAAGCCTCACTCTCTTACAGGCAGGGCCGCTTGCGGCCCTGAACCACATGGCCAGACTCCCCAGCGGCATCAACCTGCACAAAGCCTCCAAGACCCTCACCCTGACCTACGGGCCCGATGAGGTGTACCACCTGCCCGCCGAATTCCTGCGCGTGCACTCGCCTTCCGCCGAGGTCCAGGGCCACGGCAACCCGATCCTCCAGTACGGCAAGCTTGGCGTCGGCCTGAGCGGCCTGGAACCTGCCGGTCAGTACGCACTGAAGCTGACCTTCGACGACGGCCACGACAGCGGTCTGTTCACCTGGGAGTACCTGGAGCAACTATGCCTGCGCCAGCAGGAACTCTGGGACGACTATCTCGCCGAGCTGGCCAAGGCCGGAAAATCGCGCGACCCCAACGAGTCCATCGTCAAGCTGATGCTCTAGTTCAAGCCTTTCAGGGTTTAGAGCGCATTTTCTAATTCTATTTGCTTGAATGCCTGCTCAGCGGCCAATGAATGGCCGTCTTGCGAAACACTCGAAAGTCGGGTAACCAATGGATCTGGCAAGTTCCCTGCATTGATTTTAAGCAGGGTCGAGCCGGTATGCAGAGGTCGCGAGCGAAAGCAGGCAGTCTTCTCCAGCAGAAAATACCCGCAGGGCTCATCGTCGTTTGCATCCGGCCGCAGGACCGCAGTTCGTTATTACTGGTCACCCGAGCAGCAGTACCGGGCACTCGTCTGTGTAACGCGCACAGCAGGCCGGTACTCGTCTCAGGACAACGGAGCGTCGTAGATGAGTAACAAGAACAACGATGACCTGCAGCGCCAAGCCTCGGAAAACACACTGGGCCTGAACCCGGTGATCGGCTTGCGCCGTAAGGATTTGCTGACATCTGCGCGAATGGTGCTGGGCCAGGCCGTTCGCCAACCGCTGCACAGTGCCAAGCATGTCGCGCATTTCGGCTTGGAACTCAAGAACGTGATCTTCGGCAAGTCGGCCCTGCAACCGGAGAGCGACGACCGTCGCTTCAACGACCCGGCCTGGAGCCAGAACCCGCTTTATCGCCGCTACCTGCAGACCTACCTTGCCTGGCGTAAAGAACTGCACGACTGGATCGATACCAGCAACCTGTCGGACCAGGACATCAGTCGCGGTCACTTCGTCATCAACCTGATGACCGAAGCCATGGCCCCGACCAACAGCGCGGCCAACCCGGCGGCGGTCAAACGTTTCTTTGAAACCGGCGGCAAAAGCCTGCTCGACGGCCTGTCGAACCTGGCCAAGGACATGGTCCACAATGGCGGCATGCCCAGCCAGGTGAACATGGAGGCCTTCGAGGTCGGCAAGAACCTGGGCACCAGCGAAGGCGCAGTGGTGTTTCGCAACGACGTGCTGGAACTGATCCAGTACCGGCCGATCACCGAACAGGTGCATGCCCGCCCGCTGCTGGTGGTGCCGCCACAGATCAACAAGTTCTATGTCTTCGACCTGAGCCCGGAGAAGAGCCTGGCGCGCTTCTGCCTGCGCTCCAATGTACAGACCTTCATCGTCAGCTGGCGCAACCCGACCAAGGCCCAGCGCGAATGGGGCCTGTCGACCTACATCGATGCGCTCAAGGAAGCCGTCGACGTGATCCTGGCGATCACCGGCAGCAAAGACCTGAACATGCTCGGCGCCTGCTCCGGCGGCATCACCTGCACCGCCCTGCTCGGTCACTACGCAGCGCTGGGCGAAACCAAGGTCAATGCCCTGACCCTGCTGGTCAGCGTCCTCGACACCACCCTCGACAACCAGGTCGCACTGTTCGTCGACGAACAGACCCTGGAAACCGCCAAGCGCCACTCCTATCAGGCCGGGGTGCTTGAAGGCCGCGACATGGCCAAGGTGTTTGCCTGGATGCGCCCTAACGACCTGATCTGGAACTACTGGGTCAACAACTACCTGCTCGGCAACGAGCCGCCGGTGTTCGACATCCTGTTCTGGAACAACGACACCACGCGCCTGCCGGCCGCCTTCCATGGCGACCTGATCGAAATGTTCAAAAGTAATCCACTGACCCGTGCCGATGCACTGGAAGTGTGCGGTACGCCGATCGACCTGAAGAAAGTCACCGCCGACATCTACAGCCTGGCCGGCACCACCGATCACATCACTCCGTGGCAGTCCTGCTACCGTTCGGCGCAGCTGTTTGGCGGCAATGTCGAGTTCGTGCTGTCCAACAGCGGGCATATCCAGAGCATCCTCAACCCGCCGGGCAACCCCAAGGCACGCTACATGACCGGTAGCGAGCTGCCGAACCTGGCGAGCGACTGGCAAGAGAATGCCCACAAGCACACCGATTCCTGGTGGCTGCACTGGCAGGCCTGGATGGCGGCACGCTCCGGGGAACTGAAAAAAGCGCCGGCGCGGCTGGGTAACAGGGCCTACCCCGCTGGCGAAGCATCGCCGGGGACCTACGTTCACGAGCGTTGATTGCAGCGGCCGCCGCGGCCAGTTGCTGGGCGCGGCGAACTCTCCACCACAGGGCTTCGCGCATGCCGCAACCGTACATATTCAGAACCGTCGACCTGGGTGGCCAGACCATCCGCACCGCGGTTCGCCCCGGCAAGCCGCACTTGACGCCCTTGCTGATCTTCAATGGCATCGGCGCCAACCTGGAGCTGGTGTTCCCGTTCATCCAGGCCCTGGACCCGGACCTGGAGGTCATCGCCTTCGACGTACCGGGTGTCGGTGGCTCTTCGACGCCCAGGCATCCCTACCGTTTTCCCGGGCTGGCCAAGCTCACCGCGCGCATGCTCGATTACCTCGACTATGGGCAGGTCAATGCCATTGGCGTGTCCTGGGGTGGTGCACTGGCGCAGCAGTTTGCCCATGACTATCCCGAGCGCTGCAAGAAACTGGTGCTGGCGGCTACCGCGGCGGGCGCAGTCATGGTGCCGGGCAAGCCGAAAGTACTGTGGTTGATGGCAAGTCCCAGGCGCTACATACAACCGTCGCATGTCATCCGCATCGCCCCGCAGATCTATGGCGGTGCCTTTCGCCGCGACCCGGACCTGGCCACGGCGCATGCCGCCAAGGTGCGTTCCTCAGGCAAGCTCGGCTACTACTGGCAGCTGTTCGCCGGGCTTGGCTGGACCAGCATCCACTGGCTGCACAAGATCCAGCAGCCGACCCTGGTGCTGGCCGGTGACGATGACCCGTTGATTCCACTGATAAATATGCGTCTGCTGGCCTGGCGTATTCCCAATGCCCAGCTACACATAATCGACGACGGTCACTTGTTCCTGATTACCCGGGCTGAAGCGGTGGCCCCGATCATCATGAAGTTTCTCGAGCAAGAGCGCCAACGCGCCGTCATGCACCCACGCCCAGCCCCCGGTTAAGACGCTGACATGCGGTTGGTGTCGCTCTTGCATTGATCTGTTTGTAGATGGCCTGACGACGGAGTGTTGCCTGATGAAAGACAAGCCCGCAAAGGGGTCGGTACCGGTCCCCGCTTCGTATATGAACGTGCAGAATGCAATCACCGGCCTGCGCGGGCGCGACCTGCTGTCCACATTGCGCAATGTCAGCCGCCACAGCCTGCGCCATCCACTGCACACGGCCAAGCACATGCTCGCCCTGGGCAACCAGCTGGGGCGCGTGCTGCTCGGCGACACCCCGCACCAGCCCAACCCGCGCGACAACCGTTTCAAGGACCCGGCGTGGAATCTCAATCCCTTTTACAGCCGTGGTCTGCAGGCGTATCTCGCCTGGCAGAAACAGACCCGGCAATGGATCGATGAAAGCCAGCTGGAACCCGATGACCGCGCCCGCGCGCACTTTCTGTTTGCCTTGCTCAACGATGCGATGTCGCCGAGCAACTCCCTGCTCAACCCCGCCGCGGTCAAGGAGCTGTTCAACTCAGGCGGCCTGAGCCTGGTGCGCGGTCTGAACCACCTGGTCGATGATCTGCGCCACAACGATGGCTTGCCGCGCCAGGTCAATCCCCATGCCTTCGAGGTCGGTCGCAACCTGGCCACCACGCCAGGCGCAGTAGTGTTTCGCAGCGAGCTGCTGGAGCTGATCCAGTACAAGCCGATGAGCGAGAAACAGTACGCCCGGCCGGTGCTGGTGGTACCGCCACAGATCAACAAGTTCTACATCTTTGATTTGAGCCCGGCCAACAGCTTCGTGCAGTACATGCTCAAGAATGGCCTGCAGACCTTCATGATCAGCTGGCGCAACCCCGACCCGCGCCATCGTGAATGGGGCCTGTCGAGCTACGTCGAAGCCCTGGAAGAAGCCATGAATGTCTGCCGGGCCATCACCGGCAGCCGCGAGGTCAACCTGATGGGCGCCTGCGCCGGGGGCCTGACCATGGCTGCCCTGCAAGGCCACCTGCAGGCCAAGCGGCAATTGCGCAGGGTCAGCAGTGCCACCTACCTGGTCAGCCTGCTCGACAGCCAGATCGACAGCCCCGCCAGCCTGTTCGCCGACGAGCAGACCCTGGAAGCGGCCAAGCGTCGCTCCTACCAGCAGGGTGTGCTCGATGGCCGGGAGATCGCCAAGGTATTCGCCTGGATGCGCCCCAACGACCTGATCTGGAACTACTTCGTCAACAACTACCTGCTCGGCAAGGCGCCCCCGGCCTTCGACATTCTCTACTGGAACAACGACAACACCCGCCTGCCGGCGGCCCTGCATGGCGATCTGCTGGACTTCTTCAAGCACAACCCGCTGGCGCATGCCGCCGGCCTTGAGGTCTGCGGTACAGCGATCGACCTGCAGAAAGTCAACGTCGACAGCTTCAGCGTGGCCGGCAACAACGACCACATCACCCCCTGGGATGCGGTCTACCGCTCGACCCTGCTGCTGGGCGGCGACAAACGCTTCATCCTGGCCAACAGCGGCCATGTGCAAAGCATCCTCAACCCACCCGGCAATCCCAAGGCCAATTATGTCGACAATCCGCGCCTGAGCAGTGACCCACGGGCCTGGCTCTACGATGCCAGGCAGGTCGAGGGCAGTTGGTGGCCGCAATGGCTGGAATGGATTCAGGCGCGCTCCGGCGCGCAACGCGAAACCCTGATGGCTCTGGGTAACCAGAACTACCCTCCCATGGACCCCGCGCCCGGCACTTACGTGCAGGCGCGTTGAACAAGTAGAACGGATGAAAACCCGCGACCGAATTCTCGAGTGTGCCCTGCAGCTGTTCAACCAGCAGGGCGAACCGAATGTCTCGACCCTGGAAATCGCCAATGAAATGGGGATCAGCCCGGGCAACCTGTACTACCACTTCCACGGCAAGGAGCCGCTGGTCCTGGGTTTGTTCGAGCGCTTCGAAGACGAACTGACACCGTTGCTCGACCCACCTCTGGAGGTGCGCCTGGATGCCGAAGACTACTGGCTGTTCCTGCACCTGATCGTCGAGCGCATGGCCCAGTACCGCTTCCTGTTCCAGGACCTGTCGAACCTGACCGGACGTCTGCCCAAGCTGGCCCGTGGCATGCGCAACCTGCTCAACGCCCTCAAACGCACCCTGGCCGCCCTGCTCGCCAGCCTCAAGGCTCAGGGCCAGGTGGTCAGCGACACGCGGGCGTTGGGGCAACTGGTGGAACAGATCACCCTGACACTGTTGTTCTCACTCGACTATCAGCGTGTGCTAGCGCGTGAGGGTGAGGTCGGGGTGGTGGTGTATCAGGTGATGATGCTGGTAGCGCCGCATCTGGAGGCCGGGTCGCGGCATGCGGCCGAGCAGATCGCCTTGCGGTATCTGGATGGCTGAAATGCATCGCGGGGCAAGCCCGCTCCCACAGTAACCTACCTGTGGGAGCGGGCTTGCCCCGCGATAAAGCCTGAATCAGGACTGGCTGATCGGGCTGACCGACGCCGATGGTGCTGGCGCGATCGGTGCTGCAGTTACCACAGGTGCAACGCTGGGTGCCGGTGCCGCACTGGCCGCCGGGGCTGCTGGTTTGGCAGCAGGCTTGGCCGCTGCTTTTTTCACCGCAGGTTTCTTCGCCGCTGCAGGCTTGGCTGCTGCCGGTTTGGCTGCTGCTTTGGCCGCAGGTTTGGCCGCTGCGGTTTTCGCTGCCGCCGGTTTCGCTGCAGGTTTGGCAGCCGCTTTCGGCGCCGCCTTGGCCAGTGGCTTGGCGGCAGCCTTGGCCGCTGCCGGCTTGCTGGAGGCCGGCTTGACCGAAGCACCAGTCAGTTTCTCGATCTGCTTGGTCAAGGTGTCGACCTGCTGATGCAGCGCCTTGACTTCATTGCGGCTCGGAACGCCCAGACGCGAAATGGCACTGTTCAGACGCTTGTCGAAAGCCTCTTCGAGCTCGCTCCATTTGCCCAGTGCACGGTCTTTGACATCGCCCACCCGCGAGGTGGCCGACTTGGCCGAAGCCTTGGCCGCGTCTACGGAACTCTTGGCCTGTTTTTCAGCCTTCTCACCATCCTTGACCAGGGACTCGAACAGCTTGTTGCCGTCCTGGTCGATCTTGGAGTAGATACCCAGTCCAGCCAGCCAGATCTTGCGGGAATACTTCTCGATCCCCCCGACCCAGGAGCTGCTCTCTTTTTCGCTATTCTTCTTGCCAGCCATCCCGCTCTCCTTATTGTTTACGTGCGACACGTTCAAGCAATGCCGTCAGCTCATCGAGCTTGGCAGAGAGTGCCTCCACGTCATGTTTAGACGGAATGCCGATGCGATTCAAGGCGCTGGCAACCCGTGTGTCGAAAGCCTTTTCGATTTTATCGAGCTGGACTTCGACCTTGCCCTTGACGCTGCTGATTTCGCCTTTGACCGAATCGATCTGAGTGTTGGCTGCATCAAGCTCATGATCGATGCGTTTCTTGCCACGTTTCTCGACGGTTTCACCGGCCTTGACCAGCTCTTTCAGGTAGTCGGCACCTTCCTGACCGACCCGGGCATAAGCGCCCAGGCCTGCCAGCCAGATCTTGCGCGCGTAGCCGCGCACCTCACCCAGCGCGCGCTGGGTGTCGTCTTTTTTCTTCAGAATCACTTTGGCCATGCTCTGCACCTCACGCTCGAATAGATATGGAGGAACTGCCCATGGATGTTGGGCTTGAGCATACGGTAGGGAGAAAAATTAGAATCCTCACCCTAAGGCAGGAAAAAAACATCGCGGGGCAAGCCCGCTCCCACCGGGATTGTGAATGCCGGTAGGAGCGGGCTTGCCCCGCGATAGGGTTTCACACCAGGGCTTTGTCCAACGCCCGCTCGATCTCGCTCTTGATGGTCGTGCTCATCATCGACAGCATCATGCCCAGCTTCAGCTCGACCCTGATGGTGTCTTCACCGATCTGCACGCTGCCACTGGCGCCGCTGCGTTTGACCTCGACCCGGTCGCCATTCCAGCGGGCGCTGAGGTCGTACTCGCGGGCCAGCTTGTCGACCAGAGCCTGGGCCTTTTCCCGAGCCGCTTCGCGGCCCAGGCTGTGTTTGCGCTCAACGCTGATCTGGGTCATTCATTCAATCCTGGGTTCAAAGGCATACTTCTATTATGCCCGCGCCCCGACCTGCGACACACCCCGCCAAGACAAATCCGACCGTACGCCCTAGAATGGCCAGTAATTTTTTCCGGTGAAGCGATATGAACGATCAGCGCAAAGGCGACCACGCCGAACCCACCACCCATTTCGGCTACCAGAACGTGCCGGAAAGCCAGAAAGCAGAGAAAGTCGCTGAGGTTTTCCACTCGGTAGCCGCCAAGTACGACTTGATGAACGATGTGCTTTCCGGCGGCATGCACCGCCTGTGGAAACGCTTCACCATCGAACTGTCCGGCGTGCGCAGCGGCAACCGGGTCCTGGACATTGCCGGTGGCACCGGCGACCTGGCCGCCAAGTTCTCGCAACTGGTCGGCCCGACCGGTCAGGTCGTGCTGGCCGATATCAACGAATCGATGCTCAAGGTCGGTCGCGACCGCCTGCTCGACCGTGGCGTGGCCGGCAACATCGAATTCGTCCAGGCCGATGCGGAAAAGCTGCCGTTCCCGGACAACCACTTCGATTGCGTGACCATCGCCTTCGGTCTGCGTAACGTGACGCATAAAGAAGATGCCATCCGCTCAATGCTGCGGGTACTCAAACCCGGTGGCCGTTTGCTGGTGCTGGAGTTCTCCAAGCCGACCAACACATTCATGTCCAAGGTCTACGATGCCTATTCGTTCGCCTTCATGCCGCTGGCCGGCAAGCTGATCACCAATGACTCGGAAAGCTACCGCTACCTGGCCGAATCGATCCGCATGCACCCTGACCAGGAAACCCTCAAGGCGATGATGGTCGAGGCTGGTTTCGACCGCGTCACCTACCACAACATGACCAGCGGCATCGTTGCCCTGCACCGGGGTATCAAACCCTGATGCTTCTGGCCGGCCTTCTTGCCAGCGTCGAACACGGTCTGAACCGTGTCCTGCGCCTGGACAGCACAGCGCTGCCGCGCTTGCGCCCGCTCGATGGCAAAGTGATTGCCATCGACTGCCGCCAGCCCGCACTGCAACTGTTCATTCTGCCCAGCGACGACGGCCTGATGCTTGCCGCGCACTGGGCCAATGAGGCCGACTGCACCCTGCGCGCCCCGGCCAGCAGCCTGATGCGCCTGGCCTTGAGCCAGGACAAGAGCGCCGTACTGCACAGCCCGCAGGTCGAGCTTGAAGGCGACAGCGCTGTACTGCTGGATCTGGTCGCGGTGCTCCAGGACCTGGAACTGGACTGGGAGTACGAAGTTTCGCGCTGGCTCGGGCCGATCGCCACGCAACTGCTCAGCGGCCATCTGCGCAGCCGTGCCAGCTGGACGCGCCACGGCCTGGCGGCGCTCAACCAGAACCTCTCCGAATACCTCGCCGAAGAGGCCCGGACCCTGGTTGGCCAACGCGAAGCCGAAGCCCGCTTCAGCGAACTCGACACGCTAAAAGTCGACATCGAACGCCTCGAGGCGCGCATTGAGCGCCTTGCCCGATCCCTTGATACCAGCGATAACGCATGAAGCTGCTTGCCGTCCGCCGTCTGTTTCGCATCCAGCGTGTGGTTATCCGCTACCGCCTCGATGACCTGCTGTTCGAACTGCCGCTGCCCTGGTGGCTGATGGCCCTGCGGCATCTGATGCCCTGGCGCTGGCTGCCACGCAAGACCCTCGATCTCAGCCGCGGCGCGCGCCTGCGCCTGGCCCTGCAAGACCTGGGGCCGATCTTCATCAAGTTCGGCCAACTGCTTTCAACCCGTCGCGACCTGCTCCCCGAAGACATCGCCGACGAGCTGATGCTGCTGCAGGACCGGGTACCGCCGTTCGATCCGCAACATGCGGTGGCGCTGATCGAAGAACAGCTCGGTGCGAAGATCAGCGAAGTGTTCAGCCGCTTTGATGTCGAACCACTGGCTTCGGCCTCGGTGGCCCAAGTCCATGCGGCCAAGCTCAAGAGCGGTGAAGAGGTGGTGGTCAAGGTCGTGCGCCCGGGCCTCAAGCCGGTCATCGCCCAGGACCTGGCCTGGCTGTTCCTGATCGCCCGTGGCGCCGAGCGGGTGTCGGCCGATGCCCGCCTGCTGCACCCGGTGGAAGTGGTCAACGATTACGAAAAAACCATCTACGACGAGCTCGATTTGCTCCGCGAGGCGGCCAACGCCAGCCAGCTCAAGCGCAACTTCGAAGGCTCGGAGATGATGTACGTGCCCCAGGTGTACTGGGACTGGTGCCGCCCCAAGGTGCTGGTGATGGAGCGCATCTACGGCATCCAGGTCACCGACCTGGCGACCCTGGCCGACCAGCGCACCGACATGAAGATGCTCGCCGAGCGTGGCGTGGAGATCTTCTTCACCCAGGTGTTCCGCGACAGCTTCTTCCATGCCGACATGCACCCGGGCAACATTTTCGTCAGCACCGTCAAACCTTGGAGCCCGCAGTACATTGCCATCGACTGCGGCATCGTCGGCAGCCTGACGCCGGAAGACCAGGACTACCTGGCGCGCAACCTGTTTGCCTTCTTCAAGCGCGACTACCGTCGCGTCGCCCAGTTGCATATCGATTCCGGCTGGGTACCGGCGCATACCAAACTCAATGAATTCGAAGCGGCGATCCGTACCGTTTGCGAGCCGATCTTCGAAAAACCATTAAAAGATATTTCCTTCGGTCAGGTGCTGATGCGTCTGTTCCAGACCGCGCGACGCTTCAACATGGAAGTCCAGCCGCAGCTGGTACTGCTGCAAAAAACCCTGCTGAACATCGAAGGCCTGGGCCGTCAGTTGTACCCCGAGCTGGACCTGTGGAGCACCGCCCAGCCGTTCCTGGAACGCTGGATGCGCGAGCGGGTCAGCCCGAAGAACCTGCTGCAGAACCTGCACGGCCAGGTCGAACAGATCCCGCACCTGGCCGGCATGACCCGCGACCTGCTTGAGCGCATGTCGCAGCCGCACCAGGCCGAGCCGCCCGGCGCCTGGCAACAGAAAGGCGATGGCTGGGCCTTGCGCCTGCTCGGCGCCGGCCTGCTCGGCGGTGGCGCGACCCTCGCCGCAGGGGCCGTCAGTCTCAGCGCTCCGGCGGCCTGGCCGGCCTGGCTGATGCTCGCGGCCGGTCTTTACCTGATCGTGCGTCGATAGCCAGCCGCGCCGCTGACTGGCACACTAGCGCAAGGGGTCGGCAGAGGATCGGGCCTCTTGTTTTGGAGTCGTACATGAAAGACTGGCTGGACGAGATCAACTGGAACAGCGATGGCCTGGTACCGGCTATCGCCCAGGACCACAAAACCGGGCGCGTGCTGATGATGGCCTGGATGAACCGCGAGTCGCTGACCCTGACCGCCGCCGAGCAGCGGGCCATCTACTGGTCGCGTTCGCGTGGCAAACTGTGGCGCAAGGGCGAAGAATCCGGGCACGTGCAAAAACTGCATGAAATGCGCCTGGACTGCGACGCCGACGTGATCATCCTGATGGTCGAGCAACTGGGGCATATCGCTTGCCATACCGGTCGCGAAAGCTGCTTCTACCGTGTGTACGAAAACGCCGAGTGGAAGACCGTCGATCCGGTCCTCAAAGACCCCCACGCCATCTACAACGCAGGACACTGACATGAGCGACACCCTGACCCGCCTGGCCGAAGTGCTGGAAGCGCGCAAAGGCGCCGAACCTGACAGTTCCTACGTGGCCAGCCTGTACCACAAAGGCCTGAACAAGATTCTGGAAAAGCTCGGCGAAGAGTCGATCGAGACCATCATTGCTGCCAAGGATGCCGCCCACAGCGGAGATTACAGCGATGTCATCTACGAGACCGCCGATCTGTGGTTCCATAGCCTGGTCATGCTCGCCCAACTGGGCCAGCACCCACAGGCGGTGCTGGATGAGCTGGACCGCCGTTTCGGCCTGTCCGGGCACGCCGAGGAAGCAGCGCGTCAGCCGTCGGCCTAACTGAATTATTTCGAGGGATTGCACCATGGGTATTTTTGACTGGAAACACTGGATCGTTCTGCTGGTGGTCGTGGTACTGGTATTCGGTACCAAGAAGCTGAAGAACTTCGGCAGCGACCTGGGCGAATCGATCAAGGGCTTCAAGAAAGCCATGAACGAGGAAGAGTCCAAGCCTGAAGAGCAGACTCCACCTCCGGTGCAACCCGTACAGCCACAGGCCGCTTCGCCACTGAACCAGCCACAGACCATCGACGGCCAGGCGCACAAGGTCGAAGAGCCGATCAGGAAAGATTGATCAATGTTCGGGATCAGCTTCAGCGAACTGCTGCTCGTGGGCCTGGTGGCCCTGCTGGTGCTCGGCCCCGAGCGTTTGCCGGGCGCCGCGCGTACGGCCGGGTTGTGGATCGGCCGCCTCAAGCGCAGCTTCAACGCGATCAAGCAGGAAGTCGAGCGCGAGATCGGCGCCGATGACATCCGCCGTCAGTTGCACAACGAGCACATCCTCTCCATGGAGCAGGAAGCGCGCAAGATCCTCAACCCGCAGAGCGTGACGCCCGAGCCACCTGCGCCCGCGGTTGCCAGCAGCGAAACCGTTGCGACACCGAGCACAGCCCCTGCCGAGGCCAAGCCGGTCGCCAGCGCAACCACCGAACCGACACAGCCCCCGCGAGCCCCATGAGCGATATTCCGGAAAACGACCAGCCAATGCCGCTGGTTTCGCACCTCACCGAGCTGCGTACACGCCTGCTGCGTTGCGTCGCGGCCATCTTCCTGATCTTCGCCGGGCTGTTTTCCTTCGCGCAGCAGATCTACACCCTGGTATCGGCGCCCCTGCGTGAGCACCTGCCGGCCAACGCGACGATGATCGCCACTGACGTGGCCTCGCCGTTCCTGACGCCGTTCAAGCTGACTATGATCGTCTCGCTGTTCCTGGCCATCCCGCTGATCCTCCAGCAGATCTGGGGCTTTATCGCTCCCGGCCTGTACCGCCATGAAAAGCGCATCGCGATCCCGCTGCTGATCTCCAGTATCATCCTGTTCTACGCCGGGATGGCCTTTGCCTACTTCCTGGTGTTCCCGCTGATTTTCGGTTTCTTCGCCAGCGCCACTCCGGAAGGGGTGTCGATGATGACCGATATTGCCAGCTACCTCGATTTCGTCATGACCCTGTTCTTCGCC
The DNA here is from genome assembly GCF_000746525.1 of Pseudomonas alkylphenolica. Taxonomy (NCBI): domain Bacteria; kingdom Pseudomonadati; phylum Pseudomonadota; class Gammaproteobacteria; order Pseudomonadales; family Pseudomonadaceae; genus Pseudomonas; species Pseudomonas alkylphenolica. The sequence continues at coordinate 5,365,910 of NZ_CP009048.1, forward strand.
TTCGGCGTGGCCTTCGAGATCCCGGTGGCCGTGGTCCTGCTAGTCTGGATCGGCGTGGTCGATGTGAAGTACCTGAAGAAAATCCGCCCTTACGTGATCATCGGCTGCTTTGTCGTCGGCATGATCCTCACGCCGCCGGACATCTTCTCGCAAACCCTGCTGGCCGTGCCGATGTGGCTGCTGTTCGAGATCGGCGTGCTGTTTGGCGGGCTGATCCGCAAGCGCAGCGAACACCATGATGACGCCGCCGACGACCACAACGACCAGCCGCCAGCGACCCAACCGTGAACCTGCTGTTACTTGAAGAAGCCGACTTCATCGCGGCCGATCGCGTCGTTCTGGCTGACCGGCGCTTTACCCACATGCAGGAAATCCACCGCGTGGCGGTGGGCGACAGCCTGCGCGTCGGCCGCCTTGGCGGGCTGATGGGTGAAGCCCGGGTGCTGCGCCTGGAAGGCCACGAGGCCGAGCTGTCGGTCAGCTTCGACCGTGAACCACCGGCCAAGCTGCCGCTGACCCTGGTACTGGCCCTGCCGCGCCCGAAGATGCTGCGCCGGGTGTTCCAGACCGTCGCCACCATGGGCGTGCCGAAGCTGATTCTGGTCAACAGCTACCGGGTCGAGAAAAGCTTCTGGCAGACCCCCTTCCTCGAACCCGAGGCCATCCGTGAGCAACTGGTCCTGGGCCTGGAACAGACCCGCGACACGATCCTGCCCGAGGTCATCATCGAGAAGCGCTTCAAGCCCTTTGTCGAAGACCGCCTGCCAGCCATTGCCCAAGGCACCCTCGGTCTGGTCGGTCACCCCGGGCCATTCCCGCCCTGCCCGCGCGGCCTGGACCAGCCGGTAACCCTGGCCATCGGCCCCGAGGGCGGCTGGATCCCCTACGAAATCGACCTGCTGGGTAAGGCCGGGCTGGCCCCGGTGCAGCTTGGCGAACGCATCCTGCGCGTGGAGACGGCGGTTACCGCCCTGCTCGCTCGTCTGTTCTGACTTCAGTTTTGCGATCTGGCGCCGATGCATGGGCACCAGAACAACAAATCGCCTCTGCCGATCGCAATGGAGTCCCGCCATGTACCGTTGGTTAGCCCAGCACCTGGGTAACGTTAGCGTCAATCGTAAACTCGGTATCGGCTTCGGCCTGGTCCTGCTGCTGACCTTGAGCATTACCCTGACCGGCTGGCAGGGCATCAACGGCGTCACCGAGCGTGGCGATACCCTGGGAGGCGTCTCCCAGGTGCTGGAGGCCACCCTGGAGCTGCGCATCGCCCGGCAGAACTTCCAGATCAAGGGTGATGAGAGCGCCGCGCAGACCCTCAACAATGCCCTGGCCAACCTTGATCGCCAGCTGCAGCAGGTCGAGCTGCGCATTGTCTTGCCGGAAAACAAACGCCGCATCGAGCAGCAAAAAGAGGCTGCACGCCAGTACCGCCAGGCACTGGACGGTGCCGACAAAGCCGCCCGCCAGCGCGAAGCCAGCCGTGCGGTACTCGGCAGCAGCGCCGACGAGGCCGCAAACCTCACCGCCGAGGTCGAACAGCAACTGCTCGGCGGCAGTGATATAAACCTGTTCAACAGTGTCGTTGGTGCCAGCAAACTGCTGCAGCAGGCGCGCTTCCAGGTCCGCGGCTACACCTACAGCGGCAAGGCCGAATTCCAGCAGACCGCCCTGGCAGCCATCGACCAGGCCATCTCGCAGCTCAAGACCCTGGCCGAAGTGCTGCCGGCGAACTACACCGGCAACCTCAACCAGGCAGCACGCGCCCTCGGCAACTACCGGGCGGCGGTGATCGATTTCGGCACGGCGCAGACGGCCTCGGAACAAGCCGCCCAACAAATGATGGCGCAGGGCCAGATCCTGCTTGATCAAAGCCAGCAACTGACCCTGACCCTGACCCAACTGCGCGATGACGAATCGCAGCACGCCAGGTCGATGCTCGCCCTGGCCACCGTCCTGGCCCTGGTGTTCGGCCTGCTCGCCGCCTGGACCATCACCCGCCAGATCGTCATCCCCCTGCGCCAGACCCTCAACGCCGCCGACCGGGTCGCCAGCGGCGACCTGCGCCATGACTTCAACGTCGAGCGCCGTGACGAGCTGGGCCAGCTGCAACGCAGCATGCAGCGCATGACTGTCAGCCTGCGCGAGCTGATTGGCGGCATTGGCGATGGTGTCACACAGATCGCCAGTGCCGCTGAAGAGCTGTCGGCGGTGACCGAGCAGACCAGCGCCGGGGTCAACAACCAAAAGGTCGAGACCGATCAAGTGGCCACCGCCATGAACGAAATGGCCGCCACCGTGCAGGAAGTCGCGCGCAATGCCGAAGAGGCCTCGGAGGCCGCGCTGGTGGCCGATCAGCAGGCCCGCGAGGGTGATCGGGTAGTCGCTGAGTCGATTGCCCAGATCGAGCGTCTGGCGACTGAAATGAATCATTCCAGCCAAGCCATGGGCCAGCTCAAGAGCGAAAGCGACAAGATCGGCAGCGTGCTCGATGTGATCAAGTCGGTGGCCCAGCAAACCAACCTGCTGGCCCTCAACGCAGCGATCGAAGCCGCCCGCGCCGGGGAAGCCGGGCGTGGCTTTGCCGTGGTCGCCGATGAAGTACGCAGCCTGGCCCAGCGCACCCAGCAATCGACCGAAGAGATCGAAGCGTTGATCGCCGGCTTGCAAAGCGGCACCCAACAAGTCGCCAGCAGCATGGATGCCAGCCGCGAGCTGACTGCCAGCAGCGTCGAGCTGACCCGTCGCGCCGGCACCTCACTGGAGACCATCACCCATACCGTTTCCTCGATCCAGGCGATGAACCAGCAGATCGCCGCAGCGGCCGAGCAACAAAGCGCAGTAGCGGAAGAGATCAACCGCAGCGTGATGAATGTGCGCGATGTGTCAGATCAGACCTCCGCCGCCAGCGAAGAAACTGCCGCCTCCAGTGTCGAACTGGCCCGCCTGGGCACCCACCTGCAGGGCCTGGTCGGCAAATTCCAGCTCTGAGGTTAAACAACCTGTGCTGCTCGCTCGGGCAGCGCAGGTTGGGATACTGCCAATCTTCTGCTGCCTTCCCTTGAGCAAGCGTCCTACACCCTCCGCCGCTTCACCCAATTTCCCTAGGTTAACCGCCGAACTTTCCTACATCGTTTGCAGGTCCAGCTCGCCCGTAGCCCGCCGATGAGCAAGGGGCGGCGCCCTGACCTTCGTCCTGGCGCCGGTCATTCCTCAATTGCTGGAGACCCCCATGTTCGGACCTGTGAATCGGATGCTAGGCAACATGAGCGTCAGACTGAAGCTGACCCTGGCCTTTGCCTTGGTGCTGTTACTGACCCTATTGATCACCCTCAGCGGCTGGCGTGCATTGGACGACGCCATCCTGCGCTCGGAAAAGCTCCAGGAAATCGCCCGCCTCAATGACATCGGCAAAGACCTCAGGGCCGAGCGCATCACCTTTCGGGTACTCAATGATGCGCACAGCAAGGCTCAGATCGAGCTGTCGCTGAAGGCCCTGCAGGAACTGCTCACGGCAATGCCGGAGCGTTATGCAGCGCCCGAAGACCGGCAGATGATCGCCGGCAAGTTGCAAACGGTGCAGCGCTTTACCCAGGACTTTGTACAGCTACAACAGGCCGTGGCCTTGCGCCAGACACGCCAGCAGGCCATGCAAAGTGCTGAACAGCGCCTGGCCGAGCTGGTCGATGAGGTCGCAGACCAGGCACTGGAAAACATGCGTAGCGAGAGCCAGCAGGCCAGCCAGAACCGGGTCCTGAACCTGGCCGAAGCCCTCGGCAGGCATGTCGAAGTTGCCAATCAACAGAGCCTGGTGCCGGCCTATACTTTCGAACCCCTGGAGCAGTTCGCCAACGTTGGTCAGGCAGCGCTCGACGCCAGTCGGCAGACCTTCGAGCAACTGGCGCAACTGATGCAAACCCATGGTCTGGCCGCCAGCACCCGGGAAAACCTGCGCGCAGCGCTGAGCCGCTACCAGGACAGCCTCGATCAGTATCGCCGGGCCGCTATCACTGTGGAGAGCGTGCAAGGCACGCTGGAACAGCTAGGCATTGAGCTTCGCGATGCCAGCCGCAAACTGAGCGACCACCAGATTGAGCAGCGCGACGCAGAGGCCATTCAGGCCCAGAGTGTACTGACCGGCGAGGCGGTTCTGGCCTTGCTGCTTGGCAGCCTGGCGGCCTGGTTGATCACCCTGCAGATCACCCTACCGCTGAAACAGACCCTGGCCCTGGCCGCACGCATTGCGAAAGGCGATCTACAACTGACCGACACCGTGCAGCGCCGCGACGAGATGGGTCAATTGCAAAACAGCATGCAGGCCATGACCCTGAGCCTGCGCGAGCTGATTGGCGGGATCGGCGGGGGCATCACCCAGCTGTCCTCGGCAGTCGAGCAACTGGCTGCTGTCAGCGAGCAGACCAAGGTCCGGATCGCCCAGCAAAAAGACGAAACCGATCAGGTCGCCACAGCCATGAACCAGATGAGCGCAACGGTCCACGAAGTGGCGCAGAACGCCGAACTTGCCTCGCAGGCGGCGACCGCCGCCGACCAGCAGGCGCAACTGGGCGATCAGGTGGTCGGTGAGGCCGTGGAACAGATCGAACAGCTGGCCCGGCAAATGGACCATTCGATCGATGCCATGCATCAACTGGCCGGCGAGAGTCAGCGCATCGGCAGCATTCTTGATGTGATCAAGTCGGTCTCCGAGCAAACCAACCTGCTGGCCCTGAACGCCGCCATCGAAGCGGCGCGAGCCGGCGAGGCCGGTCGTGGTTTTGCCGTGGTCGCCGATGAAGTCCGCGGCCTGGCCCAGCGTACTCAACAGTCAACCGAGGAGATCGAACAACTGATTGGCAACCTGCATGACGGCACCGATCAGGTCACCCGCCTGCTCGACAGCAGCAAGGTCCTGACCCGCGACAGTGTCGAGCTGAGCCGCAGGGCTGGTGATGCGCTGGGACAGATCACCCGCACGGTGTCGAATATTCAGGGCATGAACCAGCAGATCGCTACCGCCAGCGAAGAACAAAGCGCGGTGGCCGAGGAGATCAACCGCAGTGTGATCAATGTGCGCGAAGTGTCGGACCAGACCAGTGCGGCCAGTGAAGAGACGGCAGCGTCGAGTGTCGAGCTGGCGCGGCTGGGGCGTCAGCTACAGACGCTGGCCGGCCGCTTCACCCTGTAACCCCTGAAGGGAGCAACTGTCTTGACCGGTTGCTTTGAAAGCAGCGGTGGGAGCGGGCTTGCCCCGCGATGCGATGTTACTGACACACCGCAATCGCGGGGCAAGCCCGCTCCCACCGGTACTACAGCACCTGGCGCAGGAACGCCTGGGCGCGCAGGTCTTTCGGCGAGGTGAAGAACGCCTCAGGCGGCGAATCCTCCAGCAGCTTGCCATGGTCGAAGAACAGCACCCGGTCCGCCACTTCGCGGGCAAAGCCCATTTCGTGGGTCACGCAAACCATGGTCATGCCTTCCAGCGCCAGGGTTTTCATGACATCGAGCACTTCACCGACCATTTCCGGGTCGAGCGCCGAGGTCGGCTCGTCGAACAACATCACCTTCGGGTCCATGGCCAGGGCCCGGGCAATGGCGACCCGCTGCTGCTGGCCACCGGAAAGCCGCGAAGGGTATTCATTGGCTTTCTGGCCAATGCCAACCTTCTCCAGCAACGCCCGGGCTTTGGCCTCACGCTCGGCCTTGCCGCGCTTGCGCACCACCTTCTGCGCCAGGCACAGGTTCTCCAGCACGGTCATGTGCGGGAACAGGTTGAAGTGCTGGAACACCATGCCGACTTCACGGCGGTAGGCGTTGACGTCGGTCTTCGGGTCGGCCAGTTGCAGGCCGTCGATGGCCACGGTGCCTTCATCGAACGACTCCAGACCGTTGAGGCAGCGCAGGAAGGTCGATTTTCCCGACCCCGACGGCCCGAGTACAACCAGCACTTCACCCTTGGCCACGTTGGTGCTGACGTGATCGACCGCGCGCACCACCTGGCCACGGGTATCGAAGACTTTTACCAGATCACGGACTTCAATCACTTTGCGCAAGCCTCCGCTCAAGCCGGCTGGCCATGTGCGACAGCGGCAGGTTGATCAACAGGTACAGACCGGCGACGCAGAACCAGATCTCGAAGGTCGAGAACGAGGTAGTGATCGCTTCGCGCCCGCTCTTGGTCAGTTCGGTAATGGCGATCACCGACACCAGCGAGGTGTCCTTGACCAGGCTGATGAACTGCCCGGCCAGCGGCGGCAGCACGCGCTTGAACGCTTGCGGCAGCACCACGTGACGCATCGACTGGCCAGCGCTCAAGCCCAGCGAGCGAGCGGCTTCGCCCTGCCCTTTGGCAATCGACTGCACACCGGCGCGGACGATTTCGGCCACGTACGCGCCGGTAAACAGTGCCAGTGCAGCCACCCCGGCGAACTCGCGGGACAGGTTGAGCACGGTGCCGATGAAGAAGTAGAAAATGAAGATCTGTACCAGCAGTGGCGTGCCGCGCACCAACTCGACGTAGACCGTGGACAGGTCACGTAGGGTCGGGTTGTTCGACAAGCGGCAGAGGCCGGCAAACAGACCGATCACCAGGCCCAGCACGCCAGAGGCCACCGAGATCCAGACAGTGGTCCACAGGCCCCAGGCCAACGGGCCGGCAGCCCAGTGGTGGGTGACGCCGATCAGGTCGCCTTCGGCGACATCGTCGCCACGGGACAGCAGCACACTGGCCAGTTCGACGTCGAACACCTGCTCGGCGCCGCTCTCGTCACGCAGGATGACACTTGCCATGTCACCTTTTGGGGTAATCGATTCGATGGTGCCATTGTCACTGGCGCGCTGGGCGACTTCGGACTGGTAGGCGAAGTACTGCGGTACCCGGTTCCAGCTCCACTCGTAGGAAATCATCGAGGTCGCGTAATACAGGCTCAGCGCCAGGCCCACCAGGACCAGCGCGGTCAGCCCGTGCCAGGGCCACTGGGCTTTCTTGTGTTTGATCACTTGAGGGTACTTCCGTAAAAGCGAACGCGCAGGACCAGCCTGCGCGTCGGGTTTCAAGCCGGGCGTGGTGCCGCGGCCTTATTCCATGTCCTTGAGCCAGGCGGTGTCCTTGAACCACTTGTCGTGGATTCGATCGTAGGTACCGTCGTGCTTGATCTGGTGCAGGAAGTTGTTGATGAAGTTCAGGCTGTCGTAGTCACCTTTCTTCAGGCCGAAAGCCAGCGGCTCGAAGGTGAACGGCTTGTCGAGGAACAGCAGCTTGCCGGCACCGGCCTTGTTCACCGCAACCACGTTGTAGGGGGCGTCATAGACGAAGGCGTCAGCCTTGCCGTTGACCACGTCCATCACCGCTTCCTGCTCGTTGTCGTAGCCGTGGTACTTGGCCTTGCCGATCAGCTTCTTGGCAACCATTTCGCCGGTGGTGCCGAGCTTGGAGGTCAGGCGGTACTTCTCGTTGTTCAGATCCTTGTAGGACTTGATCTCGCCCGCCAGCTCCTTGCGGATCAGCAGGGTCTGGCCAACAACGATGAAGGGTTCGCTGAAGTTCAGCTTCAGGTTGCGTTCCTGGGTCAGGGTCATGCCGCTGCTGATGATGTCGAACTTGTCGGTCATCAGGGCCGGGATGATGCCATCGTAGGAGGTGGAGACCATCTCCAGCTTGACGCCCATGGACTTGGCCATGGCCTTGAGGATATCGACTTCGAAGCCGACGATTTCGCCACGCTTGTTGGTCATCTGGAACGGCATGTAGGTAGGGTCCATGCCGGCACGCAGCGTGCCGCGCTTGACCGCCTCGTCAATGGCGCCGGCTGCCTGGGCAGCACTGACTGCCATCAGCGCGGTAACGCCGACCAGCAGCATCGACAGATATTTTTTAAACATCACCAGATCCCCCAGCAAGAAAGCTCGAATTTTATTTTTGGCGCGAACCGTCCTACAGACGGGTGCGAGATATTCGGGGGGGATGCTAACGCATGGGCGGCGTTGTGGGTATCAGAAAAAGGGATGAAACAAATCGCGGGGCAAGCCCGCTGCCACAGGGATTGTGGAAGCAGGCTTGCCCCGCGATAAGTCAGGCGCTGGCCAGCGAAGGCTGCGCCACAGGCTCCGGATGCAACGGCAACAACGGCGAGTGCGGGTCATTGGCGATCGACTGACGCCAGACGCCCAACCAGGCTTCGTTATGCTCGGCCCAGACCCGCGTGTGCAAGCGCGCCAGAGCGACCGGATCGCTGAGCAACGCCAGGCGGGTATTGCCGTCCAGGCCGCTTGGTCCAAGGTCCAGCGCCTTGTCGATACGCTCGGCACGCAGCGACTCGATCGGTGCCGCGACACCATGACGCGCCGTGGCCAAGGCACAGGCCAGAGCGTTCTGCTGCGGGTCGACCACAGCCCGGACGAAACCGTCGTGCATGGCATGCCAGCGATTTTCGTGGGTGTACTGGTCGGTTGCCAGCAACTCGTGCGGCGTAGCGTATTCCTCAGGGATCAGGAACAGGCTCTCGTCCTTGGCACGCAGGCCCAGGTGCACCCGACTGGAGATCACCGACACCGGGATCGACAGCATCAGCGAACCGACAATGGGCACCAGCCACCACAGGAAGCTCGGGTTCAGCCACGCCACCAGCAAGGCCCAGGCCACGCCCAGCAAGGTCTGCGGACCATGACGGCGCACCGCTTCGCTCCACGGCGTCGAGTCATCGTCACGCTGCGGCGAGTTCCAGGTTGCCGCCCAGCCAAGGAACGCAGCCAGAACGAAACGGGTGTGGAAAATCATCCGCACCGGTGCCAGCAGCATGGAGAACAGCATCTCCAGCAGCATCGACAGGGTCACCTTGAAGCGCCCGCCGAACTCTTTCGCGCCCTTGGCCCAGATCAGGATGATGCTGAGGAGCTTGGGCAGGAACAGCAGCACGATGGTGGTCGAGAACAGCGCAATGGCCTTCTCCGGGTGCCACTGTGGCCACAACGGATAGAGCTGACGCGGCTCGAGGAAGTACTGCGGCTCCATCAGGGTGTTGGTCGCCAGCAACGCCGTCGACAGCACCAGGAAGAAGAACCACAACGGCGCCGACAGGTACGACATCACCCCGGTGAGGAACACCGCACGGTGCACCGGGTGCATGCCCTTGACCAGGAACAGGCGGAAGTTCATCAGGTTGCCGTGGCACCAGCGCCGGTCGCGCTTGAGCTCGTCGAGCAGGTTCGGCGGCAATTCTTCATAGCTGCCCGGCAGATCGTAGGCAATCCACACGCCCCAGCCGGCACGGCGCATCAGCGCGGCTTCGACGAAGTCGTGGGAGAGGATCGCACCGGCGAACGCACCTTTGCCCGGCAACGGCGCCAGGGCGCAGTGCTCGATGAACGGCTTCATGCGGATGATCGCGTTGTGGCCCCAGTAGTGCGACTCACCGAGCTGCCAGAAGTGCAGACCGGCGGTGAACAGCGGGCCGTAGACGCGGGTCGCGAACTGCTGCATGCGCGCATACAGGGTGTCCATGCCCGAGGCTTTCGGCGCGGTCTGGATGATCCCGGCATCCGGGTTGGCTTCCATCAAGCGCACCAGGCTGGTCAGGCATTCACCGCTCATCACGCTGTCGGCGTCGAGGACCACCATATAACGGTAGTCACCGCCCCAGCGACGGCAGAAGTCGTCGAGGTTACCGCTTTTGCGCTTCACCCGACGGCGACGGCGGCGGTAAAAGATCCGCCCGAAGCCCTTGGCCTCGCGACAGACTTCCAGCCACGCCTGTTGTTCGGCCACGGCGATATCGCTGTCGTTGGTGTCACTGAGCACGAAGAAGTCGAAGCGGTCCAGATCGCCGGTGGCAGCGACCGACTCGAAAGTCGCGCGCAGGCCGGCAAACACCCGCGGCACATCTTCGTTGCAGATCGGCATGACGATAGCGGTACGCGCGCCAGCCTCGATCGGCTCGTTACCGGCACTGCTGCCGGAGATGCGGTACTTGTCGCGACCGGTCAGCAGCTCGAGAAAGCCCATCAACGCGGTCCAGAAACCGGCCGACACCCAGCAGAACAGAATACCGAACAGGATCAGGATGCTGGTCTGCAATGCGTAAGGCCAGACCTGAGTGGCGGTCTGCAGCAGCGACTGGTGGGTGATTTCGTCGAGATCGACGAACGACCAGCCCTGGTACGGCAGGATGCCTTTCATGTACCAGCCGGCAACGATGGTCTGACCGAGCATCAGCGTCAGCAGGATGTAGCGACGCATGGAGCCGACCCAGCGCCAGCGCGCCTTGGGCAGCTCGCGCTTTTCCGGTGCCGGGGCATTGCGGCGCCCGGTCAGGCGGCGCCAGCCACGGATCAGGATGTTGGTGCGCCATGGCTCGGGAATCACCCGGGTACGGCGGATCGGCGGCGTCGCCTTGAGACAGACCCGGCCACTGCCATCCACCGCAAGCATCTCGGCGTCGTGCATGTCCTGGGCGCTGTTCAGGGTCAGCCGCTCACCCACCGAAGCCTGCACGGCTTCGGCATCGCGAGTGCCCGGCTGAGCCGACAGACGTTGATGCAGCTCGCTGAACGAGGTGCAGCTGGCAAGTTCTGCCCGCTGCTCATCGCTCAGTGGTAAATGGGCCAGGTATTCGCCAAGCGATTCTGGCCGTGCTTGAGAGTTACTCATCGGCAGGCAACTGATAGCTCCAGGTCTCGGTCAGCACCTGTTCGGTGGTGGCCGGTGCCCCGGTGGTGGATGCCGCGTCGGCGGCGGGTTGCTCGGCAGGCTTCTCGGCCTTGGCAGCCTTGGCAGCTGCCTTGTCCTGTTTAGCCGGTTTGGCTGGCTTGGCAGGCTCGACCGGGACGTCACGCAGCAGCGCTGCACGCATTTCCACGGACTTGCTCGGGTCTTTGACCTTCATCCGCAAGGTCAAGCGCCAGCCTTTGATTTCCGGGTTGTAACGCAGGTTGTTCTCGACCAGCTCGGCGTTGTCACCAACACTGACCTGACTACGCACAGCGGTGTCTTCTGGCAGTTTAGCCAGCACCGGGCCTTCGAAGTCGACCAGGAAGGCCACGCTGCCGTCCGGCTGACGGATCAGGTTGGACTGCTTGACGTCACCGGTCGAGCGCAGGGTCTGCTTGACCCAGCCGAGGTTCGGCGAGTGGAACTCGGACTCGTCGATGGTCCAGTGCAGGCGGTAGGCGTACTCGAACGGCGTACCCGGCTCCGGCAGCTTTTCCGGGCTCCAGAAGGCAACGATGTTGTCGTTGGTTTCATCGGCGGTCGGAATCTCGACCAGGTCGACAGTACCTTTGCCCCAGTCGCCGACCGGCTCGATCCAGGCGCTTGGACGCTTCTGGTAGTTGTCATCGAGGTCTTCGAACTGGCTGAACTCGCGCTGGCGCTGCAGCAAGCCGAAACCACGCGGGTTCTCGACGCTGAAGTTGCTCACGGCCAGGTGTTTCGGGTTGTTCAGCGGACGCCACAGCCACTCGCCGTTACCGGCATGGATCGACAGACCCTCGGAATCGTGCAGGGCCGGACGGTAGTTGAGCACTTTCGAAGGCTGGTTGCCGCCGAACAGGAACATGCTGGTCAGCGGGGCAATGCCCAGACGGCTGACGTGGTCACGCAGGAACACCTTGGATTTGACGTCGACAATGGTGTCGCTGCCCGGACGCAGGGTCAGTTTGTAGGCACCGGTGGAGCGCGGCGAGTCGAGCAGCGCGTAGATCACCAGGTGTTTGTCGGTGGCCTTCGGCTTTTCAATCCAGAACTCGGTGAACCGCGGGAATTCTTCGCCGGACGGCAGCGCGGTGTCGATGGCCAGGCCACGGGCGGACAGGCCATAGACATGGCCCTTGCCGACCACGCGGAAATAGCTGGCGCCAAGCAGGGTCATGATTTCATCCTGCTTGTCGGCCTTGTTGATCGGGTACAGCACACGGAAACCGGCGTAGCCGAGGTTCTCGGTGGCTTTTGGATCAAACTGCACGCTGCCGAAATCGAAGCGGCTCGGGTCGTACTTGATCTCCTCGACCTTGGTCGAGGTGACTTCGTTGATTTTCACCGGCGTGTCGAAATGCATGCCCTGGTGATAGAAGGACAGCTTGAACGGGGTCTTGTCCTTGGCCCACTCGGCCTTCTCCGGCAAGAAACGAATCTGCTGGTAGTCAGCGTACTTCATGTCACGGAACACAGCTGGCAGATTGCTTTTCGGCGCTTCGTACTTCTGTCCGGCAAGATCCTTCGCCTTGGCCGCAACATCGTCAAGGTTGAACGCCCAGAGCTGACCTGCGCTGAACAGGCCTACCAGCGTTGCGCCTGCCAAAAAGGCCTTGCGCAGCCGATTGCCAGGGGTTCTTGGTGCATTACAGGGACTAACAATCACGAGCAACCCTCGCCGAAAACAGATCAATAAACCAACGGCCAGCGACATATGCCAGGTTGGCGAGCACTGTTCGGACTCCGAAAGGGCGCAATGATTCCCCAAACGGTTCCGGACAGTCTCAAGTCAGAGTAAAACGAACCCACGAACGCAGGTTCACAATAGCGCGCGATTATCCAGCAGGCCGCGTTACAACGCATCAGGCCAAACAAACTATTTATGCTACAAAACCCCTTGTTTTCCTGCAAACAGGGGTTTTTTGCCATCAGATTTGTAACATAAATGTTACGGGGCCATCATTGACCAGGTGCACCTGCATGTCAGCCCCGAACTGACCACTGGCAACCGTGCCATGTAGCGTCTGGGCCTGGGCCAGTAAATAGTCGAAGAGCTCCGCGCCGAGGGCTGGCGGCGCCGCAGTGGAAAAGCTCGGGCGCAGGCCGCTCTGGGTATCGGCGGCCAGGGTGAACTGCGACACCAGCAGCAGACCGCCGCCAATATCCTTGAGCGACAGGTTCATCTTGCCCTGGGGATCGCTGAACACCCGGTAGTTGAGCAGCTTGTGCAGCAATTTGTCGGCGTGCGCCCGGGTATCACCGGGTTCCACCGCGACCAGCACCAACAGGCCCTGGTCGATTGCCCCTACCGTTTTGCCCTCGACATCCACCCGTGCGCCACGCACACGTTGCAGCAGCCCCTTCATGCTTCTTCCAGAGGCAGGTCGAGCAAGCGCCGGGCCATCTGGTCGGCGGCACGCACCAGGGCGTCGGTGATACCAGGCTCCGAGGCGGCGTGACCGGCGTCGCGAATCACCTTCAGCTCACTGTTCGGCCAGGCCTGATGCAGTTCCCAGGCATTGTCCAGCGGGCAGATCACGTCGTAGCGGCCATGCACGATGACCGCCGGCAGGTGGGCGATCTTCGGCATGTCGCGGATCAGCTGGTCCGGCTCAAGGAAAGCATTGTTGGTGAAGTAGTGGCATTCGATGCGGGCGATCGACAGCGCGCGCTGCGGCTCGGAGAAGCGATCGACCACCAGCGGGTTGGGGCGCAGGGTTGCAGTGCGCCCTTCCCAGGTCGACCAGGCCTTGGCCGCATGCATCTGGGCGATCTGGTCGTTGCCGGTCAGGCGTTTGTGGAAGGCCTTGACCAGGTCACCGCGCTCTTCAGCCGGAATCGGCGCGATGTAGTCCTGCCAGTAGTCCGGGAACAGGCGACTGGCGCCGGCCTGGTAGAACCACTCGATCTCTTGCGGACGGCACAGGAAAATACCGCGCAGGATCAGGCCATGGACGCGCTCGGGGTGGGTCTGGGCGTAGGCCAGGGCCAGGGTCGAGCCCCAGGAGCCGCCGAACAGCAGCCACTTTTCGATCCCCAGGTGCTTGCGGATACGCTCCATGTCTTCGATCAGGTGCCAGGTGGTGTTGTTTTCCAGGCTGGCATGCGGAATCGAGCGACCGCAGCCGCGCTGATCGAAGGTGATGATCCGGTACAGGTTGGGATCAAAGTAGCAACGGCTCTGGGCATCGCAGCCAGCGCCCGGGCCACCATGGATGAACAGCACCGGCAGACCTTCCGGCGAACCGCTCTCGTCGACGTACAGCACATGCGGTGCTTCCACGGCCAGATCGTGCCGGGCGTAGGGTTTGATCTGCGGGTACAAGGTCTGCATTACGCACTCCGTGTGGGAATTATTCTGCCGTTGGGCATCATAAACCTGAATTGCGCTTTGAGCATGTACCTGTGTTGGTCTTGCGGGCCTCATCGCGGGGCAAGCCCGCTCCCACAGAGGTGGTGATGACGTCTGTGGGAGCGGGCTTGCCCCGCGATAGCTTCAACGCGAGTAGCGCTCCTGCCCCCACGCCAACACTGTCTCCAGCAATTTCTTCAACACCACCTGGGTCGGCTGCGCCAGATCCTCGCGATACCTGAACGGCTCGACCTCTTCCATATAGGTACTTTGCGCCAGCTCCAGCTGCACTGCATGGATGTTGTTGGCCGGATCGCCATAGTGACGGGTGATATGCCCGCCCTTGAAGCGGCCGTTGAGCACATGGCTGTACTGCCCGGCCTCAGCACAGACACCCTGCAGGCGCTCAGCCAGCTGTGGATCGCAACTGGCGCCATTGAAGGTGCCGAGGTTGAAGTCCGGCAGCTTGCCTTCGAACAGGTGCGGAATGTGCGAGCGGATCGAGTGCGCATCCCACAACAGGGCGTAGCCAAATTGCTCGCGCAGGCGCGCCAGCTCACGACGAATCGTGTCGTGATAAGGGCGCCAGATGCCCTCCAGGTACTCCGCCCGCTCTTCTGCCGACGGCTCCTTGCCAGCCTGGAACAACGGCTCGCCCTCGAACAGGGTAGCCGGGTACAGGCCCGTGGTAGCACCGGCATACAACGGTTTGTCGTCATCTGGACGGTTCAGGTCGATGACAAAGCGTGAGTACTCGGCGGCCACCACGCTGGCCCCCAGCTCACGGGCAAAATCGTAAAGCTGCGGTATATGCCAGTCGGTATCGGGCAAGCTCTGCGCCTGCGCCACCAGCCCGGCCTTGACCACCGGCGTCAAACGCAGGCCGGCGTGCGGCATGCTGATCAGCAGCGGCAGGTCGCCTTGGTGAAAACTCAGTACCTTGTCCATAGGCCCTCCTTCAATTGAAAACTTCGCGGCCCAGACGTACCACCCGCTTGGACAGGTCGCCGCCCAGCCAATAGCACAGGTCCGCCGGACGCTCGATCTGCCAGGCAATAAAGTCCGCCACTTTACCCACCTCCAGCGTGCCATGGCTGTCGCCCAGTCCCAATGCCGTTGCGGCATGGGTGGTGACGCCGGCCAGAGCCTCTTCCGGGGTCATGCGGAACAGGGTGCAGGCCATGTTCAGCATCAGCCGTAGCGACAGCGCCGGCGAGGTGCCAGGGTTGAGGTCGGTGGCGATGGCAATCTTCACCGCGTGTTTGCGCAAGGCATCCATCGGCGGCAGTTGGGTCTCGCGCAAAAAGTAGAACGCGCCAGGCAACAGCACCGCCACGGTGCCGGCCGCGGCCATGGCGATGGCATCGTCCTCGGTCATGAACTCCAGGTGATCGGCCGACAGCGCCTGGTAGCGCGCCGCCAGGCTGGAGCCGGCCAGAGACGATAGTTGCTCGGCATGCAGCTTGACCGGCAGGCCCAGCTCGCGGGCCTTGATGAACACCCGCTCGACCTGAGCCGGGGAGAACGCCAGGTATTCACAGAATGCATCCACGGCATCGACCAGCCCTTCGGCCGCCAGTGCCGGAAGCATCACCTCGCAGATATGGCTGATGTAATCGTCAGCCCGATCCTTGTACTCCGGCGGCAAGGCATGGGCAGCCAGGCAGGTACTGCGCACGGTCAGCGGCAACTCTTCACCGAGGCGGCGGATGACCTTGAGCAGCTTGCGTTCGCTGGCCAGGTCCAGGCCGTAGCCGGACTTGATCTCCAGGGTGGTGACGCCATCACGCATCAACGCCTGGACCCGCTGGCGGGCACTGCTGAACAGCTCATCTTCGCTGGCCGCGCGGGTCGCCCGCACGGTGCTGGCAATGCCACCACCCTGGGCGGCGATCTCGGCATAGCTGACCCCTTGCAGGCGCTGCTCGAATTCGCCGCTGCGATTGCCACCGAACACCGCGTGAGTGTGGCAGTCGACCAGCCCCGGAGTGACCCAGGCGCCGCCCAGGTCCACGGTTCTGTCAGCGCTCAGGGTCGGCAGCGACTGGCGCGGGCCGATCCACTCGATGTGGCCGGCGCTGGTGATGATCGCCGCGTCCTCGATGATCGAGTACGTGCCTTGGGCCATGCTCGCCACATGGCAGTGCTGCCAGAGGGTTCTCATGCAATGTCTCCGTTTCTAGCGGTGAAGTTGGGACGGATCCTGGGCCAGCGGCGCCTCGCCTTTCGCTGCCCGCGGCTTGCACCACAGCAGGTAGGAGGCGACCAGGAACAGCACCCAGACCACGCCGACCAGCAGCGCTGCCTGAGTATCAGGGAAGTAACCGAGCACGCCGAACACGAACAGCATGAAGGCAATCGCCGCCGCCGGACCATAAGGCCAGAACGGTACCGGGAACTTCAGCTCGGCAACTTCTTCGCGGCTCATGCTGCGACGCATGGCAACCTGGGTCACCAGGATCATCAGCCACACCCAGACGGTCGCAAAGGTGGCGATCGAGGCGATCAGCAGGAACACGTTTTCCGGGATCAGGTAGTTGAGTACCACACCACCGAGCAACGCTGCACCCATGACCAGCACGGTCATCCACGGCACGCCGTGACGGGAGATTTTCGCGAAGCCCTTGGGCGCATGCCCCTGCTGGGCCAGGCCGTACATCATGCGACCGGCACCAAAGATATCGCTGTTGATGGCCGACACGGCTGCCGAGATCACCACGATGTTCAGCACAGTCGCCGCCGAGCCGATCCCGAGGTTACTGAAGATCTGCACGAACGGGCTGCCCTGGCTGCCGATCTGCGGCCATGGGTACAGGCACATCAGCACGAACAGGGTCAGTACATAGAACAGCAGGATGCGCATCGGCACGGCGTTGATCGCCTTGGGCAGCACGCGCTGCGGGTCCTTGGCCTCACCAGCGGTGATACCGATGATTTCGATGCCACCAAAGGCAAACATCACCACGGCGAAGGACGCGATCAGGCCACCAATGCCATTGGGCATGAAGCCGCCATGCTCGAACAGGTTGCTGATGCCCACGGCGTTGTCGGCACTGGCGTTGTTCAGGCCGAAAATCATGATGCCGAAGCCGGCCAGGATCATCGCGACGATGGCACCGACCTTGAGCAGCGACAGCCAGAACTCCATCTCGCCGAAGACTTTGACGTTACACAGGTTCAGGCCGCCAATGAGGAAGACGATGCCCAGCACCCAGATCCAGCGGGCAACTTCGGGAAACCAGAAGCCCATATAGATGCCGAAAGCGGTCACGTCGGCAATACAGACGATGATCATTTCAAAGGCATAGGTCCAGCCCAGGATGAAACCCGACATCGGTCCCAGATAGGTGGTGGCATAGCTGCCGAACGAGCCGGAGACCGGGTTGTGCACAGCCATCTCGCCCAGGGCGCGCATGACCATGAACACCGCGGCACCGCCGATCAGGTAGGCCAGCAACACGGCCGGGCCGGCCATCTGGATCGCTGCGGCAGAGCCATAAAACAACCCGGTACCGATTGCCGAGCCTAGTGCCATAAAACGAATGTGTCGCGCGGTCAGCCCGCGCTTGAGACCTTGAGCTTCTTGCATGTCACGTCCTTATTTTTGTTCTGGTCGTGAGAATGGTCGGGGCGTTTCGTCGAGCATCGCGGGGCAAGCCCGCTCCCACACTGTGGGAGCGGGCTTGCCCCGCGATTGGATCAGGCAACGGCCCCAGAGGCATTACAGGCTAGGCAGGACCTTGGCTGGCAACAGACCAGTCAGGGAACCTTCGGCCAGCAGGGCGATGGCCGCCTCGATGTCTGGCGCGAAGAAACGGTCCTTCTCGTAGAAGGCGACCTTGCCACGCAGGGCCTTACGCGCCTGCTCCAGCTTCGGCGAGGTTTTCAGGCCTTCGCGCAGGTCCAGGCCCTGGGCGGCAGCCAGCCACTCCACGGCAAGCACACCGCGGGTGTTTTCAGCCATTTCCCACAGACGCTTGCCGGCAGCCGGGGCCATCGACACATGGTCTTCCTGGTTGGCCGAGGTCGGCAGGCTGTCGACACTGTGCGGATGCGCCAGCGCCTTGTTCTCGCTGGCCAGCGCGGCCGCAGTCACCTGGGCGATCATGAAGCCGGAGTTGACCCCACCATTGGCCACCAGGAACGGCGGCAGCTGGGACATGTGTTTGTCCATCATCAGCGAGATACGGCGTTCGCTCAGCGAGCCGATCTCGGCAATCGCCAGGGCCATGTTGTCAGCGGCCATGGCCACCGGCTCAGCGTGGAAGTTACCACCGGAGATCACGTCACCTTCGCTGGCGAATACCAGCGGGTTATCGGACACGGCGTTGGCTTCGATCACCAGTACTTCGGCAGCTTGACGGAACTGGGTCAGGCAGGCGCCCATGACCTGTGGCTGGCAGCGCAGCGAGTACGGGTCCTGGACCTTGCCGCAGTTTTCGTGGGAGGCCGAGACTTCGCTGCCATCACCGAGCAGATCGCGGTAGCAGGCGGCGGCATCGATCTGGCCGCGCTGACCACGGGCGGCATGGATACGCGCATCGAACGGCGAACGCGAACCCAGCACCGCTTCGACCGTCAGGGCACCGATCGAGGTCGCTGCAGCGAACAGATCCTCGCCTTCGAACAGGCCGCGCAGGGCATAGGCGGTGGATGCCTGGGTGCCGTTGAGCAGCGCCAGACCTTCCTTGGCCGCCAGGGTCAGCGGCTCAAGACCGGCGACCGCCAGGGCTTCGGTGGCCGACAGCCATTGGCCGTTGTGACGCGCCTTGCCTTCACCGAGCAGTACCAGCGACATATGCGCCAGCGGTGCCAGGTCGCCGGATGCGCCCACCGACCCTTTGAGCGGGATGTGCGGGTAGACCTCGGCGTTGATCAACGCGATCAGCGCGTCGATCACCTTGCGGCGGATGCCGGAGAAGCCACGGCTCAGGCTGTTGACCTTGAGCACCATGATCAGCCGTACCAGGGCGTCGTCGATAGGCTGGCCAACGCCGGCGGCGTGCGACAGCACCAGCGAACGCTGCAGGTTTTCCAGGTCATGGCTGGCGATGCGGGTCGACGCCAGCAGGCCAAAACCGGTGTTGATGCCGTAAGCGGTGCGGTTTTCCGCCAGGATCTGCTCGACACAAGCGACGCTGTCGTCGATCTGCTGATCGGCGCTGGCATCCAGCTTGAGTTTTACCGGCTGCTGGTAGATCGCACGCAGCTGAGCCAGGGTCAGGGTGCCGGGCTTCAGGGTCAATTCAGTCACGTTAATGCTCCGTACTCGTGAGGCGTATGCGCCTGCATAGATATCAGTATCAACCATTTACCGCAGATCAGCCTGTGATCATCGGCAGGTTCAAGCCTTGTTCTTTGGCGCAGTCGATGGCGATCTGGTAACCGGCATCGGCGTGACGCATGACACCGGTGGCCGGGTCGTTGTGCAGGACGCGGGCGATACGCTCGGCAGCCTCGTCGGTACCGTCGCAGACGATGACCATGCCCGAGTGCTGCGAGAAGCCCATGCCAACGCCACCACCGTGGTGCAGCGAGACCCAGGTCGCGCCGCTGGCGGTGTTGAGCAGGGCGTTGAGCAGCGGCCAGTCGGAGACGGCGTCGGAGCCATCCTGCATCGACTCGGTTTCGCGGTTAGGGCTGGAGACCGAGCCCGAATCGAGGTGGTCGCGGCCGATCACGATCGGCGCCGACAGCTCGCCGCTGCGGACCATTTCGTTGAACGCCAGGCCGAGCTTGGCGCGCAAGCCCAGGCCTACCCAGCAGATACGAGCCGGCAGACCCTGGAAGCTGATGCGCTCGCGGGCCATGTCCAGCCAGTTGTGCAGGTGCGCGTCGTCCGGGATCAGTTCCTTGACCTTGGCGTCAGTTTTGTAGATGTCTTCGGCATTGCCCGACAGCGCCGCCCAGCGGAACGGACCGATACCGCGGCAGAACAGCGGACGGATGTAGGCCGGTACGAAGCCCGGGAAGTCGAAGGCATTGCTTACGCCCTCTTCCTTGGCCATCTGACGGATGTTGTTGCCGTAGTCGAAAGTCGGCACGCCCTGCTTCTGGAACTCGAGCATGGCTTTGACGTGTACGGCCATCGATTGCTTGGCGGCTTTGACCACTGCAGCCGGCTCGGTCTGCGCACGATCGCGGTACTGCTCCCAGGTCCAGCCGGCTGGCAGGTAACCGTTGAGCGGGTCGTGGGCGCTGGTCTGGTCGGTGACCATGTCAGGACGCACGCCACGCTTGATCAGCTCAGGCAGGATTTCTGCGGCGTTGCCCAGCAGGGCGATGGAGATGGCTTTGCCTTCGGCGGTGTACTTGGCGATACGGGCCAGGGCGTCATCCAGGTCCTTGGCTTGCTCGTCGACATAACGGCTGCTCAGGCGGAAGTCGATGCGGCTCTGCTGGCATTCGATGTTCAGCGAGCAGGCACCGGCCAGGGTCGCGGCCAGTGGCTGGGCGCCGCCCATGCCCCCGAGGCCGGCGGTCAGCACCCACTTACCCTTGAGGCTGCCGTTGTAGTGCTGGCGGCCGGCTTCGACGAAGGTTTCGTAGGTGCCCTGAACGATGCCCTGGCTGCCGATGTAGATCCAGCTGCCGGCGGTCATCTGGCCGTACATGGCCAGGCCCTTGGCATCCAGTTCGTTGAAGTGTTCCCAGTTGGCCCAGTGTGGCACCAGGTTGGAGTTGGCGATCAGCACGCGCGGGGCGTTGCTGTGGGTCTTGAACACGCCGACCGGCTTGCCCGACTGCACCAGCAGGGTTTCGTCTTCGTTGAGGTTGGTCAGGCTCTCGACGATCTTGTCGTAGCACTCCCAGTTACGCGCGGCACGGCCGATACCGCCGTAAACCACCAGTTCTTTCGGGTTTTCTGCGACTTCCGGGTCGAGATTGTTCATCAGCATGCGCAGCGGCGCTTCAGTCAGCCAGCTCTTGGCAGTGAGCTTGTTGCCGCGTGCAGCGCGGATTTCGACGTCACGGAATTTTTTGAAGTTGTTGTCAGTCACGGAAATGGCTCCTAAGCGATCAGTCCAAACCAACCCAGGCATTGGGTGTGTGATGGTGCTTATACAAACACATATTTACTTGTATGTACAAGCATAGGCAATTGAAATGCCAACTCGCCGAAGCAGCCACCACCCAAGCTGAAACGCAGGCGCCAGAGCCCCGCAGCGCCTGGCTTTGATCAGCAGAAAATATTTCTCAGGGGATAAACGGTGAAGTGAAGCCGACCAGTGGCGTTGCACCACTTTGGGACAATCGGTAACAGCCTCGGCCGAAGTGCCCGGCCGAGGCGTAACGATTTCAGTTCGGCGTCAGCTCGATCAGGCAGCAACGGCCCTGCACATTCAAGGTCTGCAGGCTGTCGTTGCCTTGCAACTGCAAGCAGTCGTAGCGGCTGAGGTGATGCTCGCCCTGCCCGGCCAGCGTTACCTCCACCTGGGAGGCGGCAGCGAACAGCAACAACGTCGAGGCCGAGCTGAACACCCGCTGGCTGCCATCCAGCCACTGCAGGCGCGCACGGTAACGTTCGGGAGCATAGATCAGGTTGAAATCGCGAATCGAACCACCGAGCAAGGTGCAGCTGACCTGGCTTTCGCCATTGAAGGCAAAGGCATCGTAAGGCAACAGCGGCCGGGTGGCCTGGCCATCGACCTGCAAACGCATGCCCTCGCCTTCAAGCACGGTGATGATCCGCTGATACCCGGCGAAACTGGAAAATCCGCCCGACTCGGCGATATCGGCAATCGACAGCCGCCAGCCGAAGCCGTCCAGGCCTTCACCGGCATCGCGGGTGATTTCTTCGGTACTGCCGCCGCCGTTCTTCCACGGCATGCGGGGGTAGTCTTTGGCGCGTAAAACCTGCAACTGGCTCATTTGCTGAAGCGTCCTTCCAGACGATGACGGGAACCGGGATGAATCAGACGAGCGGCAGTCACTGGCTGGCGTCCCGACCAGGTGCGGCGACGGATCAGCAGGCAGGGCTCGCCTTGTTCGATTTGCAACAGACGGCACTCTTCAGGCTCGGCGAGGATCGCCTCGACCACATGCTCGCCTTCGGTCAGTGGCGCCACCTGGGACAGATAGGCGTATGGCGTCTGTTGGGTGAAGTCCTGCTTAAGGTAGTCCGGGGCGATCTGCGCGTTGACGAAGCGGTCTTCGATCTGCACGGCAATACCGTTTTCGTAATGCACGATCAGCGAATGGAACACCCGCTGGCCTTCGCGCATGTCCAGGGCCAGGGCGCGCTCGGAGCCGGCAGTTTCCTCGGCGAGGGTGATCACCTTGCACGTGTGTTGATGGCCGCGGGCGGCGATCTCATCGGCAATGTTGTTGACTTCGAACAGCGCCGAGCGGGTCTTGGGCTCGGCAACGAAGGTACCGACGCCCTGCATGCGCACCAACAGCCCCTCGGCGGTCAGTTCGCGCAAGGCGCGGTTGATGGTCATGCGGCTGAAGCCCAGCTGGCTGACCAGCTCGCTTTCCGACGGCACCCGATGGTGCGGCGGCCAGCTGCCATTCTGGATCTGCTGGGCAATCATCTGCTTGACCCGGGCATACAGCGGCGCCGGCCCCTCGCCCATCTGGGCAACCAGCGCGGAGACAGGAGGTGTCGGCACGGAAAATGTCCTTGTTCGGTTGAATGAACGGTAGCTTGCCGGAGTTTACCCAGCAGGCAAACGTCTGTATATGTATATACAAATAATCACAATGAGGTGTTGCGTCGATGTCCGTCTTCTTTGCCGAGCGCGCTCTGCTGCCTACGGGCTGGGCCGAAAACGTCCGAATCGAGGTCGGCGCCGATGGCCTGCTGGCCAGTATCCAGGCCGGTGGCTCGGCCGAAGGCGCCGAGCGTCTGGCCGGTCCGCTGCTGCCAGGCATGCCCAACCTGCACTCGCATGCGTTCCAGCGCGCCATGGCCGGGCTGGCCGAAGTGGCTGGCAATCCCAATGACAGCTTCTGGACCTGGCGCGAGCTGATGTACCGCCTGGTCGGCAAGATCAGCCCCGAGCAGTTGCAGGTCATCGCCCGTCAGCTGTACATCGAAATGCTCAAGGCCGGTTACACCTCGGTGGCCGAATTCCACTATGTGCATCATGACACCGAGGGCCAGGCCTATGCCGATCCGGCCGAGTTGTCATTACGTATCAGCCAGGCCGCCAGTGCCAGTGGTATCGGCCTGACCTTGTTGCCGGTGCTGTACAGCCACTCCGGCTTTGGTGGCCAGACGCCCAATGAAGGCCAGCGCCGCTTTATCAACAGCACCGAACAGTACCTGAATCTGCAGTCGCGCTTGGCGCCGCAACTGGCCAGGCAGCCGGCGCAAGCACTGGGCCTGTGCTTCCACTCCCTGCGCGCGGTGACCCCGGAGCAGATCGCCGAGGTGATGGCCGCCAGCGACAAGGCCTGCCCGGTGCATATCCACATCGCCGAGCAACAGAAGGAAGTCGACGACTGCCTGGCCTGGAGCGGACGCCGTCCGCTGCAATGGCTGTACGAAAACACCGAAGTAGACCAACGCTGGTGCCTGGTCCACGCCACCCATGCCGAGCCCGATGAAGTCGAGCTGATGGCCCGTAGTGGCGCAATCGCCGGCCTGTGCCTGACCACCGAAGCCAACCTCGGCGACGGTATCTTCCCGGCGGTGGACTATTTGGCCCAGGGCGGTCGCCTGGGGATTGGCTCCGACAGCCATGTGTCGTTGAGCGTGGTCGAGGAGCTGCGCTGGCTGGAATACGGCCAGCGCCTGCGTGACCAGCGGCGTAATCGTCTGTATCGCGGTGACCAGCCGATGGTTGGGCGGACCTTGTATGACGCGGCGTTAAGCGGCGGCGCACAGGCACTGGGGCAGCCGATTGGCGAGCTGGCGGTAGGCAAACGGGCGGATTGGCTGGTGCTCGATGGCAACGATCCGTATCTGGCGACCGCCAGCGAGGACGGCATTCTCAACCGCTGGTTGTTTGCGGGAGGCGATCGTCAGGTACGGGATGTGATGGTCAACGGCCAGTGGGTGGTACGTCAGGGGCGCCATGCCCAGGAAGAAGACAGCGCGCGGGAATTTGCCGGGGTACTGCGGGCCTTGCTGGGCTGAGCTATCGCGGGGCAAGCCCGCTCCCACAGGCACACACATATCCTGTGGGAGCGGGCTTGCCCCGCGAAAAAGCCCTCAAGGCTTATGCGCAAGCATATCCTTGTCCGCCACCCGCCAGATCAGGCGATTGGTGTCATAGCCCTGCTGACGCGCTTTGGCCAGCAGGCTCTCGCGCTGCCAGGCCGGCACCGTCGGCTTGCGCGAAAGTATCCACAGGTATTTGCGATCCGGGTTGCCAACCAGCGCGGTCTGGTAGTCGTCGCCGACATACAGCACCCAGTATTCGCCCTTGGCTACCCCCGGCAGCACTGTCGAGAACCAGTTGTCGAACTCCACCCAGAGCTTGTCGGTCTTGCCGGGCACCTGTGGCGAGGCGTTGCCGCTGGCTTCCTGCCACTCACCTTCAAGGGTCTGGCAGCGGTTCAGTACGCCGACTGAACCATCAGGCTTGAGGTTGTAATGGGCTTCGGACTGGGCGCAGTCGCGCTGGAAAAACATCGGCAGGCGCGCCAGTTCAAACCACTTGCCCTGGTAACGCTTGAAGTCGACGCTATCGACCGTCTTCGGCGGGATCGGCCCGGTGCCCGA
Source organism: Pseudomonas alkylphenolica (assembly GCF_000746525.1). Lineage (NCBI taxonomy): Bacteria > Pseudomonadati > Pseudomonadota > Gammaproteobacteria > Pseudomonadales > Pseudomonadaceae > Pseudomonas > Pseudomonas alkylphenolica. Next base: position 5,390,618 of record NZ_CP009048.1, read on the forward strand.
GCTGGCGCAGCCGCCCAGGATCAGGCCGATACACAGGGCCAGCAGCAGGTGTAGCGGTTTCATTTGAGCCCCTGCCCTGAGTACATCAGCACCTTGTCGGCGGCGTATTGCACGCTGATAAAGCTCTTCTCGTCACCCCAGGTGCAACTGGACATGCCCAGTGCGCCGGAGCACTCCTTGGGCGTGCCGAGCAGTTTTTCGACCTCGGCCTTGGCCATGCCAGCCTTGAGCTGTGAATAGTTTTCCTGGTTGATTTTGTTGCACGCAGTCAGAAAAACGCACAAGGACAACAAGGCGAGGGAACGCAACGACATGAAAGATCACTCCTGGACAAGGGGGGGCAGGCGCGATGGCCTACCGACAGCTTAGAAGGAGAAAACCGCGTCTGGTTCCCCGGCTTCAGCGCTTTCCTGACGTCAAATCACTGCCTTTGGTCGTATTACGCCACTTGCGCATTAATCTTTTGCCCAAAGCGGACGACACAGGGGCGCGCTGCGACGTATTGCCGCGCCCTCCCCGTTTACCCGCCTTGTGCAGACAGACCCCGCAATGACAAAAAACCTGAAGTTCAGCCACAAGATTCTGCTCGCCGCCGCCCTGGTGGTCGCTGTCGCCTTTACCTGCTTTGTCCTGTTCAACGATTACCGCCAGCGCCAGACCCTGCGCAGCAATACCGAGGCCTCCATGCAGGAGCTCGGCAACCTGACCAGCAGCAACATCCAGACCTGGCTGCAAAGCCGCATCCAGATCCTGCAGTCGCTGTCCCAGCAAGTGGCCGTCGATGGCGCCGGCAAGGACAGCCTGACCCGCAGCCTCAACCTGCCGGTGTACGGCAACAATTTCCTCCTGACCTATTTCGGCGGCCAGGATGGCTACATGCAGTCTGTCCCCCTGGGCAGCCGCCCTGCCGATTACGATCCACGCGTGCGCGGCTGGTACAAGGCTGCCAGCAGCGCCGGCCAGACCATCGTCACCGAACCGTACATTTCGACTTCCGCCAACAAGCTGGTGATCACCCTGGCCACGCCAGTGCAGCATCAAGGCCGACTGATCGGCGTCAACGGTGCCGACACCGACCTGGACAGCATCAGCGCAATCATCAATGCGCTGAACTTCGACGGTCACGGCCAGGCCTTCATCGTCAACGGCGACGGCAAGATCCTGGTCCACCCCGACAGCAAGCTGGTACTGAAAAACCTCAGCGAAGCCTACCCCAGCAACACCCCGCAGATCGGCAGCGGCCTCAAGGAGGCTGAACAGGGGGGGCAGCAGCAGTTCATCACCTTCACCAAGGTCAACGGCGTGCCCTCGGCCGACTGGTATGTGGCGCTGGTGCTCGACCAGGATTTTGCCTTCGCCATGCTCAGCGAACTGCGCACCTCGGCGATTGTCGCCACGGTGATTGCGGTACTGATCATCATCGCCTTGCTGGGCCTGCTGATCCGCGTGCTGATGGAACCGCTGCACGTCATGGGCCGGGCGATGCATGACATCGCCGAAGGTGAAGGCGACCTGACCCGGCGCCTGCGCATTCACGCCCAGGACGAATTCGGCAGCCTTGGCCAGTCGTTCAACCGCTTCGTCGAACGCATTCACGAGTCGATCCGTGAGGTGTCCTCGGCCACCGGCCAGGTCAACGAAGTGGCCTTGCGCGTGATCAGCGCCTCGAATGCCTCGATCCATAACGCCGACCAGCAGTCGAGCCGCACCAGCAGTGTTGCCGCAGCCATCAACCAGCTCGGTGCCGCCGCCCAGGAAATCGCCCAGAACGCCGCCCTCGCCTCGCAGCACTCCAGCGACGCGCGCAATCTGGCTGCAGAAGGTCAGCAGGTGGTCGAGCAGACCATCGAGGTGATGAACCAGCTGTCGACCAGGATCAGCGACTCGTGCGACAACATCGAGACACTGAATGCCAACACGGTGAACATTGGTCAGATCCTCGAAGTGATCAGCGGCATTTCCCAACAGACCAACCTGCTGGCGCTCAACGCCGCCATCGAAGCGGCGCGTGCCGGTGAGGCCGGGCGCGGCTTCGCAGTGGTGGCCGATGAGGTGCGCAACCTGGCCCACCGCACCCAGGACTCGGCGCAACAGGTGCAGCGCATCATCGAAGAGCTCCAGGCCGGCGCCCGCGTCGCGGTCAGCACCATGACCGAAAGCCAGAGCCACAGCCAGCACAGCGTTGGCATTGCCAACCAGGCCGGTGAACGCCTGGGCAGCGTGACCCAGCGTATCGGTGAGATCGACGGCATGAACCAGTCGGTGGCCACCGCTACCGAAGAGCAGACGGCCGTGGTCGAGTCGATCAATGTCGACATCACCGAGATCAATACGCTGAATCAGGAAGGCGTGGAGAACCTGCAAGCGACCTTGCGGGCCTGCAATGACCTGGAGAATCAGGCCAGTCGCTTGAAGCAATTGGTGGGGAGTTTCAGGATCTGATCTGAAATTTATCGCGGGGCAAGCCCGCTCCCACAGGATCGGTGGGAGCGGGCTTGCCCCGCGATTGAATTCAACTCAAAACCGCGAGCCGGGTTCCAGCAGAAAATCCATCTCTTCATCGGTACTCGGCCGATTCAGAAGCAGATTGCGATGCGGAAAACGGCCAAAACGGGCAATCACCCGCTGATGCTGCTCGGCATAGTCGAGGAAGCCTTCGAACAGACGCCGGTCGCTGTCCGGCTGCGCATCGAGCAACAGCTGATAGCGTTCGACACTGATGTTCTGCCAGTCGAGCACTTCGGCATGCTCGAGCACCAACAGGATGAACACCCGCTGGATCGGCAGCAACTGGTAATCCCACTTCTTGTCCAGGCCTTGCATCACCAGGACCTGGGCACGCCGGTCGCCATCGAAGGCATGCGGCGTGTCGCGGTGGATCATGCGTGGCAACTGGTCGAGCAGCAGGACCAGGCCCAACCAGCCCTGCGGGCTTTGCAGCCACTCGTCCAGACCGCCCGCCAGTGCCTGGGCAACCAGATCACCGAAGCGCTCTTGCGCCTCGACGTCGTGGTGCTTGCCGAACCACAGCGTGCTCTTCTCGTCAGCGACGTCCTGAGGGCTGGTGCCCCATCCGAACCACCACTCCAGTAACGGCTGCCAAGGTGCGAGCATGACTTACTCCTGGTGATAACCGGTAACGCGCTCGACTTCCTGCTTGGAGCCGAGGAACACTGCCACGCGCTGGTGCAGGCTCTCGGGCTGGATGTCGAGGATGCGCTGTTTGCCGTCGGTGGAAGCACCGCCAGCCTGTTCGATGATGAACGACATCGGGTTGGCTTCGTACATCAGACGCAGTTTGCCCGGCTTGGACGGCTCGCGCGCGTCACGCGGGTACATGAACAGGCCGCCACGGGTCAGGATGCGATGCACGTCGGCAACCATCGAGGCGATCCAGCGCATGTTGTAGTTCTTTTTCAGCGGACCGGTCTCACCGGCCAGCAGCTCGCCCACATAGCGGGTTACCGGCTCTTCCCAGTGACGCTGGTTGGACATGTTGATGGCGAACTCGGCGGTCGCCTCCGGTACCTGGATGTTCTCGTGGGTCAGGACGAAGCTGCCCAGTTCGCGGTCCAGGGTGAAGCCCTTGACGCCGTTGCCCAGGGTCAGGATCAGCATGGTCTGCGGACCATAGATCGCGTAACCGGCGGCAACCTGCTTGGTGCCTGGCTGCAGGAAGGCCTGTTCGTTGAGGCTTTCGTTCTGGCTCAGGTACTCGTTAGGGCAACGCAGTACCGAGAAGATGGTGCCGACCGACACGTTGACGTCGATGTTCGACGAACCGTCCAGCGGGTCGAATACCAGCAGGTAGGCGCCTTTCGGGTATTTGCCCGGGATCTGGTAGGCGTTGTCCATTTCTTCGGACGCCATACCGGCCAGGTGACCGCCCCACTCGTTGGCTTCGAGCAGGATGTCGTTGGAAATCACGTCCAGTTTCTTCTGGACTTCGCCCTGCACGTTTTCAGTGCCCATGCTGCCCAGAACACCGCCCAGGGCGCCCTTGGAAACGTTATGGCTGATCTCCTTGCACGCACGCGCCACCACTTCGATCAGGAAGCGCAGATCGGCAGGGGTACTGTTGCTGCGGGTCTGCTCAATCAAATAGCGACTCAGGGTAACGCGGGACATGTATGGCTCCGAAGGATGGGGGGTAGTAAAAACCCCCGCAGTTTACAGGGAGAGTGCAGCGCTAGCGAGCTATCCGACACGCTTGCCCGATCAGACGGCAGTTTGGCCCGAGAGTTCACCGCTCCCGGGCCGTCATGCACAGCTTAGTCGAGGGCTTTCCAGATCTGCGTGGCGTACTCGCGAATGGTCCGGTCCGAGGAAAACCAGCCCATGCGCGCAGTGTTGAGCACTGCGATGCGCCACCACTGCTTGGGATCGTGCCAGAGCGCTTCGACGCGCAACTGAGCGTCCCAGTAGGCATCGAAGTCGGCGCAGACCAGGAAGCGGTCATGGGCCACCAGCGAGTCCACCAGCCCTACGTAACGGGCAGGGTCATCCGGGGAGAACACGCCGCTGCGAATGGCCTGGAGCACGTCGTTGAGCCGGTACGAGGCGCTGATCGCGGTATGGGCACCAAAGTCGCCACTGCGCTTGCGCGCCTCCACCTGCTGCGCGGTGAGGCCGAAGATGAACATGTTCTCGGCCCCAACCTGCTCGCACATCTCGACGTTGGCACCGTCCAGGGTGCCGATGGTCAGCGCGCCATTGAGACCGAATTTCATATTGCTGGTGCCAGAGGCTTCGTAACCGGCGGTGGAGATCTGTTCGGAAAGATCGGCCGCCGGGATGATGCTCTCCGCCAGGCTGACGTTGTAGTTGGGCAGAAACACCACCTTGAGCAGGCCGCGCACGGTCGGGTCGTTGTTCACCACCCGGGCGATGTCGTTGCTCAGTTTGATGATCAACTTGGCCTGGTGGTAGCTGGCCGCCGCCTTGCCGGCGAAAATCTTCACCCGCGGCGCCCAGTTGGTGCCGGGCTCGGCACGTATCGCCTGGTACAAGGCCACGGTGTGCAGCAGGTTGAGCAACTGGCGCTTGTACTCGTGGATGCGTTTGACCTGCACATCGAACATCGCTTCCGGGTTGACGGTAATACCCAGGCGCTCCTGGATCAGGCTGGCCAGGGCTTTCTTGCTGTGCAGCCGTTGTTCGGCAAACTGTTTGCGGAACGCTGCCTTGTCGGCAAACGGGTCGAGATCGCGCAGACGCCCTTGCGGGTTGTCGAGCACGTCTTTACCCAGGGCCTCGACCAGCATGCCGGTCAGCTGCGGGTTGGCCTGATACAGCCAGCGGCGGAAGGTGATGCCGTTGGTCTTGTTGTTGATCCGCTCCGGATAGAGCTTGTGCAGTTCAGCGAATACCGTGCTGCGCATCAGCTTGCTGTGCAACGCCGACACGCCATTGACGCTGTGCGAGCCGAGAAACGCCAGATTGCCCATGCGCACGCGCCGGCCGTTGTCTTCCTCGATCAGCGACACTGCGCGCAGCACGTCAAAATCATGGATGCCCTTGGCCCGCAGAGCGTCAATGTGAAACGCGTTGATCAGGTAGATGATCTGCATGTGCCGCGGCAGCATGCGCTCCATCAGGCTGACCGGCCAGGTTTCCAGGGCCTCGGGCAGCAGGGTGTGATTGGTGTATGCCAGGGTATCGACGGTCAGTTGCCAGGCGGTGTCCCAGGGCACTTCGTGCTGATCGACCAGCAGACGCATCAACTCGGCCACGGCAATCGAGGGATGGGTGTCATTGAGCTGGATCGCCGCAGACTCATGCAGGTTGAGCAGACTGTCGTGCATGTTCAGGTGGCGACGCAGCAGATCCTGCAGCGAGGCGCAGACGAAGAAATACTCCTGACGCAGACGCAGTTCCTGGCCGGCCTCGGTGCTGTCGGCCGGGTACAGCACCCGCGAGATACTTTCGGCGCGGGCCACCTCGGCTACCGCGCCCAGGTGGTCACCGGCGTTGAAGCGCTCCAGATGCAGTTCTTCCAGCGCCCGTGCCCGCCACAGGCGCAAGGTGTTGACGCTGGCGCCACGCCAGCCGACCACCGGCGTGTCATAAGCGACCGCCCGTACGGTCTCGGCCGGCGACCACACCTGGCGTTGCTGGCCATTGGCGTCATGCACGGTTTCGACGCTGCCACCGAAACTGATCGGATAGATCACCTCGGCCCGTTCGAATTCCCAGGGGTTGCCGAAATCCAGCCAGTTCTCGGTCTGCTCCTGCTGCCAGCCATCGACCACCGCCTGGCGGAACAGGCCGTGCTCGTAGCGAATGCCGTAACCGTGGGCGGCGATCCCCAGCGTCGACATGCTCTCCATGAAACAGGCGGCCAGGCGCCCCAGCCCCCCATTACCCAGGGCCGCATCGGGCTCCAGCAGGCGAATGCGCTCCAGATCGACATCCAGGCCACTGAGCGCCTCGCGGGCGATGTCCAGCAAGCCCAGATTGCTCAAGCTGTCGTACAGCAAGCGGCCGATGAGAAATTCCAGCGACAGGTAGTACACCCGCTTCTGGCTCTTGCGATAAATCTGCCGGGTGTGGTCCATCCAGTGATCGACCATGTGATCACGGGCTGCCAGGGCAATGGCTTCGAACCAGTCATGGTCGAAGGCGTGTTCCGGGTCTTTGCCGACCGCGTAGGTCAATTTGTCCAGTACAGCGGTGCGAAAAGCGGCCACCTCTGCGTCACGAGCGAGTGGTTCCTGAGACATGCGACGTCCTCGACCAGGTTGACGAATGCGGATGGAGATTTCTCAGCCTAGACCGTTCGACACAGAGCGAAAGCGCAGGTTCGGGAGTTTCTGCGTAAAAACAGCGGCCATGGCTGGCGGAACCGGCAAATGGTTGTTCACATTTTGACCAACTCCGGTATGATCGCGCGCCCACCCGAACATCTAAAACCTGAACCTGATGAAACCGACCCTGATTGCCGCCGCCGAAGTCGACCGCCTGGAAACCTGGCAGAAGTACCAAAGCCATATGTGCGGAGGCTGCAACTCGACCTGCTGCACCTTGCCGACGGAAGTGAAAATCAAAGACCTGATCCGCATGGGCGTGGTGGATGAGTTCGAGGTGGGCGAGCCGCCGAAGAACATTGCCAAGCGTTTGCAGAAGGACGGGATCATCCAGCGCTTCAACCAGAAGTCGGGGATCTTCACCCTGGCGCAGATGAGCAATGACGATTGCCTCTATCTGGATCGTAAAAGCCGCATGTGCACCATTTATGACAAGCGCCCGGACACCTGCCGCAACCACCCGCGGATCGGACCGCGTCCGGGCTACTGCGCGTACATTCCAAAACCTGCAGCACGCCGCTAAACACTGCAGGCCACGGAAAGGCTTTGCTGTGGGAGCGGGCTTGCCCCGCGATGGCGTTCTTTCAGCAACATCGCTTCGCGGGGCAAGCCCGCTCCCACTGGTTGCCTCCCACATTTACTGCAGACAAACAAAAACGCCCCCGGCCTTGCGACCGGGGGCGTTTTCGTTTCAGCCGGGCTTAGTTAGCCTTGGCTTTCTTGGCAGCGCGGGTACGCTCGCCTTCGTCGAGGATCTTCTTACGCAGACGGATCGACTTAGGAGTCACTTCGCACAGCTCGTCGTCCTGGATGAATTCCAGAGCCTGTTCCAGGGTGAAGCGAACAGGTGGAACCAGAGCGATGGTTTCGTCTTTACCCGAAGCACGCATGTTGTCGAGCTTCTTGCCCTTGGTAGGGTTGACGCCCAGGTCGTTGTCACGGCTGTTCAGACCAACGATCTGACCGTTGTAGATCTCCTGACCGTGCTCAACGAACAGCTTGCCGCGAGCCTGCAGGGTTTCCAGCGAGTAGGTCAGTGCCTTACCGGTTTCTACCGATACCAGTACACCGTTCTGACGGCCGGACATGTGACCGGACTTCATCGGCGCGTAGCGATCGAAGATCGAGGTCAGGATGCCTGCACCGTTGGTCAGGGTCAGGAACTGGTTACGGAAACCGATCAGACCACGGGCTGGAATGTTGTATTCCAGACGTACACGGCCCTTGCCATCCGGAACCATGTTGGTCAGGTCGCCTTTACGCAGACCCATTTCTTCCATGACCTTGCCCTGCGAATCTTCAGGGATGTCGATGGTGACGTTTTCGAACGGCTCGTGCTTGACGCCGTCGATTTCGCGGATGATCACTTCTGGACGACCAACGCCCATTTCGAAGCCTTCGCGACGCATGGTTTCGATCAGAACCGACAGGTGCAGCTCACCACGACCGGAAACCTTGAACTTGTCAGCCGAGTCGCCTTCTTCAACGCGCAGTGCAACGTTGTACAGCAGCTCTTTGTCCAGACGTTCCTTGATGTTACGGGAAGTCACGAACTTGCCTTCTTTACCGCAGAACGGCGAGTCGTTGACCTGGAAGGTCATCGAAACGGTTGGCTCGTCAACGGTCAGCGGCTTCATCGCTTCGACTGCGTCCGGGGAGCACAGGGTGTCGGAGATGAACAGCTCGTCGAAACCGCTGATGCAGACGATGTCGCCAGCCTGGGCTTCTTCGACGTCAACGCGGTGCAGACCGTGGTGACCCATCAGCTTGAGGATACGGCCGTTGCGCTTCTTGCCGTCGACGTCGATAGCGACAACCGGGGTGTTCGGCTTGACGCGACCACGGGCGATACGGCCAACGCCGATAACACCGAGGAAGCTGTTGTAGTCCAGTGCCGAGATTTGCATCTGGAACGGACCGTCACGGTCAACGGCAGGCGCTGGTACGTTGTCGATGATCGACTGGTACAGCGGGGTCATGTCTTCGGCCATTTCGGTGTGGTCCAGACCGGCAATGCCGTTCAGGGCCGAGGCGTAGACGACTTTGAAGTCCAGCTGTTCTTCGGTGGCACCGAGGTTGTCGAACAGGTCGAAGATCTGGTCCAGAACCCAGTCAGGACGCGCGCCCGGACGGTCAACCTTGTTGATTACCACGATTGGACGCAGGCCGGCTTCGAAAGCCTTCTTGGTCACGAAACGGGTTTGCGGCATAGGGCCGTCTTGGGCGTCGACCAGCAGCAGCACCGAGTCAACCATCGACATTACACGCTCAACCTCGCCACCGAAGTCGGCGTGGCCGGGGGTGTCGACGATGTTGATGTGGTAGCCGTTCCAGTTGATGGCGGTGTTTTTCGCCAGAATGGTAATACCGCGCTCTTTTTCCTGGTCGTTGGAGTCCATGACGCGCTCGTCGTTGAGCTCGTTACGCTCCAGAGTGCCGGACTGACGCAGGAGTTTGTCGACCAGGGTGGTTTTACCATGGTCAACGTGGGCGATGATGGCGATGTTACGCAGATTTTCGATCACGTGTGTATCTCGATCAGAGGATTCGGGTTGCCGCCCAGTCTAGGCGGCGAATATGAATGAATGGCGCTCAACGGGCCCGCAGGTCGGGGGGGCGATGGCGGATGCTCCCGCCATATAGCCCCGGCGTTTTATGTCGGACGATAAACGCGCACATTGGCATGTCCCTCACTGAGCAAATGATGGGCATGCAGGCGACTCATCACACCCTTGTCGCAATACAGCAGGTACTGGCGCGTAGCGTCCAGCTCCTTGAAGCGACTGTTCAGGGCGTAGAACGGCAAGGCCTTGACCTCGATGCCGTCCAGTTCCAGGGGCTGGTCTTCCTGGGCGTCGGGGTGACGAATGTCGATCACCACCTGCCCGGCCAGCGCCTGGCTGACTTCTTCGATCTGAATATCCTGGCTGAGTTCATCGATCACGTGGTCGATGGAGATCAGGCGAGCGCGCTCCAGGGCGCGCTCGAGCACGGCCATGTCGAACTGCTTCTCTTCATGGTCAACGCGGTGACGCTTGGCACAGGTAGTCGGGTTCACCGAAATCACGCCGCAGTACTCGGGCATGTGCTTGGCGAACTCGGCAGTGCCGATCTGGTTGGCCTGGTCGATGATGTCCTGCTTGTGGCTGGCCAGCAGCGGGCGCAGCACCAGCTTCTCGGTGGCCGAGTCGATCACTGCCAGGTTCGGCAGGGTCTGGCTCGACACCTGGGAGATCGCTTCGCCGGTGACCAGCGCATCGATCTCGAGACGGTCGGCAATATTGGTCGCCGCGCGCAGCATCATGCGCTTGAGGGTCACCCCCATGTAGCTGTTGTCGACCTTGCCGAGAATCTCGCCGACCACTTCTTCGAACGGCACGCTGACGAACAGCACGCGCTGGCTGCTGCCGTATTTCTTCCACAGGAAGTGGGCGACTTCCATCACCCCCAGCTCGTGGGCACGGCCGCCAAGGTTGAAGAAGCAGAAGTGGGTCATCAGGCCGCGGCGCATCATCTGGTAGGCCGCCACGGTGGAGTCGAAACCACCGGACATCAGCACCAGGGTCTGCTCCAGCGCGCCCAGCGGGTAGCCGCCGATGCCCTTGTGCTGGTTGTGGATCACGTACAGACGCTTGTCACGCACTTCGATGCGCACTTCGACCTCGGGGTTGCGCAGGTCGATACCGGCGGCACCGCACTGCTGACGCAGCTGGCTGCCGACATAACGGTCGACGTCCATCGAAGTGAAGTCGTGGTGGCCGCCACGCTTGCAGCGTACGGCGAAGCGCTTGCCGGCCAGCAGGTGACCGAAGTGCGCCTTGCACTTGGCAACGATATCGTCGAAGTCACCCAGCGGGTACTCATCGACCTGCAGGAAGTGGGCAATGCCCGGCATGCAGGTCAGACGCTCGGTCATCTCGCGCAGGACTTTCTCGTCCTCGATGTGGGTGACCACCTCGAGGTTGTCCCAGACACCGTTGACCGCGAGCGCAGGATCGAGGTCCTTGAGCACGGTACGGATGTTGCGGCCCAGTTGACGGATGAAGCGCTTGCGAACCGGGCGGCTCTTGATGGTGATCTCTGGGAAGACTTTTACGATTAGTTTCATGAAAAACTGTGCGCGAGCTGCCGACTAAAAAAGTGGGGCGCGGATTATAGCGGAAATTGCTCAAGGTTTAACCAATTAATCTACAGAAGGTTTTCCGCGCACCAAAATGAGGCGTGCCACTTCATTTACGCCTCTTAAGAGTGCAGAAAACTGCCCGAATTTCAGCCCGGCACCCCTGAAATGCTTGGCAATCGGGCAAAAAATCCAAACCGGGGCACTGGCATGCAATTTGCTCCCTTGTGATGCAGGTTGCCTTGGCCGACTATTCGCGCCCGGCATCACCCAAATTCCAGGGCTGCACAGGCTAGCTCTACCCCACCCGGAGGACACTATGTCGAAGTCGGTTCAACTCATCAAAGATCATGACGTTAAATGGATTGATCTGCGCTTCACTGACACCAAGGGCGTACAGCACCACGTGACCATGCCGGCCCGTGATGCGCTGGAGGAAGACTTCTTCGAAGTCGGCAAGATGTTCGACGGTTCCTCCATCGCTGGCTGGAAAGGCATCGAAGCCTCGGACATGATCCTGATGCCGGTCGACGAGACCGCCGTGCTGGACCCGTTCACCGAAGAGCCGACCCTGATCCTGACCTGCGACATCGTCGACCCTTCGAGCATGCAGGGTTACGACCGTGACCCGCGCGCGATCGCCAAGCGTGCCGAAGAGTACCTCAAGAGCACCGGCATCGGTGACACCGTGTTCGCCGGTCCAGAGCCTGAGTTCTTCATCTTCGACGAAGTGAAGTTCAAGTCGGACATTTCCGGCTCGATGTTCAAGATCTTCTCCGAGCAAGGCTCGTGGATGTCCGACCAGGACGTTGAAGGCGGCAACAAAGGCCACCGTCCAGGCGTCAAAGGTGGCTACTTCCCGGTTCCGCCGTTCGACCACGACCACGAAATCCGTACTGCCATGTGCAACGCACTGGAAGAAATGGGTCAGACCGTCGAAGTTCACCACCACGAAGTGGCGACTGCCGGCCAGAACGAAATCGGCGTCAAGTTCAACACCCTGGTGAAGAAAGCTGACGAAGTCATGGCCTTGAAATACGTCGTGCACAACGTTGCCGACGCTTATGGCCGCACTGCCACCTTCATGCCGAAGCCACTGTACGGCGACAACGGCTCGGGCATGCACGTTCACATGTCGATCTGGAAAGAAGGCAAGAACACCTTCGCAGGCGAAGGCTATGCCGGTCTGTCCGACACTGCCCTGTACTTCATCGGCGGTATCATCAAGCACGGTAAGGCCCTGAACGGCTTCACCAACCCGTCGACCAACTCCTACAAGCGTCTGGTGCCAGGCTTCGAAGCTCCGGTAATGCTGGCCTACTCGGCTCGCAACCGTTCCGCTTCGATCCGTATCCCTTACGTTTCCAGCCCGAAAGCCCGCCGTATCGAAGCGCGCTTCCCGGACCCGTCGGCCAACCCGTACCTGGCCTTCGCCGCACTGCTGATGGCCGGTCTGGACGGTATCCAGAACAAGATCCACCCAGGCGATGCCGCCGACAAGAACCTGTACGACCTGCCGCCTGAAGAGGCCAAGGACATTCCGCAGGTTTGCGGTAGCCTGAAGGAAGCCCTGGAAGAGCTGGACAAGGGCCGTGCGTTCCTGACCAAAGGCGGCGTGTTCTCCGACGACTTCATCGATGCCTTCATCGAGCTGAAGAGCGAAGAAGAGATCAAGGTCCGCACCTTCGTACACCCACTGGAATACGAGCTGTACTACAGCTGCTGATTCCGTGACGGTGTAACGCCATCAAAGAGAGGCCTCCTTCGGGAGGCCTTTTTTTTCACTCCCCCGGTGGGAGCGGGCTTGCCCCGCGAAGCGATTTGCCTAACACACCGCAATCGCGGGGCAAGCCCGCTCCCACTGCAGAACTCCTCTATGCTCTATATTGGTGCACGCAATAGCCTGCACCTAAGCGAATCAGCCCATTTTGGTTCAAGAAAACCGCCAGATCAGGGCTTTGTAGCCATATTTAGCGCAAATACAGGTCTTTATCCGGCAAATCCGCTTCTTTTCGGAGCCTTGGTTTGTTTTTTGCATTTTCTTCTCACCAGCAGACAACCAGCGCCCGCGACCCTGGCCCAGCCGGGGTCGTCATGAGCCAAAAGAGGTCACCGACGCCCCATGACCATCAGCGATGCCCTGCACCGACTGCTACTGGACAACCTGACCACTGCCACCATTCTGCTCAATGCCGAATTGCGCCTTGAGTACATGAACCCGGCAGCGGAAATGCTCCTGGCCATCAGCGGCCAGCGCAGCCATGGGCAATTCATCAGCGAGTTGTTCACCGAATCCCCTGAAGCGCTCAATTCCCTGCGCCAGGCGGTGGAACACGCGCACCCATTCACCAAGCGCGAAGCACAGCTGACCTCGCTGACCGGGCAGACCCAGACCGTCGACTATGCGGTAACGCCGATCCTCAGCAGTGGCCGGACCTTGTTGCTGCTTGAGGTCCACCCCCGCGACCGGCTGCTGCGCATCACCAAGGAAGAGGCCCAGCTGTCCAAGCAGGAAACCACCAAGCTGCTGGTGCGCGGCCTGGCCCACGAGATCAAGAACCCGCTGGGCGGGATTCGCGGCGCCGCACAGCTGCTCTCGCGGGAATTGCCCGAGGAAAGTCTCAAGGATTACACCAACGTGATCATTGAAGAGGCGGACCGCCTGCGCAACCTGGTCGATCGGATGCTCGGCTCGAACAAGCTGCCGTCGCTGGCCATGACCAACATCCACGAAGTACTCGAACGGGTCTGCAGCCTGGTCGAAGCCGAAAGCCAGGGCGGCATCACCCTGGTGCGTGATTACGACCCGAGCCTGCCGGACGTACTGATCGACCGCGAGCAGATGATCCAGGCCGTGCTCAATATCGTGCGCAACGCCATGCAGGCCATCAGCGGCCAGAACGAACTGCGCCTGGGCCGCATCAGCCTGCGCACCCGGGCCATGCGACAGTTCACCATCGGCCACACCCGCCATCGCCTGGTGGCCAAGGTCGAGATCATCGACAACGGCCCGGGTATCCCTGGCGAGCTACAGGAAACCATCTTCTACCCCATGGTCAGCGGCCGTCCGGACGGTACCGGGCTGGGCCTGGCCATTACCCAGAACATCATCAGCCAGCACCAGGGCCTGATCGAATGTGACAGCCATCCAGGCCACACCACCTTCTCGATCTTTCTGCCGCTGGAACAAGGAGCCACCGCCTCATGAGCCGAAGTGAAACCGTCTGGATCGTCGACGATGATCGCTCCATCCGCTGGGTCCTGGAAAAAGCCCTGCAACAGGAAGGCATGACCACCCAGAGTTTCGACAGTGCCGACGGCGTCATGAGCCGCCTGGCCCGGCAGCAGCCGGACGTGATCATCTCCGATATCCGCATGCCCGGGGCCAGCGGCCTGGACCTGCTGGCGCAGATTCGCGAGCAGCACCCGCGCCTGCCGGTGATCATCATGACCGCCCACTCGGACCTGGACAGCGCGGTGGCGTCCTATCAGGGCGGCGCATTCGAATACCTGCCCAAACCGTTCGACGTCGATGAGGCGGTGTCGCTGGTCAAGCGCGCCAACCAGCACGCCCAGGAGCAACAGGGCCTGGATATCGCCCCAAGCCTGACCCGTACCCCGGAAATCATCGGCGAGGCGCCGGCGATGCAGGAGGTGTTCCGCGCCATCGGTCGCCTGAGCCACTCCAACATCACCGTGCTGATCAACGGCGAGTCAGGTACCGGTAAAGAACTGGTGGCTCACGCTCTGCACCGCCACAGCCCACGGGCGGCCTCACCGTTCATCGCCCTGAACATGGCGGCAATTCCCAAGGACCTGATGGAGTCCGAGCTGTTCGGTCATGAAAAAGGCGCGTTTACCGGTGCCGCCAATCTGCGTCGCGGGCGTTTCGAACAGGCCGATGGCGGCACCCTGTTCCTCGACGAAATCGGCGATATGCCGGCCGATACCCAGACCCGTCTGCTGCGGGTACTGGCCGATGGCGAGTTCTACCGGGTCGGTGGTCATGTGCCGGTGAAAGTCGACGTGCGTATCATCGCCGCGACCCACCAGAACCTGGAAACCCTGGTGCAGGCCGGCAAGTTCCGTGAAGACCTGTTCCATCGCCTCAACGTGATCCGCATCCATATCCCGCGCCTGGCCGACCGTCGCGAGGACATCCCGACCCTGGCCCGGCACTTCCTCGGCCGCGCCGCTCAAGAGCTGGCGGTTGAACCCAAGCTGCTCAAACCCGAGACCGAAGAGTTCATGCGCAACCTGCCATGGCCCGGTAACGTGCGCCAGCTGGAGAACACCTGCCGCTGGATCACGGTAATGGCTTCGGGCCGCGAAGTGCATATCGGCGACCTGCCGCCAGAGCTGCTCAATCTGCCGCAGGACAGCACGCCGGTGACCAACTGGGAGCAGGCGCTGCGCCAATGGGCCGACCAGGCCTTGGCCCGTGGTCAAACCAGCCTGCTCGACAGCGCCGTGCCGAGCTTCGAACGGATCATGATCGAAATCGCCCTCAAGCACACCGCTGGCCGCCGTCGCGATGCCGCGGTATTGCTCGGCTGGGGGCGCAATACCCTGACGCGCAAGATCAAGGAGTTGGGGATGAAGGTCGCCGGTGGCGAAGAGGACGGCGACGACGAGGCGTGATCCGGGCGACTGGTGGGAGCGGGCTTGCCCCGCGATAGCGGTTTGTCAGCCCCATCGTATCGCGGGGCAAGCCCGCTCCCACCGCCCCCACATGCACCGAACCTGTGCCCGACGCACCGCAGCAAGGCACAAACCCCCGGTAAAACCCCCGTCCCAGCCCGCTAAACCCACTAATCTGCGGGCTGCAATAAAACTGGCACACACCCTGCATTAGTATCAGTACTTCCAGTTTTGGGGGCCTTGGTACAGGCAGGCCGGGGATTCCCCTCTTTTATTCGTGCAGTCTCACCTGCACACGCCAGCGCCCCTCATCCTCTGCACCGGCCCAGTTGCCGTGCAGAGGACGGGCCGCGACCAGGGTCACCAGCAACCCGCCATCACTTTTCTGCACCCGCCAACTGACCGGTTTGCCCTGCTGGCGCAACTGACCCCGGGCAACCTTGCCTTCAGCCTCGAACAGTAAGGCCAGGGTGCCATCGACTTCTTCGCCGTGCAGCTTGGGTTCTTCGTTGAACCACAGGTCCAGCCCACCCTCGACCACCTGCACCTGCTCCAGCACCCGCGGCTCGGGCGCGGTCAACCGGCCGATCATCAAGCCCACCAACATGCCGAAAATCGCCAGGGAAAACAGCACGCGCGGCCATTGCTGCGAACGCGGGTCCGGTTCAGGAGTAGAATGCTCGCCATCTTTATGCTCGGAGCCGTGCATGTTTCACGTCATCCTCTTTCAACCAGAGATTCCGCCGAATACTGGCAATATTATAAGGCTGTGCGCCAACAGCGGCTGTCACTTGCACCTGATCGAGCCGATCGGCTTCGAGCTGGACGACAAGCGTCTGCGCCGCGCCGGGCTGGACTACCACGAGTATGCCACCCTCAAGCGCCACGCCGACCTGCCCAGCTGCCTGGAAAGCCTCGGCCAGCCGCGCCTGTTCGCCTTCACCACCAAGGCCTCGCACCCCTACCACGAGACGGCATTCCAGCCTGGCGACGCCTTCCTGTTCGGTCCGGAAAGCCGTGGCCTGCCTGCCGAGGTGCTGGACAGCCTGCCCGCCGAGCAGCGCCTGCGCCTGCCGATGCGGCCGGGATGCCGAAGCCTGAACCTGTCCAATACCGTGGCAGTGACGGTGTATGAGGCCTGGCGCCAGCAAGGTTTTGCCTGAATGCTATCGCGGGGCAAGCCCGCTCCCACAGAGGTTAACTGAACACTGTGGGAGCGGGCTTGCCCCGCGAAAGAGCCCAAGAAAAAAGCGCCCATCAGGGCGCTTTTTCGCTACATCGCAACAGGCTTATTGCAGCGAAGGGGCTTCGCCAGCTTCCTGCATGCGTTGCATTTCCTGGGCGTACAGGGCGTCGAAGTTGACTGGCGACAGCATCAGCGCCGGGAACGAACCACGGGTCACCAGGCTGTCCAGTGCTTCGCGCGCGTACGGGAACAGGATGTTCGGGCAGAACGCACCCAGAGTGTGGCTCATCGAAGCCGCATCGAGATTCTTGATCAGGAAGATACCGGCCTGCTGGACTTCAGCGATGAAGGCCACTTCGTCAGCGTTCTTGACGGTTACCGACAGGGTCAGTACGACTTCGTGGAAATCGCCTTCCAGACCTTTCTGCTTGGTGTTCAGGTCCAGGGCAACACTCGGCTCCCACTGCTGACGGAAGATCGCCGGGCTTTTCGGCGCTTCGAACGACAGGTCACGCACATAGATGCGCTGCAGGGAGAATTGCGGGGTGCTTTCGTCGGCTGCTGCTGCGTCGTTGTTCTGTTGATCAGTCATGACAGATCCTTCTTTCCAGGGTCTTTAATAGGGGTTCTGGTTCAGGCCTTGAGCAAGCCGTCGAGTTTACCGGCGCGCTCAAGGGCATACAGGTCGTCGCAACCGCCGACGTGGGTACTGCCGATCCAGATCTGCGGCACCGAGGTACGGCCGGCCTTCTGGCTCATTTCGGCGCGCACCTGCGGCTTGCCATCGACCTTGATCTCTTCGAAGGCCACACCTTTGCTCTGCAGCAGGCGCTTGGCCTGCGAGCAATAAGGGCAGTAATCGCTGGAATAGACGATGACGTCGCTCATTTCACTTCACCAATGGCAGGTTGTCGGCTTTCCAGCTCGACACACCGCCAGACAGCTTGGCAGCGGTGAAACCGGCTTTGAGCAGTTCGCGGGCGGTGGTGCCAGCGTGCTGGCCCATGGCGTCGACGACGATCAGGGTCTTGTTGGCCTTGTGCTTTTCCAGCTCGCCGATACGCGCGGCGAACTTGTCCTGCGGAATGTTCAGGGCACCGACGATATGGCCAGCGGCGTAATCCTTGGTCGAACGAATGTCGATCACCAGGCCTTTATCGCTGTTGACCAGCGCGGTCAGCTCGCCAGTGCTCAGGCTGCGTCCGCCTTTGCGCGCTTCGGTGATGATCAGCAGCACCAGCAGAACGACGAAGATACCAACCAGCAGATAGTGATTTGTTGCGAATTCAATCAGGTGAGCAACCATCGGAGGGTGTTCCAGGCCATTAAAAATGTTGGCCAGTATACACAGCCCCCAAGGTCGGCCAAAGCCCGCCCGACCGGCTTGTCGGCAGTAATTCTCAGCTAACCCCTGCAGTCCGTCGGCCAGCAGCCGGTGGCGAACAAGGTTAATTCGTCATTCATGGCCAATTTGCCCTAAAATGCGTGTCTTTATCATCTGAACAACCGTGAGTGGGATTGATGACGAGCACGCCAAAACCTTTGGTCCTGATCATCCTGGATGGTTTCGGTCACAGCGAAAGCCACGAATACAACGCCATCTATTCGGCCAACACGCCGGTCTACGATCGCCTGCGCGCTACCCAGCCGCACGGCTTGATCTCCGGCTCCGGCATGGACGTCGGTTTGCCTGACGGACAGATGGGCAACTCCGAGGTCGGCCACATGAACCTCGGTGCCGGTCGCGTGGTGTACCAGGACTTTACCCGGGTCACCAAGGCCATCAAGGACGGCGAGTTCTTCGACAACGCCGTACTCTGCGGCGCAGTCGACAAGGCCGTGGCTGCCGGCAAGGCCGTGCACATCCTCGGCCTGCTGTCCGATGGCGGCGTGCACAGTCACCAGGATCACCTGATCGCCATGGCCGAACTGGCTGCTCAGCGTGGTGCCGAGAAAATCTACCTGCACGCCTTCCTCGACGGTCGCGACACGCCGCCGAAAAGCGCGCAATCGTCCATCGAGCTGCTCGACGCCACCTTCGCCAAGCTCGGCAAGGGCCGCATCGCCAGCCTGATCGGCCGCTACTTCGCCATGGACCGCGACAACCGCTGGGACCGCGTATCGGCTGCCTACAACCTGATCGTCGACAGCGCCGCCGAATACACCGCCGACAGCGCCCTGGCCGGCCTGGAAGCGGCCTATGCCCGTGGCGAAAGCGATGAGTTCGTCAAAGCCACGCGCGTTGGCGAAGCGGTCACGGTCGAAGACGGCGATGCGGTGATCTTCATGAACTTCCGCGCCGACCGCGCCCGCGAACTGTCGCGGGTGTTCGTCGAAGCCGACTTCAACGAGTTCCCACGCGCGCGCCTGCCGAAACTGGCCGCCTATATCGGCCTGACCCAGTACTCGGCCAAGATCCCGGCGCCTGCCGCGTTCGCACCGGGCAGCCTGGACAACGTGCTCGGCGAATACCTGGCGAAAAACGGCAAGACCCAGCTGCGTATTGCCGAAACCGAGAAGTACGCCCACGTCACTTTCTTCTTCTCCGGCGGCCGTGAAGAGCCGTTCGAAGGCGAAGAGCGCATCCTGATCCCGTCGCCGAAGGTCGCCACCTATGACCTGCAGCCGGAGATGAGCGCTCCGGAAGTCACCGACCGCATTGTCGAAGCCATCGAGCAGCAGCGCTACGACGTGATCGTGGTCAACTACGCCAACGGCGACATGGTCGGCCACAGCGGCGTGTTCGAAGCCGCAGTCAAGGCTGTCGAAGCCCTGGACTTGTGTGTCGGCCGTATCGTCGAGGCGCTGGACAAGGTCGGTGGCGAAGCCCTGATCACTGCCGACCACGGTAACGTCGAGCAGATGGAAGACGCCTGCACAGGTCAAGCGCACACCGCGCATACCACCGAGCCGGTGCCGTTCATCTATGTTGGCAAGCGCAACCTGCAGGTCCGCGAAGGCGGCGTGCTGGCTGACGTGGCGCCGACCATGCTCAAGCTGCTGGGCCTGGAAAAGCCGACAGAAATGACCGGTACGTCGATTCTGATCGACGCCTGAAGCCGCTAAACCGGCCGCAACGGTCGGTTTTCCGGACAAACGCCTCAATGCAGTTGCCTTGAGGCGTTTTTTTTGCAAGCCGCGGCGGGCATACTAGGCCAGTCTCTATCCCTGGTGTCGCCCACTCCATGTTTCGCGCCCTGATTGTTCTAGCCCTGTCTTGCCTGCTCAGCCCGGCGTTTGCCGACGAGCGCGCGCAAACCCAGCAGCAACTCGACGCCACGCGTCAGGACATTGCCGAGCTGAAGAAAATGCTCGGCCAGTTGCAGCAGGAAAAATCCGGTGTGCAGAAAGACCTGCGCAGCACAGAAACCGACATCGGCAAGCTGGAAAAGCAGGTGGAGGCCCTGCAACAGGAACTAAAAAAGACTCAGGGCGAGCTGGAGCGCCTTGATCACGAGAAAAAAAAACTCCAGAGCGCCCGCGTTGAACAACAACGCCTGATTGCCATCCAGGCCCGTTCGGCTTACCAGAACGGTCGCGAGGAATACCTCAAGCTGCTGCTCAACCAGCAGAACCCGGAGAAATTCGCGCGCACCCTGACCTATTACGATTACCTGAGCCAGGCGCGCCTGGAGCAGTTGCGCAGCTTCAATGAAACCTTGCGCCAGCTGGCCAACGTCGAGCAGGACATCAGCCTGCAGCAGGCCCAGTTGCTGGCCCAGCAAGGTAACCTCGATGCCCAGCGCCAGGAACTGGAAAAAGTCCGCACCGAACGCCAGCAGGTGCTGGCCAAGCTGAACAACGACGTCAAGGCCCGTGACCAGAAGCTGCAAGCTCGTGAGCAAGACCAGGCCGACCTGAGCAAGGTCCTCAAGACCATCGAGGAAACCCTCGCCCGTCAGGCCCGTGAAGCCGAAGAAGCGCGGCAAAAGGCGCTGCTAGCGGCTCAGGAGGCGGAAAAGCAGCGCCAGCGCGAAGCCCTGGCAGCCAAGGAAGATGCGCCGAGCAAGCCCAAGAGCATCCCCGGCCCGCTGGTTTCCAGCAGCGGCGAAACCTTCGGCGGCGCTTTTTCTTCAGCCCGGGGCAAACTTCCATGGCCAGTCAATGGTCGATTGCTGGCACGCTTTGGCGAAACCCGCGGCGGTGATTCGCGGACCAAATGGGACGGCGTGATGATCAGCGCCTCCCCAGGCAGCCAGGTGCGTGCCGTGCACGGTGGCCGGGTGGTGTTCGCCGACTGGTTGCGCGGCGCTGGACTTCTGGTCATTCTCGACCATGGTAATGGTTACCTGAGCCTCTACGGCCATAACCAGAGCCTGCTCAAGAGCGCCGGAGACGTCGTCAAGGCCGGCGAGGCCATTTCCACCGTCGGCAACAGCGGCGGCCAGGACAGCTCGGGGCTGTACTTCGCCATCCGCCAGCAAGGTCGCCCAAGCGATCCCGCACAATGGTGCCGTGCCCAGGGATAGGTACCACCACCCGTATTTGACGGCGTAGCGCGATATCGGGCTACGCCGAGGCTCCAGCCGGAGCGCTACCAGGATCAGGAGTTCGTTCGACATGCTGCATTCGCCTCGCCTCACCTCGCTGGCCCTGACCATCGCCCTGGTCCTCGGCGCGCCCCTGGCCCGTGCGGCCGAGCCCGTCAAGCCGACCTCGGTGCCGGCCACGACGGTATCGGCCCCTGCCAAGGCGCCACTGCCGCTGGACGAGCTGCGCACCTTCGCCGAAGTCATGGACCGGATCAAGGCGGCCTATGTGGAGCCGGTGGACGACAAAACCCTGCTGGAGAACGCCATCAAGGGCATGCTCAGCAACCTCGACCCGCATTCCGCCTACCTCGGCCCGGAAGACTTCCAGGAGCTGCAGGAAAGCACCAGCGGCGAGTTCGGCGGCCTGGGCATCGAAGTCGGCATGGAAGACGGCTTCGTCAAAGTGGTATCGCCGATCGATGACACCCCGGCCTCGCGCGCCGGCATCGAGGCCGGTGACCTGATCGTCAAGATCAACGGCCAGCCGACCCGCGGCCAGACCATGACCGAAGCAGTCGACAAGATGCGCGGCAAGATCGGCGAGAAAATCACCCTGACTCTGGTGCGCGACGGCGGCACGCCTTTCGACGTGACCCTTGCCCGTGCGGTGATTCAGGTCAAGAGCGTCAAGAGCCAGCTGCTTGAAGACGGCTACGGCTATATCCGCATCACCCAGTTCCAGGTCAAGACCGGTGAAGAAGTCGGCAAGGCCCTGGCCAAGCTGCGTAAGGATAACGGCAAGAAGCTGCGCGGCCTGGTCCTCGACCTGCGCAACAACCCCGGTGGCGTGCTGCAGTCGGCGGTGGAAGTGGCTGACCACTTCCTGACCAAAGGCCTGATCGTCTACACCAAGGGCCGCATTGCCAACTCCGAGCTGCGCTTCTCTGCCGACCCGGCCGACGCCAGCGAAGGCGTGCCATTGGTGGTACTGATCAACGGTGGCAGTGCTTCGGCCTCGGAAATTGTCGCCGGCGCCCTGCAGGACTATAAACGTGGCGTGCTGATGGGCACCGACAGTTTCGGCAAAGGTTCGGTACAAACCGTACTGCCGCTGAACAACGACCGCGCCCTCAAACTCACCACCGCCTTGTACTACACCCCGAACGGCCGCTCGATCCAGGCCCAGGGCATTGTCCCGGACATCGAAGTGCGTCAGGCCAAACTGACCGCCGAGGTGGACAACGACAACTTCAAGGAAGCCGACCTGCAGGGCCACCTGGGCAACGGCAACGGCGGCGCCGACCGACCATCGAGCAGTGCCAAACGCAAGGATCGTCCGCAGGACAATGACTTCCAGCTGAGCCAGGCCCTCAGCCTGCTCAAGGGCTTGAGCATTACTCACAGCAAGTGATCCCCTGCATGCGTTACCTGTTGTGTCTTCTGCTGTACCTGTTGAGCGGGGCCGTGTTCGCGGCGCCTGCCCAACAGGGCAAGGCCTATATGAGCCTGATCATCGACGATCTTGGCCAGAGCAGCGCCCGCGATAGCCGCACCCTGGCGCTACCCGGCCCGGTGACCATGGCGATCATGCCCGACACCCCTCACGCCACTGAATTTGCCCGCCAGGCCCACAAGGCGGGCAAAACGGTGATCCTGCACATGCCCATGGACCCGGCCACCGGCCCCTATGCCTGGCACCCCGGCACGCCGATAGCGGAACTGGCGCAACGTCTGGATGCGGCCTTGGCCAAGGTGCCCTACGCCGCCGGGATCAACAATCACATGGGCAGCCGCATGACCTCGCAAGCCGAGCCAATGGCCTGGCTGATGGGCGAACTGCAG
This sequence comes from Pseudomonas alkylphenolica, assembly GCF_000746525.1. Taxonomy (NCBI): domain Bacteria; kingdom Pseudomonadati; phylum Pseudomonadota; class Gammaproteobacteria; order Pseudomonadales; family Pseudomonadaceae; genus Pseudomonas; species Pseudomonas alkylphenolica. The sequence goes on from NZ_CP009048.1 coordinate 5,413,685, forward strand.
CGCCGCCACCTGTTCTTTGTCGACAGCCGCACCAGCGCCGCCACCGTCGCCGCCGCCAAGGCTCAGTCAGTTGACCTGGCGCATGTTTCGCGCGATGTGTTCCTCGATGATGTACGTACAGCCGAGGCGATTGCCGGGCAATTGCGGCTTGGCGTCGAGCTGGCGCGTAAACAGGGATCAGCCGTACTGATCGGTCACCCTTACCCGCAAACCCTCGAAGTACTGGAACGTGAAATGCCCCGGCTCAGGAGCCAGGGCATCGAATTGATCAACCTTCGGCAGATGATTGCCGAACGGGGTAACCAGGCCATGCCTGCCCATGGCAGCCATGGCGTGTATCGCAATCGCTAAAGCGGCTCACTCGAAAGGTATTACCCCAATGACGTCACTTAACGTCAGATTACCTCGATAGACCGCCAGCAACTCGTGCGAGCTGCCACGCACAGCCTCCATCTGCGTTTTCCAGCCCATCGTGCGCTGCGACCAGATTTTCAAGTGTCCTTTAGAAAACTGATGCGCCGGAGTCATGGCATCTCGATAATGGAAATGTGCCTCCCAAAGGCCTGCGCCTCTTTCATTGCCCCGAGATGGCAAACGCTGGATTTCATAGATATCCAGATAATCGTTAGGCGAAAGCACTTTTCGCCTGACGGTACGCCTAATGGAAATCTGTTTCTCATTGAACAGGAATCGAAGACTGGCAGCCGTCGGATGGCTAGTCGTCAGGTAGTAACTGGTCAACAGATCCTGCTGCGTGTCCTCCAGACGCGCGATAGCATCCTTCAGCTGCGTCTCAAGATCGCTAGCGACGCCTGTGCTTTCCAGGGCTTTTGAGGCTTCATTAAGTTTCTCGACATGCCCTTCAATCACCGATTGCATGCCAATCGGCTCATCTTTCCCGATATATTGCCTGGCCAGTCTGATGATCGACTCAAGCTGTCCAAGCGCTGCGCGCGCATTCGACCTGGCGGCTCCAACATCCCTGGAGCTGGGTAATGGCTGGACTTCGCTCGCCGGCTCTTCGACTTGCTCCACCCAATGATTATCTTGCCTGTTGAACGTCTTCAACACCTTGGCCCCAGAGGAGTCCCGTTGCTGCACGACGTTAACGCCATTGACCTCCACTTCTTCACCAATAACGCTGCGCCCACTGTGTGTCTGAACTACACGATGCTTGCCGTTTCGGCGCTGGTACAAACGAGGCTTGGGTAGAACAGGTTCGGAAAGCTCTGACTCACGGATCATCTGAGCCAATTCGTCCTCCGCTGAACCAATCAGGGTGTCGAGGACGCCCTGATACTGCCGGAGTGAGTCACTCTTGATCGCAACACCACCGGTTTCGGCAAGATACGCCGCGTTCCACTGGGCGGCGCGGTAACTCTTCAACGCCCCCGTCAATACACTGATCCTGTCCGTCACTGACAGGTCAAGCGCCGCCAACTCACCATGGGCGCTTCCTGCGCTTTTCAACTCCTCATTCCACAGTTTCTGGTGAAACTGGATGAGTATCTCTTCATCAATCTCCGCCTTGCGATCAAGACACAATTCCGCCAGGTCTTCGAGCAAGCCCATGAGTAGATCGTTGTAGGTAAGCCGACGCTGCTCGATCATTCCCTCTAACTGGACCTGCTTGCTCTGGCGTGCCTCGCTCTCGTCCAGGAAAACGATTTCATCATCCTTCAACGTGTCAGTCAGCAGCCAGTCCAGACGTTCCGATGCCCAGAGAAGGTCAAAACGCAGCGTCACAGCTTTATCAACTAAAGATCGCACGAAGTCATAGTGCTCAAGCTCAGTGTCGCTGATAGGTTGCGCTACCATTTCATTGATGAGCGTTTGCACATTGAGATGGTTGATTGTGGCCGCTAAATCGTTGTAGATAACCACGCAGTGATCGATCAGCTCCTGACGGATCGCGCCTCGCTGGCGCTTTACAGATGGCATCAACTCTTGTCGGGCAAACTTTGGCTGGACCATGTTCGACAGGACTTTGTCTAACTTCAGGTCCACTTTGATCAGTTCTTTCAGATCCTCAAACACCTGATACTTGGCTGCCAGGGCATCGGCTTTGGCTAACGCGATCTTCCTGTCGAACGCTAGAGTCAAGGTGAGACCGTCCATATTTGCAGGCACTTTAGCCCTCTGGGCCTGCAGCTTTTCAATATGGCTCTCTCGATCGCCCAATGCTGCATTACTCAGGTTGAAACCTTCAGCGACGCGGTTTCGCTCGACGAGGACGGCCTCCTGCTGAGTGTTAAATCCATCAAACGCCTTCTGGTTCTCCTCCCTGACCAGGTCAACTCGCCGTCTCGGCCCGCCAGCCAGCAGACGCAACCCGGAGTCGACACGCCATTGTCCATGCTCTAAAAACAACCAGGGCCCCAAGGTTCCCTTAGCGCTGACCACTCGCACACCTTGCTCTGACACATCGACCCGATAAACATCAGCAGCCAACGCTGCATAGTAATGCCCGCCAATGCTGTACAAACCGTGGGTAGCCCCGGATTCGAGCGGCTGCAGGCCGTTCAGAGAAACATCTGAGCGCATAGTGAGTAGCGTCTTGCGCTGCTCGCCCGGGAGAACATTGACCCCATGCCTTCCACGCCAGGTAAAGTCCAGCTGCATGCCCAGGCGTTCTCCGAGCGAACCGGGCAAGCCTTGTTTCTCCAGCACCGGCACCAGCTCTATTTCCCCGAACTCCCGTTTTTGGGCCAGAGGCCCTTCAAGTCCGGAAACATCGGGCAAGCGACCGATCACAGACACTTCCCCCTGAGGCAATCGGCTATGGAACAGGACCATGCCCAGATTCAGGAGCAGATCGACCACCGCGGCCGAGCGCTCGAACGCACTGCCCTGAGTAAGTGCCGACAGATCGCTTTTCAACCCGTGGATGCCCTGCACCAGCCAGGCCACGGTAGCTGCGGGTCCACGCAGCAACAAGGTGACCACGTCGAACAGCAACCAGGCACCTTCGGCAAGGATTGCCCAACGGCTCTCGGCATTTGATACTGACTGACGGTCGGCCAGTTCGACCAATAGATCGCGGTTTGCCTTGTAGAGCTTCGCATCGACGTCGATCCGCCAGAATTGCGTGGCAAGACTTGCCGGCTGTACTGATTCCGGCAGCAACGAAGTATCGAGGATCGGTCGCCCCAGATGCGGCTCGCTGAACCCGCCGTGGTCATAGACACTTCGCACTTGCGGCATCAACCAGTCGAGGATGCTGTCCTGCAGTGCTCCTTCCTGACGAATCGCGACCATCATCGCCTCAAGGCTGGCGAATTCCTTGATAGACAAAGATGCATATAAAGGCCGGTACAACAGCACTAACGCAGGCTGCGCCGAGAACAGCACATACATACCGCTGACCAGATCGGACTCGCTGGCGCCCGGTTCACGCTTGAACGCCAGGGGCATCAGGGTGGTGGCGGGCAGATCCCGGTCGACATCGCCGCGACAGTAGTCAGCGACACACTGCAGGCCCGCCTCACTCAAGGTCCCTCCCAGCTTTGCCTTGAGCGCACTGAACAGCAGTGAGCAGCGCCACTCCCGGGCGAAACAGGTCACCCGCTGTTCACGGGTCGCTGGGTCGTCGAGTTTTTGTGCTACGTAGTTCGGATAGTGGCCGCCAATGTCGACCTGCTCGACCAGGGATTGGACATAGTCGAGGGTCATCCAGGGCATGATCAGTTGCCCTTCACGGTGCTCGATGGCGGTCAATGTCGCCCCCTGCAGGGCGCTGAGATTACCGACGGCAAATTCCGTCAGGGTCATGGTCCTGGTTTCCACCACACCGCCTCCGACCCCCGCTCCCGCGCCACCCGGTATACCCCTGGCAACCGTGAGCGTCAGGTTCAAGTCATCAGGAAAGTAGTTGGCATCAACCGGATGATCGGCGAGCAGCTGCGTTCGCAAGCGCTGGCTGGCATAGCTGTGTAGGTCCAACACACCGTCGAGCGCCGCAGCGCCCTGCGATTTGGCCTGGGCCAAGGCAAGTTCGAACAATGCGCACTGGTAGGCGAAGCTGTCCCCTGGCGAAGCCCGCAATATGCCTGGCGGCAGTGTGATGCTCGCAGCACTTTGGACGGTGTAACCTGCGATGAACCATTGCGACGGGTCGCTCAGGGCTGCAAAGACCTGCTCCATCTGTGCAACGTCTGCCATCCGCGAGTAGCGCAAGCGCTGCACTGAATCGAGCATGACTTCCAGCAGCAATGCAGCCTGCTGAGCGTAAACGTCACCTTCCAGCTCATAGCGGTTCCAGCTCATTGCATCGAAGCGGTACTGCTCAGCCAGCTCGTCTCGCAGTGCCAAGGCAAAATCATCGAGCGAGGCAAATGACCTCACCACACTTGAAGGTGAGCACCACAACACCACTGTGCGCTCATCCCATTCACCACTCACCAGCAGGTTCGGCAGTGTTTGCAAGAAACGCTCACCGTCTACTTCGAGCTCTACCTCTACAGTGAATACACTCGGACCGTGCGAGCCCCCCTCAAGCAGCCCACGGATGCAGGCTTCCTGCTGAGCATCGAGCTTTTGCCAGGGCAGATTGCGCAGCAATGCCGACTTCAGTGTCTGCTGCAGCCAACGATCGCGACTGACTCCCGAGCCTGACTCTGCTTGCCAGTGTTCGACCTGAGCTTGCTGGAAATGGTATGGCAATTCGAGCACCAGATCGTTGATGGCCTCAGTGACGCCTTTCAACGCAATGTACTCATGACCATCACTACCCTCGAAGCGGTAGGGTTCAGGGAAGGTCAGCCCGTGCTGCCGGCCATAGGCCTCCTCCAGATCCAGCGCCTTTCCGTCCAGTACGGCCTGCAGCAGGACCTCCAGCAACGGCTCTGACGACTGGTAGTGTCCTGGCCCGGGCTGGGGAACCAACAGGCGAAGTGGTGTTGCATCGATTAGTTGCGGCCGGACATTGGCGAGCCTGGGATAGTATTCGAGTAAAAGCTGCAGGAGCTTTTGCCCGGCGACCTGGCGCAGGGTAGGACGGCTGGCGAACTGCAGTGCCACGGCGTGCTTGAAATCCAGGGTAGGGTTTTGTGTTGCTTGGCTGCTCATGAACATATGACTCCTGGCAAATTGACAGGAGCCCACGCTACCCAGCCGTCCATGTGCACCGGTGTTATATATTGCTCCGGTCCGCGTCAGCGATGAGCGGTACCGAAACGAAAAAGGGGCCCTGCTCTCACGAGCAGGACCCCTTGCGGTGAATCAGCTGTTATCAGCTGTACACACGGCCCAGCAATTGGCGATGGCTCTCGAACTGGTCGAGTACATCACGGGTGATCTGGTCGGGCGTGAAGCCCATCAGGTCGTATTCCTGGCTGCCGTTGTGCAAGTACACCTCGGCACGGTAGAAGCGCTGGCGCACTTCGCTTTCACCTTCGACCGGTGCCTCGCTTGGCGCGGCCAGGTAGCCGTCCAGGCTCACTTCGTAGACGAAAGGGTTACCCTCTTCCATCATCACCCGCAGGCCCATGGTCGAGCGCGACTGACCGACGCGGGTCTCCACCTCAACGCCCAGGTTGCGCAGCTGCACGGCAGCTTCCTTCAGTGCCGGGCTGACCTGCTTGTCCATGAAGCGCTGAACCATCGCCTGGGTCGGCTGCAGGTCGAGCTGGCTCAGGCGCTCGCTGAAGCCGCGGCGACCGCGGGCTGCAAGCTCGGCTTGTTCCTGCTCGATCTGGCTGTCCTGCTTCATGGCCTTGTACAGGCCGAACATGAACAGCACCAGCACCACCGAGAACGGCAAGCCAGCCAGTACCACCATGGTCTGCATGGCAGCGAAGTTGCCGGCGAACAGCAGACCGATGGTCACCAGGGTGATCACCACCGACCAGAACACCACCATCCAGTGCGGCGCGTCCTCGTCGACCTGGCCGCCTTTGCACGACAGGTTGGCCATCATCACCGCGCCAGAGTCGGCCGGGGTGAGGAACAGCACGAAGCCGACGAATACCGCTACACCAATGACAATCTTGGCCGCCGGGAAGAATTCCAGCAGTTGGTAGATCGACATCGACGGCTGCTCGAGGGCGGTCTTGCCCAGCTCCACGGCGCCATGGTTCATCACCAGGTCCAGCGCGGTGTTGCCGAAGATCGACAGCCAGGCCAGGGTGAAGCCCAGCGGGATCAGCAGGACCCCGGCCACCAGTTCACGCACGGTGCGGCCCTTGGAGATACGGGCGATGAACATGCCGACGAACGGGCCCCAGGAAATCCACCAGGCCCAGTAGAAGACGGTCCACAGCCCCAGCCAGCGCTCGGACTTGCCCGCCTCGCTTTCGTAGACATAGAGATCGAAAGTCTTCAGCACGATGCCGTTGAGGTAGTCGCCGATGTTCTGCACGAAACCGTTGAGCAGGTGCAGGGTGTCACCGGCCAGCAGGACGAAGATAAGCAGACCGCTGAACAGGATGATGTTCAGGTTCGACAGGCGGCGAATGCCGTTCTCCACGCCGGACACTGCGGCCACAGTGGCCACGGTGGCCATGACCAGGATCACGATCAGCAGGTTGGTCTTGCTGTGGTCCATGCCGAACAGGTATTCCAGGCCCGAGGCCACCTGCATCGAACCGATACCGAGGTTGGTCACCAGCCCCAGCAGCGTCACGAACATGCCGAAGATGTCCACCGCGTGACCGGCGCCACCCTTGACCCAGCGCTCACCCATCAGCGGATACAGCGCCGAGCGCAGTGCCAGCGGCTGGTTGTGACGGTAGGCGAAGTAACCCACGGCCAGACCGACCAGGGCGTAGATCGCCCAGCCGTGCAGGCCCCAGTGCAGGAAGGTCAGCTGCAGGCCCTGGCGCGCAGCCTCGGCGCTGGCCGAGGTGCCTTCTGGCGGGTTGAAGTAGTGGTCCAGCGGCTCAGAAGCGCCGAAGTACAACAGCGAGATGCCGATACCCGAGGAGAACAGCATGCCGGCCCAAGCGCCGTAGCTGAAGTCGGGTTTGTCGTCCTTGCCGCCAAGCTTGAGCTTGCCGAAGCTGGAGAAGGCCAGGACGACCACGAATACCAGGTAGCCGCCGATCACCAGCATGTAATACCAGCCGAAGCTGCGTGTCAGCCAGGTCTGGGCAACGTTGAGCACTTCGCCGGCTTTTTCCGGTACCGCGATAAGCAAGGCAGTCAACACGAGGATCAGCAACGCGGAGGTGATGAACACCACGCGGTTGACCCGGACCCTCTCAGTAGGGGTCTTGGTAAGGGAGGCAGAACTCATTGCACGTAGGCTCCGGGCAGTGCGAGAGAAACGAAACGACCTTTGCCTGAGCAAATGGTGCAATAGCCCCACTGCGTCAGGTGTTATAAAAGCACCTTGGAAAACCGTGATCCCGAATCGATTGCGTTGAAAAAAAACAGAACGAAAACCCCGCTCCGAGGGTTGACCGTGCAGTCCTCGACCGCTCGGCAGATCTGTTCAACGCGCCGCTTACACCCGTCAACACCTTGTATTTCGGGGGTTCCACGCCTTTTTGGGGTGCCAATTTGGGCCAGCTGACGGCAGGAAAAACCTGTCAATGGCACAGATTGTCGCAGAGCTTATTCTTTGTTGATTGAACGTTCAATCAAAACAAAATAGACTGGCCTTCGCCGAGGCAGCCGCTCGTCGACTGCTCGCAGGCCTGAGGAGATTTGCAAGATGCCCAAGGTCGGTATGCAACCCATCCGCCGCCAGCAGTTGATCGAAGCCACTTTGCTGGCCATCGACCAGGTCGGCATGGGTGACGCCAGCATTGCGCTGATCGCCCGTTTGGCCGGTGTGTCGAATGGCATCATCAGTCACTACTTTCAGGACAAGAACGGCCTGATCGCAGCGACCATGCGGTATTTGATGAGCGTGCTGAACGAGAACGTCGTCGCCAACCGGCAGGCGCTCAAGGACAACACCCCGCGTGCCCACCTGCAGGTGATCATCGAAGGCAACTTCGACGCCAGCCAGGTCAACGGCCCGGCAATGAAAACCTGGTTGGCCTTCTGGGCCTCCAGCATGCACCAGCCGTCTTTGCACAGGTTGCAGCGGATCAACGATCACCGCTTGTATTCCAACCTGTGCTGCCAGTTCCGCCGCGCCCTGCCGTTGCCTGAAGCACGCAGCGCGGCCCGCGGGCTGGCAGCGTTGATCGACGGTCTGTGGCTGCGCGGTGCGTTGTCCGGAGACGCCTTCGACACCGACCAGGCGAAACAAATCGCTTACGAATACATGGATCTACAACTGGCGAAGCAGACGAGCCTGGACACATACACCCAGGCCTCTGAACCACTACGCGCCGCAATTGCCAAACAGGCAGGAGCGTCGCTCGGATAGCCAAAAACACAATGCACTTGCGAGGACACTATGGCCCGTTTCGAACTGCAAAAACTCTACATTGATGGTGGTTATGTCGACGCTTCCAGCGACGCTACCTTCGACGCCATCAACCCGGCCAACGGCGAAGTCCTCGCTCAGGTGCAACGTGCCACTCAAGCAGACGTCGAGCGCGCAGTAGAAAGCGCCGAGCGTGGCCAGAAAGTCTGGGCGGCGATGACTGCCATGCAGCGTTCGCGCATCCTGCGCCGCGCCGTCGACATCCTGCGCGAGCGCAACGATGAGCTGGCCGCCCTGGAAACCCTGGACACCGGTAAGTCCTACTCGGAAACCCGCTACGTCGACATCGTCACCGGTGCTGACGTACTGGAATACTACGCAGGCCTGGTGCCCGCCATCGAAGGCGAGCAGATCCCGCTGCGCGACAGCTCGTTCGTCTACACCCGCCGCGAGCCGCTGGGCGTGACCGTCGGTATCGGCGCCTGGAACTACCCGATCCAGATCGCCCTGTGGAAATCCGCACCCGCCCTGGCGGCCGGTAACGCGATGATCTTCAAACCGTCGGAAGTCACCTCGCTGACCACCCTGAAACTGGCCGAAATCTACACCGAAGCCGGCCTGCCAGACGGCGTGTTCAACGTTCTGACCGGCAGCGGCCGTGAAGTCGGCACCTGGCTGACCGAGCACCCACGCATCGAAAAAATCTCCTTCACCGGCGGCACCACCACCGGCAAGAAGGTCATGGCCAGCGCCTCGAGCTCGACGCTCAAGGAAGTCACCATGGAACTGGGCGGCAAGTCGCCACTGATCATCTGCGACGACGCCGACCTCGATCGCGCCGCCGACATCGCCATGATGGCCAACTTCTACAGCTCGGGTCAGGTCTGCACCAACGGCACCCGCGTCTTCATCCCTGCCTCGATGAAAGCGGCCTTCGAAGCCAAGATCGCCGAGCGTGTTGCCCGTATCCGCGTTGGTAACCCTGAAGACGAAAACACCAACTTCGGCCCGCTGGTCAGCTTCGCCCACATGGAAAGCGTGCTGGGCTACATCGCCAAGGGCAAGGAAGAAGGCGCACGCGTACTGTGCGGCGGCGAGCGTCTGACCGACGGTGAATTCGCCAAGGGCGCGTTCGTGGCTCCGACCGTGTTCACCGATTGCCGTGACGACATGACTATCGTCAAGGAAGAAATCTTCGGCCCAGTAATGAGCATCCTCTCCTACGAGAGCGAAGAAGAAGTCATCCGTCGCGCCAACGATACCGAGTACGGCCTGGCCGCCGGTGTCTGCACCAACGACATCAGCCGCGCCCACCGCATCATCCACCAGCTGGAAGCCGGTATCTGCTGGATCAACGCCTGGGGCGAGTCGCCTGCTGAAATGCCGGTTGGCGGCTACAAGCAGTCCGGTGTCGGCCGTGAAAACGGCGTGAGCTCGCTGGCTCAGTACACTCGCATCAAGTCGGTACAGGTCGAGCTGGGCAACTACAACTCGGTGTTCTAAGCACCCCTGTAGCCGCGCCCGGTCCGCAAGGCCCGGGCGCTCCCGCTTTCCTGTCTACCGCCAAAATGAGGGAACAGAAATGTCCCATGAATTCGATTACATCATCGTCGGTGCTGGCTCTGCCGGTAACACACTGGCGACCCGCCTGACCGAAGACGAAGGCGTTACCGTCCTGCTGCTCGAAGCCGGTGGCCCGGACTACCGCGCCGACTTCCGCACCCAGATGCCGGCTGCCCTGGCCTTCCCACTGCAGGGTCGCCGCTACAACTGGGCCTACGAGACCGATCCCGAGCCGCACATGGACGGCCGCCGGATGGAATGCGGTCGCGGCAAGGGCCTGGGTGGCTCGTCGCTGATCAACGGTATGTGCTACATCCGTGGCAACGCCATGGACTTCGACGGCTGGGCAGAACTGCCAGGCCTGCAGGACTGGACCTACCTGGACTGCCTGCCGTACTTCCGCAAAGCGGAAACCCGCGACATCGGCGCCAACGACTACCACGGTGGCGAAGGCCCGGTCAGCGTGACCACGCCCAAAGCCGGCAACAACCCGCTGTTCCACGCCATGGTCGAAGCCGGCGTGCAGGCCGGTTACCCGCGCACCGAAGACCTCAACGGCTACCAGCAAGAAGGCTTCGGTCCGATGGACCGTACCGTGACGCCTAAAGGCCGTCGCTCCAGCACCGCCCGCGGCTACCTGGACACCGCCAAGAAGCGCTCGACCCTGACCATCGTCACCCACGCCCTGACCGATCGCGTCGTGTTCGACGGCAAGCGAGCGATTGGCGTGACCTACCTGGTCGGTGCCAGCGAAGAGCGCGTGGAAGCCCGTGCGCGTAAAGAAGTCATCGTCTGCAGCGGCGCCATTGCCTCGCCGCAACTGCTGCAACGCTCCGGCGTCGGCCCGGCCGAACTGCTGAAAAGCCTGGACATTCCGGTGGTCCACGACCTGCCGGGCGTCGGCGAAAACCTCCAGGACCACCTGGAACTGTACCTGCAGTACGCTTGCACCCAGCCGGTGTCTCTGTACCCGTCGCTGCTCTGGTACAACCAGCCGGCCATCGGTGCCGAGTGGCTGTTCAACGGTACTGGCATCGGCGCCAGCAACCAGTTCGAGGCCGGTGGTTTCATCCGTACCCGTCCAGAATTCAAATGGCCGAACATCCAGTACCACTTCCTGCCGGTTGCGATTAACTACAACGGCAGCAACGGCGTACAGGAACACGGCTTCCAGGCGCACATGGGTTCGATGCGTTCGCCTAGCCGCGGTCGTATCCAGGCCAAGTCGAAAGACCCGCGCCAGCACCCGAGCATCCTGTTCAACTACATGGCTACCGAGCAGGACTGGCAGGAATTCCGTGACGGCATCCGCCTGACCCGCGAAATCATGGCCCAGCCGGCGCTGGACCCTTACCGTGGTCGCGAGATCAGCCCGGGTGCCGACGTGCAGACCGACGAAGAACTGGACACGTTCATCCGCGAGCACGCCGAAACCGCGTTCCACCCGTCCTGCTCGTGCAAGATGGGTACCGACGACATGGCGGTGGTCGATGGCCAGGGTCGCGTGCATGGCATGCAGGGTCTGCGTGTGGTCGATGCCTCGATCATGCCGATCATCATCACCGGCAACCTCAACGCCACCACGATCATGATCGCCGAGAAAATCTCCGACAAGATCCGTGGCCGCCAGCCGCTGCCGCGTAGCACTGCCAAGTACTACGTTGCCAATGACGCACCGGTCAAAGGCAAAGCGATGCGTGAAGTGAAGCAGGCCTGATGCATCGCGGGGCAAGCCCGCTCCCACCATGGTTGTGTTTAACCTGTGGGAGCGGGCTTGCCCCGCGATAAGGCCCGCCAAAGCAACACAAATCAGGCACCCGATGGGTGCCTTTTTTGTGCCTGCGATTAACCCTTTACAGCCCGCCAACTCCTCAGGTTAGAATCCTTGGCACGCGACCTGCTTATCCACAGCAAACCGCCCCCTTCCTGCTTTTCCCCGGAGTACTGCCTTTGGATGCGTCCACCATCAATAGCCTGTTCTTGATCGGCGCATTGCTGGTAGGTGCAAGTATTCTGGTCAGCTCACTGTCATCACGGCTGGGCATCCCGATCCTGGTCATCATCCTCGCCGTCGGCATGCTCGCCGGCGTGGATGGCGGCGGCATCATCTTCAACAATTACCCGACCGCCTATCTGGTGGGCAACCTGGCGCTGGCGGTGATCCTCCTCGACGGCGGCTTGCGCACGCGCGTGGCGAGTTTCCGCGTGGCCCTGTGGCCGGCGCTATCGCTGGCCACGGTCGGCGTGCTTATTACCACCGGGTTGACCGGCATGGTCGCCGCCTGGCTGTTCGACCTGAGCCTGATCCAGGGCCTGCTGATCGGTGCCATTGTCGGCTCCACCGACGCCGCCGCGGTGTTCTCGCTGCTCGGCGGCAAAGGGCTGAACGAACGGGTAACCGCGACCCTGGAGATCGAATCGGGCAGCAACGACCCGATGGCGGTGTTCCTTACCGTCACCCTCATCGACATGATCGCCAGCGGCCAGACCGGCCTGCACTGGAGCCTGCTCACCCACCTGCTGCGCGAGTTCGGTATCGGCGGCCTGATGGGCCTCGGTGGCGGCTGGCTGATGCTGCAGTTGGTCAACCGCATCAACCTGGCGGGCGGCCTCTATCCGATCCTGGTGATTGCCGGTGGCCTGGTAGTGTTCTCCCTGACCAACGCCTTGCACGGCAGCGGCTTCCTCGCCGTGTACCTGTGCGGCCTGGTGCTGGGCAACCGGCCGATCCGCAGCCGCCACGGCATTCTGCACATGCTCGACGGCATGGCCTGGCTGGCACAGATCGGCATGTTCCTGGTCCTCGGCCTGCTGGTCACCCCGCATGACCTGCTGCCCATCGCCCTGCCCGCCCTGGGCCTGGCGCTGTGGATGATCATCTTTGCCCGGCCGCTGTCGGTGATTGCCAGCCTGCTGCCGTTCAAGGCCTTCCACGGTCGTGAGAAAGCCTTTATCTCCTGGGTCGGCCTGCGCGGCGCGGTACCGATCATTCTCGCGGTGTTCCCGTTGATGGCCGGCCTGCCCGATGCCCAGCTGTTCTTCAACCTGGCGTTCTTTATCGTCCTGGTCTCGCTGTTGGTGCAAGGCACCAGCCTGCCGTGGATGGCCAAGCTGCTCAAGGTCACGGTGCCACCCGACCCGGCGCCGATCTCGCGCTCGGCCCTGGAAGTGCACATCACCAGCGAGTGGGAACTGTTCGTCTACCGCCTCGGTGCGGAAAAATGGTGCATCGGCGCCGCCCTGCGTGAGCTGAAAATGCCCGAAGGCACGCGTATCGCCGCCCTGTTTCGTGGCCAGCAACTGCTCCATCCGTCGGGAAGTACCACCCTGGAAGTCGACGATCTGCTGTGCGTGATCGGCCACGAACACAACCTGCCGGCCCTCGGCAAGCTGTTCAGCCAGGCCCCGCAACGCGGTCTGGATTTGCGCTTCTTTGGTGACTTCGTGCTCGAAGGTGACGCAGAACTGGGGGCTGTAGCGGCGTTGTACGGTTTGCAGCTCGACGGCCAGGACCCGCATATGCCGCTCAGCCGCTTCATCGCCCAGAAGGTTGGCGGTGCGCCGGTGGTCGGTGACCAGATCGATTGGAACAACACCCTGTGGACGGTGGCTGTGATGGAGGGGAACAAGATCAGCAAAGTGGGCGTCAAATTCCCCGAAGGAACTCGACCGGGCCCCGGCTTGTTCCTTTAAACTCAAAACTTCGCCCCTGGTTGCAAGAATTTTCTGCCTATGTCTCTGCGCACCTCCATATGCGCAGCCCTGCTCGGGCTGTGTCTGTCACTCTCCTACGCCTGGGCGGCAGAACCGCCAACCCGTGCGTCCATCCAACACAGCCTGGACAAGATCGCCGAGCGCAAACTGCCGGAGGCCGAGCAAAAGGCCCTGCAGCAGGTCCTCGAACAGACCTTGACCTTCCTCAGCACCAAGGAAGACAGCGAGAAAAAGCTCGTCGCCCTCAAGCAGCAGCTCAGCGATGCGCCGCGCCAGACCAGCGAAAATCAGCGCGAGCTGGTCAAGCTCAATGAAAGCAAGGTGGTCGCCGTCGCCCAGCGCTATGCCGCGCTGAGCGTACCGCAACTGGAACAGTTGCTGGCCGAGCGCACCACCGAGCAAGGCGAACTGCAAAAAGCCCTGTCTGAAGCCAACAGCCTGACCATCACCTCGCAGACCCGCCCGGAGCGGGCCCAGGCTGAAATCAGCGCCAACCAGACCCGCGCCCAGCAAATCAACACCAGCCTCAAGCTCGGCAAGGATGGAGGTAAACCGCTGACCGCCGACCTGCGCAACCAGCTCAATGCCGAACTGGCGGCGATCAATGCCGTAACCCTGCTGCGCCGCCAGGAACTGGCCGGCAACAGCCTGCTGCAAGACCTGGGCAACAGTCAGCACGACCTGCTGATCGAACGCGCCACGCGCCTGGAACAAGAAATCCAGGACATGCAGACGCTGATCAACCAGAAACGCCTGGCCCAGTCGCAACAGACCGTTACCGAGCAGTCCATCGAAGCGCAGAAGGCCGGCGGCAGCACCTTGCTGGCCACCGAAAGCGCCGCCAACCTGAAGCTCTCCGATTACCTGCTGCGCAGCACCGACCGCCTCAACGAGCTGACCCAGCAGAACCTCAAGACCAAACAACAACTGGACAGCCTGACCCAGGCCGACCAGGCCCTGGATGAGCAGATCAGCGTGCTCAAGGGCAGCCTGTTGCTGTCAAAGATCCTCTACAAGCAGAAACAGGCACTACCGCACCTGAAAGTCGACCGCAACCTCGCCGACCAGATCGCCGATATCCGCCTGTACCAGTTCGAGATCAACCAGCAGCGCGAACAGATCACCAGCCCGAGCAGCTACGTCGACAAACTGCTGGCCAATCAGCCTGAGGAAAACGTCACTCCGCAGCTGCGCAAAGCCTTGCTGGAAGTGGCGATCACCCGCAGTGACCTGCTGGAGCGGCTGAATCGCGAACTGAGCGCCCTGCTCAACGAATCCATCACCCTGCAACTGAACCAGAAACAGTTGCTGAGCACCTCGCAGAGCTTGCGCACCACCCTCGACGAGCAGATGTTCTGGATCCCGAGCAACAAGCCACTGGACCTGGAATGGCTGGGTACGGTGCCTGAGCGCCTGAAAAAGCAACTGATCAGCCTGCCCTGGGGTTCCGGAATCAAGGAGCTCGGCGACGGCCTGACCCAGCGCCCGCTGCTGTTCCTGCCCTTGCTGCTGTTGATCGGCGCTCTGCTGTGGCGGCGCAAGTACCTGTATGGCCGATTGAACAAGGTTCACCAGGACGTCGGCCACTTCAAGCGTGACAGCCAGTGGCACACGCCTCAGGCCATTCTAATCAACATTCTCCTGGCCATGCCCCTGAGCCTGGGCCTGGCCCTCTGCGGCCTGGCCCTGCAGATCGATGCCCGCGGGCAGAACGCCAACCTCGGTGCCGCGCTGTTTCAGATCGCCCAGGCCTGGCTGGTGTTCTACACCGCGTACCGGATACTGGCGCCAGGCGGCGTGGCTGAACTGCATTTCCGCTGGGACAAGCCGCAAGTCGAGTTCCTGCGCCGCTGGATTCGCCGCCTGGGTGCGGTAGTACTGGCGCTGGTCGGCGTTGTCGCGGTGGCAGAGCATCAACCCTCGGCGCTGGCCGACGACGTGCTCGGCATTGGCGTGGTGCTGACCTGCTATGCCCTGATGACCTGGCTGCTCAGCCGCCTGCTGCTCAGCAGCCCGGCACATCGCAATACCTCGCTGTTCCGCCAGGCTGTGGGCGTGGCCTTCACCGCCCTGCCGGTCGCCTTGTTCATCGCCGTGTGCTTCGGCTACTACTACACCGCGCTGAAGCTCACCGACCGCCTGATCGATACCCTCTACCTGCTGATGTTCTGGCTGGTGATCGAGGCCGCGTTCGTTCGTGGTCTGGCCGTTGCCGCCCGACGCCTGGCTTACCAGCGGGCGCTGAGCAAGCGTCAGGCAACCACCAAGGAAGGCCTCGATGGCGAAGTGATTGTCGAAGAGCCGACCCTGGACATCGAACAGGTCAACCAGCAGTCCCTGCGCCTGATCCGCCTGGCGCTGCTCGGCGGCTTCATCGGTGCGCTGTACTGGGTCTGGTCCGACCTGATCAGCGTGGTGGCCTACCTCGACAACATCACCCTGTACGAGTACACCAGCGGCACCGGCGCAGCCATGAGCATGGTGCCGATCAGCCTCAGCGATATGCTCGGCGCCTTGGTGATCATCGGCATTACCTTCGCGCTGGCGCGCAACTTGCCGGGCCTGCTCGAAGTACTGGTGCTGTCGCGCCTGAACCTGGCCCAGGGCAGCGCCTACGCCACCACCACCCTGCTGTCCTATGTGATTGCCGGGGTCGGCTTCGTCTCCACGCTCTCGGCCCTCGGCGTCAGCTGGGACAAACTGCAGTGGCTGGTGGCTGCGCTGTCGGTGGGCCTGGGCTTCGGCATGCAGGAGATCTTCGCCAACTTCATCTCCGGCATCATGATCCTGTTCGAACGTCCGGTACGGATCGGCGACACCATCACCATCGGCAACCTGTCCGGCACGGTAAGCAAGATCCGTATCCGTGCCACGACCATTACCGACTTCGACCGCAAGGACATCATTGTCCCGAACAAGACCTTCATCACCGGGCAACTGATCAACTGGTCGCTGACCGACACCATCACCCGCGTCACCCTCAAGCTCGGTGTCGACTATGGCTCGGACCTGGACCTGGTGCGCACCCTGCTGCTCAAGGCCGCCAACGACAACCCGCGGGTGCTCAAGGAACCGGAACCGATTGTCTACTTCCTGAACTTCGGTGAAAGCACCCTGGACCATGAACTGCGCATGCACGTGCGCGACCTCGGTGACCGCAACCCGGTACTCGATGAGATCAACCGCTTCATCAACAAGGAATTCAAGAAGCAGAAGATCAACATCTCGTTCCGGCAGATGGAGATCTACCTGAAGAACATGCAAGGCCAGGAGTACAAAATGGTCCCGGTGGAGAGCATGGACAAGACCGTGAGCGTGACCAAACCGCTGGTTGACGGCGACAAACCGAACGACGCGGCATCCGGTAAAACCACCTGACTGGACGCCGACGGCCATACCCTTGCAGAATGATCGGATATTCTGCTGGAGATGGCCGTTGAAAGCCCTCGACGAACTGACCTTCGACAACCGTTTTGCTCGCCTCGGCGACGCCTTTTCTACCTCGGTGCTACCTGACCCGATTGCCGAGCCACGCCTGGTGGTGGCCAGCGAGGCCGCCATGGCCTTGCTGGACCTGGAGCCGACCGAGGCGCACTCGCCGATGTTCGCCGAGCTGTTTGGCGGCCACAAGCTGTGGAGCGAGGCCGAGCCGCGGGCGATGGTTTATTCCGGACACCAGTTCGGCGGCTATAACCCGCGCCTGGGCGATGGCCGCGGCCTGCTGCTGGGCGAGGTCTACAACGACGCTGGCGAGCATTGGGACCTGCACCTCAAGGGCGCGGGAGAAACGCCCTACTCGCGCATGGGCGACGGCCGTGCGGTACTGCGCTCGTCGATCCGCGAGTTCCTCGCCAGCGAAGCTCTGCACGCCCTGGGCATCCCCAGCAGCCGCGCCTTGTGCGTGATCGGCTCAAGCACACCGGTCTGGCGTGAAACCCAGGAGCGCGCGGCGATGCTCCTGCGCCTGGCGCCGAGCCATGTGCGCTTCGGGCATTTCGAGTATTTCTATTACACCCGCCAGCCTGAACAGCAGCGGATCCTCGCCGAGCATGTGCTGAGCCTGCATTTTCCCGAGTGCCAGACCGAACCCGAACCGTACCTGGCGATGTTTCGCAGCATCGTCGAGCGCAACGCCGAACTGATCGCCCTGTGGCAGGCCTATGGCTTCTGCCACGGGGTGATGAACACCGACAACATGTCGATCCTCGGCATCACCTTCGACTTCGGCCCGTTCGCCTTCCTCGACGACTTCGACGCCAACTTCATCTGCAATCATTCCGATGACCAAGGCCGCTACAGCTACAGCAACCAGGTACCCATCGCCCACTGGAACCTCAGCGCCCTGGCGCAGGCGCTGACGCCGTTCATCAGTGTCCCGGCGCTGCAGGAAACCCTGGCGCTGTTCCTGCCATTGTACGAAGCCCATTACCTGCACCTGATGCGCCGACGCCTGGGCTTGCTGCGCGCAGAGGAGGACGACAAGGCACTGATCGAGCGCCTGCTGCAACTGATGCAGCCCGGCGCGGTGGATTACACCCTGTTCTTCCGCAAGCTGGGCGACCAGCCCGCCGAACAGGCGCTGCAGGTGGTACGCGATGACTTTGTCGACCTGGCCGGTTTCGACCGCTGGGCCGTGGATTACCTGGCCCGCATCGCTCGTGAACCCGACAACGCCGAAGGCCGTCGCGAGCGTATGCACGCGGTCAATCCGCTGTACATCCTGCGCAATTATCTGGCCCAGCGCGCCATCGAGGCCGCTGAAGGCGGTGACTACGAAGAAGTGCGGCGCCTGCATCAGGTGCTGTGCAAGCCGTTCGAGGAGCAGCCGGGAATGCAGGCCTATGCCGAACGACCGCCGGAGTGGGGCAAGCATCTGGAGATCAGTTGCTCGTCCTGACCCGGTAGGAGCGGGCTTGTTGTGGGAGCGGGCTTGCCCCGCGATGCTCTGTAACTGACAAACCGCAATCGCGGGGCAAGCCCGCTCCCACAGACAGCCGCCCCACAGCCAAATCCTGGAGTACCGATGACCGATCCACTGCTAATACCCTGCCCGCACTGCAACGGCCTGAACCGCATCCCCGCTGAGCGCCTCGGCGATACGCCAAAATGCGGCCGCTGCAAGAACCCGGTGCTACTGAGCAAGCCCTTCGACCTCAAGCAAGGCGACTATGCCAGCCAGATCAAAGGCGACCTGCCGTTGTTGATCGACGTCTGGGCCGACTGGTGCGGGCCATGCAAATCCTTCGCGCCAATCTTCGAACAGGCTGCCAGCCAGTTGAGCGGGCGCTGCCGCCTGGCCAAGCTGGACAGCGAGGCCAATCAGCAACTGGCGGGGCAACTGGCAATTCGTTCGATTCCCAGCCTGATCCTGTTCAAGAACGGTAGGGAAGTGGCGCGCCAGAGCGGTGCATTTCCACTCCAGCAGCTACTGGAGTGGTTACGCAGCCAGGGGATCTAGGCGTTTTCTTCCAGCAGTGCGTGCAACTCGACAAACTGCTGGGTCAGCTTGTGCCGGGGCTCCAGGTGGATCAACGGCAGGTTGGCCTGGTGCGACTCGCGCATCTTCACCGAACTGTTGAGGTACACCGGTAGCACCGGCAGACCTTCAGCCAGCAGCTCGTCGAGCATCTGCTGCGGCAGGCTGGCCCGGGCCTGGAACTGGTTGACGACAATGCCTTCGACTTGCAGGTCTTCATTGTGGTCTTCCTTGAGCTCTTCGATTTCGGCCAGCAGGCCGTACAGCGCCTGGCGGGAAAAGCTGTCGCAATCGAAGGGAATCAACACGCGATCAGCAGCGATCAGCGCAGAAACCGCGTAAAAATTCAGGGCTGGCGGGGTATCCAGATAGATCCGGTCGTAGTCCTCTTCCAGCTCGTCGAGCAGTTTGCGCAGCTTGTTGATCTTGTGCTTGGCCTCAAGCTTGGGCTGCAGGTCGGCCAGCTCGGCGGTGGCGGTCACCACATGCAGGTTGTCGAAGGGGGTTTCGTAGATATCGACCTTGTTCTTCTTGGCAAACGGCCCGGATGACAGGGTCTGCTTGAAGAAATCGGCAATGCCCATGGGAATGTCCTCGCCGGTCAGCCCGGTGAGGTACTGGGTCGAGTTGGCCTGGGCATCCAGGTCGATCAGCAAGGTTCGATAGCCTTCATTGGCACTCACTGCCGCCAGGTTGCAGGCAATGCTCGATTTGCCCACACCACCTTTCTGATTGAACACCACGCGCCGCATGGAAAGACCTCCGTGTATCTGGGAATGACCGAGTATGTCGGCGCAGCGCCGGTTTAGCCAGCACCATCCAGCCCCTCAAATCAATGAATCGGCTTACCGCACAACAATGCTGCAAAGGTGTCGGCCATCACCGACGACGATTCACGCCGCTGCACCAGCCATACCGCCGTGTCCGCGCCCTCGTCGAGCAGTTCGCGGTACACCACGCCATCGATGCGCATGCGCTGGAACGAGGCCGGCAATACCGACACCCCCAGGCCCGCTGACACCAAACCGATGATGGTCATCGCCTCGCCAGCCTCCTGGGCAAAGTGCGGACTGAAGCCCGCCTGCCGGGCCAGGCTCAACAACTGCGCGTACAGGCCGCTGCCGTAACTGCGCGGAAAGAACACGAACGGCTGCTCGGCCAGCGCCGCCATGTACAACCCGCCTTCACTACCCTGGGCCAGCGGATGCGCAGCGTTGATTACCGCGACCAAGGGCTCACGGAACAACTCCGTGGCCACCAGGCTTTCCGGCAGAGCCAAGGGCCGTATCAGGCCGACTTCAATACTTTCATCGAGCACCGCGTCGGCCACCGCCTGACTGCTCATCTCCTTGAGATTCAGGTGCACGGCCGGAAACCGTTGGCGAAAGGCGTAGATCGCTTTAGGGATCGTGGAGTTGAAAGGCGCCGATGAGGTGAAGCCAATCTTCATCTCGCCCAGCTCACCCAGCTGCGCACGGCGGGCGACATCGGCGGCCTTGTCGACCTGGGCCAGCACCAGGCGTGCCTCTTCGAGAAACAGGCGCCCCGCCTCACTGAGTTCGACACGACGATTGGTCCGCTCGAACAGACGCGCCCCAAGCTCCTGCTCCAGGGCCTGGATTTGCTGGCTCAAGGGCGGTTGAGAAATCCCCAGGTTCTGCGCCGCCCGGCCAAAATGCAGCTCTTCGGCGACAGCAATGAAGTAACGCAGGTGGCGCAATTCCATGGCAACTCCAATAGGTCGTAAAACCTCTTAAACATGTCGAACAATATATTGGAAATGATCATTAGCCAGCTATATGCTTTTTTCACTGCCTGACAGGCCGTAGCGCCCCCGAGGTCATCCGTGAAAACTGCTGTTGCTCCACACGTCCACGAACTGCCCCCCGCCCCGCTCGACGAGAGCGTCGCAAGCCTGAACGAACGCTGGATCGAAAAGGGCACCCCGGCCTTTTTGCGTACCGTACTGGCGCTGTTCTGCGGCGGCTTTGCCACCTTTGCCCTGCTCTACTGCGTGCAGCCGATGATGCCGCTGCTGTCCCAGGAATTCTCCATCAGCGCTGCGCAAAGCAGCCTGATTCTCTCGGTCTCGACCGGCATGCTGGCGGTCGGCCTGCTGATCACCGGGCCCATCTCGGATCGCATCGGGCGCAAGCCGGTGATGGTGTTTGCCCTGTTCTGCGCGGCCCTGTGCACCCTCGTCAGCGCGCTGATGCCCAGCTGGCACGGCGTGCTGCTGAGCCGTGCGCTGCTGGGGCTGTCGCTGAGCGGCCTGGCGGCCGTGGCGATGACGTATCTGAGCGAAGAGATCCATCCACAGCACATTGGCCTGGCCATGGGCCTGTATATCGGTGGCAACGCCATTGGCGGCATGAGCGGTCGCCTGATCACCGGGGTTCTGATCGATTTCGTCAGCTGGCACACGGCACTGCTGGTGATTGGCAGCCTGGCCCTGATCGCGGCAGTAGTGTTCTGGAAAGTGCTGCCCGAGTCGCGAAACTTTCGCCCGCGCTCACTGCACCCGCGCAGCCTGCTGGAGGGTTTTACCCTGCACTTTCGCGATGCCGGACTGCCCTGGCTGTTCCTCGAAGCCTTCCTGCTGATGGGCGCCTTCGTCACCCTGTTCAACTACATCGGCTATCGCCTGCTGGCCGAGCCTTATCACATGAGCCAGGTGTTGGTCGGCTTGCTGTCGGTGGTCTACCTGTCGGGCATCTACAGCTCGGCGCAGATCGGTGCCCTGGCCGACAAACTGGGGCGGCGCAAAGTGTTCTGGGGCACCATCCTGCTGATGTTCAGCGGCCTGCTGCTGACCTTGTTCAGCCCCTTGCTGCTGGTGATCGTCGGCATGCTGGTGTTCACCTTCGGCTTCTTCGGCGCGCACTCGGTGGCCAGTAGCTGGATTGGCCGGCGCGCGACCAAAGCCAAAGGCCAGGCGTCATCGTTGTACCTGTTCAGTTACTACGCGGGATCGAGTGTGGCCGGGACGGCCGGTGGGGTGTTCTGGCACCTGGGTGGGTGGAACGGGATCGGGCTGTTCATTGGCAGCTTGCTGGTGGTGGCGTTGCTGGTGGCACTGCACTTGAGCCGGTTGCCGGTCAAAGCCTGAATGCCATCGCGGGGCAAGCCCGCTCCCACCGGTGGGAGCGGGCTTGCCCCGCGATGCTCTATTAGTTAACTACCTCAACCAGATCAACATCCACTTCACGGCTCATCAAGTGCTTCTCGACTTCACCGGTCAGCTTGACCTTGGTCTTCTCGCTGAAGGCCACTGGCGGCATGTCTTCATTGTCGATTTCGACTTTGATGGTGCCGGTGCTGTCCTTGAATTCGTACTTGTCATCGTTGTTCAGCTTCTTCACCACGAAGCCTTGCAGCACCACCGGGGTGTCGTCGGCAGCATCGTTGGCTGCGGATACGGTGGTCACCGGCTGAGCACCTGGACCGGTATAACCGGCTGCCAGAGCAGCGGTACTGAACAAAGGGGCAAGCAGCAGAGCGAGGTAGCGGGTTTTCATGAGTCTTGTCCATTTCAAGTTTTGATGGGCCCAGCATAACCATCGCAACTGAATTCAAACTTAATCGCCCCAGCCCTTGATGTTGATCTGCATACGCCGCAGCACCCGGCGACCGCAACACTCATGCCAGATGACCGCCAGGATATGCCCCGCAACCAACAACGCCAGCACAAGCGAGGAAAGCCGGTGCAGCAGGTTGAACCCTTCCAACCATTCAGGCGCGTGCAGGAGTTGCGGAATCTGTACCCAACCGAACAGATCGATGGGCCGCGTCATCATCAGCACGCCGGTCAGCAGCACCAACGCGGTTACGCCATACAGCAGAAGATGGACGATACGCGCCAGTCCAGCGGGCTCCCCTACCCTTGGTGGGGCCGTCCAACGCAACCAGCAGCGCATCACGAACAGCGGAATGAACAACGTGGTCAGCGCCACATTGAAGTCGGCAATCGCCTGGCTCAACGGGGTATGCATTGCAAACAGCAGTACATAGCCAGCGCTAAGCAGGGTCCATAGGATGACCCCGGCCGACAGCCAGTGCAGCAGCACCTGCATCCCCGGATACCGCTGTGTACACGCCTGAAAATCATATTGCATGAATGACTCGTCCTCTCGCTCCTGAGCCGCCACCGGCGGATGAACAAGAGGGTATGGGAATCGTCAAACTGGCCCAGCCGGAGCGATTTCCCCCAAGCCCTGCAAATCCCCAAAGCGCTTGCCTTTACGGCGCACAAACAAAAACGCCCGACACAAAGTCGGGCGTTTTCTTACATCACTCACTCTCAGACGTGATACTGCGCCGACAGCTCGTGCACGGCGTTGATGAACGCGCCTGCGTGCTCCGGATCGACTTCCGGAGTAATGCCGTGGCCGAGGTTGAAGACATGACCGGTGCCATGGCCATAGCTGGCCAGGATGCGCCCGACTTCGCCACGGATGGCTTCAGGCTTGGCGTAGAGCACGGTCGGGTCCATGTTGCCCTGCAGGGCGACCTTGTTGCCGACACGCTGGCGGGCTTCGCCGATGTCGCAGGTCCAGTCCAGGCCCAGCGCGTCGGCGCCGGCGTCGGCGATGCTTTCCAGCCACAGGCCACCATTCTTGGTGAACAGGATGACCGGTACCTTGCGTCCTTCATGCTCGCGAATCAGGCCGCTGACGATCTTGCGCATATAGGCCAGGGAGAACTCCTGGTAGGCCGCTGCCGACAGGTTGCCACCCCAGGTGTCGAAGATCTGCACGGCTTGCGCACCGGCGAGGATCTGACCGTTGAGATAGCTGATGACCGACTGCGCCAGCTTGTCGAGCAGCAGGTGCATGGCCTGCGGGTTGTCGTAGAGCATGGCCTTGGTCTTGCGGAAGTCTTTCGACGAGCCGCCTTCGACCATGTAGGTGGCCAGGGTCCACGGGCTGCCGGAGAAGCCGATCAGCGGCACACGGCCGTTGAGCTCGCGGCGGATGGTGCTGACCGCGTCCATCACGTAGCCGAGGTCTTTCTGCGGATCAGGGATCGGCAGTGCTTCGATGTCGGCCAGGGTGCTGATGACCTTCTTGAAACGCGGGCCTTCGCCGGTTTCAAAGTACAGGCCCTGGCCCATGGCGTCGGGGATGGTGAGGATATCGGAGAACAGGATCGCGGCGTCCAGCGGGTAGCGGTCCAGCGGCTGCAGGGTGACCTCGCAGGCGAACTGCGGGTTCATGCACAGGCTCATGAAGTCACCGGCCTTGGCGCGGCTGGCGCGGTACTCCGGCAGGTAGCGGCCGGCCTGGCGCATCATCCACACTGGGGTAACGTCTACAGGTTGCTTGAGCAGGGCGCGCAGAAAACGATCGTTCTTCAAGGCAGTCATGTCGGCATCCGGAAAAAAAGTGCGGGCATTTTCTCAGACACCAACGGAAAAGGCACGGTAAGTACCGTGCCTTTTGTCTATCGACTTGTGACAGATCAATAGATTTGTTGAATTCATCGCGGGGCAAGCCCGCTCCCACCGGTAATCTCTGTGGGAGCGAGCTTGCCCCGCGATTCAGACTTCCAGGTAATCCAGGATCCCCTCGGCAGCATTACGCCCTTCAAAGATCGCCGTCACCACCAGGTCAGAACCGCGAACCATATCGCCACCGGCGAAGATCTTCGGATTGCTGGTCTGGTGCTTGAAGGTGTTCTTCTCCGGTGCCACAACGCGACCCTGGCTGTCAGTCTGGATGCCGAACTGCTCGAACCACGGTGCCGGGCTCGGACGGAAACCGAAGGCGATGACCACGGCATCAGCCGGGATGATCTCTTCGGAGCCCGGAATCGGCTCGGGGCTGCGACGGCCACGGGCATCCGGCTCGCCGAGACGGGTCTCGACCACCTTCACGCCTTCCACCTTGTCTTCACCGACAATCGCGATCGGCTGGCGGTTGTAGAGGAACTTCACGCCTTCTTCCTTGGCGTTCTTCACCTCTTTGCGCGAGCCCGGCATGTTCGCTTCGTCACGACGGTAGGCACAGGTCACAGCCTTCGCGCCCTGGCGGATCGAGGTGCGGTTGCAGTCCATCGCCGTGTCGCCACCACCGAGTACCACGACCTTCTTGCCCTTCATGTCGACGAAATCTTCCGGCGACTTTTCAAAGCCCAGGTTGCGGTTGACGTTGGCCACCAGGAAATCCAGGGCATCGTGCACGCCAGGCAGGTCTTCACCCGGGAAGCCGCCTTTCATGTAGGTGTAAGTGCCCATGCCCATGAACACTGCATCGAACTCTTCGAGCAGTTGTTCCATGCTGATGTCCTTGCCCACCTCGGTATTGAGGCGGAACTCGATACCCATGCCGGTGAAGACTTCGCGGCGATTGCTCAACACGGTCTTTTCCAGCTTGAACTCGGGGATGCCAAAGGTCAGCAAGCCACCGATTTCCGGGTTGCGGTCGAACACCACCGGGGTCACCCCGCCGCGCACCAGCACGTCGGCGCAGCCCAGGCCGGCCGGACCGGCGCCGATGATGGCGACACGCTTGCCGGTCGGCTTGACCTTGGACATGTCCGGGCGCCAGCCCATGGCAAAGGCGGTGTCGGTGATGTACTTCTCCACCGAACCGATGGTCACCGCGCCAAAACCGTCGTTAAGGGTGCAGGCACCCTCGCACAGGCGATCCTGCGGGCACACCCGGCCGCAGACTTCCGGCAGGGTGTTGGTCTGGTGCGACAGCTCCGCGGCCGCGAGGATGTTGCCTTCGGAGACCAGCTTCAACCAGTTGGGGATGAAGTTGTGCACCGGGCACTTCCACTCGCAGTACGGGTTGCCACAGCCCAGGCAGCGGTGGGCCTGCTCGGCCGACTGCTGGGGTTTGAAGGGCTCGTAGATTTCCACGAACTCTTTCTTGCGTTGACGCAACAGTTTCTTCTTCGGATCCTTGCGCCCGACCTCGATGAACTGGAAGTCATTACTCAGACGTTCAGCCATGTTCAAAACCTCATCAAACTCTTCAGGCGCATATCACTGCGGGTTGGCACGGGTGCTGGACAGCAGGTTCTTCAGGTTCGCCGCCTTCGGCTTGACCAGCCAGAAGCGCCGCACGTAGTCGTCCAGGTTTTCCCAGAGCTCACGCCCCCATTCGCTGCCGGTTTCTTCGACGTACTCACCGAGCACGCGCGACAGGTGGCTACGGTAAGCCTCCATCGCTTCGCCGCTGATGCGCTGGATTTCCACCAGCTCATGGTTGAGCTTGTCGACGAAGCTGTTGTCCATGTCCAGCACGTAGGCGAAACCGCCGGTCATGCCAGAGCCGAAGTTGTAGCCGGTCTTGCCCAGTACGCAGACAAAACCACCGGTCATGTATTCACAGCAGTGATCGCCTGTGCCCTCGACAATCGCATGGGCACCGGAGTTACGCACGGCAAAACGCTCGCCCGCGGTGCCGGCGGCGAACAGCTTGCCGCCGGTGGCGCCGTACAGGCAGGTGTTGCCGACAATGGCACTGTGCTGGGTGGCGAACGGGCTGCCCGCAGGCGGCACGATCACCAGCTTGCCACCGGTCATGCCTTTACCGACGTAGTCGTTGGCATCACCTTCGAGGTACATGTTCAGGCCACCGGCGTTCCACACCCCGAAGCTCTGCCCGGCAGTGCCCTTGAAGCGGAAGGTGATCGGTGCCTTGGCCATGCCCTGGTTGCCGTGCAGACGCGCGATCTCGCCGGAAATCCGTGCACCGATGGAACGGTCGCAGTTGCAGATATCCAGTTCGAACTCGGCACCGGACAGGTCGCGAATGGCCGGCAGGGCCATGTCGACCATCTTCTCGGCCAGCACACCCTTGTCGAACGGCGGGTTGCGGTCGACTTCGCAGAACTGCGGCTTGTCGGCCGGCACGTGCGGGCTGCCCAGCAACGGGCTGAGGTCCAGGTGTTTCTGCTTCTCGGTTTCGCCGGGGAGCATTTCCAGCAGGTCGGTACGCCCGATCAGCTCGCCGAGGCTGCGCACGCCGAGCTTGGCCAGCCACTCACGGGTTTCTTCGGCGACGTAGGTGAAGAAGTTCACCACCATGTCGACGGTACCGATGTAGTGGTCCTTGCGCAGCTTGTCGTTCTGCGTTGCTACGCCGGTGGCGCAGTTGTTCAGGTGACAGATACGCAGGTATTTGCAGCCCAGGGCGATCATTGGCGCGGTACCGAAGCCAAAGCTTTCGGCGCCGAGGATGGCCGCCTTGATCACATCCAGGCCGGTTTTCAGGCCGCCGTCGGTCTGCACCCGGACCTTGCCGCGCAAATCGTTGCCGCGCAGGGTCTGGTGGGTTTCAGCCAGGCCCAGTTCCCACGGGGCACCGGCGTACTTGATCGAGGTCAGCGGCGAAGCACCGGTACCACCGTCGTAACCGGAGATGGTGATCAGGTCGGCATAGGCCTTGGCCACACCGGCGGCGATGGTGCCGACGCCCGCTTCCGCCACCAGCTTGACCGAGACCAGCGCCTGCGGGTTGACCTGCTTGAGGTCGAAAATCAGCTGCGACAGGTCTTCGATCGAGTAGATGTCATGGTGCGGCGGTGGCGAGATCAGGGTTACGCCAGGCACGGCATAACGCAGCTTGGCGATCAGGCCGTTGACCTTGCCGCCAGGCAGTTGCCCGCCTTCACCGGGCTTGGCGCCCTGGGCCACCTTGATCTGCAGCACTTCGGCGTTGACCAGGTACTCGGGGGTTACACCGAAACGACCGGTGGCCACCTGCTTGATCTTGGAGCTCTTGATGGTGCCGTAGCGCGCCGGGTCTTCGCCGCCCTCACCGGAGTTGGAACGCGCGCCCAGGCGGTTCATCGCTTCGGCCAGGGCTTCATGCGCCTCCGGCGACAGCGCGCCGAGGGAGATACCGGCAGAGTCGAAGCGCTTGAGGATGGCATCCAGTGGCTCGACTTCCTCCAGCGCCAGCGGCTGCTCGGCGACCTTGACCTTGAGCAGGTCACGGATCATCGATACCGGACGCTGGTCAACCAGCGTGGTGTATTCCTTGAACTTGGCGTAGTCGCCCTGCTGCACAGCGGCCTGCAGGGTGTTGACCACATCCGGGTTGTAAGCATGGTATTCGCCACCGTGGACGAACTTCAGCAAACCGCCCTGCTGGATCGGCTTGCGCGCACTCCAGGCTTCGGCGGCGAGCAGTTTCTGCTCGTTCTCGATGTCGACGAAACGTGCGCCTTTGAGGCGGCTGGCAACGCCACGGAAGCTCAGCTCGACGACTTCCTCGGACAGGCCGACCGCCTCGAACAGCTGCGCACCACGGTAGGAACCGATGGTCGAGATACCCATCTTCGAGAGGATCTTCAGCAGGCCCTTGGAGATGCCCTTGCGGTAGTACTTGAAGACTTCGTCCAGGTCACCGAGCACTTCACCGGTGCGGATCAGGTCAGCCAGCACTTCGTAGGCCAGGTACGGGTACACCGCCGAAGCACCGAAACCGATCAGCACAGCGAAGTGATGCGGGTCGCGGGCGGTGGCAGTTTCAACCAGGATGTTGCTGTCGCAACGCAGGCCCAGTTCGGTCAGGCGGTGATGCACGGCGCCCACCGCCAGCGACGCATGCACCGGCAGTTTGCCCGGGGCGATATGGCGGTCGCTCAGCACCAGCTGGGTCTTGCCGCTGCGCACGGCCTCTTCGGCCTGGTCGGCGATATTGCGCACCGCAGCTTCCAGACCAACGCCTTCTTCGTAGTTGAGATCAATCAGCTGACGCTCGAAACCCGGACGGTCGAGGTTCATCAGTGAACGCCACTTGGCGGGCGAAATCACCGGCGAGCTGAGGATTACCCGCGAGGCGTGCTCGGGGGATTCCTGGAAGATGTTGCGTTCGGCACCCAGGCAGATCTCCAGCGACATGACGATCGCTTCACGCAGCGGGTCGATCGGCGGGTTGGTGACCTGGGCGAACTGCTGGCGGAAGTAGTCATAGGTCGAGCGCACGCGCTGGGAGAGGATCGCCATCGGCGTATCGTCGCCCATCGAACCGACCGCTTCCTGGCCTTGCTCGCCGAGCGGACGCAGGACCTGGTCACGCTCTTCGAAGGTGACCTGGAACATCTTCATGTACTGCTTGAGCTGGTCAGCGTCGTAGCTGGCCACGCCCTGGTCATCGCTGAGGTCGGCCTGGATGCGCAGGGCATTCTGGCGCAGCCAGCGCTTGTACGGGTGGCGTGACTTCAGACGGTTGTCGATGGCGTCGGTGTCGAGGATCTGGCCGGTCTCGGTGTCCACGGCGAAGATCTGGCCCGGGCCCACACGGCCTTTGGCGATCACGTCTTCAGGCTTGTAGTCCCACACGCCGATTTCCGACGCCAGGGTGATGTAGCCGTTCTTGGTGGTGACCCAGCGCGCCGGGCGCAGGCCGTTGCGGTCGAGCAGGCAGACCGCGTGGCGACCTTCGGTCAGCACGATGCCCGCAGGGCCGTCCCACGCTTCCATGTGCATGGAGTTGTATTCGTAGAAGGCACGCAGGTCGGCGTCCATAGTCTCGACGTTCTGCCACGCCGGCGGAACCAGCATGCGCACGCCACGGAACAGGTCGATGCCGCCAGTCACCATCAGCTCGAGCATGTTGTCCATGCTCGATGAGTCGGAGCCGACACGGTTGACCAGCGGACCGAGTTCTTCCAGGTCCGGGATCAGGTCGTTGGCGAACTTGGTGCGACGGGCCTGGGCCCAGTTGCGGTTGCCGGTGATGGTGTTGATCTCGCCGTTGTGGGCGAGGAAGCGGAACGGCTGCGCCAGCGGCCATTTCGGCAGGGTGTTGGTGGAGAAGCGCTGGTGGAACACGCAAATGGCGGTCTGCAGGCGCTCGTCATCCAGGTCCGGATAGAAAGCGGCGAGGTCCGCCGGCATCATCAGGCCTTTATAGATAATGGTCTTGTGCGAAAAGCTGCAGATGTAGTGGTCGGTATCGGCGGCGTTGGCCACGGACGAGCGACGACGGGCGCTGAACAGCTTGATGGCGAATTCCTGATCGCTCAGGCCTTCACCACCGACGAACACCTGCTCGATCTGCGGCAGGCGCTCCAGGGCCAGGCGGCCGAGGACGCTGGTGTCGATCGGCACCTTGCGCCAACCGACCAGCTGCAGGCCGGCGGCGAGGATCTCGCGGTTCATGTTTTCGCGGGCGGCTTCTGCTTTGGTGGTGTCCTGATTGAAGAACACCATGCCCACCGCGTATTGCTTGGGCAGCTCGGTGCCGAACTGTTCCAGGGCCACTGCGCGCAGGAACTGATCAGGTTTTTGCATCAACAGACCGCAACCGTCGCCGGTCTTGCCGTCAGCGTTGATACCACCGCGGTGGGTCATGCAGGTCAATGCCTGCATGGCTGTTTGCAGAAGGTGGTGGCTGGGTTCGCCCGTCATATGGGCGATCAGGCCGAAACCACAGTTATCCTTGAATTCTTCGGGATGGTACAGACCTGTTTTCATAGACACTTTCTCACCAGGTTCGCCTCTCACCAAGGCAAATCTCTTTTTAGTACAACCACTTACCATCCACGCCGAACGAATGCCAGCTTTGCGGGGGCAATAGGGGAGCCATTGTTGCACAGCGACAGGGAAGCCCACAAATTTACGACGAATAGTCGTAAGTCCATGTCGCATTTTTGAATGTTTTTAAGCATGCGCCGTGGTAACGGCATGGCTTGAGTCTGAAGCGTTTCAGCCTGGACTGCAAGATGGGCTTGTGGCCGGCAGTCTGGGACAGAAAAGCCTGCCGCGCAGTACGCAGCAGGCTTGACCGTAATTCAGGAGTCGCTCAGCAGGTGGCGGGGTAGTGCCACCAGGCTATATCAGCGGGTCGCGGCCAGTTCTTGTTGGACGCTGGCGACGGTACGTGGCCAAGGTTTACCAGCCTGGACCTTGGCTGGCAAGGCTTTGATTGCAGCCAGGGCGGCATCACGGCTGGCGAAGTTGCCGTAAGTGATCACGTACAGCGGCTTGCCCTGCAGGTTTTTCTTGAAGTAGCGATAGTCGCCACCCTGGGCTTTCACGTAGGCCTGGGCGGAAGCCTCGGAGCTGGTGCCGAGGATTTGCACGACATAATTGCCCGGCTTCTGCCCGGCGTACCAGCTGCCACCTGCGGCCGGCTTGGCTGCAGGCTTCTCGGCAGGTTTTGCCGCAGGCTTGGCCGTCGCAACCTGGGTAGGCGCAGGCTTGGCAGCAGGCGCAACCGGCTTGCTGGCGACCGGTGCAACCGGTTGCGGCGCCGGAGCGACAGCCTGGGCCTGGGCCACTGGTTGAGCTGGAGCAGGTGCAGGGCCGGCAGCAACGCCAGCTGGCGGGGCAATGGTGGTGACGGTCGGCGGCTGCAGCGCGGTATCACCGGCCGGGCCTCCCTCTTCGCCATCACCCATACCGGTGGACTCGGCCAGCGGGCCGCGCATCACCGGCTGCGACTGACCTACCAACGGCAGTGGCATGGGTTGCGAGTTACCGGCGAACTCGATCGCCGGGCCGCCATTGTTCGACTGTGCATTACCTGGCTGGCCCTGGCCCAGTGGCAATTGCGCTTGCTCTGCAGGCGCGGTTGGCGCCTGATCGCCTTTCTTCGGCATCAGCACCGCCGCGGCAACGGCGACCACAACGACAGCAGACAGTGCCAGCACGTGTTTCTTAGGCATATTGAACCCCATTGATGGTCGCTTGGCCGTGGTCCGGCTGGCGATCATGGCTTCGATCAAGGTATCGCGGGCGACCTGGTTGATTGCCCCAGGCCAGCCATCCGAGTTTTGGTGAATATCGACAATCTGTTCACTGGTGAACACCTCGATCCCTCGCCCGGCACCTTCCAGGCGCTGCTCGAGGTATTCCCGGGTCTCTTCTTCGCTGTACGGCGCAAGCTCGATGACATGGAAACGCTCCAGATCAGCACTGAGCTCTTCCAGCCCGGCGATCAGTGACGGCTCGCCGAACAGAAATACATGCGGACGCCCTTCCGGAGTGCCCGCCGCCAGCTCCAGCAAGGCTTGGAGTGCCGACTCGTCGAGTTGTTCCGCATCGTCCACCAACAAGTAGACTTCCTGGCCGGTCAACGCCAGTTGCACCACCTGGGCAAGCAGCTCGGGGACCTCAGGCTGGGCAACACCCAGCGCCTGGGCGACCTGGCCGAGCACGCTGGCGGCATCGCTGGCACCACGTGCGGAAACCACCACGCTTTGCACCGACTGTTTGTTGGTGCTGGCAACCAGTGCCTGGCGCAGCAGGGTCTTGCCGCTGCCCTGAGGGCCGGTTACCACCAGCAGCAGCTGGCTGTAGCGGGCCAGGTGGTGCAGTTGGCCAAGCACCGGCTTGCGCTGGGCCGGGAAGAATTTGAAACCCGGTACCCGTGCAGCGAAAGGGTCGTGGTTCAACTGGTAATGGCCGAGAAAGGCCTCGTCGGCATGCAAACTAGTCATCGGACGCTCATCAACCTCAAAGCTGGGCCACGATCGCGCGGTAATCCGCGGCCAGCGTGGCCTGAAGAATCTCTTTCGGATAGTCGTCGGTGACCACCGCTTCGCCCATACGGCTCAGCAGGACCAGACGCAGACGACCGTCGAGTACCTTTTTATCTACTGCCATGTGTTCCATGAACTGCGCCGGGGTCATTTCCTCCGGCGGCACCACCGGCAAGCCTGCCTGCTGGAACAGACGGATGCCACGATCACGCTCCTGCTGGCTGATCCAGCCCAGGCGCATGGACATTTCCAGGGCCATCACGGTACCCGCTGCCACGGCCTCGCCATGCAACCAGACACCATAGCCCATGTGGGTTTCGATGGCGTGGCCGAAGGTATGGCCGAGGTTGAGGGTGGCGCGCACGCCCGACTCGCACTCATCAGCACCGACAACGGCGGCCTTGGCTGCGCAGGAGCGCGCAATCGCCTCGGTCAGGGCAACCTGATCCAGGCCGCGCAAGGCTTCCATGTTCGCTTCGAGCCAGCCCAGGAACGGTTCGTCACAAATCAGGCCGTACTTGATCACTTCAGCAAGACCGGCCGACAACTCGCGTGGCGGCAGGGTATTGAGGCTGCGGGTGTCGATCAGCACCGCATTGGGCTGATAGAAGGCGCCGACCATGTTCTTGCCCAGCGGATGGTTGATGCCGGTCTTGCCGCCCACCGAAGAGTCGACCTGGGACAGCAAGGTCGTCGGCACCTGAATGAAGTCCACGCCACGCTGGTAGCAAGCAGCGGCAAACCCGGCCATGTCGCCGATCACCCCGCCGCCCAGAGCGACCACCGTGGTGCGACGGTCGTGGCGGGCAGTGAGCAAGGCATCGAAAATCAGCTGCAGGGTTTCCCAGTTCTTGAACGCCTCGCCATCAGGCAACACCACCGGCAGTACCGAATAGGCACCCAGGGTCTTGCTCAGACGTTCAAGATAAAGGGGCGCGACAGTCTCATTGGAGATAATGGCGACCTGCCGGCCGGCAATATGCGGCACCAGCAGTTCAGGTTGATCCAGCAGGCCTTCGCCAATGTAGATCGGGTAGCTACGTTCGCCCAATTCGACCTTTAGTGTCTGCATGTGTCCCCACAATGAACGAGGCGCGGCATCGATGGCTCGACCCGCGCGATAACGGTGTGCCCTGTCATGGCATGACTGGCCGCCGAGGATAGTCCTGGCTTAACGGGGCGGCAACTTCTGCAAGCGCTCGAGAATATCCTGCACAACCATTCGCGGCGGCCGTTCGTCGGTTTCCACTACCAGGTCTGCGATCTCGCGGTAGAGCGGATCACGGATCTCCAGCAGGGCACGCAAGGTCGCCTCTGGGTTGGCGGTGCGCAGCAATGGCCGATTGCGGTCACGCGAGGTGCGCCCGACCTGCTGCTCGACCGAGGCGTGCAGGTACACCACCCGCCCTCCGGCATGCAGGGCCTGACGATTGGCATCGCGCATCACCGCGCCTCCACCGGTGGCCAGGACCACGCCATCGAACGCGCAGAGCTCGGCGATCATCGCCTGCTCACGGTCACGAAAGCCCGGTTCGCCTTCCTTGTCGAAGATCCACGGGATATTGGCGCCGGTACGCAGTTCAATTTCCTTGTCGGAATCCTTGAACGGCAGGCGCAGCTCTTTGGCTAACAGGCGACCGATGGTGCTTTTACCAGCACCCATGGGCCCCACAAGTATCAAATTTCGCACAGAATCAACGACTCACAGCAATCGCCTGGTCACTCATGATACGCGGAGTCAGGAAGACCAGCAGCTCGGATTTTTTCTCTTGTAGAACATCGCGACGAAACAGCCGCCCAACATACGGCACATCGCCGAAAAATGGCACCTTGTCGACAACTTTACTTTGCACCGTCGAGTACACGCCACCGATCACGATGGTCTCGCCGTCCTTCACGCGGACCTTGGCATTGACCTCGTTCTTGCGGATCGGCGGCACCTGGGCCAGGGCATTGAGGTAGTCCGGCTCATCCTTGGTCACCTTCACGGCCATGATCACCCGGTTGTCCGGGGTGATCTGCGGCGTCACCTCCAACGACAGCGACGCCTCGCGGAAGGTCACAGAGGTAGCGCCACTGCCACTGGTTTCCTGATACGGTACTTCGGTGCCCTTGAGGATTCGCGCGGTTTCCTTGTCGGCGGTGACCACTTTGGGCTGGGAGATGATTTCACCATTGCCGGATTTCTCCATGGCACTGAGTTCCAGGTCGAGCAGGATGTTGTCGCGCACCAGTCCCAGGCCGATGGCCGAGCCAGCCCGCTCCGCCCCCAGGTCGACAAAGGTGTCGGCGCCACCCAGGACCAGACCACTGCCCAAATCCAGCTCCCCGCCCCAGCGCACGCCCAGGCTCCTTTCGTAGTCGACATTCGCTTCAACGATCCGCGCTTCGATCATCACCTGGCGCACCGGTATATCCAGGCGAGCGATCAACTGGCGTAATTCCTCCAGCCGCTCCGGGGTCTGGCGCGCGATCAGGGTGTTGGTTCGCTCATCGACACCCAGCGCCCCCGCAGCGGCGTCGAATGGATCGTTATCCGTCAGCGACTGGAACACTGCCGCGATGTCTGCCGCCTGGGCATAGTGAATCGGCAGCAGCTCCCGGCGCGTCGGCACCAGGCCGGCCACCTGCTGACGACCTTCCAGCAGCTGCCGCTCCTGACCGCCAAGCTCGCCAATGGGCGCCACCAGCAGGACATTGCCTTCGGTACGCCGCTCCAGCCCCTTGCTGCGCAACACCAGGTCCAGTGCCTGCTCCCAGGGCACATCCTGCAGGCGCAGGGTGACCCGGCCCTGCACCGCATCGCTGGCGACCAGGTTGATCCTGGAAAAATCAGCCAGCACCTGCAACACCGAACGCACCTCGACATCCTGGAAGTTCAACGACAGAGGCTCGCCCGGCGGCGCGCTACTGGCCGACACCGCGCAAGCAGCCTGCAGGGTAAACAACCCGGCGAACAGCGCCATACTCCATCCTGCCTTCATCTGCGACCTCCCTGGTCCACTGCTTTATCCCGCGCCTGCAGGCTGCTTCAGGCGCAGCGTTCGACGCCGCTCGACCCAGCCCTTGCCCACCTCAAATACCTGCTCGGCTACTTCGATCTGCTGTTCCTCAATGCCCACGACCTGCCCCTGATCCCGCCCCAGGCGATCACCCAGCTGCAGGCGATGGACGACGCCAGCGACTTGCAACAAGGCAAACCGCACCGAACCACGGGCAAGACTGCCAATCATCTCGAACTGGTCGAGTGGCAAGGCTTCCAGGTACTGGCGGTGCTGCATCTGGGAGGAAGGCTCGAACGGACTTCGCGAAACGTCCGGCGCCGCAGGTACAGGCCCTGACTCCAGCCCGGAAAGGCCAGAGACCGCACTCGCCAGCTGGCTGCGGTAGGCGCTGAGCTGCACCTTTAAACGCAGGCCAGTCTGCGTCGGCAGCAAAGAGAAATCCTGCAAAGTAATGAGTCGAGGCAGGTACGCAAGGCCATGGACAAAGGCAAGCAAGGCCGGGTATGTACCCTGCAACTGAAGCTGCATGGGCTGTTCGATGTGTTGGTCATGGTGGATTTCCGCCAACAGCTCCACCTGCTCGACGAACACTCCACTCGATTGCCCCTGATAGGCAATGCTTTCCAGCAAATCAGCCAACTCACCACCTGCGGCCAACCTCCAGCGCGCCTCATCAAGGCGCTGGTATGCCACAGCCAGTTGTGCCTCATGGGCGGCAAGCGCCTGCGCACCTGCGGCCTTCTCTGCCTGCTCGATCCGCAAGAACTGCGACTGTTCGGCGCCCTGCTCTATCTCGATGAAAAGCGCCCGCAGATGAACGCTGTAAGCAAGCCCCAGCAACAGCGCCAGACACCCCGCCAGCAATAGCGCTTGCCTGATCGTTGAGCCCGACGCCCACTGCTGCCATCGAGCGATGGCCGGGAAGTTCAAGGCTCGCCCCTCAAGGTCACGCTCAGCTCGAACATCTCCCCCTCATCCACTGCCTTCATGTGCTGCAGCTCGGCCTTAACGAGCGCACAAGAAAGGTTGCGCAGCAGTTGCGCGACCAATGAACCGGAGTGCGCCAGCCCATGGACATGCAGGCGCGCACCTTGCCGCGTCAGCGCCGTGAGCTGCACCCCAGGGGGCACAACGCGCTCAAGCTGCTCAAGAAGATCCACCAGGAATACGCGCTTGCCCTGCAGAGACTCCAGCGCCTGCAGCCTGTCCTGGATCTGCTCCTGCTCAATTTTGTGCTGCGCCACCTGTGCCAGCTGGCTATCGAGGCCGTCGATAATCAGCCGGATCGCGGCGTGTTCAACGACGTGGCGCTGCTGCACCTGGCGCCCCAGATAATCCGTCAGCACGGTAACAAGTACCGCCATCAGCCCTACGCCGAACAGCGCCAGCTGCATGCGCCGGATACCGGCCTGAAGCTGTTGCTCCCGCCAGGGCAGCAGATTCAAGCCAGGCATCGATCGCCCTCGCGCATTGCCAACCCGCAAGCGACTGCAAGACACGAGGCCTGCGCCGTCAAAGCAGAGGATTGCAGACCCGACGCCAGCAGCAGATGCTTGAATGGATCGGCATGACGCACCTTAAGGCCGAGGCGCTGCTGCAGTTGCCGAGGCAAGCCCGGATCCACCGTAGCGGCCCCCGCGAGCAGCAACTGATCTGGTAATGCCCTCCCCGGACTGGACAACAGGTAGTTATCCACAGCCGTTGCCAAGCACTGCACAAAGTCCCCCGGAGCAGGCATACGAACTTCGCGACGCATCGACACAGGCCCTTCGCCCCGCTCGTGAATGGCCAGAACATCGGTTTCGGCCTGCAGTAACAGGCCATCGACCTGTAACGCACGCTGCAAGGCGTGACTGTCGGGCTCAACCACACAGGCCCGCACACCCGCGGTTTCAAGACTGGCCTGGAGAACATCCAGCAACGCCAGATGACAAGCGGCAACGACAACCCGCTGGCGCTGCGACGCGTCAGGATCGAGACCCATGACCTGAAAGTCGATTGCCGCATCCTCAAGTGCAAACGGAACGAACTGACCGGCATCGGCTGGCAGACGCTCGATAATCGCTTCGTCGTCCAGATCAGCCGACATCGACAGCAGCTTTTCGATCACCAGCCCGGCTGGCAGCGCAACGGCCGCTCTGCGCACCGATCCAGCGCTACGCCGAACAGCCTGAAGCAGGGCTGCCCCGACCTGCTCGGGATCTGCAATCCAGCCATTGTGCATGGCCGTCGCCGGCAAGGGCTCGAGCGCCCAGGCCTGTACGCTGTAGCGGCCACGGTGGCGGCGCAGACGCACCAGCCTGATGAACGGAGGGGTAATTTCTATCCCCAGAAGTGAACCGGCATCCTTGCCAAGGCGTCCAAGCATCGGTTTTCCTTTGATCGCTGCAGGTCAACAGGGGCTATGCCCCGTCAAACCTGGCTGATTCCCTGACGGGCGCGGCAATAACGCGCCCGTGCGAAAAATGCTTATAATGCCCAGCGTTGTGCGACACGTGTAACGTGTCTCCCGTCCCAAGCTGTAGGGTCAGCTTGAGAGATTCCCAAAGGAATCAAATACTTGGGTATCCATCCCCTTGAACCAAAACCCGCCCAGAGGTCCCTCGCCTTAAAGGACTTGCCGCAGCGGCGGTGGCAAAACCCCTAGGTCGCTGAGCACTCGGAAGCGCGACTGCGGACCGATTTCATCGGTCTTGGAGTGCCATTCGTCGGAAAGTGATATGTACGAAATGAGTCATGACACATTTGGCATCATTTGCCTCACTAGCCTCCTAATCTTTTGCTTAGGGCTGGCAACGTGGGCCAACTGGTCAGAGGTCAAGAAACTTTTCAAACGGTCACCTCCACGACACTAACTCAAGCCCTTGCGGCTTCAACCCTCGCGGGAGAAATCCCCGCTGGGGTTTCTCCTGCCTCAAAACAGGAGTAACCCAACCTAAGTGAGCCGCCACAGCGGTCCCCACTTCTTCCAAACGGAGACATGAGCGAAAGCTCTGTCTGTCATTGTCCAACCATCGCTAATACAGGATGGCAGCGGACTCGTTGTGCGACCAACGGTAGCCTACGACGGCGTGCATCACTAGTAATGGTGGTGTTCGAAGCCCGTCCGACAATGTAGCCCCCCTTCAAGGGGTGCCGCTCTCCTGCGAGGGAGGCGGTAGATACTCGGAGCAGTACCGGGTTGAGGCGCTAGGCTGACTGGTATGGACAACATACGTGAACTGCTAATAAACACCGTAAGCATTACCAAGCCAAAACTGCTGTTAGGCTTGAACCAAAAGGTACGCGGTCGGTTATCTCCGTGGCGCTTGGGGATACGTCGCCTCATATGATCGCCGGTGAAAAGGCAGGTCCTAACCCAGTCGTGTGACAGATAGGGAACGTGGTAAGCCCGTATCGCTGCCCTTGGGCAGGTGAACCGTAAGGGACACTGTTAGCGGTGCGGGTATGGGATCGCAGAGAAAGCGAATGCCAGGCTGTAATGGCCTGGATAGGGGTTGGAACATCACCCCACGGGAAAACCGGGCAGACTTCTGCGTGGTCTTCCATCGCAATAACTCTGACTGAGACCGTCTCATTAACTTCAGGGCCTAGCTCCAATTGGCCCTTGATAACCCTACCCTGACGGGGTGCATGCACCCCTCAGGGGGTACGTGCGCCTTCCGCTCGGGTGGTTTCACTTTGAGAGGAAAGCAGCATGATAGAGCTCAGCCAGCAAGGTGAGTCTGCGCTTTCCGGCACTCCGCAACAGTGGCACGACGTCGATTGGCGCCGAGCCCAGCGGAATGTCCGGGGAATGCAGATGCGAATTGCGAAGGCTTGTCGGGAAGGCAAATGGCGCAGAGTCAAATCTCTGCAACGGATGCTCACCCGCTCGAAGTCGGCCAGATACTTGGCTGTACGGAGAGTCACGGAAAATCAGGGGAGCCGCACGGCGGGAGTCGATAAGCAACTCTGGGATACACCCAACGCAAAATGGAATGCGGTTGGTCAGTTGAAGACGCGGGGATACAAGGCTCGGCCACTACGGCGAGTCTACATCCCGAAGTCGGATGGACGGGAACGCCCACTGGGTATACCGACCATGACGGACAGAGCCATGCAAGCGCTGTATATGCTGGCTCTGTCCCCCATCGCTGAAACCCGAGGCGACCCGAATAGCTACGGCTTCAGGATCGAACGTTCCACGGCGGATGCGATGGCGCAGTTGTTCTTGTGTCTATCCAAACGGGCTTCGGCCTGCTGGGTATTGGACGCAGACATCGAAGGGTTCTTCGACAACATCAACCACGACTGGCTGTTAAGAAATGCCCCAACGGAAACACGGGTGCTGCGGCAATGGTTAAAGGCCGGGGTCATCCACAAGGGGCAGCTACACGCAACGGATGCAGGTACGCCGCAAGGGGGGATTATCTCCCCGACGCTGGCAAATCTGGCACTGGATGGTCTGGAAACGCTCCTCAAGGAATACCTGGGAGTGACAAGGGCGAAAAAGCTGAAGGTGAACGTGGTGCGATACGCCGACGACTTCGTGATCACAGGGGCCTCTCCGGAGGTGCTGGAGAATGAAGTAAAACCTTGGGTAGAGCAGTTCCTCGCAACGCGCGGGCTACGGTTGTCACTCAAGAAAACGCGCATCGTCCACATCGACGAAGGCTTTGACTTCCTTGGCTGGAATTTCCGGAAGTACGACGGAACGTTACTGATCAAGCCGAACAAGAAGAACGTCAAGGCGTTCTACAGCAAGATCAGAGAGGCAATCGACTCTCACAAGACGGTCAAGCAGGAGGATCTGATCCGACTGCTCAACCCGAAACTGAGGGGCTGGGCGCTGTACCATCAACCAGTCGTCGCGAAACAGGCTTACAGCCGAATGGACCACAGAGTGTTTATCAAACTCTGGCGTTGGGCGAAGAGGCGACACCCTAACAAGTCCCTCGACTGGGTAAGGAAGAAGTATTTCCGGACCTCAGGAGACAGGAGCTGGGTGTTTGCCACCACAGTGGTAGATGCAGACGGAGGTAAAAGGGAGGTCGAGCTGTACTCGCTCGCGAGTACTCCGATCGAGCGACACAAAAAGGTGAGTGGGGATTACAACCCCTACGATCCCGCCATGGAGGCTCAAGGCGAGAAACTGCGGATGGACCGGATGCTGAGCAAGCTCAAATACCGGAAACAAATCGGCAGCCTCTTTGCCAGTCAAAATGGACTGTGTCTGCTGTGTAAGCAACCGATTACCAGAGAGACAGGGTGGCATGACCACCACGTCGTACACCGCTCCCTCGGCGGTGGAGACGAACTGGCCAATCGGGTACTCTTACACCCTAACTGCCACAACCAACTGCATACTCGTGGCCTGCACGTGAACAAACCGGCTTCCATCGGAAGCTTAGCGAAGGCTTGAGCCGTATGCGCTGAAAGGCGCACGTACGGTTCTTAGGGGGGAGTCAGCCAGGAATGGCTGGCTCCCACCCGACTTTCCTTGTCCGCTGGCCCTGCGCGCAACCCACTCTTTTATCTGGACGCCCAAAAGCCTTGATACGCCTGCTGAAGTTCTTCTGGTGGTCTTTCGTCGCAGTCATTTGCGCAATCGTGCTCGGTCTGAGCGGCGCGTTTCTGTATCTTAGCCCCAGCTTGCCCTCGGTAGAGGCCCTCAGAAGCATCCAGTTGCAGATCCCTTTGCGGGTCTACAGCAGCGACGGAAAATTGATCGCCGAGTTTGGCGAGATGCGCCGTTCTCCCATCCGTTTCGCCGACATTCCACCCCATTTCATCCAGGCTTTGCTCTCGGCCGAAGACGACAATTTCGCCAATCACTATGGGGTCGACCCCAGTAGCTTGATGCGTGCTGCAACACAATTGCTCAAGTCCGGGCACATTCAAACCGGCGGCAGCACCATCACCATGCAGGTGGCGAAGAACTTCTTCCTCAGCAGTGAGCGCAGCTTCTCGCGCAAAACCAACGAAATCCTCCTGGCCTTGCAGATCGAACGCGAGCTGACCAAGGACGAGATCCTCGAGCTGTACGTCAACAAGATCTACCTGGGCAACCGCGCCTACGGCATCGAAGCTGCGGCACAGGTGTACTACGGCAAGTCGATCCGCGACATCAGCCTGGCGCAGATGGCCATGATCGCCGGCCTGCCCAAGGCGCCGTCGCGCTTCAACCCGCTGGCCAACCCGGTGCGTGCTAAAGAGCGCCGCGACTGGATCCTCGGGCGCATGTACAAGCTGGGCAAAATTGATGAGGCGAGCTACCAGGCCGCCCTGGCCGAGCCGATCAACGCCAGCTACCACGTGCCGACGCCAGAAGTCCGCGCCCCTTACATCGCCGAGATGGCCCGCGCCGAAATGGTTGGCCGGTACGGCAGCGACGCCTACACCGAAGGTTTCCGGGTTACCACCACGGTACCGAGCGACCTACAGGAAATCGCCAACAAAGCCGTCCTCGATGGCCTCAGCGCCTACGATGAGCGTCATGGCTATCGCGGCCCTGAAGCCCGCTTCCCGGGCAAGACCCGCGCCGCCTGGCTGCAGGAACTCGGCAAACAGCGCCCGCTGGGCGGCCTGGAGCCAGTGATTGTCACTCAGGTCGACAAGACCGGCCTGCAGGTACTGACCCGTGCCGACAGCCTGGAGCATGTGGCCTGGGACACCATGAAATGGGCCCGCCCGTTCCTCAACACCAACAGCCAGGGGCGTGCGCCGCAACAGCCTTCTGACGTTGCCCAGGTCGGCGACCTGATCCGCGTCCAGCGTCTGGACAACGGCAACCTAAAGTTCAGCCAGGTGCCGGGCGCGCAAAGTGCGCTGGTCTCGCTCGATCCCAACAGCGGCGCCATCCGCGCCCTGGTTGGCGGTTTCTCCTTCGAACAGAGCAACTACAACCGCGCCATGCAGGCCAAGCGTCAGCCGGGCTCGAGCTTCAAGCCTTTCGTCTACAGCGCAGCGCTGGACAACGGCTACACCGCCGCCAGCCTGGTCAACGACGCGCCGATCGTGTTCGTCGACGAATACCTGGACAAGGTCTGGCGTCCGAAGAACGACACCAACACCTTCCTCGGCCCGATCCGCATGCGTGAAGCGCTGTACAAGTCGCGCAACCTGGTGTCGATCCGCTTGCTGCAGGCCATGGGTGTCGGTCCGACCATCGACTACATCAGCAAGTTCGGCTTCAACAAGCAGGACCTGCCACCCAACCTGTCCCTGGCTCTGGGCACCGCCACCCTGACCCCGATGGAAATCGCCACCGGCTGGAGCACCTTTGCCAACGGCGGTTACAAGATCACGCCATACCTGATCGAACGCATCGAAAGCCGTAACGGTGAAACCCTGTTTACCGCCAACCCGCCACGGGTGCCGCAAGCGGAACAGGTCGAATCCGGTATCGCCGCGCCAGAAGCGCCGATCAGCACCCAGCTCCCCGGCGAAGCGGCGGCCACGCCTGCCAGCAACCAGCCTGCCTTCCCGCAGGCGCCAGCAGTGGCCGAACGCATCATCGACGGTCGCACCACCTACATCCTCACCAGCATGCTCCAGGACGTGATCAAGCGCGGTACCGGGCGGCGCGCCCTGGCCCTGGGCCGCACTGACCTTGCGGGCAAGACCGGCACCACCAACGAATCCAAGGATGCCTGGTTCTCCGGCTACAACGCCGATCTGGTGACCACCGTCTGGAGCGGTTTCGACCAGCCTGAAACCCTGGGCCGCCGTGAGTACGGTGGCACCGTGGCGTTGCCAATCTGGATGAACTTCATGGGCCCGGCGCTCAAAGACAAACCTAACCACGCTCCGGCCGAACCGGAAGGCATCCTCAGCCTGCGGGTTGATCCGGTCAGTGGCCGGGCAGCAACGCCGAGCACGCCGAACGCCTACTTCGAGCTGTTCAAAGCCGAGGACACACCGCCATCGGTCAACGAGCTGAATGGCTCGGCGCCGGGCAGCCCGCTGCCAGCGGACGAAGCGGCGCCAATCGACCTGTTCTGACCGGCCATCGGTGGGAGCGGGCTTGCCCCGCGATGCGATGCGACTGATACACCGCAATCGCGGGTCAAGCCCGCTCCCACCCGAGGTGTAAACGCGACATCAGAAACAAAAAGCCCGACTCTCACGGGCGGCTTTTTTATGCGGGTTGCAGCTAATCGCGGGTCAAGCCCGCCCCCACATTAGCCGTTGAACACGTCATCCACGCTTTTCAGCGGGTAGTTCTTCGGATACGGCAGGGTTGCCACGCCGGTTTCGATCGCAGCCTTGGCCACGGCGTCGGAAACGACGGTGATCAGACGGGCATCCATTGGCTTCGGAATGATGTACTCACGACCGAACTCCAGCGCGTCGACGCCGTAGGCTGCGCAGACTTCCTTCGGCACTGGCAGCTTGGCCAGATCCTTCAGGGCGTTGGCGGCAGCGATCTTCATCTCTTCGTTGATGCGCTTGGCGCGAACGTCCAGAGCACCACGGAAGATGAACGGGAAGCCCAGCACGTTGTTGACCTGGTTCGGATAGTCGGAACGACCGGTGGCCATGATCACGTCGCTACGGGTGGCGTGCGCCAGCTCTGGAGCGATTTCCGGATCCGGGTTGGAGCAGGCGAAGACGATCGGGTTTGGCGCCATCGACTTCAGACCTTCAGCGCTCAGCAGGTTCGGGCCGGACAGCCCCACGAACACGTCAGCGCCGTCCAGGGCATCAGCCAGCGTGCGCTTGTCGGTCGCGTGGGCGAACACCGCCTTGTACTGGTTCAGGTCGTCACGGCCAGCGTGGATCACGCCAGTACGGTCAACCATGAAA
This sequence comes from Pseudomonas alkylphenolica, assembly GCF_000746525.1. Classification (NCBI taxonomy): domain Bacteria; kingdom Pseudomonadati; phylum Pseudomonadota; class Gammaproteobacteria; order Pseudomonadales; family Pseudomonadaceae; genus Pseudomonas; species Pseudomonas alkylphenolica. Next base: position 5,457,999 of record NZ_CP009048.1, read on the forward strand.
ATGTTCTCGATCTGCGCACCCATGCTCACCAGCAACTTCATGCAGGAGATGGCGGCAGCGCCGGCGCCCAGGCAGACGATCTTGGCATCAGCCAGGGTTTTGCCAGCGATTTCCAGGGCGTTGATCATGCCGGCGGCGGTAACGATCGCGGTGCCGTGCTGGTCATCGTGGAATACCGGGATGTCGCACTGTTCGATCAGGGTGCGCTCGATCTCAAAGCACTCTGGCGCCTTGATGTCTTCCAGGTTGATGCCACCGAAGGTGATGGAGATGCGGCGGACGGTGTCGATGAAAGCCTGCGGGCTCTCCGACTCGACTTCGATGTCGAAAACGTCGATGCCGGCGAAACGCTTGAACAGAACACCCTTGCCTTCCATGACTGGCTTGGACGCCAGTGGGCCGAGGTTACCCAGGCCAAGGATGGCGGTGCCGTCGGAAATGACTGCTACCAGATTGCCCTTGCCGGTGTACTGGTACGCCAGCTCTGCGTCGCGAGCAATTTCGCGTACCGGCTCGGCCACGCCAGGGCTGTAGGCCAGCGCCAGGTCGCGAGCAGTCGCGGTAGGTTTGGTGAGCTCGACGCTCAGTTTCCCCGGACGAGGCTGAGCATGATATTCGAGAGCGGCGGTTTTCAAATCTGACATGGTGGGCATTCCGCTATTTACTGTTCTGACGGACCGCCGAGGATACGCAAAGAGCAAAGGGCCGACAAGACTGGTCGGTCACTTGTGTCAAGGCCTTTAACCTACGACTTTCCGCCAAGAGCCGCAGCCCGCAAGGGTTTCAATGTGTACAATCGAAGAAAAAAATGTCCACAATTTTTTATCTTTCGACCCGTTCCAGCATTGAAGGATCAGTCAAAGGCAGCAACCAACGCTTCTGCCCGGCTTTCAGGCCGCCTTTGCGGGAACGATCCAGCACCCAACCTCGCGCTTCGACGCTCCGGCCTTTGAGCCCATCAACGATGGCTGGAGGAAAATTACGCTGCAGGCGCGCCGGGACCTGAAGCACCAGCGCATCGTCGATTTCGATCCAGATACCACCGCGATTGCGCTCGATAGCCGTGACTTGACCGCCGATCAAGGCAAAACCGGATTGCCGTATCTGGGTCGCAGGGATCACCGGGGATTGCCGCCATACCCCAGCCTTCAGCTGACGGGCGGCACGCTCGGCCTGCTGCTGACAGTCGCTCAGCGACACGTTCGGCGCTACGGCAACCCGATAGCCAAAGCCCTCGCTGAGCAGTTGTGCTTCGAAATTGTCGCCAGAGCTGCCATAGATGTGCGCCAGGGTGCGCCCGTACTTGTCCTTGGACTCGACGCCCGGCACCAGCCCGACCTCACTCCCATTGGCCTTGACCAGGGCCTGCAAACGCTGGCGAGCAGCCTCGGCGAAGGGCTCGCTGGTTCGGCCCTTGCGGCCGATTTCCGGGGTATTGATGCCAATCAGGCGAACGCTGCGGCCATCATTCAGACGCAAGGTATCGCCATCGACCACTTGGCGCACGGCAACCTGCTGGGGATCGACCGGCAGCGGGCAAAAGGCCAGTGCCGGCAACTGCCAGATTGCGCCCACAAAAAAGGCGCCCACAAGGGACGCCTTTTTCAGCAGCATTGCCAGACCCATCGGGCCGGCTACGCGCAATCTTACTTCTTGCCGAACGCTGCGAAGCGATCTTCGAAGCGCTTGACACGGCCGCCGGTATCCAGAGTCTTCTGCTTACCGGTGTAGAACGGGTGGCACTCGTTGCATACGTCGGTACCCAGCGGGGAGCACAGGGTCGAACGAGTTTCGAACTTGTTACCGCAGCTGCAGGTGACTGCGATTACTTCATAATTCGGGTGAATTTCTGGCTTCATGGTCACTTCCTCGACTGCGTGCCGCCACCCAACACCATTGTTGAATACCGCACGTAATTAGGCGGCGAATAATACCAGAGCATCCAGGCAACGCAAGTTGTCGCTTGCACCGGCTGTCGTCTGCTAGGCTCGCCGGGTCTTGGAAATCCCCTTCAGAGAACTCATCGCGTGTCCGACGTCATTCTGCGCCTCGCCCTGCCCTCGCCCCTGCGGCGGCTGTTCGACTACAGGGCCCCGGCGAGCATGGCGCGCCAGGCGCTGAGCCCCGGCATGCGTATTCGCGTGCCGTTCGGGCGACGGGAAATGATCGGCATCCTGATCGAAATCACCGACAAGAGCGAGGTCCCGGCAGACAAACTCAAGCCTGCGATCGCCCTGCTCGACCCGGTTTCGCCGCTGCCCCCGGCACTGTTCAAACTCTGCCTGTGGACAGCCCAGTACTATCAACACAGCCTTGGCGACACGTTGAGCTGGGCCCTGCCGGTGCTATTGCGCCAGGGCGAACCGGCCGAAGCCCGCCAGGAACGTTTCTGGCAAGTCGCGCCGGGCGCCCGCCAGGACGATCCGCGCATCGCCCGTGCACCTCGCCAACGCGAAGCCCTGGCGACACTGGCGCAACACCCTCACGGGGTCGCACATACCTTGTTAAGCAAACTGATGCTGAGCAAGGACAGCCTCGACCTGTTGCTGGCCAAAGAGCTGGTTCAGGTCGAAGTGCGCCGCCACCTGCCCCAGGAACGCCATGAGCACTGGCTGGCGCAACCCGAGCTGCCACTCAACGACGAACAACGCGCAGCCTTCAATGCCGTGCGTTCGGGCTTTGACAGCTTTCATGCCTTCCTGCTTGCCGGCGTCACCGGCAGCGGCAAGACCGAGGTCTACCTACAGCTGATCCGCGAAACCCTTGAAGCCGGCAAGCAGGCGCTGATCCTGATTCCGGAAATCAACCTCGGGCCGCAGACCCTGGCGCGCTTCGAACAGCGTTTCAATGCCCGTATCGCCCTGCTGCACTCGGCAGTCAACGACCGCGAGCGCCTGGACGCCTGGCTGGCGGCCCGCGACGGCGAGGCCGATATCATCATCGGCACCCGCTCGGCACTGTTCACGCCGATGAAGCACCCCGGCCTGATCATCATCGACGAGGAGCACGACGGCTCATATAAGCAGCAAGAAGGCTTGCGCTACCATGCCCGCGATCTGGCCCTGGTGCGGGCGCGCCAGGAAAACATCCCGATCCTGCTCGGCTCGGCGACGCCGTCACTGGAAAGCCTGCACAACGCCCACAGCGGCCGCTATGGCCTGCTGCGCCTCAATCAGCGCGCCGGCGGCGCCCAGCAGCCACGTTTTCTGCGCCTGGACGTCAAAAGCCGGCCGCTGGACAGCGGTATCAGCGGCCCCATGCAGCAGGCCATCGGCCAGACCCTGGCCGCCGGCCAGCAAGTGCTGGTGTTCCTCAATCGCCGCGGCTTTGCCCCGACCCTGCTGTGCCACGATTGCGGCTGGATGTCCGAGTGCCCGCGTTGCGACGCACGCATGACCGTCCACCAACGCTCCAACGAACTGCGCTGCCACCACTGCGGCTACGACGAACGTGTGCCGCGCCAGTGCCCGCAATGCAACAAAGTCGACCTGCGCCCGGTGGGCGCCGGCACTGAGCGGGCCGAAGAACGCCTGAGCATTCTGTTCCCCGACTTCCCGGTGCTACGCGTGGACCGTGACAGCACCTCGCGCAAAGACGCCATGAACCAATTGTTCAACACCATCCAGCGCGGCCAGCCGTGCATCCTGGTCGGCACCCAGATGCTCGCCAAAGGGCACCACTTCCCGCGGGTGACCCTGGTGGCGATTCTCGATGCCGATGGCGGCCTGTTCTCCGGCGATTTCCGCGCCAGCGAGCGCATGGCCCAGCTGATCGTGCAGGTTGCCGGTCGGGCGGGACGCGCCGAGGAGCCAGGCAAGGTGATTATCCAGACCCACCTGGCCGACCACCCGCTGCTGGTGCAATTGACCGAACAGGGTTACTTCGCCTTTGCCGAGCAGGCCCTGAGCGAGCGCCGCGCGGCGGGACTGCCACCCTTTGCCCACCTCGCCCTGCTGCGCGCCGAAGCGCACAAGCCGGGGCAGGCCGAGAGTTTCCTCGACGAAGCCTGCAGCGCAGCCGAACAACTGCTCGCGGAACACAAGCTGCAGGGCATCGAGCTGTTGGGCCCGGTACCGGCACCGATGGAACGACGTGCGGGGCGTTTTCGTGCACAACTATTGCTCCAGGCCAATGCGCGGGCGCCTTTGCATCGACTGATCAGTGCCTGGTTGCTACTGTTGGAACAAATGCCGTCCGGGCGCCAGGTACGTTGGTCTTTGGATGTAGATCCGGTGGATCTGTACTGATCGCGGGGCAAGCCCGCTCCCACAGAGGGTCTGTGGGAGCGGGCTTGCCCCGCGATTAAAGTCACCACAAATCCCCCAAAGGTTGGCAACCTCGCCCCGGCAACGGATAATGTCCAGTTTTTCCACCTGCGCATCGAAGCGCCGCCGCGCTTGCGGTCGAAAGAGAAGCCCATGAAAGACACCATTCGCCAGCTTATCCAGCAAGCCCTCACCCAACTCGTCACCGACGGTGTGTTGCCTGAAGGGCTGACGCCGGCGATCCAGGTGGAAAACGCCCGGGACAAAACCCACGGCGACTTCGCCAGCAATATCGCGATGATGCTGGCCAAGCCGGCCGGCATGAAGCCGCGTGATCTGGCGGAAAAAATCATCGCCGCGCTGCCTGCCGACGAGCAGGTCAGCAAGGTCGAGATCGCCGGTCCCGGCTTTCTCAACTTCTTCCAGAATACCCAGGCCCTGGCCGCCCGCCTGGATGCCGCGCTGGCCGACGCCAAGCTCGGCGTCAGCAAGGCCGGCCCGCAGCAGAAGGTGGTGGTCGACCTGTCGGCGCCTAACCTGGCCAAAGAGATGCACGTCGGCCACCTGCGCTCGACCATCATCGGCGACGCCGTGTCGCGCGTCCTGGAGTTCCTCGGCGACACCGTGATTCGTCAGAACCACGTCGGCGACTGGGGCACCCAGTTCGGCATGCTGATGGCCTACCTGCAGGAAAACCCGATCACCAGCGACGAGCTGTCGGACCTGGAAAACTTCTACCGCGCGGCGAAAAAGCGCTTCGACGAGTCGCAAGAGTTCGCCGACCGTGCCCGCGGCCTGGTGGTCAAGCTGCAAGCCGGTGACGAGGAATGCCTGAAGCTGTGGACCCGCTTCAAGGACATTTCGCTGTCGCACTGCCAGAAAACCTACGACCTGCTCAACGTCAAACTGACCATGGCCGACGTGATGGGTGAAAGCGCCTATAACGACGACCTGGCCAACGTGATCTCCGACCTCAAGGCCAAGGGCCTGCTGGTTGAGAGCAAGGGCGCCCAGTGCGTGTTCCTCGAAGAGTTCAAGACCGCTGAAGGCGAACCTTTGCCAGTGATCGTGCAGAAAGCCGACGGCGGCTATCTGTATGCCACCACCGACCTGGCTGCCATCCGCTACCGCAGCAACGTACTCAACGCTGATCGCGCCCTGTACTTCGTCGACCAACGCCAGGCCCTGCACTTCAACCAGGTGTTCGAAGTGGCCCGCCTGGCCGGCTTCGTCGGCCATCCGATGCAGATGGAACACATGGGCTTCGGCACCATGAACGGCGCCGATGGCCGCCCGTTCAAGACCCGCGACGGCGGCACGGTGAAACTGATCGACCTGCTCACCGAAGCCAAGGAGCGCGCCTACGCCCTGGTCAAAGAGAAAAACCCGGAGCTGCCGGAAGACGAACTGCGCGCTATCGGCCAGGTGGTCGGCATCGATGCGGTGAAATACGCCGACCTGTCCAAGCACCGTACCAGCGACTACAGCTTCAACTTCGAGCTGATGCTCAACTTTGAAGGCAACACTGCGCCGTACCTGCTTTACGCCTACACCCGCGTTGCCGGTGTATTCCGCAAGCTGGGCAAAAGCTTCGATGAAGTGGATGGGCAGATCGTCCTGCAGGCCGCTCAGGAACAAGACCTGGCCGCGCGCCTGGCACAGTTCGGCGAAATCCTGAACAACGTCGCCGAAAAAGGCACCCCGCACGTCCTCTGCGCCTACCTGTACGACGTCGCCGGCCTGTTCTCCAGCTTCTACGAGAACTGCCCGATCCTGGGTGCTGAATCCCCTGAACAACAGCAGAGCCGCCTGCGCCTGGCAGCCCTGACTGGCCGTACCCTCAAGCAAGGTCTGGAGCTGCTCGGCCTGGAAACCCTGGAGCGTATGTAAGTTGGCTGCCAAGAAAAAACCCGCACCCAAGCGCGGCGCCAGCCGCAACCAGGCCCCGGCAAAGCAACCGATTCCGGGCTGGTTGTGGCTGGCTATTGGCTTGACCGTCGGCGCCTTCGTCGTTTTTCTGATGAAGCTCGAGCCGGGTAACGAAGAGGTCAAGCGCAGCAAGCCGGAGCAGCAGAAAGCCGAGAAGGCCGCCGAAGCCAACAAGACCGCACCAAGCCCGCAACAGCCGGTCAAGCCCAAGTACGACTTCTATACCTTGCTGCCCGAGTCGGAAGTGATCGTGCCGCCTGAAGCGGTACCGGAGAAGACCCCGCCGGTACCGGCGCAACCGCCGGTTACCCCAGCGGAAGCGGCGAAGATCGATACCGCACGGGCTCAGGCGGCGCTGATGGGGCAGACGCCACCACCGGCACCACCGGTGATCAAGCCAGCGGCAACCACCCAGTTCTTCCTGCAGGCCGGTTCGTTCCGCAAGCAGGCCGATGCCGACAAGGTCCGTGCACAAATCATCCTGCTCGGCCAGGCGGTCAAGGTGGAGTCCGGCACCGTCAAAGAAGAAACCTGGTACCGGGTCCTGGTCGGCCCGTTCAGCAATCGCGAACAGCTGACCGTAGCCCAGAAACAACTGGCCGGCAGCGGCTTCAGCAACCTGTTGCTGCAGCAGCGCCAGACCCGCCAGTAATCCCGCCGGCGGCCTTGTCGATCACGACAAGGCCGCCACTTTCAACGCCGCTGGGCGTTGGCCAGCGACACCTGGGTGTTCAACGTCCAGAAGTCATACAAGACCCCCACCAGGAACAAACCACCCGTGCACAGGTAGATGATCCCGGTGATCCATTTGCCCTGGTACATGCGGTGTACGCCGAAAATGCCGAGGAAGGTCAGCAGGATCCAGCTCAGGCTGTAGTCCAGAGGGCCGGCGTGAAAGCGCAGGTCAGCCTCACGGTCCATGGCCGGAATCAGGAACAGGTCGATCAGCCAGCCGATGCCCAGCAGGCCCAGGGTGAAAAACCAGATCGTGCCGGTGACCGGCTTGCCGTAATAGAAGCGGTGTGCCCCGGTGAAACCGAAAATCCACAGCAGGTAACCGATCACCTTGCTGTGCGTGTCGTGCAGCTGTCCATCCTGTTGATAACTGTTCATTCATAGCCTCTGAGGGTTATCGGTAAATTTTCTAAGAAAAAATGTGACTTTTTTGTGTTAGGGCGACGTACGGAGGGAACCAATCGACCAGTGGATCAAAAAGTGATCAGAAAGCTGTTATAAAGTTGCGCGCTAACCAACAAGAGCCCTGCCCATGCGTCATCTTTTCAAGACATGGCTGACCCTTTGCCTATTATTGCCACTGGCCGCCCACGCCACCAACCGTGAGCAACGTTTACCCAACGGCTTCTCCACCCCGTCCACTTATTCTGCGGCTGCGCGTTCGAACAAGAACGTCAGCACCAAGGCCCAGCTGCGCACCCGCTCCAGCAAGCCAAGCCTGCCGGTCGCGTCGATGTCGCCGCAACAAAGCAGCGACGTGCTCAGCCGTGCCGTCAATGTGCTGGGCACCCCGTACCGCTGGGGCGGCAGCAGCCCGAGCAAGGGCTTCGACTGCAGTGGCCTGGTCAAGTACGCCTTCAACGACATCGAAGAAATCGACCTGCCTCGCACCTCCAATGCCATGGCCCAGGGTCACGGTGTGAAGGTCGATCGCAATGACCTCAAGCCTGGCGATCTGATCTTCTTCAACATCAAGAGCCGCCGGGTCAACCATGTTGCCATTTATCTGGGCAACGACCGCTTCATCCACGCTCCACGTACCGGCAAGCGCGTCAGCATCGACACGCTGAACAAGCCCTACTGGCGCAGCCGCTATGTAGTTGCCAAGCGCGTCCTGCCGAAAAGCCAGCAATTGGCCCTGGCCAAGCGTTAACGCCATTCATGCGTCCGCACGCGGGCGCTTTCAAGGTTGATCACGCCACGTGTCACCAGGCCCTGCAGGCAACTGTCCAGGGTCTGCATACCTGACGCCCCGCCCGTTTGTATCGTCGAATACAGCTGCGCCACCTTGCCCTCGCGCACCAGGTTGCGCACCGCTGGTGTAGCCAGCAGGATCTCGTGCGCCGCCACGCGCCCACCGTCGACTTTCTCCACCAGCACCTGTGACACCACCGCCTGCAGGGCTTCGGCGAGCATGGCGCGAACCAGCTGTTTTTCCTCGGCGGCAAAGACATCCACCAGCCGGTCGATGGTTTTTGCCGCTGACCCGGCGTGTACCGTCGCCAGCACCAGATGCCCGGTTTCCGCGGCGGTCAGCGCCAGCCGGATCGTCTGCGCGTCACGCAGCTCGCCGAGCATGATCACATCCGGGTCCTGACGCAGCCCCGCGCGCAAGGCTTGGGCAAAGCCATGGCTATGCCGGCCGATTTCACGCTGGCTGATCAGGCTGCATTGTGGCGTGTGGATAAACTCGATGGGGTCTTCCAAGGTGAGGATATGCAGTTGCCGCTCCCGGTTCAGGTGATCAAGCAAAGCAGCCAAGGTGGTGGACTTGCCGGAACCGGTAGGGCCGGTGACCAGCACCAGCCCCGCAGGCAACTCGGCAATCTGCCGGAACATGCTGCCCAGGCCCAGCTCGGCAAGGCTGCACACCCGACTCGGAATCACCCGCAGTACCGCCGCCGGCCCTCGGCACTGGGTGAACGCATTGACCCGAAACCGCGCCAGACCAGGCAAGGCGACGGAGAAATCGGTTTCCAGAAGCGTTTCGAAATCCTTTTTCTGCGCCTCCGTCATCAGTTGCCCTAGCAACTCAAGCACCTGTTCAGCGCTCAGGATCGGCTGATCCAGACGGCAAAGCCGTCCATCCAGGCGTATGGCCGGCGCCTCTGCTGCCGCCAGGTGCAGGTCCGAGGCCCCGGCCCTTGTTGCCAGGGCCAGCAGTTCAGTCACATCCATGAGACTCCCCAAAGGCTGCCAAGCAGGTAGAATGCCGCAGACCCAAAGAGCCGCCGGCATCGATCAATGTCCACCATAGCAGACAACCTTTCCACGCTCGCCGCCCGCATCAGCGCTGCCGCCGAGGCCGCTGGACGCGCGCCGTCCGACATCCGCCTGCTGGCGGTGAGCAAGACCAAACCCGCCGCCGCCGTGCGTGAGGCCTTTGCCGCCGGGGTTCGCGATGTCGGTGAGAACTACCTGCAGGAAGCCTTGAACAAACAGGGCGAATTGACCGACCTGCCCTTGACCTGGCACTTCATCGGCCCCATTCAGTCGAACAAGACTCGTGCGATTGCCGAGCATTTTGACTGGGTACATTCCGTGGACCGCCTGAAAATCGCCCAACGTCTGTCCGAGCAACGCCCCGAGGGCCTTGAGCCGCTGAACATCTGCCTGCAGGTGAATGTCAGTGGCGAGGCCAGCAAATCCGGCTGCACGCCTGAAGAATTACCGGCGCTGGCCAGCACCATCGCTGCATTGCCGCGACTGCGGCTGCGCGGACTGATGGCGATTCCCGAGCCGACCGACGATCGCGCCGCTCAGGAAGCCGCTTTTGCCCGGGTTCGCCAACTGCAAGACAGTCTCGGCCTGAGCCTGGACACCCTTTCCATGGGCATGAGCCACGACCTGGAAGCAGCCATTGCCCAGGGCGCGACCTGGGTGCGTATCGGCACCGCGCTGTTCGGCGCCCGCGACTATGGCCAGCCTTAGACCTATGCCTTTTTCAACTTTTTCCTAAAGGACCTGACATGAGCAAGACTCGTATTGCCTTTATCGGCGCCGGCAACATGGCCGCCAGCCTGATCGGCGGCCTGCGCGCCCAGGGCCTGGATGCCTCGCAGATCCGCGCCAGTGATCCGGGTGCCGAGCAGCGGGCGAGAATCCACGCCGAGCACGGCATTGAACTGTTCGCCGACAACGCCGACGCCGTCGAGGGCGCCGACGTTGTCGTCCTGGCGGTCAAGCCCCAGGCCATGAAAGCCGTGTGCCAAGCGCTCAAACCCAGCCTCAAGCCCGAGCAGCTGGTGGTTTCGATTGCCGCCGGGATCACATGCGCCAGCATGAACAACTGGCTCGGTGCACAACCGATCGTACGCTGCATGCCCAACACCCCGGCGCTGCTGCGCCAGGGCGTGAGTGGCCTATACGCTACTGCCGAAGTCTCCGCAGCGCAGCGCCAGCAGGCTGAGCAACTGCTGTCGGCGGTGGGCATCGCCCTGTGGCTGGACAACGAACAGCAACTGGATGCCGTCACCGCCGTTTCCGGCAGCGGCCCGGCGTACTTCTTCCTGTTGATCGAAGCCATGACCGCCGCTGGCGAAAAACTTGGGCTGCCACGCGAAACCGCCGCCAAACTGACCCTGCAAACCGCCCTGGGCGCTGCGCACATGGCCGTCAGCAGTGATGTCGACGCCGCCGAACTGCGCCGCCGCGTTACCTCCCCTGCCGGCACCACTGAAGCGGCGATCAAGTCGTTCCAGGCCGATGGATTCGAAGCGCTGGTGGAAAAAGCGCTGAGCGCCGCCGCGCATCGCTCGGCCGAAATGGCCGAACAACTGGGCAACTAAGGAGCCGAACATGATCGGATTGAACACCGCTGCCATCTATATCCTGCAAACCCTGGGCAGCCTTTACCTGCTGATCATCATGCTGCGCTTCATCCTGCAGCTGGTTCGCGCCGACTTCTACAACCCGCTCAGCCAGTTCGCCGTGCGCGCCACCCAGCCGCTGCTCAAGCCAATGCGCCGGGTCATCCCGAGCCTGTTCGGCCTGGATATGTCGTCGCTGCTGCTGGCGATCATCGTCCAGTTGCTGATCATGGGCCTGACCCTGCTGCTGGCCTATGGCACCACCGGTAATCCGCTGCAGTTGCTGGTCTGGTCGATGATTGGCGTGACCGCGCTGTTCCTGAAGATTTTCTTCTTCGCCCTGATCATCAGCGTGATCCTCTCCTGGGTTGCTCCGGGCAGCCACAATCCGGGTGCCGAGCTGATCAACCAGATCTGCGACCCGTTCCTGGCGCCGTTCCGCCGCCTGCTGCCGAACCTCGGTGGCCTGGATATCTCGCCGATCCTGGCGTTCATGGCGCTGAAACTGATCGATATGCTGGTGATCAACAACCTGGCGGCGATGACCGGGATGCCGGAAATGCTGCGCTTGCTGGTCTGATATCTCGCGGGGCAAGCCTGGGAGTTCTCCGGTGATAACACCAGGTTTGAAGGTGACTGCCCCCTCCCGGTGGGAGCAGGCTTGCCCTGCGATCTGCCGCAAAGCGGCAGTAAACCCAAACCACGCGGCGTAACTGGAGTATCGCAAGCTCAGGATCTACGGCCGCTACGCGCCCGATCGCGGGGCAAGCCCGCTCCCACCGGGTGGCAACAGCTGCCCCCACAGGAGCACTGTGGGAGCGGGCTTGCCCCGCGATACGCTCCTTGCCCCCTACCCCGGTGGTCTTTAGACTTACGCCTCATTTAAGCGTGAGCAGGGTCGATGTCCACTGTCTTTCCCGAAGATTCGGTCGGTCTGGTAACACCGCAACTGGCACAGTTCAGCGAGCCTCTGGCGCTGGCCTGCGGTCGCTCGCTGGCCACCTATGAACTGATCTACGAAACCTACGGCACCCTCAACAGCGCGGCCAGCAACGCGGTGCTGATCTGCCATGCGTTGTCCGGCCACCACCATGCCGCGGGCTATCACAGCCCCGACGACCGCAAACCGGGCTGGTGGGACAGCTGCATCGGCCCGGGCAAGCCGATCGACACCAATCGCTTCTTCGTGGTCAGCCTGAACAACCTCGGCGGCTGCAACGGCAGCACCGGCCCCAGCAGTATCAATCCGCTGACCGGCAAGCCTTATGGCGCCGACTTCCCGGTGCTCACCGTGCAAGACTGGGTACACAGCCAGGCCCGCCTGGCCGACCGTCTCGGCATCCAGCAGTGGGCCGCCGTCGTCGGTGGCAGCCTCGGCGGCATGCAGGCGCTGCAGTGGACCATCACCTACCCTGATCGCGTGCGTCACTGCCTGGACATTGCCTCGGCACCCAAGCTCTCGGCACAGAACATCGCTTTCAACGAAGTAGCCCGCCAAGCGATCCTCACCGACCCCGAGTTCCACGGCGGCTCGTTCCAGGACCAGGGCGTGATCCCCAAGCGCGGCCTGATGCTGGCGCGCATGGTCGGGCACATCACCTACCTGTCCGATGACTCCATGGGCGAGAAATTCGGCCGCGAGCTGAAAAGCGACAAGCTCAACTACGACTTCCACAGTGTCGAGTTCCAGGTCGAAAGCTACCTGCGCTATCAGGGCGAGGAGTTCTCCGGCCGCTTCGATGCCAACACCTACCTGCTGATGACCAAGGCCCTGGACTACTTCGACCCGGCCGCGGCCCACGGTGGCGACCTGGCGGCGACCCTGGCCAATGTCACCGCGGACTACTGCGTGATGTCCTTCACCACCGACTGGCGCTTCTCGCCAGCGCGCTCGCGGGAGATCGTCGACGCCCTGATCGCCGCGCGCAAGAACGTCTGCTACCTGGATATCGACTCGCCCTATGGCCACGATGCCTTCCTGATCCCGACCCCGCGTTACATCACGGGATTCACGAACTACATGAACCGCATCGTCTGCTGAGGAAGCTATGAGAGCCGACCTGGAAATCATCCAAGACTGGATCCCCGCCGGCAGCCGGGTACTCGACCTCGGTTGCGGTACCGGTGAACTGCTGGCGTCGCTGCGCGACCACAAGCAGGTCGCCGGCTACGGCCTGGAAATCGACCCCGACAACATCGCCCAGTGCGTGGCCAAGGGCGTCAACGTCATTGAGCAGGACCTCGACAAAGGCCTGGGCAATTTCGCCAGCAACAGCTTCGACGTGGTGGTCATGACCCAGGCCCTGCAGGCCGTGGAGTACCCGGACCGGATCCTCGACGAAATGCTGCGTGTGGGCCGCCAGTGCATCATCACCTTCCCCAACTTCGGCCACTGGCGTTGCCGCTGGTACCTGGCGACCAAAGGTCGCATGCCGGTCTCGGACTTCATGCCGTATACCTGGTACAACACGCCGAACATCCACTTCTGCACCTTTGAAGACTTCGAGGCGCTGTGCAGCGAACGTCGCGCCCAGGTCCTCGACCGTCTGGCGGTCGACCATTTGCACCGCCACGGGTGGGCGAGCAAGCTATGGCCTAATCTTCTAGGGGAGATCGGCATTTACCGTGTCAGCAGCCCCGGCCTTGCCGAACACAAGGTCGCGGTATAACCCGCACACTGGAGGAGAACGATCATGGGTCGCTTGTTGAGCTTTTTACTGACTGCCTGCCTGAGCATGAGCGCAGTCGCCGCCGACGCCATCAAGGGCGAACGTCAGGAAGTCTTCGGTGATACCACCGTGCACTACAGCACCTTCATCTCGACCTTCCTGCAGCCGGATATTGCCAAGGCCGCAGAGCTGGTACGCAGCAAGAACCAGGGCGTGATCAACGTGTCGGTGATCAAGGCCGGGCAGCCGGTAGTCACCCAGGTCAGCGGCACCGTCAAAGACCTTACCAGCGCCTCGGTCCCGTTGAAGTTCAAGCAGATCACCGAGCAAGGCGCGATCTATTACATTGCCCAGTTCCCTGTGGAACAACAGGAAACCCGGACCTTCACCATCGACGTTAGCATTGGTGGCAAGACCGAAACCATCAGTTTCAACCAAGAGCTTTTCCCAGGCGAATGATGACTTTTCAGCAAATCGTATTGGCCAGCCACAACGCCGGCAAACTCAAAGAACTGCAAGCGATGCTCGGTGATACCGTGCAGTTGCGCTCGATTGGCGAATTCAGCAGCGTCGAGCCGGAAGAAACCGGCCTGTCGTTCGTCGAGAACGCCATCCTCAAGGCGCGCAACGCCGCACGCATTTCCGGCATGCCGGCGCTGGCCGACGACTCGGGGCTGGCCGTGGATTTCCTCGGTGGCGCACCCGGCATCTACTCGGCGCGCTACGCCGATGGCAAGGGTGACGCGGCCAACAACGCCAAGTTGCTCGATGTACTCAAGGACGTCCCGCAGGAGCAACGTGGAGCCCAATTCGTCTGCGTCCTGGCGCTGGTCCGGCATGCCGACGATCCGCTGCCGATCCTCTGCGAAGGCCTGTGGCATGGCCGCATCCTGAGCGAAGCCAGCGGCGAGCATGGCTTTGGCTACGACCCGCTGTTCTGGGTGCCGGAGCGTAACTGCTCGAGCGCCGAGCTGAGCCCCGCCGACAAGAACCAGATCAGCCACCGTGCCCGCGCCATGAGCCTGTTGCGTCAACGTCTGGGCCTGGCATGACCGATCATTCGCCGGCACAGCCACTGCACCTGGGCGAGGCTGGCTTTACTTCCCAAGCACCGCGGGCGGCCCTGCCACAGCTGCCGCCCCTGGCGCTGTACATCCATATTCCCTGGTGCGTGCGTAAATGCCCGTACTGCGACTTCAACTCCCACGCGGCTACGCCTGAGCTGCCGGAAGAGGCGTACGTCGATGCCCTGCTGGCCGACCTCGACCAGGAACTGGGCGCAGTCTATGGCCGGCCGATCAGCTCGATCTTCTTTGGTGGCGGCACCCCCAGCCTGTTCAGCGCCCGCGCTTTGGGCCGGCTGTTACAGGGTGTGGAGCAACGCATCCCGTTTGCCAGCGATATCGAAATCACTCTGGAAGCCAACCCCGGGACGTTCGAGCAGGAGAAGTTCAAGGCCTACCGGCAACTGGGCATCAATCGCCTGTCGATCGGCATCCAGAGCTTCCAGCAGGCCAAGCTTGAGGCCCTGGGGCGCATTCACAACGGTGACGAAGCGATCCGCGCCGCCGACATGGCGCGCAATGCCGGGTTCGACAACTTCAACCT
Organism: Pseudomonas alkylphenolica; assembly: GCF_000746525.1. Classification (NCBI taxonomy): domain Bacteria; kingdom Pseudomonadati; phylum Pseudomonadota; class Gammaproteobacteria; order Pseudomonadales; family Pseudomonadaceae; genus Pseudomonas; species Pseudomonas alkylphenolica. The sequence goes on from NZ_CP009048.1 coordinate 5,473,014, forward strand.
CGACCTGATGCACGGCCTGCCCGACCAGTCGCTGGACGACGCCCTGGGTGACCTGCGCCAGGCTATCGCGCTGAACCCTACGCACCTGTCCTGGTATCAGCTGACCCTGGAACCGAACACGGTGTTCTGGAACCAGCCACCGCTGCTGCCCGAGGACGACATCCTCTGGGACATCCAGGAAGCCGGCCAGGCCCTGCTGGCCAGCCACGGTTACACCCAGTATGAAGTCTCGGCCTACGCCCAGCCGGGTCGCGCGGCGCGTCACAACCTCAATTACTGGAGCTTTGGTGACTTCATCGGCATCGGTGCCGGTGCCCACGGCAAGCTCAGCCATCCAGACGGGCGCATCCTGCGCACCTGGAAGACCCGCCTGCCCAAGGACTACCTGAACCCGGCCAAAGCCTTCAAGGCTGGCGAAAAGCTGCTGCCGGTGGACGAGCTGCCGTTCGAGTTCCTGATGAACGCCTTGCGCCTGACCCAGGGCGTCGACGCCGAGCTGTTCAGCCAGCGCACCGGACTGCCGCTGGAACAACTGACTGCAGCCCGCCGCGAGGCCGAACAAAAGGGCCTTTTGCAGGTCGAATCGACGCGACTGGTCGCTACCCCGCGAGGCCAGTTGTTCCTCAACGACCTGCTGCAGTATTTCTTGACCTAAGGATTACGAATGGACTTGGTACTCGACCTGCTCTCGACTGTTTCCCGCTGGAGTCGCAGTAATTTGTCGGAGATCTCACTGGCGCTTGTGGGCTGTTTGCTGGTGCTGTTCGGCACCGACATCAAAGGCTGGGTGGAACAACGCCTGGGCGGCCTGGCAGGTGCCTTGCGCGTACCGTTCATGGCCTTGTTGGTGATGATCGGCAGCGGTGCGGCGCTGATCTATGCCACGCCGTGGGTGGTGAAGGGCCTGGCGCAGTTCAACAACTATGCGTTGGCGCCGGTGCTGCTGATTGTGCTGGTATTGATTGGCGTAGTTGCTGATCGGCGCTGAAAGCATCGCGGGGCAAGTCGGGTCGCCGCACCGCCGCTCCCACAGGGATGTTGAGTCCTCTGTGGGAGCGGGCTTGCCCCGCGATAGGTCTTAAGCCAGTTTTTCGAACTTCAGATCCCACACCCCATGCCCAAGTCGCTCGCCACGGCGTTCGAACTTGGTGATCGGGCGTTCGGCCGGACGCTCTACGCACTTGCCGTCGGCTGCCAAGTTGCGGTAACCCGGGGCGACATTCATCACTTCCAGCATGTACTCGGCATAGGGCTCCCAGTCGGTAGCCATATGGAACACCCCGCCGACCTTCAGCTTGCTGCGCACCAGCTCAGCGAATTCGGGCTGAACGATACGACGCTTGTGGTGACGGCTCTTGTGCCACGGATCGGGGAAGAACAACATCAGGCGATCGAGGCTGTTGTCAGCCACGCACTTGTTCAGCACTTCGATCGCGTCGCAGTCGTACACCCGCAGGTTCTTCAGGCCCTGGGTCAGTACGCCGTTGAGCAGCGCACCAACACCCGGACGGTGCACTTCGACACCGATGAAGTCCTGATCCGGCGCGGCAGCGGCCATTTCCAGCAGGGAATGGCCCATGCCGAAACCGATCTCCAGGGTGCGCGGCGCCGAACGGCCGAACACCTGGTCATAATCCACCGGGCTGTCGGCCAGTGGCAGGATGAACAGTGGCCCACCCTGCTCCAGACCACGTTGCTGGCCTTCGGTCATGCGCCCGGCACGCATCACGAAACTCTTGATGCGGCGGTGTTGGCGCTCTTCGCCTTCGGCGGAGATCGGCGTTTCTTGCGATTCAGTCATCAGGGGCTCTTACTTGATCAGACCATCCAGCGGCGACGAGGCGCTGGCATAGAGTTTTTTCGGCATACGCCCGGCGAGGTACGCCAGACGACCGGCGACAATGGCGTGTTTCATGGCTTCGGCCATCATGATCGGCTGCTGGGCATTGGCGATTGCCGAGTTCATCAGCACCGCCTCACAGCCCATTTCCATGGCGATGGTGGCGTCGGACGCGGTACCGACACCGGCGTCGACCAGCACAGGCACTTTCGATTCTTCGAGGATGATCTGCAGGTTGTACGGATTGCAGATGCCCAGGCCGGTGCCGATCAGGCCTGCCAGCGGCATCACCGCGATGCAGCCGGCTTCGGCCAGCTGGCGGGCGATGATCGGGTCGTCGCTGGTGTAGACCATCACGTCGAAACCGTCCTTGACCAGCACTTCGGCGGCCTTGAGGGTTTCGATCACGTTGGGGAACAGGGTTTTCTGGTCGGCCAGAACTTCCAGCTTGACCAGGTTGTGGCCATCGAGCAGCTCACGGGCCAGGCGGCAGGTACGCACGGCTTCGACCGCGTCGTAGCAGCCTGCGGTGTTCGGCAGGATGGTGTAGCGATCCGGCGGCAGCACATCGAGCAGGTTCGGTTCGCCCGGGTTCTGGCCGATGTTGGTACGGCGCACGGCTACGGTGACGATCTCGGCACCCGAGGCTTCGATGGCCAAGCGGGTTTCTTCAAGGTCACGGTATTTGCCGGTGCCGACCAGCAGGCGCGACTGGAAGGTACGGCCGGCCAGGGTGAAGGGCTTGTCGCTGCGAAGGTTGCTCATCGGAAATCCTCTGAATGGTTGAGGGACTTGCAAGGTGTTCCTGGGGCCCTAGCCGCCGCCGATGGCATGCACGACTTCGACCTGATCGCCTTCACACAGCGCTGTGGCTGCGTGCTGACTACGTGGCACGATATCCAGGTTGAGCTCTACCGCGACACGGCGCCCGACAAGGTCCAGGCGGGTCAGCAGGGCCTCGACGCTTTCGCCATCGGGCAACTCGAAGGGTTCACCGTTCAATTGAATGCGCATGCGCACGGCCACCATTATTTTTAGGGGCCCGCATTCTAGCCCTGATCAGGTGCTGCGACCAAGGCCAAGCATCGCCATTCGTCTCGATTCGGACCGCCGAGTCAACCCAGGCGCCAGGCGGCGAGCCCCAGACACAGCCAGCCGCCAAGGAAGGCCAGGCCGCCGATTGGGGTGATCATGCCCAGTTTGCCGATGCCGCTGAGGGTCAACAGGTACAGGCTGCCGGAGAACAGCACGATCCCCAGAGCGAACAAGCCACCGGCCCAACCGACCAGGCGACCGGGCAATTGCGTTGCCAGCACGGCAACGCCGAACAAGGCCAAGGCATGGACCAACTGATAGGTCACCCCGGTATGGAAGATCGCCAGGTATTCAGGTGTCAGTTTGCCCTTCAGGCCATGCGCGGCAAAGGCGCCCAGGGCGACCCCGGTGAACCCGAAAAAGGCAGCGAGCAAGAGAAAACTACGCAACATGAGGCGACTCCTAGTCATCACAGGGTCTGTATAATGGCCCGCTCATTCGGTTCGGCCAAGCCATCTCTATGTTGTCGTCCATTATCCGCCGTCTTGTCCGCGCCCTGCTCTGGTTCGCCGCTGGCAGCGCTTTGCTGGTGCTGGTGTTGCGCTGGGTTCCGCCGCCGGGTACGGCGCTGATGGTCGAGCGCAAGGTCGAGTCCTGGTTCAACGGCCAGCCGATTGACCTGCAGCGTGACTGGGAGCCCTGGGAGCGCATTTCCGATGAGCTCAAGGTGGCGGTGATCGCCGGTGAAGACCAGAAATTCGCCAATCACTGGGGCTTCGACTTCATCGCCATCCAGGCCGCCCTGGCCCATAACGAACGCGGTGGCAGCATCCGCGGTGCCAGCACCCTGAGCCAGCAGGTGGCCAAGAACCAGTTTCTCTGGTCGGGGCGTAGCTGGCTGCGCAAGGGCCTGGAGGCCTGGTTCACCGCCCTGATCGAGCTGCTGTGGTCCAAGGAGCGGATACTTGAGGTGTACCTCAACAGTGCCGAATGGGGCGAAGGCGTGTTCGGCGCCCAAGCCGCCGCGCAGCATCATTTCGGTGTCGATGCCAGCCGCCTGAGCCGTCAGCAGGCCAGCCTGTTGGCCGCCGTGCTGCCCAGCCCGCTGAACTGGAGCGCCAGCCGCCCCAGCAGTTACGTGGCACGGCGTGCCGGCTGGATCCGTCAGCAGATGCGCCAGTTGGGTGGCAGCGGCTACCTTGCGCAGCTGGACAGCCCGCGCAAGGCGCCCTGGAACCAATAAAAAACCCGGCAAAGCGCACGCCTTGCCGGGTTTTTACTGCTTGCCGATTACGCGGTAAACGCCTTAGAACGCGCCCATGTAGTCACGCTTGCCGACTTCCACACCATTGTGACGCAAGATTGCGTAAGTGGTGGTGACGTGGAAGAAGAACTGCGGCAGGCCGTAGGTCAGCAAATAGGCCTGGCCACTGAAGCGCTTCTCTTTCGGCGTGCCCGGACGGGTCACGATTTCGATGCCTTCCTTGCCATCGATCTGCGCCGGCGCAACGCCGTCCAGGAAAGCCAGAACCTTACTGATCAGCGCTTGCAGTTCAGCAAAGGTGGTTTCGTTGTCATCGTATTTCGGCAGCTCGACCTCAGCCAGGCGCGCCGATACACCTTTGGCGAAATCAACAGCAATTTGCACCTGACGAACCAGTGGGAACATATCCGGGTACAGGCGAGCCTGCAGGAACACGCTCGGATCAATGTTTTTCGCCGTGGCGTGAGCTTCGGCCTTGTTCAGAACATCACTCAAGGCGTTGAGCATTTGCTTGAAAACAGGAACAGAAGCGGCATACAAGGAAATGGTCATAGCAGTCTCGACAGGGGTGGCGGAAAAAGTGACGGGGCCAGCGTGGCGCGATTATAGACTTACGCTGCCGCCTGAAAGACCTGGCACCATAAAAAATCGCGGGGCAAGCCCGCTCCCACCGAGACCTGCGGTGGGAGCGGGCTTGCCCCGCGATAGTTTCAGCCTCAGATCGCGATAAGGGCTTTCACCTTGTTCATCGCATTCTTCTCCAGCTGACGAATCCGCTCGGCGGATACGCTGTATTTCTCGGCCAGGTCGTGAAGCGTGGCCTTTTCCTCGGCCAGCCAGCGCTGGTAGAGGATGTCGCGGCTACGGTCGTCCAGACCCTGCAAGGCTTCGTGCAGGTTGCTGGTGGAGTTGTCGCTCCAGTCGGCATCTTCAAGCTGAAGCGCCGGGTCGTAGCGATGGTCTTCCAGGTAGTTGGCCGGCGACTGGAAGGCACTGTCGTCGTCAGCTTCGGACGCTGGATCGAAGGCCATGTCCTGACCGGTCAGGCGGCTCTCCATCTCGCGCACTTCACGTGGCTCGACCCCCAGGCTTTCGGCTACACGATGCACTTCATCGTTGTTCAGCCAGGCCAGACGCTTCTTCTGGCTACGCAGGTTGAAGAACAGCTTGCGCTGGGCCTTGGTGGTCGCGACTTTGACGATGCGCCAGTTGCGCAGGATGAACTCGTGAATCTCGGCCTTGATCCAGTGCACGGCAAAGGACACCAGGCGCACACCCATTTCCGGGTTGAAACGCTTGACCGCTTTCATCAGGCCAACATTGCCTTCCTGAATCAGGTCAGCCTGGGCCAGCCCGTAGCCGGAATAGCTGCGAGCGATATGTACGACAAACCGCAGGTGGGCGAGCACCATTTGCCGAGCCGCCTCAAGATTCTGCTCATAGTAGAGACTCTCGGCCAGTTCACGCTCCTGCTCCGGCGTCAGCAATGGAATGCTGTTGACCGTGTGCACATAGGCTTCCAGGTTTGCGCCGGGAACCAGGGCATAGGCAGGTTGCAACGAAGTGGTCATACGAAAAAACCTCCGACTCACTAAACTCGTGCCCGCAGGCACTGCCAACATTGACCGGGAACCGCGAAACAAGTTCCCTAAAAATAAAAAGAGTCAATAGCAGCAAAAAGACACTATCGCGGTGCAAGCTCGCTCAGGTGACGGGCGACCGCAATCCAAGCACCGATATACCCTAACAGTACCGCACCAAGCAAGAGCGACAGACCATCGGCAGGCGGAACCCCGGCCAGGGCAAAATCACTGCCATATAGCCCGGAAAGCCCGATTACCGCGTCATTCAGCCAGTTCAGGCCGAATGCCAGCACGCCCCAGGCCAACACCCCGGCCCCCAGGCCGTACAAGGCGCCCATGTACAGGAAAGGCCGGCGCACATAGCTGTCGGTGCCGCCTACCAGCTTGATCACTTCGATTTCGGTACGGCGGTTCTCGATGTGCAGGCGAATTGTGTTACCAATTACCAAAAGCAGCGCCGAAACCAGCAAAACCGTCAGACCGAAGACAAAACGGTCACCCAGCTTGAGGATCGCGGCCAGGCGCTCGACCCAGACCAGGTCCAGCTGCGCCGCATCCACCTTGGGCAGTTCCGCAAGGCGCTGGCGCAAGGCTTCAAGGGCTGGTTTGTCGACTTCCGCCGGGGTCACCACGACCACGCCGGGTAGCGGGTTTTCCGGCAGTTCGCGCAGCGCATCACCGAGCCCGGACTGCTGCTGGAACTCTTCCAGCGCCTTCTCGCGGCTGACGTACTCCGCCTCGGCGACACCCGGCAAACCCTTGATCTGCTCACGCAGGGCTTCGCCGTCACGGCTGCTGGCGTCGAGCTTGAGGTACAGGGAAATCTGCGCCGCGCGCTGCCACGAACCACCCAGTCGCTCGACGTTGCTGAGCAGCAACGACAGGCCCATGGGCAGGCTCAGGGCCACAGCCATCACCAGGCAGGTGAAAAAGCTGCCGATCGGCTGCTTGGCCAGGCGCCGCAAGCTGTCGAGCAGGCTGGAGCGGTGGCTTTCCAGCCAGGCATGCAACAAGGTGCGAAAATCCGGACCATCGTCGTCATGGCTGTTGCGTTTGTTCTTTTCCGGTGCCGGATCGGCGGCTTTCGGCGCGACCCGTTCGGAAACCTTTGGACTGCGTGTCGCACTCATTGCCCGGCCTCCCCGTCGCCGATCAAGCGGCCGCGCTGCAGGGTCAGCATGCGATGGCGCATACGCGCGATCAGTGCCAGGTCGTGACTGGCGATCAGCACGCTGGTACCGAGGCGGTTGATGTCTTCGAATACCCCCATGATCTCCGCAGCCAGGCGCGGGTCGAGGTTACCGGTGGGCTCATCCGCCAGCAGCAAGGCCGGACGGTGCACGATGGCGCGGGCAATACCGACCCGTTGTTGCTGGCCGGTGGACAGGTCGCCGGGAAACAGCTCGGCCTTGTCCGACAGGGCTACCCGCTCGAGCGCCGAGTCGACGCGCTTGGCCACTTCGGCCTTGGACAGGCCAAGGATCTGCAGCGGCAAGGCAACGTTGTTGAACACGGTACGGTCGAACAGCAGTTGGTGATTCTGGAACACCACGCCGATCTGCCGACGCAGGAACGGAATCTGCGCGTTGCTGATTTGCCCCAGGTCCTGCCCGGCCAGCAGCAGCTTGCCGCTGGTCGGTCGCTCCATGGCCAGCAGCAGGCGCAGCAAGGTGCTTTTGCCGGCGCCGGAATGGCCGGTGACGAACAGGAATTCGCCCCGACGCACCCGAAAACTCAACTCATGCAGGCCTACGTGGCCATTGGGGTAGCGCTTGGCGACCTGTTCGAATCGAATCATGGATGCTCCCGCTCGGCAAACAGTGCTTTCACGAAGGGTTCGGCTTCGAAAGTGCGCAGATCGTCGATGCCTTCGCCTACGCCAATATAGCGGATCGGCAGACCGAACTGCTTGGCCAGGGCGAAGATCACCCCACCCTTGGCGGTGCCGTCGAGCTTGGTCAGGGCCAGGCCGGTGAGTTCAACGCTCTGGTTGAAGTGTTTGGCCTGGTTGATCGCGTTCTGTCCGGTGCCGGCGTCCAGCACCAGCAGGACTTCATGCGGCGCGTCGGCATCGAGTTTGCCGATCACCCGACGGACCTTTTTCAACTCTTCCATCAGGTTGTCTTTGGTGTGCAGGCGACCGGCGGTATCGGCGATCAGCACATCGACGCCGCGCGCCTTGGCGGCCTGGACGGCATCGAAGATCACCGAAGCGGAGTCGGCGCCGGTGTGCTGGGCAATGACCGGAATCTGGTTGCGCTCGCCCCAGACCTGCAACTGCTCGACGGCTGCGGCACGGAAGGTGTCGCCAGCAGCCAGCATGACTTTCTTGCCTTCCAACTGCAGCTTTTTCGCCAGTTTGCCGATGGTCGTGGTTTTACCGGCGCCGTTGACGCCAACCACCAGAATCACGAAAGGCTTGGTTTGAGACTGGATGCGCAGTGGCTGTTCGACCGGTTTGAGCAGGTCGGCCAGCTCGCCTTGCAGGGATTTGTACAGGGCATCGCTGTCGGCCAGCTGCTTGCGCGCAACCTTCTGGGTCAGGCTCTGGACGATCACCGAGGTGGCTTCAACGCCAACGTCGGCGGTCAGCAGGCGGGTCTCGATCTCGTCGAGCAAGTCGTCGTCGATGGCTTTCTTGCCCAGGAACAGGCTGGCCATGCCCTCGCCGATGCTGGCGCTGGTCTTCGACAAGCCCTGTTTGAGGCGGGCGAAGAAGCCTGCCTTGTTCTCTTCGCTACGGGCCGGGGCAGGCGCCTCGACAGGCGCGGGCTCTACAACAGGGGCTACAGGCGCAACGGCGGCCACTGGAGCCACTGGAGCCACTGGAGCCACTGGAGCCACTGGAGCCACTGGAGCCACTGGAGCAGGCTCGGGCTCAACGACTGGTGCTGCAACCGGTTCAGGCTGGACAACCACCGGCGCAGGCTCTACCACAGGTGCCGCGACAGGTGCCGGACGCTCCGGGATCGGTGGCGGGGTGTGCGGCTCAAGGTCTGCCACCAGGGCAACCGGCTCTTCAGGTACCGGCAGGACCAAACCGACGGACGGCGCGGGTGGCGTCTCGACTGCAACCACCGCTGGCGCGACGACAGCAGGCTCCGGCGCAACGGCAGGTGCGGGTACAGGCGTGTGGGCACCGTCGATTGGCGCCGGGGCGACCGGCGCTTCGCTGGTCAGCGCTGCAGGCTGCTCAGGCTCAACCGGTGCAGGGGCTTGTGGCTGTTCGGCAACGGGTGGCTGGGGCTTTTTGCGCAGCCAGCCGAACAGGCCTTTCTTTTCACCAGCCGCGGCCGGCGTCTTTTTGTCGTCGTTGGAACCAAACATGGAAGACGGCTATCTCAGGGTAGCGATGCGCCACTGCGGCGCCTCGAAAATTCTTTTAACGCAGAACAGACTACTTTTATTCCGGCTCGTTCATGCGCAGCATTTTGTCATCAAGCCCGCGGGTCAGATCCGCAACAGGCATGGTCGTCAGGCAACCGGATCAGTATCCTAGCACCTCCTAGCCCGCTGACGCTAAGACCACGCGGGCAGTCCTACAGGTTAAACAACGTATGAATGCTCTAGCCCGCCGCGCCGCTGGCCTGTTGCTCAGCACAGTTTGTCTGCCGTTCGCCGCCTTTGCCGCCGATCCGCAGCCCACCCACGAGTTCATTCTCGACAACGGCCTGAAAGTGGTCGTGCGCGAAGACCACCGCGCGCCAGTGGTGGTCTCGCAAATCTGGTACAAGGTCGGCTCCACGTATGAGTCCCCGGGCCAGACCGGTCTGTCCCACGCGCTGGAACACATGATGTTCAAGGGCAGCGAAAAACTCGGCCCCGGCGAAGCTTCGCGCATCCTGCGCGACCTGGGGGCCGAAGAGAACGCCTTCACCAGCGACGACTACACCGCTTATTACCAGGTGCTGGCCCGCGACCGCCTGCCGGTGGCCCTGGAGCTGGAGGCTGACCGCATGAACAGCCTGCGCCTGCCCGCCGACGAGTTCAGCCGCGAAATCGAGGTAATTAAGGAAGAGCGCCGCCTGCGCACCGACGATCAACCCAATGCCAAGGCCTTCGAGCTGTTCAGCGCCATGGCCTTCCCGGCCAGCAGCTACCGTACCCCGACCATCGGCTGGATGGCTGACCTCGATCGCATGAAGGTCGAGGAACTGCGCCACTGGTACGAATCCTGGTACACGCCGAACAACGCCACCCTGGTGGTGGTCGGTGACGTGACGGTCGACGAGGTCAAAGGCCTGGCCCAGCGTTTCTTCGGCGCCATCCCCAAACGTGCGATTCCACCGGCCAAGCTGCCACTGGAGCTGGCCGAGCCCGGCCTGCGCGAAACCACCCTGCATGTACGCACCCAGCTGCCAAGCCTGATCTACGGCTTCAACGTGCCGGGCCTGGCCACCGCCAAAGACCCGCGTACCGTAAACGCCCTGCGCCTGATCTCGGCACTGCTGGACGGCGGCTATAGCGCCCGTCTGCCGAGCCGGCTTGAGCGCGGCCAGGAGCTGGTCTCCAGCGCCTCGTCCAACTACAACCCGTTCACCCGCGGCGACAGCCTGTTCCTGATCTCGGCCACGCCGAACCAGCAGAAGAACAAGACTCTGGCCGATGTTGAAAGCGGTATCTGGAAGCTGCTCGACGAACTCAAGACCACCCCGCCTTCGGCTGAAGAGCTTGAGCGCGTGCGCGCCCAGGTCATCGCCGGGCTGGTCTACGACCGCGACTCGATCAGCAGCCAGGCCACTGCCATCGGCATGCTCGAGACCGTCGGTCTGTCGTGGAAGCTGATCGACAGCGAGCTCGACGAACTGAAAAGCGTAACCCCGGCCGACATCCAGAACGCTGCGCGCACCTATTTCACCCGCGAACGCCTGAGCGTTGCCCATGTACTGCCCGAGGAGAACGCTCATGAGTGAACGCAGCGCACCCCGCTACACCCTGATCGGTCTCGGCATCCTGTCGCTGGTTGGCGTGCTGGCGTTTGTCCTGGCCAAGCCGGCCCAGTCGGACAACACCGCTCAACCGGTCAATAGCACCGCAGCCAAACCGGCCAACACCCTGCAGACGCTGGCGGAGCTGGACGGCAAGGCGCCGAGCCGCCGGCAACTGAACATTCAGACCTGGAACACCACTGAAGGCGCCAAGGTGCTGTTCGTCGAAGCGCGCGAGCTGCCGATGTTCGACCTGCGCCTGACCTTCGCCGCCGGCAGCAGCCAGGACGGTGATGCCCCGGGCCTGGCCACCCTGACCAACGCCATGCTCAACGAAGGCGTGGCCGGCAAGGACGTTACCGCGATTGCCGAAGGCTTCGAAGGCCTCGGTGCCGACTTTGGCAACGGTGCCTACCGCGACATGGCCGTGGCCACCCTGCGCAGCCTGAGTGCAGCGGACAAGCGTGAGCCGGCGCTGAAGCTGTTCGCCGAGGTAGTCGGCAAGCCGACCTTCCCGCAGGATGCCCTGACACGCATCAAGAACCAGATGCAGGCCGGTTTCGAGTACCAGAAGCAGAACCCGGGCAAGCTGGCCAGCATCGCGCTGTTCGAGAAACTGTATGGCAGCCACCCGTATGCCCATCCAAGTGATGGCGATGCCAAGAGCATTCCACCGATCACCCTCGAGCAATTGCGGGCCTTCCACGCCAAGGCCTATGCCGCGGGCAATACCGTCATCGCCCTGGTCGGCGACCTGAGCCGCGGCGACGCCGAAGCCATTGCTGCCCAGGTCTCGGCCGCCCTGCCCAAAGGCCCGGCGCTGGCCAAGCTGCCTCAGCCTGCCGAGCCCAAGCCTGGCACCACGCATATCGACTTCCCGTCCAAGCAGACCCACCTGATGCTGGCCCAGCTGGGCATCGACCGCAACGACCCGGACTACGCAGCACTGTCGCTGGGCAACCAGATCCTCGGTGGCGGCACCTTCGGTACCCGCCTGATGAGCGAAGTACGCGAAAAGCGCGGCCTGACCTACGGCGTCTACTCGGTGTTCAGCCCGATGCAGGTGCGCGGGCCGTTCATGATCAACCTGCAGACCCGTGCCGAACTCAGCGAAGGCACCCTGAAACTGGTTCAGGACATCCTCACCGACTACCTCAAGAGCGGCCCGAGCCAGCAGGAACTGGATGATGCCAAGCGCGAGCTGGCCGGCAGCTTCCCACTGTCCAATGCCAGCAACGCCAGCATCGTCGGCCAGTTGGGCGCCATCGGCTTCTACGGCCTGCCGCTGACCTGGCTGGAAGATTACATGCAACAATCCCAGGCGCTGACCACCGAACAGGTCAAGACCGCCCTGAACAAGCACCTCGCCGCCGACAAGATGGTCATCGTCACTGCAGGCCCGAGCGTGCCGCAGAAACCTCTGCCGCCACCCACTGACAAACCCGCCGAGCAGCCGCTTGGTGTACCGGAGCATTAATGGCCAGTCCATCCGCCAAATCGGCCAAGCCACACAACGGCCAGGGCCAGCTGCGCATCATTGCCGGCGAATGGCGCAGCCGTCGCCTGAGCTTCCCTGACGCCCCCGGCCTGCGCCCGACGCCAGACCGGGTACGCGAAACCCTGTTCAACTGGCTGGCGCCGCATATCGAAGGGGCCAAGGTACTCGATGCCTATACCGGAAGTGGCGCCTTGTACCTGGAAGCACTCTCGCGCGGTGCCGCCGAGGCCGTGGCGCTGGACAGCAACCCGGCGGCCATTGCCAGCCTGCGGCAGAACCTGGAAACCCTGCGCTGCCCTCGCGGCCAGGTCATCCAGAGCGATGCCCAGCGCTACCTGCAGGGTGAACCGAAGCAGACTTTCGACCTGGTGTTCCTTGATCCGCCGTTCCACCAGAACCTGCTGGCCACCACCTGCGCCCTGCTTGAAGAGCGCCAGTGGCTGGCCGAAAACGCCTGGATCTACACCGAGAGCGAAACCCCGCCTTCGACCTTGCAGCTACCCGGCAACTGGCGCCTGCACCGCGAGAAGAAGGCTGGCCAGGTGTACTACGCCCTCTGGCAGCGCAGCTGAGTTGCAACGACGACCCTGCTACGGCAGGGTCGTCACACGGTGCAATAGATATCTATCCCCTTTCGCTCGCCTTTTTGCCTGATCGTGCTTCTGGTCATCAACCACAAGGAGCACTGTCATGGATCGACGTATTTCCTTCACCAGCGGCCTGCTCGGCCTGTTGCTGGTATCTGGCCAGGCCCTGGCCGATCCCCCTGATCGCCATGAATTCACCCTGGAAAACGGCCTGCATGTGGTCGTCAGCGAGGACCGCCGGGCACCGGTAGTCACCACCCACCTGTTGATCAAGGTGGGCTCAAGCCATGAGTACCCTGGGCAATCCGGGTTGTCCCATGCCCTCGAACACCTGCTCTACCGGGGTAGCGCCAAGACCGCACCCGGGGAGTTTTCGAAAGTCATCGAACGCCTGGGCGGCACTGACAATGCTTACACCAATCGCGATTTCACCGTTCATCACCAGACCCTGCCCAGTGAACGACTGGCGGTAGCCCTGGAGCTGAGTGCCGACCTGCTGAAGGGCGCCCACCTCAGTGATAGCGAATTCGTTCGTGAAATCGAGGCCGTGAGGTCCGAGCGCCGCGAAAGAGTCGATGAATATCCGGCGGCCAGGCTCGACGAGCAGCTGCAAGCCATCGCCTATCCACAAAGCAGCTATCGCACCCCGGTGATTGGCTGGATGAGCGACCTTGAGCGCATGCACAACGATGAGCTGCAAGCCTGGTATCGCACCTGGTACGCGCCCAACAATGCCACGTTGATCATTGTCGGCGACGTTCAGCTCGATGCGGTAAGACGTGAGGTTGAGCAGTACTTCGCCGGTTTCACCCGGCAAATCCTCCCGCGCACCAAGCTCCCCCTGCAATCGGCTGCGACAGGGCCACGACGGGTGACAGTCTACGATGCGGTCAACAGGCCAAGGCTGGTCATGGCGTTCAACGTACCGACCTACGCCACAGCGGAGTCGGCGACCGACGTACATGCCTTGCGTCTGCTCGACGCACTGCTGGGCAAAGGCTTGAGTGCCCGGCTCAGTACCCGGCTGGAGCGCCAGCAAGCGCTGCTGTTCAGCCCCAAGGTCAGCTATGGGGCGCTGGCCAGGGGCGATACGTTGTTCGAAATTTCGGCATCGATCAATACTGCCCAACCCAAACCATTGGCCGACCTGCAGGCGGCTATCTGGGCACAACTGCAAGCGATCAAAAGCACGCCGCCAAGCACTGCCGAGCTAGCGCGTGCGCGTGCCCTGCTGCTGGCCGAAAACACCTTTTTTCAGGACTCTCTAAGCGGCCAGGCCAGTGATATTGCGGCCATGCTGGGCAGTGGCCTGCCAGCGTCTCAACTGGACAACGACCGAAGCAACCTTGAGGGCGTAACACCCGAACAAGTACAGCAGGCCGCCAGCGACTACTTCACCGCTGAGCGCCTGGCGGTCGCCTACCTGCAGGCCAAGGAGGCCGACGATGAATAAACTCACCCAAACATTCCTCCCTCTCTTGCTGCTACTGGCAGGCGCTGCTTCGCAGGCCCAGGCGCAACCCCAGCCGCTTGAGCTGGAGTCGCTGAAAGTCACAGTACCCGTTCCCGCCCGGCTGCAGTTAGCGATCGAGTCATGGCAGACGCCACAAGGCAGTAAGGTCCTGTTTGTACAACGCAGGCAATTGCCGATGTTTGATCTTCAGGTTGATTTTGCCGCTGGCAGTGCCAGGGATGACGGCGCCGCCGGCCTGGCACAGCTCACCCTGGGTATGCTCGATGAGGGCACCCAGCAGCGCGATGCCATGCAGATCGCCGAAGGCTTCGACGAAATCGGTGCGCAGTTCAGCAAAGCGGTAGTGCATGACAGCGCTACGGTGAAGCTACGCAGCCTGAGTGATGAACAGCAACGGACCAAAGCGGTGGGGTTGCTGAGTGAAGTACTGGGTCAACCACAGTTTGCCGAAGACAAACTGCAGCAGATCAAGGACCAGCTCAACGGCCTGGTAGCGCAGCGGCAACACTACGCAACCTACAAGGCCAGCGACCGGCTCTACGAGCATGTGTTCGCCAATCATCCCTACGCCACCAACAGTTATGGCACAGAGCAGACCATCAATGCCCTGACCGTCACTGATCTTCGTGCCTTTCACCAACGAGCCTTCAGCGCAGGCAATGCGGTGATTACCCTGGTCGGTGATCTGTCGCTGGAGCAGGCCCGGGCCATTGCCGCGCAGGTGTCAGCGGCGTTGCCCGCAGGCCCGGCACTTCCGCCGCTACCGGTAGCCGCCAGCTTCGAACCCGAGATCTACCATCTGGATCATCCTGGCAGCCAGGCGCTGCTGTTGTTCGCCATCCCCGGCATCAGCGTTCAACATCCCGATGCACCTGCCTTGACCCTGGCCAACCTGATACTGGGCGGCCCCGGTGGCACCTCGCGGCTGTTCGATGAGCTGCGCACTCGCCGCGGTTTGACCTATGGCGCCGGATCAAAGCTGAGGCAGCACCCTGTCAACGGCCTCTGGACGTTCACCACCCAGGTCCAGGGCAAATACCGCGACGCCGCAATGACATTGCTGGAGCAACTGCTCGAGGACTATGCCGAACAAGGACCAAGCCAGAAGGAATTCGATGACGCGAAACAGAAGTTACGCGGCAGCTACCTGCTGGGATCGGTGAGCAACCAGCAGATCAGCGGCATTCTGAGCACCATCGGCTTCAACCAGTTACCGCTGGACAACCGCCAGAGCTTTCTCGATCAAGTGCAGGCATTGACCCTGGATCAGCTGAAGGTCGTGTTGAAAAATCACCTGAAGCTCGACAAGCTGGTGCAGATCAGTGTCGGCCCGTCGGTCGAACAGCACGACTTGCCCGCATTCGCTCCCGCTAACGGATGATCGACCCGGGCAAGTGTCGGTAACCGGATTTACACTTGCCTGAAAGCAATCTGCGAGCACACCACGATGTATCCCATCCCCCCCAGCCCCTTCAAACCCGCCCTGGGGCTGGGCAATCCGCATCTGCAGACGCTTTGGGGGCCGCTCTGGCGCAAGTCGGCAGCCCTGCACCGCCAACGCGAGCGCCTGTGGCTGGCCGATGGTGATTTCCTCGACCTCGACTGGCACGGTCCGCACCAGGCCAACACCCCGCTGGTGCTGGTGCTGCACGGGCTGACAGGTTCGTCCAGCTCGCCCTACGTCATTGGTATGCAACAGGCCTTGGCTGACCGCGGCTGGGCCAGCGTCGCACTGAACTGGCGCGGTTGCTCGGGCGAACCAAACCTGCTGCCGCGCAGCTACCACTCCGGCGCCAGCGAGGACCTCGCCGAAGCCATCGACCACCTGCGTGCGCAACGCCCACAAGCGCCGCTGTATGCCGTCGGCTACTCGCTGGGCGGCAATGTGCTGCTCAAGCACCTTGGTGAGGCGGGCTCGGCAAGTCAGTTGCAGGCTGCGGTGGCGGTATCGGTGCCGTTTCGTCTGGACCAGTGCGCTGATCGTATCGGCCTGGGGTTTTCACGGGTCTATCAGGCGCATTTCATGCGCGCCATGCTCGCCTATGTGAAAGAGAAACAGCGCCACTTCCAGCATCACGGCCACCATGAAGGCCTCGCCGCACTGGAGCGTCTTGGGCCCCTGGAGAACCTGCGTACGTTCTGGGATTTTGATGGTCGAGTGACCGCTCCGCTCAATGGCTTTGCCGATGCCAAGGACTATTACCGCCGGGCATCGAGCCGGTACTTCCTCGGGGAAAACCGCACACCGACGCTGATCATCCATTCCAGCGATGACCCGTTCGTGTTCAGCCATAGCCTGCCTGAAGCCAATGAACTGGCGAGCCAGACCACCTTCGAGCTGCATTCACGCGGTGGCCATGTCGGTTTTGTCGACGGCAGTGTGCGGGAGCCGGGGTATTACCTGGAACGGCGGATCCCGCAGTGGCTGGGTGAAGGTTGAGGCCTCATCGCGGGGCAAGCCCGCTCCCACAGGAAGCCTATACCTCTGTGGGAGCGGGCTTGCCCCGCGATGCTTTCAGTCGCCCTTGGCAACCTGGCGCTGTGGATCGGTAATCCACTCGCTCCACGACCCTGCATACAGCTTGCCCAGCGGATATCCCGCCAGCGACAAGGCAAACAGGTTATGGCACGCCGTCACCCCAGAGCCGCAATACGCCACGAGTTGCTCTGGCGAACGCTTGCCCAGCTTCTCGGCAAAGCGTTTCTTCAGTTGAGCCGCCGGCAGAAATCGCCCGTCAGCCCCCAGGTTGTCGGTGAACGCTGCACATTGCGCCCCCGGAATATGTCCGGCCACCGGGTCGATGGGCTCTACCTCACCGCGAAAACGTGGCAGGCCGCGGGCATCGATCAGGGTCAGGTCGGGCTGGCCAAGTCGGTCGCACAGCTGTTTGGCGTCAAGCACCAGCGCAGTATCAGGCTCGCCCTTGAAGGTACCTACACGTTTTTCCGGGGCGTCGAGACTCAACGGTAACTTTGCCGCATGCCAGGCCTTCAGGCCACCATCGAGAATCGACACACCGCTACGCTTGCCAAGCCAGGCCAGCAGCCACCAGGCGCGGGCGGCGAAAGCACCAGGGCCATCGTCATAGAGCACGATCTCGCTGTCGTTGTTGATCCCCCAGGCACGCAGACGCTCGATCAGGTGCTGCGGATCCGGCAAAGGGTGACGCCCGGTCACGCCCTTGATGACCGGACCGCTCAGGTCGCGTTCAAGGTCGGCGAAATGCGCACCGGCAATATGCCCCTCGGCATAGCTGCGCTGGCCATAGTCGATATCTTCCAGGGCAAAGCGGCAATCCAGTATCACCAGCGCCGGCGCCTCCAGGCGTTCGGCCAATTGCTGGGCGGTGATCAGTTGCGCGAGGGGCATGACAGTCTCCTGAACGATTGAACGGATAGGGCCTGGGCGCTTATTGCTCCAGTGCCTGGTTGAGCGAAACGTAGAATTCCTGGCACAGGGCATCCACCGCCGGGCGGGCCTGGGCAGTAACAAAGCCGAGCTCAAGGACCAACACCTGATAGATACCGCGCTTGAAGGCATCTTCACTCAGGTGCGCCGAATTCTCCCGGGTGGTGCACAGAAAGCGTACCCAGGAGGTCAGCACGATCCAGGCGTTGAGGGTCAGCGACTCGATCTGCACGGCGTCCATCTGCACGATCCCGGCTTCGACGAATCCGCGGTAAATGGACTGACCCTGGATCAGGCAGCGCTGGGAAAAACGCCGGTAACGCGCCGCCAGTTCCTTGTCACTGTCGAGCAGGTGTTCAAGGTCGCGATGCAAAAAGCGGTAGTCCCACATCGCCGCCAGCAGCTCCTTGAGGTAGAAGCGTTTGTCTTCGACAGTCGAGGGGCGCCCTTGCGGCGGGCGCAGAAAGCTTTCGACCTGCTCTTCATACTGGGTGAAGAGTACAGCGATGATTTCCTGCTTGTTGGCGAAGTGGTAGTACAGATTGCCCGGGGAAATCTCCATATGGGCGGCGATGTGGTTGGTGCTGACACTGCGCTCGCCCTGCTGGTTGAACAGCTCCAGGCTGTTCTGCACGATGCGTTCGCGGGTCTTGATACGCGGGGCCATGATCAGCTCCAGAGGCCGAGCTTTGATTGAATAGGTCCATCTTACGGTTTATCCGAATGTGGATGTACCTGCCTGTCGTGAAAAAAGGATCGCAAAACGCTCCAGTTAGAGTATAAGCTCTAGAAAAACAATGCCGTGGAGTTTCGCATGACTGCCGATGCTGCTCGTCTTTTGCCTGCGACTGCCGTTGAAGACCTTGCCAACCAGTTCAACGCCCAGCGCCAGGCGTTTGCTGGCAACCCGATGCCGCCGCTGGCGCAACGCCGGCAATGGCTGAAAAGCCTGCGCCAACTACTGCTCGCCCATCAGGACGCACTGGTTGCAGCCATCAGCGAAGACTTCAGCGGCCGCAGTGCCGACGAAACCCGCCTGGCCGAGCTGATGCCCAGCGTCCAGGGCCTGCATCATGCCGAGGGTCATCTAAAGCAGTGGATGAAGGCCTCACCGCGCAAGGTCGGCCTGGCCTTTCAGCCGGCCAGCGCCAAGGTGCTGTACCAGCCGCTGGGCGTGGTCGGGATCATCGTGCCGTGGAACTACCCGCTGTTTCTGGCCATCGGCCCTTTGACCTGCGCCCTGGCCGCTGGCAACCGGGTCATGCTCAAGCTCAGCGAAGCCACGCCGGCCACCGGCCTGCTGCTCAAGCAATTGCTGCAAACGGTATTCCCCGAAGACCTGGTCAGTGTGGCGCTGGGCGAAGCGGATGTCGGCGAAGCCTTCTCGCGCCTGCCCTTCGATCACCTGCTATTCACCGGTGCCACCAGTGTCGGCCGCCATGTGATGCTGGCGGCAGCACAGAACCTGACCCCGGTAACCCTGGAACTGGGCGGTAAATCGCCAGCCATTGTCTCGGCCAGTGTGCCCCTGGCCGACGCCGCAGAGCGCATTGCCTTCGGCAAAACCCTGAATGCCGGACAGACCTGCGTAGCACCGGACTACGTGCTGGTGCCGCGCGAACGCCTGGACGACTTCGCCACGGCCTACCGCAACGTTGTTCATCGCTTTTACCCGCGCGTGGCTGACAACCCGGACTACAGCGCGATCATCAACCCGCGTCACCTGGCACGCCTGGAAAGTTACCTGAGCGATGCCCGCGACAAGGGCGCGAAGATCGTTGACCTGTACCCGCAAGAAGCACGACAAGGCCGGCGTTTGCCGCCTCACTTGCTGCTGCAGGTCAATGACCAGATGCGCGTGATGCAAGACGAGATCTTCGGTCCGCTGTTGCCGCTGGTGCCCTACGACAGCCTCGATCAGGCACTTTCATACATCAATCAGCGCCCCCGTCCCCTGGCGCTCTACTACTTTGGCTACGACCGGGCCGAGCAGCAGAGGGTTCTGGAACAGACCCACTCCGGTGGCGTCTGCCTCAACGACACCTTGCTGCATGTGGCCCAGGACGATCTGCCATTTGGTGGTGTCGGCCCCTCGGGCATGGGCCACTACCACGGCCACGAGGGCTTCCTGACCTTCAGCAAGGCCAAGGCGGTGTTCGCCAAGCAGCGCTTCAACGCCGCCCGCTTGATCTACCCGCCCTACGGCAAGTCCTTGATCAAGCTGGTGTACAAACTCTTCATCCGCTAACACCACGACCAGGCACAACAACAATGACCACAAGTCTGCCTGCAACACCCGCCTTGAGCCGCCGCGGGTTACTCAAGTTCGGCCTCGGCGCCAGCGCCTTCCTGGCCACCGCCGGGTTGGGCGCCAGCCTTACAGGGTGCTCGGCACAGACCCCGGCCAGCGGCTTCATCAGCCTGCGCCAGAGCGATCTGCCGATTCTGCGGACACTGATCCCGGTAATCCTTGCCGGTACGTCAGCCGCCGAAAACCTTGAAACCCTGCTGCAGCGCCTGGACAACAAACTCGCCAGCTTGTCCCCGGCCATGCTCAAGCTGACCCTGCAACTGTTCGACGTTCTCGCCCTGCCGGTGACCCGAGGGCCGCTGACCGGCATCTGGGGCCGCTGGGAGAACGCAAGCATCGAGCAGATCCAGGCCTTTTTGCAGCGCTGGGAGAACAGTTCGCTGAATCTGTTGCGCATGGGCCACGCCTCGCTGCTGCAGCTGTTGCAGATGGCCTGGTACGAGATGCCAGAGTCCTGGGCCCGTTGCGGCTACCCGGGTCCGCCCAAGATCTGAATCACCCGATAACGACAAGAGGCTGAAGATGCCCGTACCCGACCTGTTTCGCGAAGGCCTTGGCCGCGGCTGGAAAGCCCGTGACGCCTCGCGCCTGGACCACGACCTGAGCCTGGAAACCGATATCGTCATCATCGGCAGCGGCGCCGGCGGTGCCACCAGCGCCGAACTGCTCAGCGCTGCCGGTTTCAAGGTGCTGCTGATCGAAGAAGGCCCGCTCAAGACCAGCAGCGACTTCCATCTGCTTGAAGACCAGGCCTACGCCAACCTCTATCAAGAAGGCATCGGCCGGATGAGCAAGGATGGCGCCATCACCATCCTTCAAGGCCGCGCGGTGGGTGGCACCACCTTGATCAACTGGACCTCGAGCTTTCGCACCCCCGAGCCGACCCTGCAACACTGGGCCAGCGAACACGGCGTCAAAGGCCTGAGCAGCGGCGAACTGGCCCCCTGGTTCGAACGCATGGAACAGCGCCTGGGCATCGCCCCCTGGCTCATGCCACCGAATGCCAACAACGAGGTGCTCAAGCGCGGCTGCGCAGCCCTCGATTACAGCTGGAAGGTCATTCCACGCAACGTGCGCGGCTGCTGGAACCTGGGTTACTGCGGCATGGGCTGCCCGGTCAATGCCAAACAATCGATGTTAGTCACCAGCATTCCCGCCACCCTGGAAAAAGGCGGCGAGTTACTCTACCTGGCCCGCGCCGAACGCTTGATCCACGACGGCGAGCGCATCAGCGGCCTGCAATGCCTGGCTATGGATGACCGCTGTGTGAACCCGACCGGGCGCAAGATTCAGGTCAAGGCGCGCCACTACATCCTCGCCGGTGGCGGGATCAACAGCCCGGCCCTGCTGCTGCGTTCGGATGCCCCAGACCCGCATGAGCGCCTGGGCAAGCGCACGTTCCTGCACCTGGTCAACTTCAGTGCCGGGCTGTTCAAGGACAAGGTCAATCCGTTCTACGGCGCGCCGCAATCGATCTACTCCGACCACTTTCAGTGGCGCGACGGCGTCAGCGGGCCGATCGGTTACAAACTCGAAGTGCCGCCGCTGCACCCGGCGCTGGCCAGCACCCTGCTGGGCAGCTTCGGCAGTGAAAATGCCATGCGCATGGAACAACTGCCCAATACCCACGTGATGCTTGCCCTGCTGCGTGACGGCTTCCACCCGGACAGTAGTGGCGGTGAAGTCCAGCTGCGCGGCGACGGCTCGCCGGTACTTGATTATCAGGTTTCGCCCTACGCCTGGGACGGCGTGCGCCGCGCCTTCCACAGCATGGCCGAGATCCAGTTCGCCGCAGGTGCCGAGGCGGTGTTGCCGCTGCACAGCGATGGTCGCTACGTGAAAACCCTGGGCGAGGCCCGGCAGATGATCGACGGCCTGAGTCTTGAGCTGTTTCGCACGCGCCTTGGCAGCGCCCACGTCATGGGCGGTTGCGCCATGGGCGAAGACCCGCGCCAGGCTGTCTGCGACAGTCTCGGACGGCATCATCAGCTGGCCAACCTGTCGATCCACGACGGCTCATTGTTCCCCACCAGCATCGGCGCCAACCCGCAGCTATCGGTGTACGGCCTCAGTGCGCGACTCACCGATGGCCTGATTGAACGCCTGGTTGCCGGGAGATGACAACAAATAGGCAGCCTGTCTATAGTGCCTTCAGCGTGCGCAGGCGACTTGGCCGACTGCCACTGCTGCGATACCATCCGACTCCCCAACGCACTCCTGCCAGGACGACGCGATGAACCGAGTGTTGTACCCAGGTACTTTCGACCCTATTACCAAGGGCCATGGCGATCTGGTCGAGCGAGCCTCGCGGCTGTTCGATCAGGTGATCATTGCGGTCGCCGCCAGCCCCAAGAAAAACCCGCTGTTCCCGCTGGAACAACGGGTGGAACTGGCTCGTGAGGTCACCAAGCACCTGCCCAATGTCGAAGTCATCGGCTTCTCCTCCTTGCTCGCGCACTTTGCCAAGGAACAGCAGGCCAATGTGTTCCTGCGCGGCCTGCGTGCTGTCTCGGACTTCGAGTACGAGTTCCAGCTGGCGAACATGAACCGCCAGCTGGCACCGGACGTCGAAAGCCTGTTCCTGACCCCTTCCGAGCGTTATTCGTTCATTTCCTCGACCCTGGTCCGGGAAATTGCGGCACTGGGTGGCGACATCAGCAAATTCGTCCATCCGATCGTGGCCGACGCCCTGACCGAACGCTTCAAGAAGTGACATCGGCGATTTGACCACGGCGCCCGCGTGCACTGCGGGCGCTAATGCGGCACAATTGTGTCCATTGGTTTTCAAATGCCCGGGTTCTGAGCCCGGGCCGGAGTCCCCATGTCCCTGATCATCACCGACGATTGCATCAACTGCGACGTCTGCGAACCCGAGTGCCCGAACGCCGCTATCTCCCAGGGCGAAGAGATCTACGTGATCGACCCGAACCTGTGCACCCAGTGCGTCGGCCACTATGACGAGCCACAGTGCCAACAGGTCTGCCCGGTTGACTGCATCCCGCTGGATGAAGCCCATCCGGAGACCGAAGAAGAACTGATGGCCAAGTACCGCAAAATCACCGGCAAGGCCTGATGCCGTTCGTCGCCAGGCTCGCTCCGTTCATTCTTGGCGCCACCCTGGCGCTGGGGGTTGCCGGTGCCCAGGCACAGGGCCCGGGGCGTGCCGCGATTGCCAGCCCGCATGCCGAAGCCACTGCCGCTGCACGGGAAGTCCTCGACCAAGGCGGTAACGCCTTCGATGCGGCGATTGCGGTCAGCGCAGCGCTGGCGGTCGTCGAGCCTTATGGCTCCGGCCTCGGTGGCGGTGGGTTCTTCCTCTTGCGCGAAGGCGACACGCCGGCACGCTACGCGTTTATCGACGCCCGCGAACGCGCGCCAGGCAAAGCCAGCGAGGCCATGTACCTGAAGGACGGCAAGGTTCAGCCTGGCCTGTCCATCAACGGCCCATTGGCAGCCGCGATTCCCGGCTTGCCGGCGGCACTGGCAGACCTTGCTGCGCACTACGGCAAACTGCCCCTGAAAAACACCCTGGCCCCGGCCATTCGCCTGGCCAACCAGGGTTTTGCCGTCGACCGCATTTACCGCGATCGGGCCAAGATGCGCTTGAGCGCCCTGCGCGACGATCCGGAAAGCGCCCGGCTGTTCCTCAAGAACGGTGAAGTACCGGCCCTTGGCGCACAGATCCGCCAACCAGAACTGGCCGTCACCCTTGAGCGCCTGGCCAACCAGGGCCGCGAGGGTTTCTACCGCGGCCCGACCGCCCAGGCCATGGTCCAGGGCGTTCAGGCCGCAGGCGGAATCTGGAGCCTGGATGACCTGGCCAACTACCGCACCGCCAAGCGCGAGCCGTTGCGCTACCAGTTGGCCGACCAGCGCGAACTGATCAGCGCCCCGCCGCCGTCAGCCGGCGGCGTAGCCCTGGCCCAGAGCCTGGCGATGCTGCAGCGCCTGCCCTGGCAGAGTGCCGATCCGGTGCAACGTAGCCATTACGTACTGGAAGTACTGCGCCGTGCCTACCGCGACCGCGGTCTGCTCGGCGATCCGGATTACGTCGCCAACCCGCTGCCGCAACTGCTGGCGCGCAATTACCTGACCAGCCTTGCCGACAGCATCGACGTGCACCAGGCCACGCCCAGCAGCAGCCTGCCGCCCGCCCCGGCCTGGCGCGAAGGCGACCACACCACCCACTTCGCGGTGATCGACGCCGAAGGCAACGCCGTAGCCGCGACGCTGTCGGTCAACCTGCCCTTCGGCGCAGCCTTCAGCGCGCCCGGTACCGGCGTGGTGTTGAACAACGAGATGGACGACTTCGCCGCCGACCCGCGCGGCAGCAACAGCTATGGCCTGGCCGGCAGCCAGGCCAATGCCGTGGCAGCAGGCAAGCGGCCACTGTCGAGCATGAGCCCGAGTTTCATCGAGAGCCCTACGCAGTTCGCCGCCTTCGGCACACCGGGCGGCAGCCGGATTCCGAGCATGGTGCTGTTGTCGATGCTGGGGTTTCTCGAAGGCAAGCCGGTCGCCAACTGGCCCGCAGTGCCGCGTTATCACCACCAGTACCTGCCGGATGTGGTCGAGCACGAACCGGGCGCGTTCAGCGCCGAACAGCAGCGCGCGCTAAATGCACGCGGCTACCAGCTCAAGGATCTGGGTCGCACTTACGGTAACCAGCAAGTGTTGTACTGGGATAAATCCAGGCAGACCCTGGAAGCCGCCAGCGACCCGCGTGGCGTGGGTGCCGCTGAAGTGCTCAGCCCACGCTGAGCACCCTCACTTCTGACAGCGCGGGCAGAACACGCTGGCGCGCTGGCCGAGCTTGACCTCGCGCAGGATACTGCCGCAGACCTTGCAGGGCTCTTCCCGGCGTCCGTAGACAAAAAGCTCCTGCTGGAAATAGCCCGGTTGGCCATCACCGCCGACAAAGTCGCGCAAGGTGGTGCCGCCGCGCTCGATCGCGCAGGCGAGGATGCGTTTGATCTCGATCGCCAGCTTCAGGTAACGCGCCCGCGAGATGCTCCCGGCTTCGCGGCGCGGATCGATACCGGCAGCGAACAGGGCCTCGGTCGCATAAATGTTGCCGACCCCGACCACCACCGCGTTATCCATGATGAATGGTTTGACCGCCATGGCCTTGCCACGCGACAGCTGGAACAGGCGCTCGCCGTCGAACAGGTCGGTCAACGGCTCAGGGCCAAGCTTGATCAGCAGCTCATGATTGAGCGGATCGAGGCTCCAGAGCATCGCGCCAAAGCGGCGCGGGTCGGTATAGCGCAAGGCCAGGCCCGACTCCAGTTCGATATCCACATGCTCATGCTTGGCAGCCGGCAAGCCGATCTCGACCAGACGCAGGTTGCCGGACATCCCCAAGTGACTGATCAGCGTCCCGACCTCGGCATTGAGCAGCAGGTATTTGGCACGGCGCTCGATCTTGACGAAACGCTGCCCGGACAGGCGGATATCGAGGTCCTCGGGGATCGGCCAGCGCAGGCGCCGGTCGCGCACGATCACCCGATTGACGCGCTGGCCTTCCAGGTAAGGCGCAATACCGCGCCGGGTGGTCTCGACTTCTGGTAGTTCCGGCATGGATCAGTGACTGCCCAATTCGCGAATGGTCTGCTTGAGGTTCTCAAAGTCGTACTCGGAAAGCCCCACATAGTCGAGCACCAGGTGCCCAACGGCATTCCACTCGTGATCGACACTCTGATTGCCCAGCACCCGGTACGACGAGCAGATGTGCTCGGCCATCTTGAGGATTGCCAGCAGGTTCTTCAGTTGGCTGTTACGCGCCGAATCATCGCTGAACACCGCCAGGGCGTTGTGGTGGTTGGCGATGGCATTGCTCAGGTGCTCGGGCAGGCGCCAGGACTTGGCGGTGTAGTAACCGACCACCGCGTGGTTGGTGTTGAACGCCTGGTTCTCGGTGTCGACCACTCGCTTGTCGGCACCCGCATTGGCGTAGGCGTCTTCAAGCACGCCCATGTACTCGGGGAAGCGTTTGAGCATCAGCGGCACGCCGCAGTCGTGGAACAGGCCCAGGGCATAGGCCTCGTCAACCGCCTGCGAGCCGATGCGCTTGGCCAGGGTCAGGCAGGTCACGGCCACGTCCTGGGCGGTGTCCCAGAAACGGTTGAGGGTGACGATGGTGTCGTCGCTCATCTCGCCCTTGATCGACTGGGCGTTGATCAGGTTGATGATCGAACGACTGCCGAGCAGGCTCACCGCGCGCTGGATCGAAGCAATCTTGTTGGTCAGGCCGTAATACGGCGAGTTGACCAGCTTGAGCAAGGCGCCAGACAGGCCCGGGTCCTGGGCGATCAGTTTGGCGATCACCTCAAGGTCGGGATCAGGCATGTATTGCTCGAATTGAAGATCGACCATGATCTGCGGCTGTGGCGGCACGCTGATGCCTTGCAAGGCGTGCTGGATCTGTTCGGCGGAGAGTTCCTGGGACATAAGTACACACTCGGGGCTGAGCGGCGATTCTAACCCGATCGTACCGGCCCGGGGTGAAGCGAAAGGCCACTGCTCTGTTGCAATTTGTCGCTATTCACATCAGCGCCACAGGCATCAGGTTATACTCCCGCTCTTTTTTCCCGGAGCGACGTCATGTCCCTGCCCAGCCTTCGTCTCAAAGCCAATGCCGACCGCCGCCTGCGCGCCGGCCACCTGTGGGTTTACAGCAACGAAATCGACGTCGCCGCGACCCCGCTGCATGGCTTCAAGGCCGGTGACCAGGCGATTCTGGAAACCGCCGGTGGCAAGGCCCTGGGCGTCGTTGCCATGAGCCCGAACAACCTGATCTGCGCCCGCCTGCTGTCGCGTGATGCCAAGCTTGCGCTGGACAAGTCGCTGCTGGTGCACCGCATCAATGTTGCCCTGTCGCTGCGTGAGCGCCTGTTCGACAAGCCGTTCTACCGTCTGGTGTACGGCGATTCCGACCTGCTGCCGGGTCTGGTAGTCGATCGCTTTGGCGATATTCTGGTCGTTCAGCTGGCTTCGGCCACCATGGAACAGCACAAGGACGACGTCATCGCCGCCCTGGTCCAGGTCCTCAAGCCAAGCGGCATCCTGTTCAAGAACGACTCGGCCGCCCGCGACGCCGAAGGTCTGAACCGCTACGTCGAAACCGTATTCGGCCTGGTGCCGGAGTGGGTTGCCCTGGAAGAGAACGGGGTGAAGTTCGAGGCCCCGGTGATGGAAGGCCAGAAGACCGGCTGGTTCTACGACCACCGCATGAACCGCGCGCGCCTGGCGCCGTACGTACAGGGCAAGCGTGTGCTCGACCTGTTCAGCTACATCGGTGGCTGGGGTGTGCAGGCCGGTGCTTTCGGCGCCAGCGAAGTATTCTGTGTCGACGCCTCGGGCTTTGCCCTCGATGGCGTTGAGCGCAACGCCGCGCTCAACGGCATTGCCGAGAAGCTCACCTGCATTGAAGGCGATGTGTTCGAAGCACTGAAGGAGCTCAAGGCCTCCGAAGAACGTTTCGACGTGATCGTTGCCGACCCGCCCGCCTTCATCAAGCGCAAGAAAGATCTGAAAAACGGCGAAGGCGCCTACCGTCGCCTGAACGAACAGGCCATGCGCCTGCTGACCAAGGACGGCATTCTGGTCAGCGCTTCGTGCTCGATGCACCTGCCCGAGGACGACCTGCAGAACATCCTGCTGACCAGCGCCCGCCATCTGGACCGCAACATCCAGCTGCTCGAACGCGGCGGCCAGGGCCCGGATCATCCGGTGCACCCGGCGATCCCGGAAACCCGTTACATCAAGAGCATTACCTGCCGGTTGCTGCCTAACAGCTAAGGTACATCGCGGGGCAAGCCCGCTCCCACCGTGTCCTCTGTGGGAGCGGGCTTGCCCCGCGATCGGCTCTCAGATATCCAGTACCTGCGAAGCAATTCCGAAGTACACCAGTACCCCGGCAGCATCGGCAATCGACGTCACCAAGGGCCCGCTGGCGGTGGCCGGGTCGAGCTTCATGCGGCTGAGCAGGAACGGCAGGCTCATGCCGATCAAGCTGCCCAGCAGGACAATCACCAGCATGCTGCTGGCGACGATCAGGGCAATATCAGGACCGCCACGCAATACCCCCAACGACGCCACCGCGACAGCCATGGTGCCACCCAGGGCCAGGGCCACCCCACACTCCCGCCCGAGCAAGCTCAACCAGTCACGCATGACCACTTCACCCGTGGCCAGGGCGCGGACCATCAGCGTTGCCGACTGGGCACCGGCATTGCCGCCGCTATCGACCAGCAGCGGCAGGAAGAACACCAGGGCAATATGCGCAGCGATGGTGTCTTCGAAAGCGGCAATACCCGCTCCGGAAAACAGGTTGCCGAACACCAGCAGCACCAGCCAGAGCACGCGTTTGCGATAGAGCAAACCCACGGTGGCAGTCTTCAAGTTGCCCAGGTGGGTACCGATCAGCGCGCCTTTATGAAAGTCCTCGGTGGCCTCCTCGACCACCACATCCATGGCATCGTCACAGGTGACGATGCCCACCAGACGCCCGCCGCTGTCCAGCACCGGCAAGGCCAGCAGATCGTGCTCGCTGATCAGTCTGGCCACTTCTTCCTGGGAGGTGGCAGTGCTGACACTGAGCACCGGGCGCACCATCAGTTGCTCTACCGGCAATTCGGGTGTGGCAAGAATCAGCTCGCGCAGGGACAGCGTGCCGAGCAGGTTGCCCTGCTCGTCGAGCACGTAGGACTGGTAGATGGTTTCGGCATCAGCGGCTTCGCGGCGCAGCATGTCGATGGCCTGGCTCGCGCTCAGGCCGCTGCAGATGCAGGAGTAATGGCTGCTCATCAGCGCCCCTGCGGTACCGGCAGGGTAGCGGCCGGCCTGCAGCAGGTCGTCGCGGCGAGCCTGGGCTTGCTCACGGGGCAGGGCCAGTCCGCCCGGGTTTGCTTCGTGGATTGTGGTCATATCGATCTCCAGGCAGCAGCGCAGCTACCTGGAGGCCGACCGGCAAGGCTGTCGGTCAGCTAACGGGCAGCCCTGACGCCACTGCGTTCAGTGCCAGAATGTAGGTTCGCGATGAACTGAAACTGGGAAGGTCCATTAAGGGTGTCGTCTCATAAGCCGCACATGCGGCGCGGGGATAATAGCCAGTCCGGCAGGCGGGAACAGCCGCTTTTCCGGGCTTTTGCGGCATTTCAGAATGATCCTACAGGCGGACTTACAAGCGGTCTGACAGACCATTCGCAGAGCAACAGCGCCGCCGATCGCCACCAACCATCTACAACGCCATTCCTTCGCGGCGCCAGCGGTGTAGAATCGGGCTATTCATCGCCAGTCATCCCCGGCGGGTTTATGAGCTCTGGCCGAGCGCACGGCGATCCCGCGGCGATCTCGGCTTCATCCGTACCAGCGGCCACCTGCCTTCGGTGCAAAGGACAAGAGAAGCTCACTCCCCTTTTTGTTACCTGATTAGCCGCCAGGAGTGCTTCATGCCTGATTACCGCTCGAAAACGTCCACCCACGGCCGCAATATGGCCGGCGCACGCGCTTTGTGGCGCGCCACCGGGATGAAAGACGAAGACTTCAAAAAACCGATCATCGCCATCGCCAACTCGTTCACCCAGTTTGTCCCGGGGCACGTGCACCTGAAGGACCTGGGTCAACTGGTCGCCCGCGAGATCGAACGCGCCGGTGGCGTGGCCAAGGAATTCAACACCATCGCGGTCGACGATGGCATCGCCATGGGCCACGACGGCATGCTCTATTCGCTGCCGAGCCGCGAGATCATCGCCGACTCGGTGGAGTACATGGTCAACGCCCACTGCGCCGACGCCATCGTGTGCATCTCCAACTGCGACAAGATCACCCCCGGCATGCTCATGGCTGCCCTGCGCCTGAACATTCCGGTGATCTTCGTTTCCGGCGGGCCGATGGAAGCCGGCAAGACCAAGCTGGCCAGCCATGGCCTGGACCTGGTCGATGCCATGGTCATCGCCGCCGACTCGACCGCTTCCGATGAAAAGGTCGCCGAATACGAGCGCAGCGCCTGCCCGACCTGCGGTTCCTGCTCCGGCATGTTCACCGCCAACTCGATGAACTGCCTGACCGAAGCACTGGGCCTGGCCCTGCCGGGCAACGGTTCGACCCTGGCCACCCACAGCGACCGCGAACAGCTGTTCCTGCAGGCCGGACGGACCATCGTCGAGCTGTGCAAGCGTTACTACGGCGACAACGACCAGAGCGTCCTGCCGCGTAACATTGCCAACTTCAAGGCGTTCGAGAACGCCATGATGCTCGACATCGCCATGGGCGGTTCGACCAACACCATCCTCCACCTGCTGGCCGCCGCCCAGGAAGCCGAGATCAATTTCGACCTGCGCGATATCGATCGTCTGTCGCGCAAAGTGCCGCAGCTGTGCAAGGTTGCGCCGAACATCCAGAAGTACCACATGGAAGACGTCCACCGCGCTGGCGGCATCTTCAGCATCCTCGGTTCGCTGGCCCGTGGCGGTCTGCTGCACACCGACCTGCCGACCGTGCACAGCCCGAGCATGGAAGAAGCCATCGCCAAGTGGGACATCACCCAGACCGACGACGCAGCGGTGCACCACTTCTTCAAGGCCGGCCCTGCCGGTATTCCGACCCAGACCGCGTTCAGCCAGTCGACCCGTTGGGACACCCTGGACGACGACCGTGAAAACGGCTGCATCCGCAGTGTCGAGCACGCCTATTCGCAAGAAGGCGGCCTGGCCGTGCTGTACGGCAACATCGCCCTGGACGGTTGCGTGGTGAAGACCGCAGGTGTCGACGAATCCATCCATGTGTTCGAAGGCAACGCGAAAATCTTCGAAAGCCAGGACAGCGCCGTACGCGGCATCCTTGCCGACGAAGTGAAAGAGGGCGATATCGTCATCATTCGCTACGAAGGTCCGAAAGGCGGCCCGGGCATGCAGGAAATGCTCTACCCGACCTCCTACCTGAAGTCCAAAGGCCTGGGCAAAGCCTGCGCCCTGCTCACCGACGGCCGCTTCTCCGGCGGTACCTCGGGCCTGTCCATCGGCCACGCTTCGCCTGAAGCGGCTGCCGGCGGCGCCATCGGCCTGGTGCAGGATGGCGACAAGGTGCTGATCGACATTCCTAACCGCTCGATCAACCTGCTGGTCAGCGATGAAGAGTTGGCGGCACGTCGCGTCGAACAGGACAAGAAAGGCTGGAAGCCGGTGGAAGTGCGTCCACGTAAAGTGACCACCGCACTGAAAGCCTACGCCCTGCTGGCCACTAGTGCCGACAAGGGTGCGGTACGCAACAAGGCGATGCTCGACGGGCTGTAACGCAATAATCGCGGGGCAAGCCCGCTCCCACAGAAACCCCTTGTGGGAGCGGGCTTGCCCCGCGATGGCTACAAAGCCGTCCGGCTCAATACTTGGCGCGCAAGGTCAACGTCAGGTTACGCGGCTCGCCATAGAAGTTCGAACCCCAGGAGCTGTCCACCCGCTCATAGTAAGTGCGGTCAAACAGGTTGTTGGCCGTCAGCTTCGCCGACAGGTGCTCGTTGAACTTGTAGCCGACCTGAGCCGTGGTAATCGCATAGCCGCCCTGAACAAAGTCGACGTCACGCTTGTAGTAGGTGGCACTTACCGCACGCACCCCACCGCCAACGTTGAAGTCCTTCAGTGGCCCATCGGTAAACTCGTAGTTGGTCCACAGGTTGTAGTTGTGTTTCGGCGTGATGGTGGTGCCCTGGTTGGTGTCTGCGCCGCTCAGCGACTTGAGCATGGTGAACGCGTAACCGGTGCTGATGCTCCAGTTGTCGGTCAGGTTACCGCTCAGTTCGGTTTCCCAGCCCTGGCTGCGGATCTTGCCCTGTGGCTCGTAGTACTGATTGTTGGCTACCAGTTCCGCACGGTTTTCGTCGTAGATACGGAACACCGCGACACTGCCGTTCAGACGACCGTCGAAGAACTCACGCTTGAGGCCCAGTTCGTACTGTTTGCCCTTGCGCGGGGCGATGGTCTGGTTATCGGCATCGACCTCGGTCTGCGGTTTGAACACGCTGGTGTAGCTGGCGTAAGCAGACAGTTCGGGCGTCAGCTTGGCCACCAGCGCACCGTAGGGAATGACTTTGCGGTCGATGTTGGTTTCGGTGTTGCTGAAGTTGTTGAAGAAGGCGTTGGCATTGTGCGCCTCACTCTCGAACCAGGTCACCCGGCTGCCGAGGATGACGTCCAGCCAGTCGGTGGCGCTGATTTTGCTGCGGGCATAAAGGCCGTACTGGTGAGATTTCGACCAGTTGCCGTTATCCATTTCGTACTTTCGCTTGGGTATGTTGATGCTGCCCGGATCGAACACATTGGTGTCGAAGTACTCGCCACCACCGTAGGTGAAGTCCTTGTCCAGGTGCTGGTACTCGACCCCTGCGGTAAATTCGTGGGTGCGGCCAAAAGCCTCCACCGGCAGGGTGACAAAGCTGTCCAGGCCCAGAGTTTTGATGTGGGTGTAGTAGGAATAGGCCACGGCCGAACTGGCGCCGGTCGCCGGGTCTACCGCGCCATCGCTCCAGGTGAAGTTGCGGGTCGGGGTTTCAGCATCGCGGTAGGTCAACGAGGTCTTGAACTGACCGCCATTCTCCAGGGCGTGGTCGACTTCAAAGAAGCTTTCCCAGACGTGCTCGTCCAGTCCGTTCCACTTGGCATCGACGAAGGTCGAGCGGCTGACATCCAGCAACTTGCCATTGGCATACGCCGGCAGGCCAAAGGCCGGGGTGGAATGGTTGTTCTGGTAGGCGCCACCCAGGGACAGCGTGGTGTCCGGGGTCACGTCGTACTCCAGGCGCCCGTAAACCATCGGCCGTTCGTTCTGGGCATAGTCGACAAAGGATTTGTTGTCTTCATAGGCGGTGACAAAGCGTCCGCGCAGACTACCGTCGCTGTTCAGCGGACCGGTGATGTCCACGGTCGAGTGATAGTGGTCATAGGAACCGGCAGACAGCTCGCCGCTGAGGGCAAACTGGCCCAAGGCACGCTTGCGTACCAGGTTAATGGTGCCACCCGGTTCACCCGAGCTCTGGTACAGGCCGGAAGGTCCGCGCAACACCTCGACCCGGTCGAACATTGCCAGGTCAAAGCTGGTCATCAGGTCGCCCTGGCCAGTCATCTGCGAAACCCCGTCAACCTGCACCTGGTCGACAAGGAATCCGCGCATGTAGACATCGTTCAGGCTTGAGCCAGCGTTGTAACTCTTGATGGTCGCACCGGTGACCTGGCGCATCGCGTCCTGCAGGCTGTTCATGTTCTGGTCGTCCATTCGCTGGCGCGTGACGACCGACACCGATTGCGGGATGTCCTTGAGTTTCTGCTCGCCTTTGCCAATGGTCAGCGCACCGGTGGTGTAGGACTGACTGCCCTCGGTGGTGGCGCCCAGCACCTTGCCACCGACCATGGTCGCGCCCAGCTGCAGGGCCTGTTCATCCGCCTGGCGCCGTTCGAGCGTGACGCTGTCACTGTCGATGTAGGTTGCGCTCAGGCCGGTGCCGGCCAGCAGCCGGGCCAGCGCCTGATTCTGTGGGTAACTGCCGCTGAGGCCAGGGGAACGCAAACCTTGGGTCACCTCGGCGCCAACCAGCACCTGCACCCGGGTCACCGCACTGAAGGCCGCCAACGCCCCGTCCAGCGATTGCGCCGGAATCTGGAACTGATAGGCCTGGGCCTGCACAGCGGGTGCGGCGAGGACCGGCATGGTCAGCGTGCCGCAGCCCAGGGCAATGGCCAGGCTCAGCAGGGTCGGCAGGCGCCGGGTGGCGGTGGTGTTATCCATCAGTGAAGCTCCCCCAAATCGTCGAAGTCGTTTAATCGCGCCGCACTTTCTGAGAGTGCTTATTATTTGCGCTTACGAGTTCAAGGACGTCAGGCTTCGGGGAAACCCTGAAATTTTTTAAAATTTTTTCGCTAACCTTCGCGCAGCACACGCAGGTAGGGCGTGTACTGCTCAGCACGCAGACCCAAGGTGTGCGTCAACGCTTTGAGTACGGCGTCGGGCTTGTCGATTTCAAACACCCCGGAGACCTTGCGCTGGCGCAGGGTATCGCCGAGCACCAGGGTCTGCCCTGGCCAGTAGCGGTTCAACGCTTCGACCACCTCGGCCAGAGGCTGTTGGCGGAACACCAGCTGACGCTGGCGCCAGGCGAACTCGGCGGCAATATCAAAGCCGTGTTCGCTACCCAGCTGCAAACCGCTGTACTCGACGCCGCGCCCTGGATCGAGCAGCACCGATTGCCCCTCGTCGACACTGACCTGAACCCTGCCCTGGGCAACCCGCACAAGGGTCTGGTTACCCTGCTGTGCGACGCTGAAGCGCGTGCCGACGACCTTCACCCAGCCGTCACCGGAGCGAATCAGAAAGGGCCGCGACGGATCATGGCTGACATCGAACCACGCCTCGCCACGCAGCAGGCGCACCCGCCGCTCCCCGTCACCCAACTCGACCTGCACAGCGGTGTCGGTATTGAGTTGCAGCTGTGAACCATCGGCCAGGGCCAGCGTGCGCGACTCGCCCGTAACCGTCGCGTAGTCAGCACGCCAGCGGTCGGGCCAGGGGCTGGCGATCAGCAGACCGATCATCAACAGAACCGCAGCAGCACTGGCCCAGACCCGCGCCCGCGGCTTGTGCCAACGGGCACGCTGAGCCTGGCGAAGCTGTTGGGCAGGCTCGCGCAAGGCACCGAGCAGGTCGAGCACTTCATTCCAGGCCTGAACCTCGCTCGGCCCCTGCGCCAGCCAGGCCGCAAAGGCTTCCCGCTCAGTCGGGGTGAGGTCCTCGGCCTGCAGGCGGTAGTACCAGCCACTGGCTTCGGCGAACAGGTCGTCGTCAGCATCGGTGACATTCGGCTCGATCATCGGGGCATCCGTAGCTGCAAAGGGCCGGTTCACAAATGCGGCCCCTGCGTGTCACTGAGCAGTCGTGCCTTGATGAAGGCCCGGCAATCGATCAGCGCACGACGCAATTGGTATTCGACACTACGCGGGGAGACCTTTAACCGCTCGCCAATCTCCCGGTAGGAACATTCGTCGACATGGTAAAGCAGGAAGATGTGTCGAGTCGCCTCGGGCAAGGCCTGAATGGCGTCATGCATCAGCGCTTGCTCCTGCATGGCCGCCAGCTGCTCTTCGGCCCCCGGCGAATCGCAGGGCAATTCATCGCTGGGCTCACCCACTTCCCGATGCTCGCGGCGAATCATCTGGCGCTGATGGTCGCGAATCAGGTTGCTGGCGATCGTGAACAGAAAGGCTGGCAGATTATCGATTTTTTTGTCGGCAGGCAGCCGCGCCAGGCGCAAGAACGACTCCTGGGTCAGATCGGCTGCGACCTGAGTATTGCCGGTGCGCCGAGCAACAAAGGCCTCCAGGGCTTTTTTGTGCTCGGCGAACAACCGGGCAATCTGCGAATTCCACGAAGACACGGCACTTCCTGGCAGTGAATCTCAAGGTGAGCGCACGCTAGCAGAAGATGAGACATATTCGCAATTGATATCTATTTTTATACGCGCTCGCTCCCCAGCGGCTCCCTGATCTTGTACCAGGCCACATACAAGGCCGGCAGGAACAACAAGGTCAGCAGGGTTGCGATGATAATCCCGCCGATCATTGCGTAGGCCATTGGCCCCCAGAACACCTCACGGGCGATGGGGATCATGCCCAGGCTGGCCGCTGCCGCCGTCAATAGAATCGGCCGTCGGCGGTGGTTGGTCGCTTCCAGCACCGCTGCCCACGGCGACAATCCCTGCCCCTCGTACTCATCGATCTGGGTCACCAGAATCACCGAGTTGCGGATGATGATACCGATCAGCGCGAGAATCCCGAGGATGGCCACGAAGCCCATCGGTGTACCCGTTGGCACCAGCGCCAGGACCACACCGATCAAGCCCAGCGGCGCCACGCTGGCCACCAGGAACAGTTTCTGCACGCTGTGCAGCTGGATCATCAGAAAGGTGCCCATCAGGAACAGCATCAGCGGCAACACTTTGGCAATCGGCCCCTGGGCCTTGCCACTTGCTTCTACCGTACCGCCGGTTTCGACCGTGTAGCCCACCGGCAGTTTGCTGACGAAATCGTCGATCTGCGGTTTGAGTTCACGCACCAGGTCAGTCGGCTGGATATCACCACGCACCGCAGCCTTGATGGTGATGGTCGGTTTGCGGTCGCGACGCCAGACCAGCGGCTGCTCCAGCTCGTAGCGCACGGTGGCGAAGGCCAGCAGCGGAATCGAGGTGCCGTTGGGGGTGACGATCTGCAGGTTCTGCAAGGTCTGCGGCGAACTGCGCTCACTGTCCACGGCACGGGCGACGACGTTGATCAGGTAGATACTGTCGTTCACCTGGGTGATCTGCGTGCCGCTGACAATGCTGTTCATGACATTGGCCACGTCCTCGGACGACAGGCCAAGCTGGCGCGCCTTGTCCTGGGCGATTTCGACGCGCAGGACTTTGCCCGGTTCGTTCCAGTCGTAAATCATCTGGCCGATG
The DNA here is from genome assembly GCF_000746525.1 of Pseudomonas alkylphenolica. Taxonomy (NCBI): domain Bacteria; kingdom Pseudomonadati; phylum Pseudomonadota; class Gammaproteobacteria; order Pseudomonadales; family Pseudomonadaceae; genus Pseudomonas; species Pseudomonas alkylphenolica. The sequence continues at coordinate 5,509,423 of NZ_CP009048.1, forward strand.
TGGTCGTTGCTGTCGAGCAAGGTCGCCAGGGCAACCGCGTATTTGCGCACCTCATCGATATCCTTGCCCATCACCCGGTACTGGATCGGCAAGCCTACCGGCGGACCCATTTCCAGCGACTGGACGTTGCTGCCGATACCGACAAAGTCTTCGCGCAAACGCTGCTTCAAGCGTTTGATCAACCCTTCGCGCTCCTCGAAACCTTTACTGACGATCACCAGCTGGGCGTAGTACGGGTTCTGCAGTTGCTGGTCCAGTGGCAGGTAGAAACGAATGGCGCCCTGGCCGATATAGGTGCTCCAGCGCTCGATGTCCGGGTCACCCTTGAGCGTTGCCTCAAGCCGGTCCACCGCCTTGCGGGTTTCCTCGATCGAGGAGTTCTGCGGCAGATTGAGGTCAACGAGAATCTCCGGGCGGTCCGAAGAGGGGAAGAATTGGTTCTGCACGAAACGCATGCAGAACAACGCCAGCACGAACAGCAAAATGGTGCCGATGATGGTCAGCCAGCGATGGCGCATGCACCACAGCAGGCTGTGTTCGAAGGCCTTGCCGACCCGGCCGGTTTCCTCGTCATGAGCTTTGACCTTGGCGTTGAGGATATGCACACCGAGCACCGGTGCAAACACCACCGCCACCACCCAGGACACCAGCAACGCCGCAGCGATCACCGCAAACAAGGTATAGGTGTATTCCCCCGCCGAACTGGCGTTCAGACCGATTGGCATGAAGCCGGCCACGGTCACCAGGGTACCGGTGAGCATCGGGAAGGCCGTCGAGGTGTAAGCGAAGGTCGCTGCTTGCTCCTTGGTCTCGCCCATTTCCAGGCGCGTGACCATCACCTCCACGGTAATCATCGCATCGTCCACCAACAGGCCCAGGGCAATGATCAACGCCCCCAGGGAGATCCGCTGCATGGTGATGCCGCTGTACTCCATGAAGATGAACACCATGGCCAGTACCAGCGGAATCGAACAGGCCACCACCAGGCCGGCGCGAATACCGAGGCTGACGAAACTCACCACCAGTACGATGATCACCGCCTCGAACAATGCGCTGGTAAAGCCACCGACGGCTTCTTCCACCACCACAGCCTGGTCGGACACCGTATGCACGCCGACGCCAACCGGTAGTTCAGAGATGACACGGTCCATCATCTTGTGCAGATCAGCACCAAACACCTGGATGTTGCCACCCGCCTTCATGCCGATACCCAAGCCAATGGCAGGCTGTCCGTTGTAGCGAAACTGCGGCGCAGGCGGGTCGACATAGCCGCGCTGGATCTCGGCGATATCGGCCAGGCGGAAGAAGCGGTCATTGATGCGCAGGTTGACCGCCTCCAGGTCTTTCTCCGAAGCGAACTGGCCGGAAGTACGTACCGACACACGCTCAGGTCCGGCTTCGATCACCCCGGCCGGGGTCACCGCGTTCTGCGCTTGCAAGGCCTGCAGCACCTGGCGCTGATCGATACCGAACGAGGCCAGCTTGCGTGTGGAGAAGTTGAGGTACAGCACTTCGTCCTGGGTGCCGATCATCTCCACCTTGCCCAACCCGGGCACTTCGCGGATCTCGGCACGTACCTGCTCGACGTAGTCGCGCAGCTGGCGCATGGTCAGCCCATCGGCGGTAAAAGCATAGATCGAACCGTAGACGTCACCGAACTCGTCGTTGAACCCCGGCCCCTGGATTCCCTGGGGAAACTGGCCACGAATGTCCTGGATCTTCTTGCGTACCTGATACCAGATCTCGGGGATGTCCTTGGCCGGGGTGGTATCCAGCAGGTTGACATAGACCGTCGACTCACCCGGACGGGTGTAGCTCTTCACATAGTCGAGCGAATCGAGCTCCTCGAGTTTTTTCTCGATGCGGTCGGTGACCTGGTTGAGCATCTCGTCCTGGGTTGCTCCCGGCCAGCGCGTCTGGATGACCATGGTCTTGATGGTGAATGAAGGGTCTTCCTCACGCCCCAGGTTCATGTAGGAGAAAACGCCCATCAGCAAGCCGACGAACATCAGGTACCAGACAAAGGATTGGTGCTTCAGAGCCCACTCCGACAGGTTGAAGCTTCCTTTCATCGTGGGTCTTCCTCATCGACTTTGACTTTCTGGCCTGGTTTCAGGCTGTTCACACCGGCTGTTACCACGCGTTCCCCGGCCTGTACGCCGGCGCTCAGCACCACGCTATAGGGCGTGCGCTCAAGCACTTTCACCTCGCGGGTGGCAACGGTGTTCTGTTGCGGATCGACCACCCAAACCTGGGGCTGGCCCTCACTTTCCAGCAACGCCGTAGCGGGTAATTCGCTGCGCGGCGACACCGCCGAGGTCAGGGTGACGCTGATCGCTGTTCCCAGATAGAACGCCTCGGGGGTACTGGCCAGGGTCAGGCGCGCACGGCGGGTTCGCGTGGCGGCATCGGCCTGCGGCTCAAGCACGCGCAAGGTCGCGGAGGTGTTGATGGTTGCATCGAGTTGCGAAGCCACGACGAACTTCAGGTCTGTGGACAACTGTTCAGCCAGGTAGGTCGGCAAGTCGATCACCGCTTCCTTGATATCCGGACGGGCCAGGGTGACCACCGGCTGGCCGGCACTGACGGTCTGCCCCGCTTCCGCCTGCCAGTTGGTGACCACGGCAGCGTGATCGGTCTTGAGTTCGCTGTAGCCAAGCTGATCACGCGCCTGGACGACAGCGGCCCGTGCCTGCTCCAGGGAAGCGCCGGTGGTTTTCAGATTGGTCTGGGCGATGTCCAGTTGCGCCTGGGCGCCCACGCCGCTATCGAACAACTGTTGCTGGCGACGTGCTTCGGCCTGGGCATTGATCCACTGCGCCTGGACCTTGGCCAGGTCGCCCTCGGCAGCACGCAATTGGTTGCGCTGATCGGCCGGATCAAGGCTGGCCAGTGTATCGCCCGGTTTCACCTCGCGACCGACATCGACCCAGCGCCGCGCAATACGACCAGCCACGCGAAAGCCCAGGGTGCTCTCGTAACGCGCCTGGATAGTGCCGGCGAACCTCCCGAGACTGGCTTGCACCTGCGGCTGAACAATCACCGACAGCACCGGACGGATCGGCTCGGACTCCGCGGAATCCTTTTCGCAACCGGCAAGAAAGAGAATGCTGCACAGGCTCAGTGCGATTGCTTTCATTCTGCCACCCCACTGTCCTTGAGCGGCGCGATCTCCACCTGCATGCCCGGGTTGAGCAACTGCCCACCTGTCACCACCACGGTCTCTCCACCCTTGAGACCTTCGCTTATCACCACCTTGCCGGTGAGATAGCGAGCGACTTTGACCTGCTGCAGTCTGACCTTGTTGTCCTCACCCACCAGCCACACGGCCGGATCGTGCAGGGCCTTGGTCAACGCCGACCAGGGCAGTTCGATACTAGGCTTGCCCTGGGCATGGCCAGTGGCGGTGACTGCCGAACCCAGCTCCATACCAGGCGGCACATCGCGCAACGCAACCTTGACCTGCACCGTGCCACTCTGCGTCGAAACAGTTGGGGTGATCTCACGTACATGGCCCGGGGCCTGGACTTTCGGGTCGTCCACCAGACTGACCATGATCGTATCGCTGCTCGGCGACGCGACCAGCAAGGATTCATAGACATTGAACACCGCATCACGGTCGCCATCGTGGGCCAGGGTGAATATCGGTGCCGTGGCCTGCACCACCTGGCCGACTTCAGCCTGGCGATTGGTGATGATCCCGGCCGCATCGGCCACCAGTGCGGTGTAGCTCAGCTGATCACGGGCATTGGCCAGTTGCGCCTGGGCGGCCTTTAACGCGCTCTGGCTACTGCGCAGGGCCGCCTGGGCGGAGTCGTACTCACTCTGGCTGGTATAACTCTTGGGCAACAGTTTTTGCTGACGGACAAATGCGGCGGCACTCTGGGTCACCCGCGCCTGTTCGGCGAACACTTCGGCCTTGGCCGAATCGACAGTGGCCTGCAGGTCTTTGGGGTCGAGCCGGGCCAGGACCTGATTGGCCTTCACATGGTCGCCGACATCGACACTGCGGGAGATGATCTTGCCGCCCACGCGAAACGACTGATCCGCCTGCACCCGCGCCTGGACATCACCGGTGAGGGTCACGGAAGCAGCAAAATCGCTGGGTTGAACACGTTGTACGCCCACTCTGGGCAACTCGATTTCGGAAGTGCTCTTCTCGCCACAGCCCGTTAACACGAGCGCCGAGCCCAGGCTGACGACCAATACAGTACGCAACACCGTCATGCAGGCTCCTTGCATGTGTCAGATCGATACAGAGATGCGAGTGTTAGCGTAGATCAGGGAATGGGCGGGCGCTGTAACTAATGCAATTCCTTTGAGTTCGATCAGTTGGCCGGCTGGAGCGAGCTTGCCTCGCGATAGGGGATGCAATCGCGGGGCAAGCCCGCTCCCACAGAGGTTTGGTGCTGCCTCTGTGGGAGCGGGCTTGCCCCGCGATGTTTTTCAGGTCAGGCCGAAACAGGCGCCGCGGTGCGACCCACGTCCGGCTGCTTCCAGGAGTCGGCAGCGCTTTCTTCGATGGCCTGCTGGATCGCCCGACGACGACGCTCTTCGCCGCGACGGCTGACGTACCAGACCATGAAGGTCACCAACGATACCGACAGCAGGATCAGGCTGGCGACGGCGTTGATTTCCGGTTTCACGCCCAGACGTACTGCCGAGAAGACTTCCATCGGCAAGGTGGTCGAACCCGGACCCGACACGAAGCTGGCCAGTACCAGGTCGTCCAGCGACAGCGCGAAGGACATCATGCCACCTGCCGCCAGCGAGGGCGCGATCATCGGGATGGTGATCAGGAAGAACACCTTCCACGGCTTGGCACCCAGGTCCATCGCCGCTTCCTCGATCGACAGGTCCAGCTCGCGCAGACGTGCCGACACCACCACCGCCACATAGGCGGCACAGAAGGTGGTATGCGCGATCCAGATGGTCACGATACCGCGTTCCTGCGGCCAGCCGATCATCTGTGCCATGGCCACGAACAGCAGCAACAGCGACAGACCGGTAATCACCTCAGGCATTACCAGCGGCGCGGTGACCAGGCCACCGAACAGGGTACGACCCTTGAAGCGCGTCACCCGGGTCAGCACGAAGGCCGCCAGGGTACCCAACGCCACCGCGGCGATCGCGGTGTAGCAGGCGATCTCCAGCGAGCGCATCACCGAGCCCATCAACTGGCTGTTGTCGAGCAAGCCGACGTACCACTTGACCGACCAGCCGCCCCAAACCGTCACCAGCTTGGAAGCGTTGAACGAGTAGATCACCAGGATCAGCATGGGCAGGTAGATGAACAGCAAGCCCACAATCAACATCAGCTTGGAGAAACTGAAACGCTTCATGCCCTGCCCTCCATCTCTTTGGCCTGACTACGGTTGAAGAGCAGAATCGGCACGATCAGGATCGCCAGCATCACCACCGCCAGGGCAGAAGCCACCGGCCAGTCACGGTTGTTGAAGAACTCTTGCCAGAGCACTTTACCGATCATCAAGGTTTCCGGACCGCCAAGCAGTTCCGGGATAACGAACTCACCGACCACCGGAATGAACACCAGCATGCAGCCGGCGATGATGCCGTTCTTCGACAACGGCACGGTGATCTTCCAGAAGCTGTTGAAGGTGCTCGACCCCAGGTCCGACGCGGCCTCAAGCAGGCTCTGGTCGTGTTTGACCAGGTTGGCGTAGAGCGGCAGGATCATGAACGGCAGGTACGAATAGACCACACCGATGTAGACCGCCATGTTGGTGTTGAGGATCTGCAGCGGTTGATCGATCAGGCCCAGCCACATCAGGAAACTGTTGAGCAGGCCATTGTTGCTGAGAATGCCCATCCAGGCATAAACGCGGATCAGGATCGCCGTCCAGGTCGGCATCATGATCAGCAGCAACAGGACCGTCTGGGTCTCCTTGCGTGCGTTGGCGATGGCATAGGCCATCGGATAGCCGATCAGCAGGCACAGCAGTGTGCTGAAGAAGGCCATCTTCAACGAGCCCAGGTACGCCGAGATGTACAGCTCATCCTCGGTCAACAGGCCGTAGTTGGCCATGTTCAGCACCAGCTGCACTTTGTCTTCGACGTAGCTGTAGATTTCGGTGTACGGCGGGATCGCCACGTCCGCTTCAGCGAAGCTGATCTTCAGGACGATGAAGAACGGCAGCATGAAGAACAGGAACAGCCAGATGAACGGCACGCCGATCACCAGATGGCGCCCTTCAGGCTTTATTCGGTTGAAGGCTCGCTTGAGCTTGCGCATGTTCATGACCGCAGTACCACGCCGCTGTCGTCTTCCCACCAGACGTAAACCTGGTCGTCCCAGGTCGGTCGGGTGCCCTGGCGTTCAGCGTTGGCAACGAACGACTGGACGATCTTGCCGCCAGGCAGCTCGACGTAGAACACCGAGTGGCCACCGAGGTAGGCGATGTCGTGGACCTTGCCGCGCGACCAGTTGTGTTCACAGGTCGGCTGCTGGGTGGTGACCAGCAGTTTTTCCGGACGCAATGCATAGGTGATGCGCTTGTCTTCCACCGAGGTGGTAACACCGTGGCCGACGTAGATCTTGCGCTCGAGTTCCGAGCTGGCAATGACCGCGTGGCCTTCGGCATCTTCGACCACTTCACCCTCGAACAGGTTGACGTTGCCGATGAACTCGCAGACCAGGCGGCTGGTCGGGGTCTCGTAGATGTCGATCGGGCTGCCGATCTGGGCGATCCAGCCCAGGTGCATGATGGCGATGCGCTGGGCCATGGTCATGGCCTCTTCCTGGTCGTGGGTCACCATGACGCAGGTAACACCGACCCGCTCGATGATCTCAACCAGCTCAAGCTGCATCTGCGAACGCAGTTTCTTGTCCAGCGCGCCCATCGGCTCATCGAGCAGCAACAGCTTCGGGCGTTTGGCCAGGGAGCGGGCCAGCGCCACACGCTGACGCTGACCACCGGAAAGCTGGTGCGGCTTGCGCTTGGCGTACTGGGTCATGTGCACCAGCTTGAGCATCTCGCCGACACGTGCGTCGATCTCGGCCTTGGGCATGCGGTCTTGCTGCAGGCCGAAGGCGATGTTCTGCGCCACGGTCATGTGCGGGAACAGCGCATAGGACTGGAACATCATGTTGATCGGCCGCTCGTAGGGCGGCATGTCGGTGATGTCTACGCCATCGAGGAAGATGCGCCCCTCGGTCGGCCGCTCGAAACCGGCCAGCATGCGCAGCAAGGTGGACTTGCCCGAACCGGAGCCACCGAGCAGGGCGAAGATCTCACCCTTCTTGATTTCCAGGGACACATCGTCCACGGCGATGGTTTCGTCGAACTTTTTCGTGACCCGGTCGATTTTGACCAGCACCTGTTTAGGTTGCTGGTCGCCCTCGAGGGCTTTCTTATAGGCACCGGAGGCAACAGCCATTTGTGAAACTCCCAACAAGATTTTTTGCGTCCGCCCCTGCCGTGACGGACTCTGGATTTTTACTTGCCCGACTTGATCTTGGTCCAGCTACGGGTCATCAAACGTTGCACCTTGGGAGGTAGCTCCGAGTTGACGTACAACTTGTCCAGCACTTCTTGCGGTGGATAAACCGCTGCGTCGGTTCGCACGCTCTGATCCATCAGATCGCCAGCCTTGGGGTTCGGGTTGGCATAACCGACGTAATCGCTGACCTGGGCAATGACCTCAGGCTGCAGCAAATAGTTGATGAAAGCATGGGCCTCTTTGACATTGGTCGAATCCTTGGGGATTGCCAGCATGTCGAACCAGAGGTTGCCGCCTTCCTTTGGAATCACATAAGCCACGTCCACACCCTTGCCGGCTTCTTCGGCACGGGTCTTGGCCTGGAACACATCACCGGAGAATCCTGCGGCTACGCAGATATCACCATTGGCCAGATCCGAGATGTACTTGGACGAGTGGAAATAAGTCACATAAGGACGCACCGCCAGCAGCTTCTTCTCGGCGTCGGCGTAGTCCTTGGGGTTGGTGCTGTTGGGGTCGCGCCGCATGTAGTTCAGCACTGCCGGGAGCATCTCGTCGGCCGAGTCGAGGAAGGCGACGCCGCACTTGGAGAGCTTCTTGATGTTTTCCGGCTCGAACAGCATGGCCCAGGAATCGATCTTGTCGGTGCCCAGCGCCGCCTTGACCTTCTCGACGTTGTAGCCGATGCCATTGGTGCCCCACAGGTAGGGGACGGCGTACTGGTTACCCGGATCGTTCTTCTCCAGGCGCTTCATCAGCGCCGGGTCGAGGTTCGAATAGTTCGGCAGCAGCGACTTGTCGAGCTTCTGGAAGGCGCCCGCCTTGATCTGCTTGCCGAGGAAATGGTTGGACGGCACCACTACGTCATAACCGGTACGACCGGCCAGCAGTTTGCCTTCCAGGGTTTCATTGGAGTCAAAGACATCCTGCACCGGTTTGATCCCGGTGGCTTTTTCAAAATCCGCGAGTGTCGTCTGGCCGATGTAGTCCGACCAGTTGTAAATGTGCACCGTGGGCGCCGCTTGGACGCTGATCGCCAGCGTCAGACCCGCTCCAGCCAACATGGCCTTGCGAAATACAGAAATAGACAAGTGGGAGGTCCTCTACAAAAGTGCCCGAGTCATACGGCAGAAATCCCTGCCGGACAAGCAAACCGGCGCGCAACTTACCTTCGATACACGCATGTCGCAAAAACAATTTGCCACTTTTTGCGATCCTGGGCGTGATTTGCACCACGCCCAGGGTCAATCAGGCTTATTTGCCCGATTTGATCTTGGTCCAGCTACGAGTGATCTCGCGTTGAGCTTTCGCACCTGGGTCAGCAATTGCGTACAGCTGCTTCTTCACGTCAGCCGGTGGATAGATGCTCGGATCGCCCGAGATGTCCTTGTCCACCAGCGGGGTGGCCGCCTTGTTGCCGTTCGGGAAACGTACGGCGTTGGTGATACCGGCCATGACTTCCGGCTGCATCAGGAAGTCCATGAACTTGTAGGCGGCGTCGACATTGACGGCATCTTTAGGGATGGCAACCATGTCGTAGAAGGTACCGGCGCCTTCTTTCGGAATCACGTAGTCCAGCTTGACCTTGTCACCGGCCTCGTGAGCACGGGCCTTGGACTGCTCCAGGTCACCCGAATAACCCACGGCGACGCAAATGTTGCCGTTGGCCAGGTCCGAGATGTACTTGGAGGAGTGGAAGTAGCCGATCGACGGACGGATCTTCAGGAACAGGTCTTCGGCTGCCTTCAGGTCAGCTTTGTCCGTGCTGTTGGTCGGCTTGCCCAGGTAATGCAGGGCCGCCGGGATCATCTCGGTCGGAGCATCGAGGAAGCTTACGCCGCAGCTCTTGAGCTTTTCGATGTTCTCGGGCTTGAACACCACGTCCCAGGAATCGATCTTGTCGACGCCCAGCGCAGCCTTGACCTTCTCTGGGTTGTAACCGATACCGATGGAGCCCCACATGTAGGGGAACGCATATTTGTTACCCGGGTCGCTGGCATCGCCAACAGCCTTGAGCAGGTCTTCGTCGAGGTTCTTCCAGTTCGCAAGCTTGGAACGATCCAGCTCCTGATAGACACCCGCCTTGATCTGTTTGGCCAGGAAGTTGTTCGACGGTACGACGATGTCGTAACCGGACTTGCCCGCCAGCAACTTGGCTTCGAGGGTTTCGTTACTGTCGAAGACGTCGTAGACGACCTTGATGCCGGTCTGCTTCTCGAAGTTGGCGACGGTGTCCGGTGCGATGTAATCGGACCAGTTGTAGACGTGCAGCACTTTGTCATCCGCCTGAACAGCACTGGCCATGGCGCCCATCAGGGACATAGCCAACAACGTCTTGCCCAATTTCTTCATGCGTAATGCTCCAGAATTTTTTATTTAGCCATCTGTTCAGTGGCCGGCTCTTTACGGCGCAAGCTTCGGGCGACTGAAACAGTCGCTAGTCTGGCAAGTTCCAAGGCGCACTTTCAAGGAAAGCGCGCCTTGAAAAACGATGATGCCATTACGCTAGCCTAGCACTTGGCTATTTCAGCGCCTCAAGTGTCAAGTCCAGGCATTTGCGCGCCTTTTCCACCAGCTCGTCGATCTCTTCACGGCTGATCACCAGCGGTGGGGCAATGATCATGGTGTCGCCCACGGCACGCATGATCAGGCCATTGTCGAAGCAGTGCTGGCGGCAGATCATGCCTGCGCCCTGACCTTCGTAACGGGCGCGGGTCGCCTTGTCCTTGACCAGCTCGATGGCACCGAGCATGCCCAGGCCACGCACTTCACCCACCAACGGGTGATCGTTGAGCTCACGCAGACGTTTCTGCAAATACGGTGCCGTTTCCTCTTTAACCCGCTCGATAATTTTCTCGTCGCGCAGGATTCGCAGGTTTTCCAGGCCCACAGCGGCGGCCACCGGGTGACCGGAGTAGGTGAAGCCGTGGTTGAAGTCACCGCCTTCGCTGACCACCTTGGCCACTTCGTCACGCACGATCACACCGCCCATGGGGATGTAACCGGAGGTCAGGCCTTTGGCGATGGTCATCAGGTCGGGCTTGAGGCCGTAGTAATCGGAGCCGAACCACTCACCGGTACGCCCGAAACCGCAGATCACCTCGTCGGCGATGAACAGAATCTCGTACTTGGCGAGGATCTCCTTGATCTTCGGCCAGTAGGTGTCTGGCGGAATGATCACGCCGCCAGCGCCCTGGATCGGCTCGGCGATAAAGGCGGCGACATTGTCTTCGCCGACTTCGAGGATTTTCTTTTCCAGCTGTTCAGCAGCCCAGATGCCGAACTCGTCCGGGGTCATGTCACCGCCTTCGCCGAACCAATACGGCTGCGGAATGTGCACGATGCCCGGCAGCGTGCCGCTCTGCGCATGCATGCCGCTCATGCCACCCAGCGCGGCGCCAGCCACGGTGGAGCCGTGATAGCCGTTGATGCGGCCGATGATCACCTGCTTCTGCGGCTTGCCCTTGACCGCCCAGTAGTGGCGGACCATACGCAGGTTGGTGTCGTTGCCTTCGGAGCCGGAACCGGTGAAGAACACATGGGTCATGCCTTCTGGCGCGACGTCAGTCACCGCCTTGGCCAGTTCCAGTGCCGGTGGGTGCGCAGTCTGGAAGAACAGGTTGTAGTACGGCAGTTCACGCATCTGCGCGGCAGCCTTTTCCACCAGCTCTTCACGACCGTAGCCGACCGCCACACACCACAGACCAGCCATACCGTCGAGGATCTTGTTGCCCTCGCTGTCCCACAAGTGCACGCCTTCAGCTTTGGTGATGATCCGCGGGCCCTTCTCTTTCAGCTGTTTATAGTCACTGAAAGGCGCCAGGTGATGCTCACTGCTAAGGGTTTGCCACTCACGGGTTTGCGGGTTGTTGACGCTCATGTGCTTCTCCGTTTTCTGACGGCCGCGGTCCTGCGGCTCCGGGTTGATCAGACCGCAAACAGCAGGAACTCACGTTCCCAGGAGCTGATTACGCGTTTGAAGTTTTCATGTTCGGCGCGCTTGGTGGCGACGTAACCGGCAATGAATTTCTTGCCCAGGTACGGTTCCAGCGCCTGGCAGTTCTCCATGCGCTCCAGAGCGTCCTCGATGGTCAGCGGCAGGCGCAGGTTGCGCCGCTCGTAACCACGGCCCTGTACCGGCGCGCTTGGCTTGAGGCCTTCGACCATGCCGATATAGCCACACAGCAGACTGGCGGCGATCGCCAGGTACGGGTTGGCGTCGGCGCCTGGCAGACGGTTCTCGACCCGGCGGTTCTGCGGTCCGGCATCCGGTACACGCAGACCGACGGTACGGTTCTCTTCGCCCCATTCGACGTTCACCGGCGCCGAGGTATCGGGCAGGAAGCGGCGGAACGAGTTGACGTTAGGAGCAAACAGCGGCAGCACCACCGGGATGAACTTCTGCAGACCGCCGACATGGTTGAGGAACAGCTCGCTCATTTGTCCATCGGCATCAGAGAAGATGTTCTTGCCGGTATGCACGTCGATGATGCTCTGGTGCAGGTGCATGGCGCTGCCCGGCTCACCGGTCATCGGCTTGGCCATGAAGGTGGCGGCGACGTTGTGCTTGAGCGCCGCTTCACGCATGGTCCGCTTGAACACCAGGATCTGGTCGGCCAGGGCCAGGGCGTTACCGTGACGGAAGTTGATTTCCATCTGCGCGGTGCCGTCTTCGTGGATCAGCGTGTCCAGGTCCAGGTTCTGCAGCTCGCACCAGTCGTAGACGTCCTCGAACAGCGGATCGAATTCGTTGGCAGCTTCAATGGAGAACGACTGACGGCCGGTTTCCGGACGGCCGGAGCGGCCAATCGGCGGCTGCAGCGGGAAGTCCGGGTCTTCGCAGCGTTTGGTCAGGTAGAACTCCATCTCTGGCGCCACGATCGGCTGCCAGCCCTTGTCGGCATAGAGTTTCAGTACCTTCTTGAGCACGTTACGCGGCGACAGCTCAACCGGGTTGCCCTGCTTGTCATAAGTATCGTGGATCACCTGAGCCGTCGGCTCGATGGCCCAAGGCACGAGAAACACCGCGTTCTCGTCGGGCCGGCAGATCATGTCGATGTCGGCCGGGTCCAGCAGTTCGTAATAGATGTCGTCATCGACGTAGTCGCCGGTAACGGTCTGCAGCAGGACACTCTCGGGCAGGCGCATGCCTTTTTCGGCAATGAACTTGTTGGTTGGAGAAATCTTGCCACGGGTGATACCGGTGAGGTCGCTGATCAAGCACTCGACTTCGGTGATCTTGTGTTCTTTCAACCAATCGGTGAGCTGGTCGAGGTTGCTACTCATAAATACCTCAGGAGGTAAATGTCTGGACAGTCGTCAGGACACCCGGAGTGGGCCGTCCCAGACATTCTGGATGCCGCGCCCGGGTAAAGCAAAAGCCGCGCAGGGGCACACCGCGACGAGGGCCGCTATAGTGAAGGCAGAGGATATTCGAAGAGGCATCGACAACAGGCAGGCCGCCCGTGCCGTCAATTATTTCAGCCGGGGTACTGCGTGCTGACGCGTAGCAATAGCCGCTCGCGTAAAATGCGTGCAAACCGATCTGCGCGCGGCAGAGGGTGATGCCGGTTGTCGGCAGGCGTGACATGTAACCCCCGGTATTATTGATGTTATGGGTTGCCACCGAGCTTAGCCTTGTTCATTTTTTTACACAACACCCCCGTAAAAAATAGAACACGGCCCGCTCAAGATCGCTCATATCGTACGAAAGCAGCGATTGTCCGCGCCCTCTATTGCAGCAAAAATGCCGCTCAAGGGCCGTTTTAGGGCATCATGGGCTTGGCTTGACTTCAGTAGGGCTTTCCGATTGACTGGAGCTGCAAGCCCCCATTGATTGATATTTTTAACAACAAAGGTGTTGCATCATGTCGGTACCCCCGCGTGCCGTTCAGCTTAACGAAGCGAACGCGTTCCTTAAGGAACATCCTGAGGTTCTCTACGTTGACCTTCTGATTGCAGATATGAATGGTGTGGTGCGTGGCAAGCGCATCGAGCGCACCAGCCTCCACAAGGTTTACGAGAAAGGCATCAACCTGCCGGCCTCCCTCTTCGCATTGGATATCAACGGCTCCACGGTCGAAAGCACCGGCCTGGGCCTGGACATCGGCGATGCCGACCGCATCTGCTATCCAATCCCCGACACCCTGTCCAACGAGCCTTGGCAGAAGCGCCCTACCGCGCAACTGCTGATGACCATGCACGAACTTGAAGGCGAGCCGTTCTTTGCCGACCCGCGGGAAGTCCTGCGCCAGGTAGTGAGCAAGTTCGACGAGATGGGCCTGACCATCTGCGCCGCGTTCGAGCTGGAGTTCTACCTGATCGACCAGGAAAACGTGAACGGCCGTCCACAGCCGCCACGCTCGCCGATTTCCGGCAAACGTCCGATGTCGACCCAGGTTTACCTGATCGATGACCTCGACGAGTACGTCGACTGCCTGCAGGACATCCTCGAAGGCGCCAAAGAGCAGGGCATCCCTGCCGACGCGATCGTCAAGGAAAGCGCCCCGGCGCAGTTCGAAGTCAACCTGCACCACGTTGCCGACCCGATGAAGGCCTGCGACTACGCGGTACTGCTCAAGCGCCTGATCAAGAACATCGCCTACGACCATGAGATGGATACCACCTTCATGGCCAAGCCCTATCCGGGTCAGGCGGGTAATGGTCTGCACGTCCATATCTCGGTGCTGGACAAAGATGGCAAGAACATCTTCACCAGCGAGGATCCCGAGCAGAACGCCGCACTGCGTCACGCGATCGGCGGTGTGCTCGAGACCCTACCGGCGTCGATGGCGTTCCTCTGCCCGAACGTCAACTCGTACCGCCGTTTCGGTGCCCAGTTCTACGTGCCGAACTCGCCAAGTTGGGGCCTGGACAACCGTACCGTGGCCTTGCGCGTGCCGACCGGTTCACCCGATGCAGTACGCATCGAACACCGTGTCGCCGGTGCCGACGCCAACCCGTACCTGCTGATGGCTGCTGTCCTGGCCGGTGTTCACCATGGCTTGACCAACAAGGTCGAACCGGGCGAGCCAACCGAAGGCAACTCCTACGAGCAGAACGAGCAAAGCCTGCCGAACAACCTGCGTGATGCCCTGCGCGAGCTGGACGACAGCGAGATCCTGGCCAAGTACATCGATCCGAAATACATCGATATCTTCGTGGCCTGTAAAGAGAGCGAGCTGGAGGAGTTCGAACACTCCATCTCCGATCTTGAGTACAACTGGTACCTGCATACCGTTTGATGGACTTATCGCGGGGCAAGCCCGCTCCCACAGGTTTATTACAACCCGGTGGGAGCGGGCTTGCCCCGCGATGCCTTACAAAGCCTTCTCGAAAATCTTCGAATTACGCTGGTAGTTGTACAGTGAAGCCCGCGCCGCCGGCAGCCGCTCGACCTCACTGGGCACAAAGCCCCGCTCTCTGAACCAGTGCGCAGTCCGCGTCGTCAGCACAAACAGGGTATTGAGCCCCATTTCCCGCGCCCGCGTTTCGATGCGCTCAAGCAGCTCATCACCGCGACCGCCATGGCGATACTCGGGATTGACCGCCAGACACGCCAACTCCCCGGCCTCGGAATCGGCAATCGGATACAACGCCGCACAGGCGATGATCATGCCTTCGCGCTCGACCACGCTGAACTGCTCGATCTCGCGCTCCAGCACCTCACGCGAACGCCGCACCAGAATGCCCTGCTCTTCCAGCGGGCTGATCAGATCCAGCAAACCACCGACATCCTCGATCGCCGCCTCACGGACCTTCTCGAACTGCTCCTGGGCCACCAGGGTTCCGCCACCGTCACGGGTGAACAGCTCGGTCAGCAAGGCGCCGTCTTCGGCATAGCTGACGATATGGCTACGCGCCACGCCGCCACGGCAGGCCTCGGCGGCGGCATCGAGCAACTCGCCCTGATAATCACTGCCAAGACGCTGCAGATGCGCAGGCACCTGTTGCGGACGCAGTTCCCGCACCAGCCGCCCTTGCTCGTCGATCAGACCGCGCTCGGCACCGAACAGCAGCAACTTGTCGGCCTCAAGCTCGATGGCGGCACGGGTCGCGACGTCTTCGCAGGCCAGGTTGAAGATTTCGCCCGTCGGTGAGTACCCCAGCGGCGACAACAAGACGATCGAACGCTCATCGAGCAGGCGGTTGATGCCTTTGCGATCGACCCGGCGCACTTCACCGGTGTGGTGATAATCCACGCCTTCAAGCACGCCGATAGGACGCGCGGTCACCAGGTTGCCGGAGGCCACGCGCAAGCGCGAACCCTGCATCGGCGACGCGGCCATGTCCATCGACAGGCGCGCTTCGATCGCAATACGCAGGTGCCCTACGGCATCGATCACGCACTCCAGGGTGGCCGCATCGGTGATGCGCATGCCGCGATGGTAGTGCGGGGTCAGGCCGCGACTGGCCAGGCGGGTTTCGATCTGCGGGCGCGAACCATGCACCAGCACCAGGCGTACCCCGAGGCTGTGCAGCAGCACCAGGTCGTGGACGATATTGCCGAAGTTGGGGTGTTCGACCCCGTCACCGGGCAGCATGACCACGAAGGTGCATTCCCGGTGGGCGTTGATGTAAGGCGAAGCATGACGCAGCCAGTTGACGTAATCGGGCATAACCACAGAGCCTGTAGAAAAAGGGACAAGAACGGGAAAGCACACAGCGCTCGAAGGGTTATCGTCGGAACAGGCTTGGCGTCACGCGCAATCTCCTTTGGGAAAACGGCTGAACTCAGCGGGCAATTACCGGGCTCAGGCAATAATGTTCGATCAATTCACGCAATAGACGCACGGTAGGCTGCAAGCGTGACATTTCAAGGTATTCGCCCGGTTGATGGGCGCACGCGATATCGCCCGGGCCCAGTACCAAGGTTTCGCAGCCCAGGCGCTGAAGATAAGGCGCTTCGGTGCCAAAGGCTACCGCTTCGGCGCGATGTCCGGTAAGACGTTCGGCCAGGCGCACCAGTTCCGTATCGGCGGCCTGCTCGAACGGCGGCACTTCGGGGAACAACGGGGCATAGTCGATTTTCACCTGGTGCTGCTCGGCCAACGGCGCCAGTTTCTGCCGGATGGCCGCACGCAGCGCCTCTGGGTCCATGCCCGGCAACGGCCGCAGATCGAACTCCAGGGCGCACTGGCCGCAGATCCGGTTGGGGTTGTCACCGCCATGGATGCAGCCGAAGTTCAGGGTCGGATGCGGCACACTGAACTGGGCGTTGTTGAATTCTTTCTGCCATTGCCGGCGCAAGCCCATCAGTTCAGCCATCACCTGATGCATCGCCTCCAGCGCACTACGGCCCAGGCTCGGATCCGACGAATGGCCGCTGCGGCCAAGGATGTCGATGCGCTCCATCATCACCCCCTTGTGCAGGCGGATCGGCTTCAGTCCGGTCGGCTCGCCGATTACTGCCGCGCGGCCCAGCGGGCGACCGGCTTCGGCCAGGGCGCGAGCGCCGGACATGGAGCTTTCTTCGTCGCAGGTGGCGAGAATCAGTAGCGGCTGCTTGAAATCATGGGCCAGCAATGGCTGCACCGCCTCGATGATCAAGGCGAAGAAGCCTTTCATGTCGCAACTGCCAAGACCGACCCAGCGACCGTCGACTTCGGTCAGCTTCAGCGGATCGGTCTGCCACAGCCCGGGATCATAGGGCACAGTATCGCTATGCCCGGCCAGCACCAGCCCGCCCGGGCCACTGCCGTAACTGGCGAGCAGATTGAACTTGCCCGGTGTCACCTGCTGGATATCGCAGGCAAACCCCAGATCACCCAGCCAGCCCGCCAGCAAGTCGATTACGGCACGGTTGGACTGGTCCAGCGCAGGTTGGGTACAGCTGACCGAAGGCGCGGCAATCAACGCGGCGAACTGGTCTTTGAGCGATGGCAGTGGCATGCGCTTTCTCCTTGAGGCGAATCCCATCATAGGGCCTTCGGGCACCTGGAATAAACCGTCAGCGGCCGAGTCCTGTACACTGCACGGCCAAGACGCTCCCTGTCATCCGAGCCTGGATTACTCAGCAATGCACAAAGAAACCGAAATCAAACTGCGGGTCAGCCGCGAGACCCTCGCCGCCCTGCGCGAACACCCATTGCTGAAGAAGCGTAACAAGTCTGGCTGGCAGCAGCGCGAGCTGCTGAATCAGTACTTCGACACCCCTGAGCGTGACCTGGCCGCCGCCAAGGTAGCGCTGCGCCTGCGCCGCGACGGCGACGTGGTCATCCAGACCCTCAAGACCCGCGGCCAGAGCGTCGCCGGTCTGTCGCAGCGCAATGAACACGAGTGGCAACTGCCCAAGGCCAAGCTGGACCTGAAGAAGCTCGACGACGAATGCTGGCCGGCAGAACTCGCCGAGGTCGACAAAAAGTCTATCAAAGCGCTGTTCACCACCGATTTCACCCGTGAATACGCGGAAATCGCCTGGGGCCGTGGTAAAGCCAAGGTGGTTATCGAAGCCGCTTTGGACCTGGGTACCGTGGTTGCGGGCAAGCAGAAAGAAGAAATCTGCGAGCTGGAACTGGAGCTGCGTGAAGGCGAGCCAGAAGCGCTGCTGGAATTGGCTGCCGAGCTGTCCGCCGCCCTGCCGCTGTTCCCGTGCGACATCAGCAAGGCTGAACGCGGATATCGCCTGCTCGACCCGACCAGCTACGCGCTGAGCCTGCCGGCTGCCGAACTGAGTGCCGAAATGTCCCTCGACGACGCCTTCGCCGCCCTCGCCTGGCAACTGCTTGGTGCCAGCCAGCGCCTGGCCGAACAGTACCGTTTCAATGGCCACTGGCGCCTGCTGCAGGACTGGGTGCAGGCCCTGGCCGAACTGCGCGCCCTGGCCAGCAGCCTGGGTCAGGCCGCGCCGCGTACGACCACTGCGGCTTTGCGCAGCAGCCTCGATGCCCTGCTGGAAGACTGGCGCCCACTGGTACTGGCCGGCAACGACGACGAAGACGTGCGCCGTGCGGCCCCTGAGCAGTTCGCCGAAGAACTGCTGGACACCCGCTGGGGTCAGTTCTCCCTGGAAACCTCGCGCTGGCTGCTGGCCCGCGGCTGGACCGTCGAGCGTAACAAGCGCGGCGACCGTCAGGGTGCCGCCCAACTGGCCAACTGGCTCAACGTGCTGCTGGCCGACGAGGCCAAGGCCCTGAACCTGCCGCTGTACCATCGTCAGCCGGAAGACCTGGCCGAACAGCTGCCGCGTATCGAGCGCCTGCTGGCCTGGCTGCACCATGCCCGTCAGGTGCTGGAGAGCCCGGACCTGGACCGCCTGTTCGGTGAACTGAACAAGCTGCACGAGCTGGCCAACCAGTCGATCAGCGACGAAGTGGAAACCGACGTTCGCAGCGAAGTTCTGCAAGCCCGTGCCGATCAGGCCATGGCCGTGTTCCAGAGCCGCGGCTGGAAGCACCTGCTGCGCAAGTAAGCCTTAGCGCAGCACCGGTAGACTGGTCGTGGACTTGATTTCGGACAAGGCCACGATCGAGTTGACCTCCTGGATCCCCGGCACCATCGACAGCTTCTCGAAGAAAAACCGTTCGTAGGCTTCGATGTCCGGGGTGACAATGCGCAGCAGAAAATCCACTGCGCCCATCAGCACATAGCATTCCAGCACTTCCGGGAAACCGCGAATCGCCTCGGTGAACTCGGTGAAGTTGGAGCGTCCGTGGGCGTTGAGTTTGACCTCGGCGAAAATCTGCGTGTTGAGGCCAATCTTCTTGCGATCGAGCAAGGTCACCTGGCCGCGAATCACCCCCTCCTCTTTCAAGCGCTGAATCCGTCGCCAGCAGGGCGACTGGGAAAGACCGACGCGCTCGGCAATCTGCGCGCTGGACAGCGAAGCATCCTCCTGTAGCAAGGCCAGAATGCGGCGATCGTAAGCGTCCAGCTCGCTTTGCATAATTTCTCTCCAATTGTGCGCTTGTGCGAATTGAACAAGTCTTCAACTCGCCATATTCACCGATCATAGAGAAAAAATACCGGCTTGCGCATGTGAAAATTTCTCGCATTGAACCGGAGAATCCCATGAGCGCACTTGAACGCTTCGACAGCCCGCTAACCCCACTGCGTGACGACGTCTGGGCCGTCGGCAACACACACAGCTGCGTGCACTATCAGCTGCAGGTCGAAGCCGAGCCGGACAGCCTGTGTCGTGTTTTGAATCTGTTCGCCCTGCAGTTCCTCACGCCGCATAAAGTGCTGATGAAACAAGAGGACGATCTGCTGGAAATCGAGATCGAGATTGCCGGTTTGAGCTGGCACCGGGCCGAACTCATTGCACAAAAAATGCGCAACCTGATCTGCGTCGATGACGTTCGCCTGCGGCCTGCCCAGCGTCCGGGCTGAGTGTGGAAATGCCTGGAAACGCAGATCGTCCTTGCTATTGCCCAGAGTCAACTACGCTTGTGATTGCCACCCCTTCAGGCAGCAAGGCAAGGACGCCACATGACTGTCAGCGACGAGGATCGCAGGCTGAGCCTGGACGGCCTCCTGACCGACCTGCTCGACGCTCGACTCATCAATCCGGACGCCGCTCAGCTACTGCGAACCCAGCACCTGGCCAGCGACGTCCACCCCCTCGAACACATCGCCCGCCAGGCTCTGCCTGACCCACGCCAACCCGGCCAGCGCCTGAATCTGGAAACCCTGTGCCAGTGGCTGGCCAAGCAGGCCGGATTGCCCTATCTGTACATCGACCCGCTGCAGCTCGACCTCAACGCAACCACCGGCCTGATGTCCGCGGCCTTTGCCCGGCGTCACGGCATTCTGGCGATTGCTGTGGATAACCTTGGCGTTACCGTGGCCAGTGCCGAGCCCTATGTCAGGTCCTGGGAAGCCGATCTGGCCCAGGTGCTGCGGCGCCCGATCAAACACGTGCTGGCCAGCCCGGTGCAGATCCGCCAGTTCAGCCAGGCGTTCTTCCACCTCGCCCGCTCGGTCAACGGCGCCAGCCGCCAGCCAGTCCCCGCGCCTGCACCGGCCAATCTTGAACAATTGCTCGAACTGGGTACAAACGGCCAGCAACATGAAGGGGATGATGCCCATATCGTCACCATCGTCGACTGGCTGCTGCAGTACGCCTTCGATCAACGCGCCAGCGATATTCATCTGGAGCCACGACGCGACCAGGGCCATTTGCGCTTTCGCATCGACGGTTTGCTGCACCCGGTCTATCAGTTCCCCGCCGAGGTCACCCTGGCGATCATCAGCCGCCTGAAAACCCTCGGGCGCATGAACGTCGCTGAAAAGCGCCGCCCCCAGGATGGCCGGATCAAGACCCGCCTGGCGGCTGGCAACGAAGTCGAGCTGCGCCTGTCGACGCTGCCCACCACCTTCGGCGAAAAGCTGGTGTTGCGCATCTTCGACCCCGCCCTGCTGCAGCAGGACTTGCGCCAGTTAGGGCTGGAGGATGACGACCTGCTGCGCTGGCAAGCGCTGATCGGGCAACGCCACGGCCTGATCCTGGTCACAGGTCCGACCGGGTCGGGCAAGACCAGCACCCTGTACGCGACCCTCAAGTACCTGGCCACACCTCAGGTCAACCTGTGTACCGTCGAAGACCCGATCGAAATGGTCGAACCCGGGTTCAACCAGCTGCAGGTCCATCCGGCCATAGACCTGGGCTTTGCCGAAGGCGCCCGCGCCCTGCTGCGCCAGGACCCGGACATCATCATGATCGGTGAGATCCGCGACCTGGAGACTGCCCAGGTGGCCTTCCAGGCCGCGCTGACCGGCCACCTGGTGCTATCCACCCTGCACACCAACGACGCCTGCAGCGCCATTAACCGCCTGCTTGAGCTAGGTGTTGCGCCGCACTTGATCAAGGCCGGATTGATCGGGGTCATGGCCCAGCGCCTGGTACGTACGCTGTGCCGGGCCTGTAAAGCGCCAGCGCCCGCAGGTGAAGCCGGCTATCAAGCCAGAGGCTGCAATGAGTGCCGGCAGACGGGCTATCACGGGCGCACCGGTATCCACGAACTGCTGTACCTGAGCGAAACGCTGATCAGCCAGATCCGTAGCGATACCGACCTGGCAATCCTGCGTCGTCAAGCCCGCGACGAAGGCCTGAAAAGCCTGCAACAGCGCGGCGCGCAGAAGGTAGTGAATGGCCTGACCACGGCGGCGGAAGTACTGCGTGTCGCCCCAGGGAACTAGATGCGGGGGAACCGATCCAAGCTGCCAGTTAACCTCAGTTGGAGTCACCCGTAGATGCGTCTCAAATTTGCAGTCGCGACCCTTGCCCTGCTCTCCCTGCCAGTCGGTTCAGCCATGGCCGATACGTTCTGGCGCAATGTCATTTCCTCCGGCGCGACCACCGCGTCTTCCTACCTGACGTCCAAGGATCACAAACTGGTGGTTGCAGCTCAGGATGATGCGGGCAGCTTCGTTGCCAGCGAAGGCGCAATTCGTGGTCCGTACCTGGAATCGGCCATGCAGAAAGTCCGGGCTGACAATCCTGGGCTTGAGGTCAGCGATATGGACCTGGCGCAGGCGATCCTGGCCAAGAATGCGGTAGCGCAGTAATTCATCGCGGGGCAAGCCCGCTCCCACCGGCCTTGCCTGTGGGAGCGGGCTTGCCCCGCGATCAGGTCCGGTAATCCTCCACCGGCACACAGGCACAGAACAGATTCCGGTCACCAAACACGTTGTCCACCCGATTAACCGCCGGCCAGTACTTGTGCAGGCGTACATGCTCACTGGGCGCAATGCCCTGGGCAATGCTGTAAGGCCGCTCCCACACCCCTAGTACATCCGCCAAGGTATGCGGCGCATGCTTGAGCGGGTTGTCTTCCGCCGGCCAGTTGCCGTCCTGCACCTCACGGATTTCCGCGCGAATGCTCAGCATCGCCTCGATAAAGCGATCCAGTTCGGCCTTCGGCTCACTCTCGGTCGGCTCGACCATCAGGGTACCCGGCACCGGGAACGACATGGTCGGGGCATGAAAGCCGTAATCCATCAGACGCTTGGCCACATCCTCCTCACTGATCCCGGTCAAGGCTTTCAACGGCCGCAGGTCGAGGATGCATTCATGCGCCACGCGCCCGTTGCGCCCCCGGTACAGCACCGGGAATGCGCCACCCAGCCGTTCGGCCAGGTAGTTGGCCGAGAGGATCGCCACCTCGCTGGCGTCGGCCAGTTGCGGGCCCATCATGGCGATGTACATCCAGCTGATCGGCAGAATGCTTGCGCTGCCCCAGGGCGCGGCACTCACCGCCGTGTTCTGCGGGTCCGGCCCGGGGATGGGGATCACCGGGTGGCTGGCAACGAACGGCGCCAGATGGGCGCGCACGCCAATCGGGCCCATGCCCGGGCCGCCACCGCCGTGGGGAATGCAGAAGGTCTTGTGCAGGTTCATGTGCGAGACATCGGCACCGATATCGGCTGGTCGGGTCAGGCCGACCTGGGCATTGAGGTTGGCGCCGTCCATGTACACCTGGCCACCCTGGTTGTGGATAACCTCGCAGATTTCGCTGATGCCTTCTTCGTACACACCATGGGTCGACGGATAGGTCGCCATCAGGCACGACAGGCGCTCACCTGCCGCCTGCGCCTTGGCCTTGAGGTCGGCCAGATCGACGTTACCGGCCTCGTCACACTCGACGATTACCACCTGCATCCCCGCCATCTGCGCCGACGCCGGGTTGGTGCCGTGGGCTGACGAGGGAATCAGGCAGATGTCGCGCTGAGGCTGATGGCGACTACGGTGATACTTGGCAATGGCCATCAGCCCGGCGTACTCGCCCTGGGCGCCGGAGTTGGGCTGCATGCAGATGGCGTCGAAGCCGGTGATCGCACACAGCCAGGCTTCCAGCTCATCGATCATCGCCTTGTAACCCTGCACCTGCGCCGCCGGGGCAAACGGATGCAACAAGGCGAAGCCTGGCCAGGTAATCGGGATCATCTCGCTGCTGGCATTGAGTTTCATGGTGCAGGATCCCAGCGGGATCATCGACTGGTTCAGCGCCAGGTCCTTGTTCTCCAGCTGCTTGAGGTAACGCAGCATCTCGGTTTCGCTGTGGTGCAGGTTGAACACCGGATGCGTAAGGAAGGTCGAGTGCCGCACCAGGGCCGCCGGAATACCTTCCGGCAAGGCCAGGGCATCGAGGCTGGCGATATCCAGGCCGTGGTCGACGCCGAGGAAGATATCGAACAGACGCAGTACCGTGGATTCGTCACAGGTCTCGTCGAGACTCACGCCCAACTGACCGCGACCAAGAATGCGCAGGTTGATCTGCGCCGCTTCGGCGCTTTCGATGATCGCCGTCTGACTGCCGCCGACCTCCAGGGTCAAGGTGTCGAAGAAGTGCTCGTTGAGGCGCTTGATGCCCTTGCTCTCCAGCCCCGCAGCAAGCACAAAAGTCAGCGCGTGCACGCGCTGGGCGATGCGCTGCAGGCCTTCCGGACCGTGGTACACCGCGTAAAAAGCAGCGATGTTGGCCAGCAGCACCTGCGCCGTGCAGATGTTGGAGTTGGCCTTCTCGCGGCGGATATGCTGCTCGCGGGTCTGCAGGGCCATGCGCAACGCGACGTTGCCGCGGGCATCCTTGGACACACCGATGATGCGCCCGGGCATGGCCCGCTTGAAAGCGTCACGACAGGCAAAGTAGGCGGCATGCGGACCGCCATAGCCCATCGGCACGCCAAAGCGTTGGGTCGTGCCCAAAACAACGTCGGCGCCCTGCTCACCCGGTGGGGTCAACATCAACAGGCTGAGCAAGTCGGCGGCTACGCAGGCCAAGGCGTGCTGGTTATGCAGCTGTGCGATCAACGGCCGCAGGTCGCGGATCTCGCCGTGGGTGTCGGGGTACTGCAGCAAAGCCCCGAATACCTGGTAATTGCCGAGGTTATCCACAGCATCGACGACCAGTTCGAAGCCGAAACCTTCGGCGCGGGTCTTTAGCACCGAGAGGGTCTGTGGATGGCAGTGCTGATCGGCAAAGAACACGTTGCTTTTCGACTTGGCCATGCGTTTGGCCAGGGCCATGGCTTCAGCGGCCGCAGTGGCTTCATCAAGCAAGGAGGCGTTAGCCAGGTCCAGGCCGGTGAGGTCGATGATCATCTGCTGGAAATTCAGCAAGGCTTCCAGGCGGCCCTGGGCAATTTCCGGCTGATAAGGCGTGTAGGCGGTGTACCAACCCGGGTTTTCCAGGACGTTACGCAGGATGACGTTCGGCGTGACGGTACCGTGATAACCCATGCCGATCAGGCTGGTCCACACCTGGTTCTGCTCGGCATAGCCCCTGAGCTTGTTCAGGGCGGCCTGTTCATCCAGGGCGGGGGGCAGGTCCAACGGACGGTTCAGACGAATGCCCGGCGGCACGGTCTGCTCGATCAGCTCACGGCGACTACCCAGGCTAAGGGCCTGAAGCATCACCTGCTGCTCCGGGGCATCTGGGCCCAGGTGGCGACGCAGGAACGGATTGGGGTCGTGCAGTTGGCTCAGGGACGGCGACTGGGACATAGCGGCTCTCTCTTCCTAGACCAAGCCTCGACCAGTCGAGGCATATTGAGTCTAGGAAGAGATTGCCGCTTTGTGTGAAAACTATTCGCCGATGGCGGCTTGGTAACCGGCGGCGTCGAGCAGTTTGTCCAGCTCGGCCTTGTCGCTTGGCTTGAGCTTGAAGATCCAGCTGCCGTACGGATCGCTGTTCAGCGACTCAGGGCTGTCGGCCAACGCTTCGTTGACCGCGATCACTTCACCGCTGACCGGTGCGTAGATGTCCGAAGCGGCCTTGACCGACTCGACCACGCCGGCAGCATCGCCTGCGGCGAAGACCTTGCCGACTTCCGCCAGTTCGACAAACACCACGTCACCCAGGGCTTCCTGAGCGTGGTCGCTAATACCGACGGTCACCGTGCCGTCAGCTTCCAGTTTGGCCCACTCGTGACTCTCGGCAAAACGCAGGTCGGCGGGGATATTGCTCATCTTGTTGTCCTCGATAGGGTCAGCGGTAGGCCCGCCAGAATTGGTTCAGATCAGAATCTTGCCATGGCGCACGAAGGTCGGCTTGACCACCCGCACCGGGTACCACTTGCCGCGAATCTCCACCTCGGCACGATCGGCGGTTGCCATCGGCACCCGCGCCAGCGCAATCGACTTGCTCAGCGTAGGAGAGAAACTACCACTGGTGATCTCTCCTTCGCCAATCCCGGCGACGCGAACCACCTGGTGGGCGCGCAGAACACCGCGCTCTTCCAGCACCAGGCCGACCAGTTTCTGCTCAACGCCGTGTTCGATTTCCGCCAGCAGACCGCTACGGCCGATGAAGTCACGCCCGGCCGGCTCCCAGGCCACGCTCCAGCCCAGGTTGGAGGTCAGCGGGGTATGCGCTTCGTCGATGTCCTGGCCATACAGGTTCATGCCGGCCTCAAGGCGCAGGGTGTCACGCGCGCCGAGACCGCTCGGGGCAATACCTGCACCGACCAGATCGTTGAAGAATGCGGGGGCCTGTACAGCCGGGAAGATGATCTCCAGGCCGTCTTCGCCGGTATACCCGGTGCGGGCGATAAACCAGTCGCCCTCGGCGTGGCCTTCGAACGGCTTGAGCTCGCGGATCAGTGCGGCGCGCGGCGCCGATAGCAGTTCGGCGACCTTGGTGCGGGCTTCAGGCCCCTGGATGGCGAGTATCGCAAGCTCCGGACGCTCATGGATCTTGACGTCAAAATCGCCCTTGCAGGCGTTTAACCAGGCCAGGTCCTTGTCGCGGGTCGAAGCGTTGACCACCAGGCGGTAACCGTCTTCGCAGCGGTAGGCGATCATGTCGTCGATGACCTTGCCCTGCTCGTCGAGCATGGTGCTGTACAGGGCCTTGCCGGTTTCAGTCAGACGAGCAACATCATTGGCCAACAGGCGCTGCAGCCAGACAGTTGCCTGCGCGCCATGGACATCGATCACGGTCATATGGGAAACATCAAACACCCCGCAGTCACGGCGCACCTGATGGTGCTCCTCGACCTGCGAGCCATAATGCAAGGGCATGTCCCAACCGCCAAAATCGACCATCTTGGCGCCTAGCGCCAGGTGCAGGTCATACAGAGGCGTGCGCAGTCCCATGGGTTTCTCCTTCCGGGCGTGGCGAAGCTACGGCTGTTGGCAGCATTTCAGCTACCCGGTCTGTAGGACCGGCCGCAGCGAATGCCGCGCATTGTAGCTGCAAGCTTGATGGCTGACATCCTCAGCGCGTTTGACCGACGTGTCGGGCTGAACGTCGAATCAGGCCGATGACCGGCAACAGACCGACCAGGATCAGCGTCAGGGCCGGCAACGAGGCCCGTGCCCACTCGCCTTCGCTGGTCATTTCAAACACGCGCACAGCCAGGGTGTCCCAGCCGAACGGACGCATCAGCAAGGTCGCCGGCATTTCCTTGAGCACATCGACAAACACCAGCAAGGCCGCACTCAAGGCACCCGGCACCAACAGCGGCAGATACACCTTGAAAAACAATCTCGGGCCACTGACACCAAGACTGCGCGAAGCTTCCGGCAGCGAGGGGCGAATCCGTCCCAGGCTGTTCTCCAGCGGTCCGTACGCCACGGCAATGAAACGCACCAGGTAGGCCAGCAGCAGGGCATACAGGCTACCCAGCAACAGTGGCCTGCCGGCACCGCCGAGCCAGTTGGACAGCGGCACCACCACCTGGTTGTCCAGGTAACTGAACGCCAGCATGATCGACACCGCCAGCACCGAGCCAGGCAAGGCATACCCCAGGTTGGCCAGCCCGACCCCGGCGCGGATGCCCGGCGCGGACGATTGCCGGCGGGCGAACGCCAGCACCAGGGCGACACAGACAGTGATCAGCGCGGCCATGGCCCCCAGATAAAGGGTGTGCAGGATCAGGCTGGTGTAACGCTCATCCAGGTCGAAACGTCCGCGTTGCCAGAACCACACCAGCAATTGCAGCAGCGGGATGACGAAGGCACAGGCAAACACCAGCAGGCACCAGCCACTGGCCGCCAGCGCCTTGATCCCGCGCAGGTGGTACAGCGCCTTGCCGCGCGGACGCTCATTGCTGCCACGCACGGCGCCACGGGCACGGCGCTCGCCGTAGAGCACCAGCATCACCGCCAGCAGCAGCAAACTGGCCAGCTGCGCCGCACTCGACAGGCTGAAGAAGCCATACCAGGTCTTGTAGATCGCCGTGGTGAAGGTGTCGAAGTTGAACACCGACACCGCACCGAAATCGGCCAGGGTTTCCATCAAGGCCAGGGCGACACCGGCGCCGATAGCCGGACGGGCCATCGGCAACGCCACCCGCCAGAACGCTTGCAACGGCGAATGCCCAAGCACCCGCGCCGCTTCCATCAGGCCTTTGCCCTGGGCCAGGAAGGCGGTGCGTGCAAGCAGGTAAACGTAGGGGTAGAACACCAGCACCAGAACGATGATCACCCCGCCGGTGGAGCGTACCCGCGGCAGGCGCATCGGCCCGAACCATTCACGCAGCAGGGTTTGCACCGGCCCGGCAAAGTCCAGCAGGCCGACGAAGACGAATGCCAGCACATAGGCCGGAATGGCGAACGGCAGCATCAACGCCCAGTCCAGCCAGCGCCGTCCGGGGAATTCGCACAGGCTGGTGAGCCAGGCCAGGCTCACGCCGAGCAAAGTGACGCCGATGCCGACGCCGGCAATCAGGGTCAGGGTGTTGCCCAACAGGCGGCTCATCTGGGTATCGAGCAGGTGCGACCAGATCTGCATGTCGACCGACTGCCAGGACAACAGCAGCACGCTCAGCGGCAGCAGCACCAGGGCGGCAATGGCGAAAACCAGGGGATACCAACGGCGTTGGGCGGGGTGAGCCAAAAGAAGAAATCTCTATGTGGGTGGGAGCGGGCTTGCCCCGCGATTGCATTATGTCAGTCATAGTGCAATCTCGGGGCAAGCCCGCTCCCACAGGGGCCCATCAGGGCCCCGACTTAGTTCCAGCCAGCCCGATCCATCAAGCGAATTGCCTCAGCCTGACGCTTGCCTGCGATTTCAACCGGGATGGTGTCAGCCTTGAACGTACCCCAGGCCGCCACTTCTTCCGACGGTGCGACTTTCGGGTTGGCCGGGAATTCCTGGTTCACGCCAGCGAAAATCTTCTGCGCTTCTTCACCGGTCATCCACTCGACCAGTTTTGTCGCGGCTTCAGGATGCGGCGCGTACTTGGTCAGGCCGATGCCCGACAGGTTGACGTGCACGCCACGGTCGGCCTGGTTCGGCCAGAACAGCTTGACCGCCAGGTTCGGGTTTTCCTTGTGCAGGCGACCGTAGTAGTAGGTGTTGACGATACCGACGTCGCACTGACCGGCGTTGATGGCTTGCAGCAGGGCGGTGTCATCGGAGAACACGTCGGTGGACAGGTTGTTGACCCAGCCCTTGATGATTTCCTCGGTTTTCTTCTCGCCGTGGGTTTCGATCAGGGTCGCGGTCAGCGACTGGTTGTAGACCTTCTTCGCCGTACGCAAGCACAGGCGCCCTTCCCAGTTCTTGTCGGCCAGGGCTTCGTAGGTGCTCAGCTCTTCGGGCTTGACCCGCTCGGTGGAGTAGGCGATGGTCCGCGCGCGCAGGCTCAGGCCGGTCCAGTCGTGGGACGAGGCGCGATACTGCTTGGGAATGTTGGCATCGATGACTTCCGATTTGATCGGCTGCAGGATGCCCATCTGCTCGGCTTGCCAGAGGTTACCGGCATCGACGGTCAGCAGCAGGTCGGCGGTGGCGTTCTGCCCCTCGGCCTTGATCCGCTGCATCAGCGGCGCTTCCTTGTCGGTGATGAACTTGACCTTGACCCCGGTCTTGGCGGTATAGGCGTCGAACACCGGCTTGATCAGCTCGTCGATGCGCGAGGAATACACCACCACCTCGTCCGCCGCCTGGGCGGTACCGCCCAACAGGGTCAGAGCCAGGGCGGCCAATACGTGCTTGCGTGGCAACATGGTGCAGTCCTCGGAGTTCAAATAGAGGCGCAAATGGTAGTTAATCCCATTTGCCTTCTCAACCGAACTCACCGGGGAGGAGTTACCAGATGTTACGGCAACCGAAGAACCGGCTTCAGGCCTTCGCCAGTTCTGGCAAATCACCACTGAGCCCCAAGGCCTGACGAACGAACAGCGCCTTGGCTTCAGGCAGTTGCTCAACCCATTTCAGGCCACTGTTGCGCAACCAGCGCAGTGGCAGCGGGTCGGCCTGGAACAGGCGCTCGAAGCCTTCCATGGCCGCCATCAGCGCCAGGTTGTGCGGCATGCGACGACGCTCGAAGCGGCTCAATACGCGCTCATCCGCCAGTCGCTCACCACGCTCATAGGCATGCAGCAGTTCTTCGGCCAATACCGCGGCATCGAGAAAGCCCAGGTTGACCCCCTGCCCGGCCAACGGGTGAATGGTGTGCGCGGCGTCACCGATCAAGGCCAGGCCTTCGGCCACATAGCGTTTGGCATGACGCTGGCGTAGCGGCACGCAAAGCCGTGGATCGGCCTGCAACACAGCGCCCAGGCGCCCTTCGAAGGCGCGTTCGAGTTGCGCGCAGAAATCAGCATCGTCGAGCTTCATCAAGCGCTCGGCCTGTTCCGGGGTGGTCGACCAGACAATCGAGCACCAATCCTGCTGGCCATCGCGGATCAGCGGCAGGAAGGCCAGCGGTCCGTCGTCGGTAAAGCGTTGCCAGGCGGTCGCCTGATGCGGCTCGGCGCAGCGCACGCTGGTGACAATGGCGTGGTGCAGGTAGTCCCACTCGCGGGTCTCGCAGCCGGTCAGGCGCCGCACCGCCGAATTCGCGCCGTCAGCGGCGATGACCAGCGGCGCACGCAACGTGCGGCCATCGGCGAGGGTCAGCAGCCACTCGTCACCGGAACGACGCATCTGCTCCAGGCGTGCGTTGGCCAGCAGACCGACTTCACTGTCATGCAGACGTTCCAGCAGGCCATCCTGTATCACCCGGTTCTCGACGATATGCCCCAGCACCTCGGCATGCACGCTGGCCGCCGAGAAATGGATCTGACCGGTGCCGCTGCCGTCCCAGACACGCATGTCCGAATAGGGACTGACACGCCGCTGCTCAATCCCCTGCCAGGCACCCAGGCGTTCGAGGATGCGCTGGCTGGCCATCGACAGGGCACTGACCCGCGGTTCGAAGGCGGCCTGCTCATCGAAGGGTTTGATCGACAGCGGACTGCCGTCGAGCAGGAGAATCTCCAGGCCACTGTGCTGCAATGCCAGGGCCAGGGCGCTGCCGACCATACCGGCACCGACAATCAACAGATCTGCGCGCATTTCCATGCCTTAAGCCTGTCTCGCTTGCGGCTTGAGCCGCACGTAAAGGGTTTTGTCGACCTGCGCCACCAGCTCGCCGGCAGCGTCACGGATATCGACCTGAAGTCGTGGCAGGTATTTCTTGCCGCCCGCCGTGTGCTCGCGGATATCCGCCAGCAGCTGATCGTCGATGCGCAGTTCAGCGAACACCGGGCCTTTGCCCGGAGTGATGAAATCGATACTGGCGGCCTTGTCCCAGACAATGTAATCGCGGCCGAGCAGTTCCATCAGCATCAGCATGTAGAACGGATCGACCATCGAATACAGGCTGCCGCCGAACTGGGTGCCGACGTAGTTGCGATTGAACCAGCCCAGGCCCAGGCGCACCTTTATCTGGCGCAAGTCCGGACTGATGCTTTGCACGTGAATGCCGGCACCGATATAGGGCGGATAAAAGTTCAGCCGCCAGCGCAGCCTGCGCGCACGCCGTGCCAGTTTGCGCGGATCGTCCATGCTCAGCTCCGTGGGTCCGGACGGGTTCCCAGGCCCATGGCCTGGCGGGCAAACCAACGCTTGGCCGGCGGCAACAGGTCGAGCCCGAGCAACCCCAGGTTACGTCCGGTGGCAACCAGCGGTTGCGCACTGCCGAACAGGCGGGTGACCCGGTCGGAGAAGCCGACGGTCAGGTCCTGGTCGAGGCGCTGACGCTCGCGATAGGCCTGCAGCGTGGCAAAGTCGCCCGGCACGGCAGGGCCTGCCAGCAGGTCTTCGGCCAGCGACTGCACATCGCGCAGCGACAGGTTGAAGCCCTGCCCGGCAATCGGGTGCAGGCTGTGGGCGGCATTGCCCAGCACCACCAGGTGCGGACGTACCTGCTCCTGGGCTTCAATCAGCGACAAGGGGTACAGATGCCGTGCGCCGACCTGGCGCAACAGGCCCAGACGGTAGCCGAACACCTCCTGCAACTCGCTCAGGAAGCTGCGTTCATCCAGCTCGGCCAGGCGTTTGGCGTCCATCCCGGCGCGGGTCCAGACCAGCGCACAACGGTTTTCCGGCAGGGGCAGCAAGGCCATCGGGCCTTCGTCGGTGAAGCGCTCGAACGCCTGACCACAGTGAGCTTCGCTCGGAGTGATGTTGGCAATCAGCGCGCTCTGGTTGTACGGGCGCTGGCTGACATGGATGCCCAGTTGCTCGCGCAGGCCGGAGCGGCCGCCGTCGGCGAGCACTGCCAGGTCGCACTCAACCTGGGTATCGTCATTGAGCGACAGGCGATAACCGTCTTCCAGCGCCTGCATGGCGGTCACTTCAGCCGGGCAACGCCAGCTCACCACCTCGGCATCCAGGCCTTTCCACAGGCACTGCCCCAGCCAGGCGTTTTCCACTACATAACCCAGAGCGGGAACCCCTTCCTCCAGCGCATCCAGGCGCGTGGCGCCAAAGCGGCCACGGTCGGAAACCTGGATCTGGCGAATCGGTTCGGCCCGGCGGCTGATCTGCTGCCACAGGCCCAGGCGCTCATAAATCTGCCGGGTACCGAAGGACAACGCCGAGGAGCGTGCGTCATAGCTCGGCTGATAACTGTCGCCCGGTGCGAAGGGTTCGATCAGCAGGATCTTCCAGCCGCGCGCCTTGGCGCCCGCTTGCAAAGCAAGCGCCAGACTGGCGCCGACCAGGCCACCGCCAATGATTGCCAGGTTCACCCGGTTCATGCCGCGGCACTGCGCGCAGCAGCCATCAAGGCTTCGATTTCAGCGACCGTCTTCGGCACACCTGAGGTCAGGATTTCACAGCCCTGCTTAGTTACCACTACGTCATCCTCGATACGTACACCAATGCCGCGCCACTTTTTCGCGACACTCTGGTTGTCGGCACCGATATAGATGCCAGGTTCCACCGTCAGCGCCATGCCGGGCTCAAGTACGCGCCACTGGCCACCGACCTTGTACTCGCCGACATCGTGCACATCCATGCCCAGCCAGTGTCCGGCGCGGTGCATGTAGAAGGCCCGGTAGGCTTCGCTTTCGATCAGCTCCTGGACCTTGCCCTTGAGCAGCCCCAGCGCCACCAGCCCTTCAGTGATCACCTGAACCGTCGCCTCATGGGCGTGGTTCCAGTGCTTGCCCGGCGCGATGGCGGCAAACGCCGCTTCCTGGGCCTTGAGCACCAGCTCGTAGATCGCCTTCTGCTCCGGCGAGAACTGCCCGCTGACCGGGAAGGTTCGGGTGATGTCGCTGGCGTAGCAGTCGATCTCGCAACCGGCGTCGATCAATACCAGATCACCGTCCTTGAGCAGTGCATCGTTCTCCTGGTAATGCAGGATGCAACTGTTGCGTCCGGCGGCGACGATCGAGCCGTAAGCCGGCATCTTCGCCCCGCCTTTGCGGAACTCGTAATCCAGCTCGGCTTCCAGGCTGTACTCGCGCAAGCCCGCACGGCAGGCCTGCATGGCCCGCACGTGAGCCCGCGCGGAAATTGCCGCGGCCTCGCGCATGACTTTCACTTCTGCCGCCGATTTATACAGGCGCATGTCATGCAGCAGATGATCCAGGGCAACGAACTCGTTCGGCGGCTGGGCGCCAAGACGCGCCTTGGAGCGGATCACGTTGATCCATTCCATCAGGTGGCGGTCGAATTCCGGATTGCTGCCCATGGCCGAGTAAACCCGGTCGCGGCCTTCGATCAGGCCGGGCAGGATGTCGTCGATATCGGTGATGGGGAAGGCGTCATCGGCGCCAAAGTCGCGGATCGCGCCTTCCTGGCCGGCGCGCAAGCCATCCCATAGCTCGCGCTCGGGGTTGCGTTCACGGCAGAACAGCACGTATTCGCCGTGCTCACGGCCGGGAATCAGGGCGATGACCGCTTCAGGCTCGGGGAAGCCGCTGAGGTACTGGAAATCGCTGTCCTGGCGGTACACATGCTCGACGTCGCGGTTGCGGATGGCAACTGCGGCGGCGGGCAGGATGGCAATACTGTTGGGTTCCATCTGCGCCATCAGCGCCTTGCGTCGACGGGCGTATTCCGACTTGGGGATATGGCTCATGGGCAGTGGAGTCCCTCAGCAATCAGTGCAGCGAAGGTTTGGCGGCAGGCTCGACCGGCTTGGCCAGCTCCGTGTACAGCAGCAGCGGCGCGACGCGCAGGTATTCCATCACTTCCATGTAGTCGCTTTCTCCGTCTTCGGATTCTTCCAGGGCGTCCTGGACCTGGGAAATCGCGTCCAGATCCTGCAAGATTTCGTTGGCCTCGACGCTCAGGGTCAAGCCACCCGAGTTCAAGCCAAAGCCATAAAGGAAACCTTTGCACCACTCACCCAGGGCCGCAGCCCGGTCGGTCAGCGTGGCGTCATCGCCCGGCAGCAGCAAGACAACAGTGATATCGTCGCCGGTGAGTTCGCCTTTGACCATCTCCTGCAGGCCGATCAAAGCGTTACGAACGTTGTCTGCCGGATCGTTTTCCAGCAGGTGGGCGGCGTCGGCCAGCCAGGCCTCGGCATCGAAGCCGGCACCGGCGCAGCTGCGGCCGAGCAACAGCCCGTGCAGTTCGGCAGGGGAAACAGGATGCCCGTTGCTGCTGAGCAAGGTGGCGAAAGCGGTGTACGGCGAATTGGTATTGGGCATGGGCAACTAGGCGCCAGACGGCGCAATGACTAGAATGAAGACCTTGTATCCTAGCACCGGCAGGCGCGCCAAGACCATCGACGTGGCCAACTCGGGGCAGGCCGGGGCATAAACCGGGCAACCACCCCCAGAGCGAATCGAGTGGGCAACCAATGCAAGAGAACGATCTGCAAGCGCTGATGGGCCGATTCGAACTGCTGATTGAGCGAGTCGAGCAACTAAAACGGCAAAACGCACTCCTATTAGCTCAGGAAAAGTCCTGGCGCGAGGAGCGCGCCCACCTCATCGAAAAAAACGAAATCGCCCGGCGTAAGGTCGAATCGATGATTTTGCGACTCAAGGCCCTGGAGCAAGACTCATGAGTTCAAGCAATAGCGTCACCGTTCAGATCCTCGACAAAGAATATTCGATCATCTGTCCGCCCGAAGAGCGCAGCAACCTGGTCAGCGCCGCACGCTACCTGGACGGCAAGATGCGCGAAATCCGCAGCAGCGGCAAAGTCATCGGTGCCGACCGGATCGCCGTGATGGCCGCGCTGAACATCACCCACGACCTGCTGCACAACCAGGAACGCCCTGAAGCGCCAGCAGGCGGCGCCAGCCGTGAACAGGTGCGTGACCTGCTCGAACGGGTCGATCAGGCACTGGCCGACGATCAAGATTCAAATAAGGGCTGAGTATCGGTATACTGGCGCCACTCCCTGGAGTGCTTGCCAGTCGGTCATGTCCCTGAGCCGATACGCACAACCACGGGGGTTGCACGTGGGGCCGGTGTGCATGTCCGCTTGACGGAAAGCCTTAACGCCTCCTGCAATCTCCACCTTGAACTTTCGGGTTCAAGGGCTACACCGACAGCGGTTCGTCGGGGAGCCTGAATTACCTTTGCTCGCGTTGTTGCGCGGGCAAATCGAGCTGCCGCCCTGCGCCAGGCAGCCCTCTCTGGGAACGCCCGTGCCATGACCGACACCGCGCCGCTCACCCGCCCCCAACTTCGCCGCCTGTTACGTGATGCCCGCCGCGCCTTGAGCCCGGCCGAGCAACGTCAGGCCGCGCTTGGA
Organism: Pseudomonas alkylphenolica; assembly: GCF_000746525.1. Classification (NCBI taxonomy): domain Bacteria; kingdom Pseudomonadati; phylum Pseudomonadota; class Gammaproteobacteria; order Pseudomonadales; family Pseudomonadaceae; genus Pseudomonas; species Pseudomonas alkylphenolica. Next base: position 5,544,768 of record NZ_CP009048.1, read on the forward strand.
CTGTACCGGCAACTGGCCCAGCATCCGCTGTTCCGCCGCGCCCGCCACATCGCCCTGTACCTGCCCAATGATTGCGAGATCGATCCACGTCTGCTGCTGCGCGAAGCCCAGCGGCGCGGCAAGCGCACCTATCTTCCGGTGCTGCACGCCTGGCCGAGAAGCAAAATGGTCTTTCAGCGTATCGAGCACGGCGAAAAGCTGCGGCCCAACCGTTTTCGCATCGCCGAGCCGCACATCAATCTGGCACGGCAACGGCCGATCTGGGCGCTGGACCTCATCCTGCTGCCACTGGTGGGGTTTGATGAAGTCGGTGGCCGGCTGGGCATGGGCGGTGGCTTCTATGATCGAAGCCTGGCCTATCAGGCACGGCGCAAGGCATGGAAAAAGCCCTTGTTGTTAGGCTTGGCCCATGAGTGTCAAAAAGTCGAGCGACTGGCCCAGGCCAGTTGGGATGTACCACTGCAAGGAACGGTCTCGGACCGTGGCTGGTACCTGGCGCCCGTCTGAAAAGGCGCCAGCAGGCGATTAACGCTGTTGCGGATTGACCGGCATCTCGTACGGAGCGTCGAGTTTGCGCTCCCACAGGCTTTGCGCATAACCGGTAGTGACCACACCCAAACCGAACAGAAACACCAGAATCCAGAGCAAGTCCGGTTTGCGATTCATTGATTGCCCCCCTCAGGCAAACTGATCACGTTGTCAGCAACGTTTTTTAATGGTTGCGGCAGCGTCAAGCTTGAAAGTGGCGCATTCTCCGACAACCTGAGACGACACGCAAACCTTGACGCCAACCGACTGTCGGTTTCATGCAACAGGTTATTTCAAATTTTTACCAGGAGCAGCCCCATGGCCTATTGGCTGATGAAATCCGAGCCCGATGAACTCTCGATCAAGGATCTGGCACGCTTGCAGCAAGCGCGCTGGGACGGCGTTCGCAACTATCAGGCACGCAATTTCCTGCGCAGCATGGCAGTGGGCGATCAGTTTTTTTTCTACCACTCCAGCTGCCCTGAGCCGGGCATCGCCGGTATCGCCCGGATCAGTGCCGCCGCCTACCCCGACCCGACCGCCCTCGATCCGCAAAGCCATTACTTCGACGCCAAGGCCAATGCCGAGAAAAACCCCTGGAGCGCTGTCGACGTTGCCCACGTCGAAACCTTCAGCAAGGTGCTGGGCCTGGGCTACCTCAAACAACAGACCGCCCTCGCCGAATTGCCACTGGTGCAGAAAGGCAGCCGCCTGTCGGTCATGCCGGTGACCCCTGAACAATGGGCCGCAGTACTCGCTCTGCGCTAAACCGGGTAGGATGCTATCTATTTGACCAACATCAACGCACCAGGATCGGTGCCGCGTCACACTCTGACGTGAATGCAGCAGGATGCAGACTGATGAGCCAACATACCCCGAAATTTTTCGCCGGCGCCTTGATCGCCCTGCTTGTGGCCGCAGGTGGCCTGGGTTACTGGAAATCCCTGCACGATCGTCTGCCCGATGGTCTGAGCATGGGTAACGGCCGCCTCGAAGCCACTGAAGTGCAGATCGCCAGCAAGATCCCAGGGCGCCTGGCCGAAGTGCTGGTCGACGAAGGCGACAAAGTTCGCCAAGGCCAGCTGCTGGCGCGTATCGACACCCGCACCCTCGAGGCCCAACGCAATCAGGCTGAAGCCGAAGTGCTGCGGGCCCAGGAAAACTACGCGGCGGCCCAGGCCAATGTGCAATTGCGCCAGAGCGAGCAGCTGCTGGCCAGCCAGGAGCTCAAGCGGGTACGGGAAATTTTCCAGCGCAAATACGCCAGCCAGCAGTTGCTCGACCAACAGCAGGCGCGCTACGACACCGCCTGTTCCGCAGTGGTCGCGGCGCGTGCTCAATTGGCCGCGATCAAGGCCGCGATCGGCGCCGCCCAGGCCCAGGTTGCGCAACTCACCAGCGAGATCGACGACAGCAGCCTGCGTGCGCCCATCGACGGCGTCATCCAGTTACGCCTGGCCGAGCCTGGCGAAGTGCTCGGTGCCGGTGGCCGGGTATTGCTGCTGATCGACCCTAACGACCAGTACATGAACCTCTACCTGCCGGCTTCGACTACCGGTCGCCTGACCGTCGGCGATCAGGCCCGGGTGGTACTCGACGCCCTGCCGGAAAAGGCCCTGCCGGCGAAAATTGCCTTTGTCGCCGCCAAGGCCCAGTTCACCCCGAAGCAGGTGGAAACCCGCGACGAACGCCAGAAGCTGGTGTTCCGGGTCAAGCTGCGCCTGACCGAGCCCAGTGCCGTGCCACAGGCCAAACCCGGCATGCCCGGTGCGGGCTATGTGCGCACCGCTGAAGTGGACTGGCCGGCCAACCTGCAATGAACGCACTGGCGCTGCAGGCCGAGGGCATCCGCCACCGCTACGGCAAGCTGGATGCCCTGCAGGACATCACCTTCAACCTGCCGGCCGGCACCCGCTGCGGCCTGATCGGCCCGGACGGTGCCGGCAAGTCCAGCCTGCTCGGGCTGATTGCCGGGGTGAAAAAGCTGCAACACGGTGAGCTGTCGGTACTCGGCGGTTCGATCCGCAAGCGCCGTCACCGCAACAGCCTGTACCCGCGCATCGCTTTCATGCCGCAGGGCCTGGGCAATAACCTCTACCCGGAACTGTCGATCAGCGAAAACATCCGCTTCTTCGCCACCCTGTTCGGCCTCAGCGCCGCCGAGTGCGAGCAGCGCATGCACAACCTGCTGCTGGCCACCGACCTCGCCCGCTTTGCCGAACGGCCGGCGGGCAAGCTGTCCGGCGGCATGAAGCAAAAGCTCGGTTTATGTTGTGCGTTGATCCACGAACCGGACCTGTTGATCCTCGACGAGCCGACCACCGGCGTCGATCCGCTGTCGCGCAGGCGCTTCTGGGAACTGGTCGAACAGGTGCGCCAGGAGCGGCCGCAACTGACCCTGCTGGTGGCCACCGCCTACATGGAAGAGGCCGAACAGTTCGAACATTGCCTGATGCTCGATCGCGGCAGATTGATTGCCGCGGGGCTCAGCCACGAGCTGGCCAATGTCACCGCCAGCGGCAAGCTGGATGATGCCTTCACCCACTATCAAGGCGACAGCGCACACAACGCACAGCCGCTGCAGATTCCACCGCGCGCTGACGGCGACACGACGATTGCCATCGAAGCCCATGAGCTGACTCTGCGCTTCGGTGACTTCACTGCGGTGAACAAGGTCAGCTTCGCCATTGGCCGTGGTGAGATTTTCGGTTTTCTCGGCTCCAACGGCTGCGGCAAGACCACCACCATGAAAGTGCTCACCGGCTTGATGCCGGCCAGTGAAGGCAGCGCCATGCTGTTGGGCCGCCCGGTGGACGCCAAGGACCTGGCCACGCGCAAGCGGGTTGGCTTCATGTCCCAGAGCTTCTCGCTGTATGGCGAGCTTAGCGTGCGGCAGAACCTCGATCTGCACGCGCGGCTTTTCGACCTGCCCAAAGCCGAAAGCGCGCCGCGCATCGTCGAGCTGATCGAGCGTTTCGACCTCGGCGCCATCGCCGACCAGCAATCCGGCGCCCTGCCCCTGGGCCTGCGCCAGCGCCTGTCATTGGCGGTCGCGGTACTGCATCGCCCCGAGGTACTGATCCTCGACGAACCCACTTCAGGGGTCGACCCGGCCGCCCGCGATGACTTCTGGCGCTTGCTGATCGAACTGTCGCGCGATCAGGGCGTGACCATCTTCCTGTCCACCCACTTCATGAACGAAGCGCTGCGCTGCGACCGCATTTCCCTGATGCACGCCGGCAAGGTACTGGCCTGCGATACGCCGGCGGCGCTGCAACAACAGTTCGCCGGTGAAACCCTCGAAGACGCTTTCGTCACTTGCCTGGAACAGGCCCAGGAGCCGAGCGAAACGCCTGCGGCCACCGCCCAGCTGGATGCGCCCGCCTCGACAACGCCAATGGTCATGTCGCAAGGTTTCAGCATCCGCCGCCTGTTTGCCGTGGCCACACGCGAAGGCAAAGAACTGCTGCGCGACAAGGTACGCCTGGCATTCGCCCTGCTCGGCGCCGTGTTCATGATGGTGATTTTCGGCTACGGCATCTCGCTGGACGTGGAGAACCTGGCCTTCGCCGTCTATGACCAGGACCAGAGCCCGCAAAGCCGCGCCTACCTCGAAGCCTTCCGCGGCTCGCGCTACTTCGCCGAGCAAGCACCGATTCGCGACTCGAAACAGTTGCACCAACGCCTGCAGCGCTCGGAAATCAAACTGGCTCTGGAGATCCCACCCGGATTCGGTCGCGACCTGCACGCCGGGCGCCAACCGGTGGTGGCCGCCTGGCTCGACGGTGGCATGCCGTTTCGCGCCGAGACCAGCCGCAACTACGTCGAAGCGGTGCACCAGGCCAACCTTGAACAACTGGCAGCGCTGAGCAGCAAGGCGCAGCCCGGACAATCGCCGGTGCGCCTGGAAACCCGCTTTCGCTACAACCAGGATGTGGTCAGCGTGAATGCCATCGGCCCCGGGGTGATGGCGCTGATCCTGGCCTTCATTCCGGCCATGCTCACGGCGCTGGGGATTGTCCGCGAGAAAGAGCTGGGCTCGATCACCAACTTCTACGCCACGCCGCTGACCCGCCTGGAATTCCTCCTCGGCAAACAGGCGCCGTACCTGGCAATCAGCCTGATCAACCTGGCGCTGCTAGTGGCCATGAACCGCTGGCTGTTCAATGTGCCGTTCAAAGGCAGCGCCCTGGCCCTGGCCTGTGGCGGTCTGCTGTACCTGCTGGCAACCACCAGCCTGGGCCTGCTGATCTCGGCCTTCACCCGCACCCAGATTGCCGCGATCCTCGGCACCATGATCATCACCAGCCTGCCGACCATCCAGTTCTCCGGGCTGATCGTGCCGCGCTCCTCGCTCGACGGCTCGGCGGCGCTGATGGGCCAACTGTTCCCGGCCGGCTACTTTCTCGACATCGCCGTCGGCACGTTCACCAAGGCCCTGAGCCTGCGCGAGCTGTGGCCACAGTGCCTGGCGTTGCTGGGCTTCTTCCTCGGTTTCACCGGCCTGAGCCTGGCCATGCTGAAGAAGCAGGAGGTCTGATGCATCGCTTGGCACACACCCTGCGCCTGGGCCTCAAAGAGCTGACCAGCCTGCGCCACGACAGCGTACTGCTGCTGTTCCTGCTGTATGCCTTCAGCGTGGCGATCTACATGCCGGCCGCGGGATCGATCATCGGCGTGCACAACGCCAGCGTGGCGGTGATCGACGAAGACCACAGCCTGCTTTCACGCAAGCTGGCCGAGGCCCTGCAACCACCCGAATTCCAGACCGCCGTGCCGCTGGCCTACGACCGGCTTGACCAGGCCATGGACAGTGGCCTGTACACCTTCGTCATCAACGTACCGGTCAATTTCCAGACAGACCTGCTCGCCGGGCGCTCGCCGGAGCTGCAGGTCAATGTCGATGCCACGGCCATGAGCCAGGCGTTCATGGGCGCCGGCTACATCGGGCGGATCTTCGAACGCGAACTGCTGGACTACGCCAACCAGGGCTCGGCGACAACCAGCAGCCCGGCGCTGATCAGCCCCAGGGCGCTGTTCAATCCGAACCTGGAAGGTGGCTGGTTTCTGGCGGTGATCCAGATCGTCAACAACATCACCATTCTGGCAATTGTCCTGACTGGCACCGCACTGCTGCGCGAACGCGAACACGGCACCCTCGATCACCTGCTGGTGCTGCCGCTGACGGCGCTGGAAATCATGCTGGCGAAGATCGGCAGCAACGCCCTGGTGGTGGTGCTGTGCACCTGGGTGTCGCTGGAAGTGGTGGTCAAAGGGGCACTGGGCGTGCCGTTGGCCGGGTCGCTGGGCTTGTTCCTGGCGGTGACCGCGCTGTATCTGTTTGCCAGTACCGCGCTGGGGATCTTCCTCGCCACCCTGGCCCGCTCGACCCCGCAATTCGGCTTGCTGGCGATTCCGGTGATCATCCCCATGCTCTTGCTGTCCGGGGGCAGTACGCCGCTGGACAGCATGCCGCAGTGGCTGCAGTGGGTCATGCAGCTTTCGCCCTCGACCCACTTCGTCAGCCTCAGCGCCGCCATCCTGTTCCGTGACGCCGGGCTGGCGGTGGTCTGGCCCGACCTGCTGGCCCTGGCTGCCATCGGCCTGGCGTTTTTCGCCGTTGCCCTGGGACGTTTTCGCCGCAGCCTGACGTCCTGAGGGCCGGGCGGGTTACTGCACGATCAGGTTGTTGAACAGCAGATCATCAACCAGCGGCTTGCCTTCTTCATTCTCCAGCACCTGCTGGACCTGCTTCAGGGCTTCCTGGCGCAGCTTTTCCTTGGCCTCGACATTGCTCATGCTTTCCAGGTTCTGCTGAGTGAAGAGCGCCACCAGCTGATTGCGGATCAATGGCTCGTGATGCTTCACCGCCGTCGCAGCAGCGTCACTGTTGACCCGCAGGGCGACGTCGGCTTTGTACACACGCAGCTTAGGACCGCCATCCAGGGCGTAATTGCCCACGAAGGGTGGGCTCAGGGAGATGTACGAGACCTTCGGTTCCCCTTCCTTGGCTTCTTCGGCCATGGCCGCCATCGGCAGCATCAGCGCCATTACCATCAAGATCCACGCTTTCACGAATTCGCTCCTCAAACAGTTGGCGCCAGCATACCAGTGGGAGGGGGCTTGTCCCCCGATGCAATGTTACTGACACACCGCGATCGCGGGGCAAGCCCGCTCCCACCGGCAGCCGCATAGCGGCTTATGTTGGCCTATCAGGGTGGGGCATGCTCGTTGACCCTCAACGTGCCCCACCTACACTTATCGGCCACTACGCGCAAAGGAATAGTCCCGATGAAAGCAGTGTTGTGCAAAACCCTGGGCCCGGCTCAGGGTCTGGTCCTGGAAGAGGTCGCAAACCCCGTACCGAAGAAGAACGAAATCCTCCTGGATGTGCATGCGGCCGGGGTCAACTTTCCCGACACCCTGATCATCGAGGGCAAGTACCAGTTCCAGCCGCCCCTGCCCTTCTCTCCCGGTGGCGAGGCGGCGGGGGTCATCAGCGCGGTGGGCGAGAAAGTCACTGATCTCAAGGTCGGCGACCGGGTCATGGCCCTGACCGGCTGGGGCAGCTTTGCCGAGCAGGTGGCAGTGCCAGGCTATAACGTACTGCCGATCCCTGAGCAAATGGACTTCACCCACGCCGCCGCCTTTGGCATGACCTACGGCACCTCGATGCATGCCCTGCAGCAACGCGGTCAGCTCAAGGCCGGCGAGACCCTGTTGGTGCTCGGCGCCTCGGGCGGTGTCGGGCTGGCGGCGGTGGAAATCGGCAAGGCCATGGGCGCACGGGTCATCGCCGCGGCCAGCAGCGCCGAGAAGCTCGCCGTGGCCAAGGCCGCCGGTGCCGATGAACTGATCAACTACAGCGAGCACAGCCTCAAGGACGAGATCAAACGCCTGACCGCCGGCAACGGTGTCGATGTGATCTACGACCCGGTCGGCGGCGATCTGTTCGACCAGGCCGTGCGCGGCATCGCCTGGAACGGCCGGCTGCTGGTGGTAGGCTTTGCCAGCGGGCGCATCCCGCAGCTACCGGTAAACCTGGCGCTGCTCAAGGGGGCGGCAGTGCTTGGCGTATTCTGGGGCGCCTTCGCCCAGCGTCAGCCAGCTGACAACGCGGCGAACTTCAAGCAACTGTTTGCCTGGTACGCCGAGGGCAAGCTCAAGCCACTGGTGTCGCAAACCTTCCCGCTGGCCGAGGCTGGAGCTGCCATCAACCTGCTCGGTCAGCGTAAAGCGCTGGGCAAGCTGGTGGTGACCCTGCGCTGAGCCAATCCTGCCCGCAGCGCATCAGCTCTGCGGGACCAGGCGCTCACGCAAATATGCAGGCCAGACATCGACGAAGTCGATGCCCGGGTAGGTCTGGCACTTTTTGATTATCCCTGGCAGCGCCTTCTTGAAGGACTTGGAGGTGGCCATCGATTGCTTGTAGCTGGTGACGCCGTCTTCTTCAAAGCGCGAAATCATGCGGATCGACAACAGTGTGGTGTTCATGTCGTCGAGTGGTCTGGCCGAGTCATCTTTGCGGAACTGCGCCACTTCTTCGTTGAACTTCTTGCAGGTCATCAGGATCAACCCGGCCCGCTCGTAGATATCCCACCATTCCTTTTTGTCGTTAAGACGAAAATGCAGGTCTGTACGCACATCGAGCTTTGCGGGATTTTCTTTGGTCACCGCCCAGGGCTTGAAGCGCCATTGCCTGGCCGCCTCAAGTGCAGCGTCGGCGAACGCCGGCTCACTGCTCTGAATCACCTTCACATCCGCAACCGAGCCGTCGGCCCGAACCTCAAAGCCGATTTTGACGGAGCCGGTGATAGCCGCCTTGCGCAGCTCGGCCGGATAGGTCGGAATGGTTTTCTCGACAAACTCCACTTTGATATCGGCATGGGCGAATCCAGTTGCCCCCATTAACAGCAATGCTGCCAACCACTTCATCCTTGATCCTGCCTGTCCAATGAATATAAGGGCGCGATAGTAGCGTGCCAGAGCCCTGCGGACAAAATAACAATTCTCATTATTGTTACAGCGGCAGGTGGCAACGCCGGAACCGGGCCTCCAGGTTACGGTCCGGCATGGCATGAATGCGCAAGGCGTTGAGGGTCTGCTCGACGTAGTCACGGGTACTGCCATAACGCCCCTTGGCGTTGGCGAAAATCTGACTGAGCAGATCGTCGGGCAGGTTACCGGCGTAGCACGGCAAGTGCCGCTCCAGCACAAAACCCAGGGCCTGGACCTTGCTGCCATCGTCCAGGCGGCAGGTCAGCCAGTGCGGCCGGTAAGCCGGGTAAGGCATCTCGCGCTGCCACAGGGCCAGCAGGGAGTCTTCCAGGCATTCGTCTGGCAGGCGGTAGGCAAAGCCGCTGCAGGAGCCGCCACGGTCAAGGCCGAAGACCAGCCCCGGGCACTCTGGAGTCCCCCGGTGCTCGTGCGACCACAGGTATAGCCCGCGATGGTAACCATGCACCCTGGCGCGCCGACGCTCGGCGGCGTTGCATTCCGGGCGCCAGATCAGCGAACCGTAGGCAAACAGCCAGACCGGACCACCCTGATGGCGGGACATGGTGTGCTGAACCGAAAGTTTAAGTTGCTCATGGGACAGTTGTTGTCCGAAGTCGAGCAACGGAGGATAAGCCACAGGCAAAGATGCAGTTTCAATCGCCGACATAGCTGCCGCCAGAATTCCCCGTGAACTACTGAAGTGAGTCACTGTAAACGAATACGTTATCCGCGTACTTACCGTACGGCAGATTGTGTATTGAACACAAGCCTCACCTCGCCCCGGAAGTGCCCTGTAGCAAGGCTTTGAGCAACCCACCGGGTGTTATTCCAAGTGTAGCGAAAGTTATTTACGCTGCTGGCAATAATAATTGCCTTATGCCCGCTACAAACAACGGTGGTTATTAAACCGGCACGCTATTGCAGCGTGCCTTGTTTGGTCATTCAACCGCGAGGGGCATAAGCGAATACATCAGCACGCATCTGATGAGCATCCATACCCGCTTCGACCAGCGCATCGAGGGTGGCATAGACCATGTTCGGCGAGCCGCTGGCGTAAACATGGATACCGGCCAGATCCTGCATGTCTTCACAAATGGCCTCGTGCAGCAGGCCACAACGCCCTTCCCAGCCACACAGATCGCTCACCACCTTGTGCAGGAACAGGTTCGGCAACTGTTCCCATTCGGCCCAATGCTCGATCTGGTAGAAGTCCTCTGGCAGGCGCACACCCCAGTACAGATGAACCGGATGCTTGAAGCCCTGGGCCCGGCAATGCTCGATCAGGCTGTGCATTTGCGCCATGCCGGTGCCTGCGGCGATCAGTACCAGCGGACCATCGGGCAGCTCAGCCAGGTGAGCATCGCCAAACGGCATTTCGAGCCGCGCCATACCGTTGCGCTGCAACTGCGCAATCAATGCCACCGCACTGTTCTCGCGGGCCAGCACATGCAGCTCAAGCTCGCGTCCGCTATGAGGGGCCGAGGCCAGGGAGAAGGCAGCCTTGTCGCCCGCTTCGCGCTCGATCATCAGGTACTGCCCGGCGTGGTAACGCGGCGGTTTGCCCGCCGGCGCCCGCAGGCGCACCCGCCAGACGTCGCCACCGACCTCAACGCACTCACTCAACTGACAGGCCAGTGTCCGTACCGGCAACTCGCCTAACGCGAGCACGCCATCCCATAACAAGACGCAGTCCTCCAGCGGTTCGGCGATACAGGTGAACAGCTCGCCATGGTCACGCTCTTGCCCGTCCTGACGCACGCGGCCTTCCACCAGCAACGCAGCGCAGACATGGCAGTTGCCATTGCGGCAGCTCTGCGGGCAGTCGTAGCCAAGACGCCGCGCCCCATCCAGAATCCGTTCTCCGGGGTTGAGCGCCAACACCGCCCCGGACGGCTGCAAGGTTACCTGCATTTAGTCTATTCCCAACTGGTTCCACAGCTCATCGATCCGCCGGGTGACCGCTTCATCCTTGACGATGACCCGTCCCCATTCACGGCTGGTTTCTCCCGGCCACTTGTTCGTCGCATCCAGGCCCATCTTCGAACCCAGACCGGAAATCGGCGAAGCGAAGTCCAGATAGTCGATCGGGGTGTTGTCGATCATCACCGTATCGCGCTTGGGGTCCATGCGCGTGGTAATCGCCCAGATCACATCATTCCAGTCCCGGGCATTGATGTCGTCATCGGTGACAATAACGAACTTGGTGTACATGAACTGTCGCAAAAACGACCAGACCCCGAGCATGACGCGCTTGGCGTGCCCCGGATACTGCTTCTTCATGGTCACCACCGCCATGCGGTAGGAACAGCCTTCAGGCGGCAGGTAGAAGTCGGTGATTTCCGGGAACTGCTTTTGCAGGATCGGCACGAAGACTTCGTTGAGCGCCACACCGAGGATCGCCGGCTCATCAGGCGGACGGCCCGTGTAGGTGCTGTGATAAATCGGATTCTTGCGGTGCGTGATGCGCTCGACGGTGAACACCGGGAAGCTGTCGACTTCGTTGTAGTAGCCGGTGTGATCGCCGTACGGACCTTCCGGCGCCATCTCGCCCGGATGAATCACACCCTCGAGGATGATCTCGGCGGTGGCCGGCACCTGCAGGTCGTTGCCACGGCACTTGACCAGCTCGGTGCGGTTGCCGCGCAACAGGCCGGCGAAGGCGTATTCGGACAAGGTGTCGGGTACCGGGGTCACTGCGCCAAGGATGGTCGCCGGATCCGCGCCGAGGGCCACGGAGACCGGGAACGGCTGGCCCGGGTGCTTCTCGCACCACTCGCGGTAATCCAGGGCGCCGCCGCGATGGCTGAGCCAGCGCATGATCACCTTGTTACGGCCAATCACCTGCTGGCGATAGATCCCCAGGTTCTGACGCTCTTTGTTCGGCCCGCGGGTCACGGTCAGACCCCAGGTAATCAGCGGCGCGACATCGCCCGGCCAGCAGTGCTGCACCGGCAGCATGCCGAGGTCGACGTCATCGCCTTCGATGACCACTTCGTGGCAGGCAGCATCCTTGACCACTTTCGGCGCCATCGACACGACCTTTTTGAAGATCGGCAGCTTCGACCAGGCATCCTTGAGGCCCTTGGGCGGCTCAGGTTCCTTGAGGAAGGCCAGCAGCTTGCCGATTTCGCGCAGCTCGCTGACCGACTCGGCGCCCATGCCCATGGCTACCCGCTCCGGAGTGCCAAACAGGTTGCCGAGTACCGGAATGTCGAAGCCCGTGGGCTTTTCGAACAATAGCGCCGGGCCTTTGGCGCGCAGAGTGCGGTCGCAGACTTCGGTCATTTCCAGGACTGGAGAGATCGGAACCTGGATGCGCTTGAGTTCGCCGCGCTGTTCCAGGCCACGGATAAAGTCGCGCAAATCGCGATACTGCATGCAAAAGCCTCGTATTCGCCGTACCGGTCGGGGTGCAAAGTGTATCGCCTAACGGGCCGGAATAGCCAAATCACAGATGGCAAAAATGATTTGGGGCCGCTGCGCGACCCATCGCGGCTAAAGCCGCTCCCACAGTGGGAGCGGCTTTAGCCGCGATGGGCTGCGCAGCAGCCCCAGTCGGTCTCGCAGAAACCTTACTTGCGTTTCATCGACAAGAAGAACTCGTCGTTGGTCTTGGTCTGCTTGAGCTTGTCGATCAGGAACTCGATGGCCGCTACTTCATCCATCGGGTGCAGCAGCTTGCGCAGGATCCACATGCGCTGCAGCTCGTCGTCGGCGGTCAGCAGCTCTTCACGACGGGTACCCGAACGGTTGATGTTGATGGCCGGGAATACACGCTTCTCGGCGATCTTGCGGTCCAGCGGCAGCTCCATGTTGCCGGTGCCCTTGAACTCTTCGTAGATCACTTCGTCCATCTTCGAACCGGTTTCAACCAGTGCGGTGGCGATGATGGTCAGCGAGCCGCCTTCTTCGATGTTACGCGCAGCACCGAAGAAACGCTTTGGCTTCTCCAGGGCGTGAGCATCGACACCACCGGTCAGGACCTTGCCTGAGCTCGGGATCACGGTGTTGTAGGCACGTGCCAGACGGGTGATCGAGTCGAGCAGGATGACCACGTCTTTCTTGTGTTCAACCAGGCGCTTGGCCTTCTCGATGACCATTTCGGCAACCTGCACGTGGCGGGTTGGTGGTTCGTCGAAGGTCGAGGCAACCACTTCGCCGCGCACGGTGCGCTGCATTTCGGTTACTTCTTCCGGGCGCTCGTCGATCAGCAGGACGATCAGGTGGCACTCGGGATTGTTACGGGTAATGTTGGCCGCGATGTTCTGCAGCATGATGGTCTTGCCCGCTTTTGGCGGAGCAACGATCAAACCACGCTGACCTTTACCGATCGGGGCACAGAGGTCGATAACCCGGCCGGTGAGGTCTTCGGTGGAACCGTTACCGGCTTCCATCTTCAGGCGCTTGTTAGGGAACAGCGGCGTCAGGTTTTCGAACAGAATCTTGTTCTTCGCGTTTTCCGGCCGGTCGAAGTTGATGGTGTCGACTTTCAGCAGGGCGAAGTAACGCTCGCCTTCTTTTGGCGGGCGGATCTTGCCGACGATGGTGTCGCCGGTGCGCAGGTTGAAGCGACGGATCTGGCTTGGCGAGACGTAGATGTCGTCCGGGCCTGCCAGATAGGAGGCATCCGCCGAGCGCAAGAAGCCGAAGCCGTCCTGGAGAATCTCCAGCACGCCGTCACCGGAGATTTCCTCGCCGCTTTTCGCATGCTTTTTCAACAGAGAGAAAATCACATCTTGCTTGCGCGAACGGGCCATATTTTCTATGCCCATCTGTTCGGCCATTTCGAGCAGATCGGTAATCGGCTTTTGCTTGAGTTCAGTCAGGTTCATAAGGGGAGTGACGTAATCATGTAAGAAGGGGAAATTAAGCTTCTGGCTTAATGAAGCCGCGCCGCAGAGAAGGCGACAGGATCGCGTACTGATTCGAATTAGGGATGCGTCGGCGACGGCGTGCAGAGGGCACCGGAGAAACAGTGCGAGGCCGAATGTAACACCTGCTTTTTCTGGCGTCTAGTCACCAGACAAAGAAAAGCCCCGGCGAATGCGGGGCTTTTTTCACTCAGATATTGGCGTCCAGGAAGGCTGCCAGCTGAGACTTGGACAGCGCGCCGACCTTGGTGGCCTCGACGTTGCCGTTCTTGAACAGCATCAGCGTCGGGATGCCACGCACGCCGTGCTTGGCCGGGGTTTCCTGGTTCTCGTCGATGTTCAGCTTGGCGACGGTCAGTTTGCCCTGGTAGGTAGCGGCGATTTCGTCCAGAACCGGAGCGATCATTTTGCAAGGGCCGCACCATTCAGCCCAGTAGTCGACCAGCACCGGGCCTTCAGCTTTCAGGACTTCGGCTTCGAAGGTGGCGTCAGTGACGTGTTTGATAAGATCGCTGCTCATGGAAGTCTCCAAGGTCGTAAGCAAAAAAACGTGGCCCATCATAGCCGCACCGGCGACTTACAGGAAGTCACGGACGATTGAGTGTAACTATAGTTGTGCATGACCGCGCATATCGGTGCGGTCACAGGAAAGTCATATTTCCTCCATCAACCTGCCCCACATCAAGCCTTGATAAGCTGCGCGTTGGCGTCAGCCCTGGATCGTGGCAGGATTGCCGGGTTATCGACCGAGAAACCATGACCATGCCGCAAACCACAGCCAAGAATCTGTCCTTGATCGCTGCCATTGACTTGGGCTCCAACAGTTTCCATATGGTAGTGGCCAAGGCCCACCATACCGAGATCCGTATTCTTGAGCGACTCGGGGAGAAGGTTCAGCTGGCCGCCGGGATCAACGAAGAGCGCCAGCTCAACGAAGAATCGATGCAGCGCGGTCTGGACTGCCTCAAGCGCTTCGCCCAGCTGATCAGCGGCATGCCGGACGGCGCCGTGCGTATCGTCGGCACCAACGCCCTGCGCGAGGCGCGCAACCGCGGCGAGTTCATCCGCCGCGCCGAAGAAATCCTCGGGCATCCGGTCGAAGTGATTTCCGGCCGTGAAGAAGCCCGCCTGATCTACCTCGGCGTTTCCCACACCCTGGCCGACACCCCCGGTAAACGCCTGGTCGCCGACATCGGCGGTGGCAGTACCGAGTTCATCATCGGCCAGCGATTCGAGCCGCTGCTGCGCGAAAGCCTGCAAATGGGCTGCGTCAGCTACACCCAACGCTACTTCCGTGACGGCAAAATCACCCCGGCACGCTACGCCCAGGCCTATACAGCGGCGCGCCTGGAGCTGATGAGCATCGAAAACGCCCTGCACCGCCTGACCTGGGACGAAGCCATCGGCTCCTCCGGGACCATCCGCGCCATCGGCCTGGCCCTCAAATCAGGCGGCATGGGCAGCGGCGAGGTCAATGCCGAGGGCCTGGCCTGGCTCAAGCGCAAGCTGTTCAAACTGGGCGAAACCGACAAGATCGACTTCGACGGCGTCAAACCGGACCGCCGGGCGATCTTCCCGGCCGGCCTGGCGATCATGGAAGCAATTTTCGATGCGCTGGAACTGCAGCGCATGGACCACTGCGATGGTGCCCTGCGCGAAGGCGTGCTCTACGACCTGCTCGGCCGCCATCACCATGAAGACGTGCGCGAGCGCACCCTGTCGTCGCTGATGGAGCGTTATCACGTCGATCAGGGCCAGGCGGCCCGGGTCGAGCGCAAAGCCCTGCACGCCTTCGACCAGGTGGCCAAGGCCTGGGACCTGGAAGACGGTATCTGGCGTGAGCTGCTCGGCTGGGCGGCCAAAGTGCATGAAGTGGGCCTGGATATCGCCCACTACCACTACCACAAGCACGGCGCCTACCTGATCGAACACTCCGACCTGGCCGGCTTCTCCCGCGAAGACCAGCAGATGCTCGCCCTGCTGGTGCGCGGCCATCGCCGCAACATTCCCAAGGACAAGTTCGCCGAATTCGGCGACGAAGGCGTCAAGCTGATTCGCCTGTGCGTGCTGCTGCGCTTTGCGATTCTGTTCCATCACATCCGCGGCACCCAGCAGATGCCGACGGTGACCCTGCATGCCAAGGGCGATAGCCTGGATGTCGAGTTCCCGGCCGGCTGGCTGGAAGAGAATCAGCTGACCCAGGCCGACTTCGGCCTGGAGGCTGAGTGGCTGACCCGGGTCGGCTTCGTCCTCAGCGTACGATGAGGACCGGGTTGCTCAGGCGCTCGAGCAGAGCCGCCTGGGCACTGCGCGCGTTCTGGTTGCCGGTAGGCGTGCTGCGCACATAGCGGCCGTCCGGCTGCAGGATCCAGGCGTGGGTGTTGTCGGTCAGGTACCCTTCCAGTTCCTTCTTGACCCGCAGGATCAGCTTCTTGCCCTCGACCGGGAAGCAGGTCTCGACCCGCTTGTCGAGGTTGCGCTCCATCCAGTCGGCACTGGACAGGAACATCTGCTCCTCGCCGCCGTTGAGGAAGTAGAACACCCGCGTGTGCTCGAGGAAGCGGCCAATGATCGAACGCACCTGAATGTTGTGCGACACCCCGGCAATCCCCGGACGCAGGCAGCACATGCCGCGCACCACCAGATCGATACGCACCCCTGACTGACTGGCCTTGTACAAGGCGCGGATGATCTTCGGATCGGTCAGCGAGTTGAATTTGGCGATGATGTGCGCAGGCTTGCCCTCAAGGGCGAACTGGGTTTCCCGCGCGATCATGTCGAGCATGCCCTTCTTCAGGGTGAACGGCGCGTGCAGCAGCTTCTTCATGCGCAGGGTCTTGCCCATGCCGATCAACTGACTGAACAGCTTGCCGACGTCTTCACACAAGGCGTCGTCCGAGGTCAGCAGGCTGTAGTCGGTGTACAGGCGGGCGTTGCCGGCGTGGTAGTTACCGGTACCCAGGTGCGCATAGCGAACGATCTCGCCGGCTTCGCGACGCAGGATCAGCATCATCTTGGCGTGGGTCTTGAAACCGACCACACCGTAGATCACCACCGCACCAGCGGCCTGCAGACGGCTGGCCAGCTGCAGGTTGGACTCTTCGTCGAAGCGCGCACGCAATTCGATCACCGCGGTGACCTCCTTACCGTTACGCGCGGCATCGACCAGCGCGTCGACAATCTCCGAGTTGGCGCCACTGCGGTACAGGGTTTGGCGCACGGCCAGGACATGCGGGTCCTTGGCGGCCTGGCGCAGCAGATCGACTACCGGCGTGAACGACTCGAAGGGGTGCATGAGCAGGATGTCCTGCTTGCCGACCACGCTGAAAATGTTCTCGGCGTTCTGCAACAGCTTGGGAATCGCTGGTGTGAACGGCGTGTATTGCAATTCCGGGTGACTGTCCAGGCTGGTAATGCTGAACAGCCGGGTCAGGTTGACCGGACCGTTGACCTGGTACAGCTCGCTTTCACTCAGGCTGAACTGCTTGAGCAGGTAGTCCGAGAGGTGTTTGGGGCAGGTGTCGGCCACTTCCAGGCGCACGGCATCGCCATAACGGCGCGAGAACAACTCGCCACGCAGGGCCCGGGCCAGGTCTTCGACGTCTTCGGAGTCCAGCGCCAGGTCGGCGTTACGGGTCAGGCGGAACTGGTAGCAACCCTTGACCTTCATACCCTGGAACAGGTCATCGGCGTGGGCATGGATCATCGAGGACAGGAAGACGTAGTTGTCTCCCGGACCGCCCACCTCCTCCGGCACCTTGATCACCCGTGGCAACAGGCGTGGCGCCGGAATGATCGCCAGACCGGAATCACGGCCAAAGGCATCGACGCCTTCCAGCTCGACGATGAAGTTAAGGCTCTTGTTCACCAGCAACGGGAACGGGTGCGTCGGATCGAGGCCGATCGGGGTGATGATCGGGGCGATCTCGTCGCGGAAGAAGCGCCGCACCCAGGTCTTGAGCTTGGTGTTCCAGTGACGGCGGCGGATAAAGCGGATCTGGTGTTTCTCCAGCTCCGGCAGCAGCACATCGTTGAGGATCGCGTACTGACGATGGACCTCGCTGTGCACCACTTCACTGATCCGCGCCAGCGCCTGGTGCGGCTGCAGGCCGTCAGCGCCGGCCTGTTCACGGGCAAAGGTGATCTGTTTCTTCAGGCCCGCCACACGAATTTCGAAGAACTCATCCAGGTTGCTGGAAAAGATCAGCAGGAACTTCAGCCGCTCCAGCAGCGGATAGTTCTCATCCAGCGCCTGTTCCAGCACGCGGATATTGAACTGCAGCTGGGACAACTCGCGGTGAATGTACAGACTGCTGTCATCCAGACCGGGGATCGCGATGGCCGGTGCCGCCGCCACCGGGGCGGGCGCAGGCACAGGCGCCTCGACCTCGACCACAGGCTCAGGCAGCGCAGCAGGCTCCGGCGGCGTTTCGAGCAGTTGCTCCGGTACCGGCTGGGCTTGCTTCATCTCGATATCACTGAGTACTTCGTTATTCATCTGGCGTTCCTGAAGGGCGTTACTGCCCTCTCATCAATTGAGCAGCGCGAACAGCGAAATAGGTCAGGATGCCATCAGCTCCTGCCCGTTTGAAGGCCGTGAGGGATTCCAGGATCACTCCTTCACTGAGCCAGCCGTTCTGGATCGCGGCCATGTGCATGGCGTACTCGCCACTGACTTGATAGACAAAGGTCGGGACCTTGAATTCATCCTTGACCCGAAAAAGGATATCCAGATACGGCATACCCGGCTTGACCATGACCATGTCGGCGCCTTCGGCCAGGTCCGCAGCCACTTCATGCAGGGCTTCGTGGCTGTTGGCCGGGTCCATCTGGTAGGAGGCCTTGTTGGCCTTGCCCAGGTTCAGGGCCGAGCCGACCGCATCGCGGAACGGGCCGTAATAAGCGCTGGCGTACTTGGCCGAGTAAGCCATGATACGCACGTTGACGTGGCCCGCCAGCTCCAGGGCTTCACGAATGGCCTGGATGCGGCCGTCCATCATGTCCGAAGGGGCTACCACCTGGGCACCGGCTTCGGCATGGGACAAGGCCTGTCGCACCAGGGCATCGACGGTAATGTCGTTCTGTACGTAGCCTTCTTCGTCGAGAATGCCGTCCTGACCATGGGTGGTGAACGGGTCCAGGGCGACGTCGGTGATCACGCCCAGCTCCGGGAAACGCTCACGCAGGGCGCGGGTGGCGCGCTGGGCAATACCGTCCGGGTTCCAGGCTTCGGCACCGTCGAGGGATTTTTTCTCGGTTGGCGTCACCGGGAACAGGGCCAGGGCTGGAATCCCCAGCTTCACCCACTCTTGCGCCGCTTCCAGCAACAGGTCGATGCTCAGACGCTCGACACCCGGCATCGAGGCAACTTCCTCACGGCGGTTTTCGCCATCGAGGACAAACACCGGGTAGATCAGGTCATCGACGGTCAGCACGTTTTCGCGCACCAGACGACGGGAGAAATCGTCACGACGGTTGCGACGCAGACGGGTGGCAGGAAACAAACGGTTAGCGGGGGTAAAGCTCACGGCAGACTCCTGAGCCCGCGCAGGCGGGCGAGCGCGACAGTTATAAGCGGCCATTATGACGCTTGAATGACAGCCAGGGACAACCCTGCGACTTGAGGACGCAGTCATTGTCCTTGTAGGAAATGTTAACGTCGAGACACATTTGGATACTTTCCCCAACGGCCACGAAGGGTTAGGCTTCGCGTTCATTTCGCCAGCACCCAGAAAATGCTCCAACAATTCCTGCAGGATTTTGGTTACTTTGCCCTTTTTCTCGGCACGTTTTTCGAAGGTGAGACCATCCTGGTTCTCGCAGGCTTCCTTGCGTTCCGCGGATACATGGATATCAACATGGTGTGCCTGGTGGCCTTCTTCGGCAGCTATGCCGGTGACCAGCTGTGGTACTTCATGGGGCGCAAGCACGGGCGCAAACTACTGGCGCGCAAACCGCGCTGGCAGCTGATGGGCGACCGGGCGCTGGAGCACATCCGCCGCCACCCGGATATCTGGGTCCTGAGTTTCCGTTTCGTCTACGGCTTGCGCACGGTCATGCCGGTGGCCATTGGCCTGTCCGGCTACCCGCCACGCCGCTACCTGCTGCTCAACGGCATCGGTGCGGCGGTCTGGGCCCTGGCCCTGGGCGCTGCCGCCTATCACTTCGGCGCCATTCTCGAAGGCCTGCTGGGCAACGTGAAGAAGTACGAGCTATGGGTGCTCGGTGGCCTGCTGGCCTTCGGCGGCTTGCTGTGGTTGCGCCGGCGCTTCAAGGCGGCGCGTGTCGCGCGCAAGGAAGCTGCGGCCATGCAGGCCGAACAGCGTACCGCGGACCAGGACAGCGACCGGCCCTGAGCCAGGCAATCCCCGTTGTCGTCCTCACCCTGAACAATGAACACTGCGCCATTTGCAGAATCCAACTACAAAGGATTTTGAGAAGATGGACGCGGTGATTGGACATCTGCCAATTTAGAGGCGATCTAACGCCTCGACTCGGGAGTAGTGAGCATGACCAAAAAAAAAGTTGCAGTGATCCTTTCCGGCTGTGGTGTCTTTGACGGCGCCGAAATCCACGAGAGCGTGATCACCCTCCTGCGCCTCGACCAGCGCGGCGCCGAGGTGCAGTGCTTTGCGCCAAACATTGCGCAGATGCATGTGCTCAACCACCTGACCGGCGAAGAAATGCCCGAATCGCGCAACGTGCTGGTGGAATCGGCGCGCATCGCCCGCGGCAACATCAAGGATCTGCGTGAGGCCGATGCCAAGGAATTCGATGCCCTGATCGTGCCCGGCGGTTTCGGTGCGGCCAAGAACCTCTCGAATTTTGCCGTTGAAGGCTCAGGCTGCAGCGTCCACCCGGATGTTCTCGCCCTGGCAGAAGCCTTTGCCGAGGCCGGCAAACCGGTCGGCCTGATCTGCATCTCCCCTGCCCTGGCGGCGAAAATCTATGGCCCTGGCGTGGTCTGCACCATCGGCAACGATGCCGACGCCAGTGCAGCCATCGTCAAGATGGGCGGCACCCACGAAGAGTGCGATGTGCATGACATCGTCGAAGATACCCAGCGCAAGCTGGTCAGCACCCCGGCCTACATGCTCGCGCAGTCGATCAGCGAAGCTGCTGGCGGCATCTACAAGCTGGTAGACCGCGTGCTGGAACTGACTCACGAGAACGATTGAGCCCGCCATCGCGGGGCAAGCCCGCTCCCACAGGGTGGGCTGCCCCTAATAATTAGTCAGAGTTCCCCGGTGGGAGCGGGCTTGCCCCGCGATCAGTCGGGAAAATCACGCGCCAGCCGCGTGAGGATGCGGTCCAGGGAATTGGCGAAGGCCTGCTTCTCACGATCGCCATAAGGCGCCTGCCCACCACCGACCTGCCCCTGCTCGCGCAGGTCGGTGAACAAGTTACGCACCGCCAGACGTTCGCCCATGTTGCGCTCGTCGAACTCTCGCCCACGCGGATCGAGACAGGCCACGCCTTTCTTGACCAGCCTGTCGGCCAACGGCACATCACTGCAGATCACCAGCTCACCCGGCACGGCATGCTCGACCAGGTAATCGTCGGCAGCATCCGGCCCGCTGGGTACGACGATCAACCTGACGCAGGTGAACGCCGGTTTGATCTGGCTTTGCCCGGCCACCAGCACCACTTCCAGCTGACGCTTCAGGGCAAATTTGACGACCTGATCCTTGGCCGCCTTGGGGCAGGCGTCGGCATCGATCCAGATACGCATGACAACAGATTCCAACAAATACGGGCGAACAGTATCCCTGCTCGCCCGCTCGGCTTCAAATCAGCTCGCTGACACCCGGCGCTTCTCGGCCAGACGGCTGCGTCCGTACAGAATCGCAATGGCCAGCAAGGCCACCACTTGCGCCGCCAGCGAGTAGGCATCGGCGTGGATGCCCAGCCAGTCGAAGTCAAAGAAGGCCACCGGGCGGGTACCGAACACTCCGGCTTCCTGCAATGCCTTGACCCCGTGACCGGCAAACACCACCGACAATGCACACAGCAGTGCGGCGTTGATGCTGAAGAACAGCGCCAGCGGCAGCTTCGCCGAACCGCGCAGGATCACCCAGGCCAGCCCTACCAGCAGCACCAGCGCCGTGGCGCCACCGGCCAGTACTGCCTGATGCCCGGCAGGCCCGGCCTGCAACCACAGCGTTTCGTAGAACAGAATCACTTCGAACAGCTCGCGGTAAACCGAGAAGAACGCCAGCAAGGCAAAGCCGAAGCGTCCGCCACCGCTGACCAGGCTGCTCTTGATGTAGTTCTGCCAGGCCGCCGCGTGCCGGCGATCATGCATCCACACGCCCAGCCAGAGCACCATGACACTGGCGAACAGCGCCGTGCAGCCTTCCAGCAGTTCGCGCTGAGCGCCACCGACATCGATGACATAGGCCGCCAATGCCCAGGTGCCGAAACCGGCCAGCAACGCCAGGCACCAACCGATGTTGACGCTATGTACCGCCGACTGCTGGCCGGTGTTGCGCAGGAAAGCGAGAATTGCCGCCAGCACCAGAATGGCTTCCAGGCCTTCGCGCAGCAGGATCAGCAGGCCGGAAATGTAGCTCAGCGACC
The DNA here is from genome assembly GCF_000746525.1 of Pseudomonas alkylphenolica. Lineage (NCBI taxonomy): Bacteria > Pseudomonadati > Pseudomonadota > Gammaproteobacteria > Pseudomonadales > Pseudomonadaceae > Pseudomonas > Pseudomonas alkylphenolica. Next base: position 5,566,745 of record NZ_CP009048.1, read on the forward strand.
AGCTCAGGCCATCACCGCCGAGCAAGTCGGCGGCTTCCTTGAGTTTCGCCTTGGCAGCCTGCAGACGCTGGCTGACCTGCTCAAGCGGCAGACCGTCCTGGAGCGACTGGCGGTAGGCCATGAGCGACTTTTCAGTGTCCTTGCGCACGTTGGCATCGACGTTGTCGAGGGAGCTTTCGATCAGCTCGAAGCCTTCCAGGTAGGCCGCCACCGACAGGTCGTAAGCCTGTTCATGGTCACCGTTCTGGTAGGCCGCCAGGCTCTTGTCCAGGGTGTTGGCGGTGTAGTCCAGCAGCTGCGCCGGGCCACGTTGTACCTGCGGAGGTTGGGCGCGCTGGGCGCGGAACACTGCCGCCGCTTCCAGCCCTTGCGATGCTTCAACCTCCAGCGGCGTCTGGCGCGCCAGATCAGCGAGGTTGTAGGTCGTTGCGCCCTTGGCCTTGACCGGATCTGCGGTGAAGCTGGCGATGTAGGTGGCCAGGTCCCAGCGCTGACGCTCGTCGAGCTGATCGGCAAAGGACGGCATGTCGGTGCCTTCGATGCCTTGCCCCAAGGTGTTGTAGAGGTCATACAGGCTCAGCCGGGCCAGGCGCTCGCTGCTGCGCAAGTTGGCCGGCGGTGGTTCCAGGCCGACCCCCGCCGGGCCGTCACCGGCACCGCTGTCGCCATGGCAGACCGAGCAGTGCTGGGCATATAGCGGCGCCCCGCGAGAGGGGTCTGGGGTGATGACAGGGGCCTGGCTGACTTCATAGGCAACCGCCAGCTGCGCGCCGAGCTGACGGGCCTGACGCGCGACGCTGGCACCGTCCTGGCGCTGATTGATTGCCTGGCGCAGGCTGACCACGCCTTGCTCCAGCGCTTGCCGCTCGGCACGGGCCGGCAAGCCACTGATCAGGCCTTGCAGCACGTCAGTGAATTCCAGCTGCTCGCGGTATTCGCCGTCGTCCACCACCTTGCCCGCCTCGACCGTCGCCGGGTAGTCGGCACCGATGTAGTCGAGCAGGTGCAAAGCCTTGGCGGCGTTTTCGACAGGGTCGGCCAGCAGGGCGGTACTGCTCAGTGCCAGCAGCGGCCAAAGCAACCAGGCAAGCAAGCGGGAACGGGGAATCATGAGCCAATCTCAAATAACAATGCGAGGTATTGCATTGTTCACTTCCAATGGCGATCGCTCAAGGTTTGCGCGGCAATCTCGGTAAAATTTAGTGACAATTTCATCTCGTGCACAAAAAAGGCGACCCTGAGGTCGCCTTTTTCTCACTGTGGGAGCGGCGGTGCGACGACTCGACTTGCCCCGCGATAGCGATCGGTCAGTCACATCGCTTCGCGGGGCAAGCCCGCTCCCACCGAGAACAGCCTAAAACTCAGACTGGCGCCCGGCGAATCGTCGCCAGTAAGGTCGCAGCCCCGAGGAACAACCCGGCAAACGTGCGGTTCATCCGCCGCTGCTGCTTGGGCGTGCGCAGCAAGCGCAGTACCCGTGCCGCCAGGCCGGTGTATCCGGCCATGACCAGCAGATCCACAGTCACCATGGTCGCCGTGATGATCAGGTACTGGGGCAGCAACGGCGCATGCGGATTGATGAACTGCGGCAGTACCGCCAGCATGAAGATCAGCGCCTTGGGGTTGCTGACGTTGACCAGAAAGCCACGGAACACCAGCCCCAGCGGCTTGCCGATCGGTCGCACGGCAGACTCGTCGCTGAGGTCGGCCGGCAAGGCGCGCCACTGTTTGACGGCCAGGTAGACCAGGTAGGCAACGCCGAACCATTTGATCACCTGGAACGCTGTAGCCGAGGCGGCGAGGATGGCGCCAACGCCGGCGGCAATGATCGCAATCTGCAGCACCAGGCCCAGCTGCAGGCCCAGGGCGTTCCAGTAGCCGCGCCAGAAGCCGTACTGCAGACCACAGGACATCGAGGCAATCGCCCCGGCGCCCGGTGAGAGACTGATCACCCAGCATGCGGCAAAAAATGCCAACCACGTTTCCAACGACATCACGCACCTCGGCCATAGCTTGTTACAAAGCTCTAAACTAGTGCGCTGGCGAAAAAATAACCACGGTTTTTTTCAGCGGCCGATCATTTGCCGACGATTTTGTCTTCACCCACCAGCGGCACAATCTCAGCGCCACGCCAGCGCCTGACCGACTTCTGGAAAAACTGGCTGTTGGGCACCTGGACAGTCGCGCCACCGGCCTCCGGCATTTCGATCAGGGTCGTGAACAGCAGGTTGATGGCCACCACCCGCCCTTTCACTCCAGGCTTGTCGATGGTCTCGACCAGCTCCACCACGTCGCCGATGCGAAACGGCCCGACGGTGAAGATCAGCACCGCACACAGCAGGTTCGACAACACACTCCACATGGCGAAGAACGCCACCGCCGCGACGGCGACAAAGCCGGACAAGGCCGTCCACAACACCGTGGCGGAAACGCCCAGGCGCTCGAGTACGAACACCAGCGCGCTGCCCATGATCAGCCAGCGCAGGCCACCGCGTACCGGCATCATCAGCTCCGGGGGCAACGGATAACGTTCGCCCAAGCGCTTCAGGCAGCGCCCGACCAGACGCTGCAGGACAAATGCAGCGCAGAGGATCAGGAGAATCTGCAAGCCCAGCCAGAACGGTGCGATCCACTCCGGCGGCACGGGCAACTGCAACGACGCGATCAAGACAACGCCTCCAACTCCGCCTGCATGGTCTCCAGCTGCTCAAGGGCGGCCATCCAGGCTTCTTCCAGTTCTGCCTCGCGGACTTTGAGCTTGGCCTGTTGGGCCAGTAAGTCGCGCAGCTCATCCTTGCGTGCAGCTTCGTAGATAGCACTGTCACCGAGGCTGGCATCGATCTTTGCCAGTTGCTCATGCAGGGTGCCCAGTTCGCGCTCCAGCTTGTCGGCCTCACGCTTGTGCGGGGCCAGCTGCTGACGCAGCGCTGCCGCAGCCTGACGCTGGGCTTTCTTGTCAGTCTTGTCGGCATTGACTGGCGCGGTACTGACCGGCGCATTGCGCTGGCGATACTCGACCAGCCAGCGGCTGTAGTCGTCGAGGTCGCCGTCGAAGGTTTCAACCTTGCCATCGGCCACCAACAGGAAGTCGTCGGTGGTGCTTTTGAGCAGATGGCGATCGTGGGAAACCACCAGCACCGCACCGCTGAACTCCTGCAGTGCCATGGTCAGTGCCAGGCGCATTTCCAGGTCCAGGTGGTTGGTCGGTTCATCGAGCAGCAGCAGGTTCGGTCGTTCCCAGGCGATCAACGCCAAGGCCAGGCGGGCCTTTTCACCACCGGAGAAATTCAGCACCGGCTCGTCGATCCGGCCGCCGCGGAAGTCAAAGCCACCGAGGAAGTCACGCAGCGTTTGCTCGCGCTCGGTCGGCGCCAGACGCTGCAGGTGCAGCAACGGGCTGGCCTTGTTGTCCAGCGAGTCGAGCTGATGCTGGGCGAAGTAGCCCACCGACAGGTTCTCACCGCGCACCAGACGACCGCTCAATGGCTCCAGCTCGCCGGCCAGGTTCTTGATCAGGGTCGACTTGCCCGCCCCGTTGGGGCCGAGCAAGCCGATACGCGCACCAGGAGTGAGCTGCAGCTTGACCTTCTCAAGGATGGTCTTGTCGCCGTAACCCAGGCGACCTTCGGACAGGTCGAGCAAAGGGCTGGAAATCTTTTCCGATTCACGGAAGACGAAGTCAAACGGCGAGTCCACATGCGCGGCCGAAAGCTCTTCCATGCGTTCCAGGGCCTTGATCCGGCTCTGCGCCTGACGTGCCTTGGTGGCCTGGGCCTTGAACCGGGCGATGTACTTTTCCATGTGCGCGCGCTGCGCCTGCTGCTTCTCGTAGGCCTGTTGCTGCTGGGCCAGACGCTCGGCACGGGTACGCTCGAACGCGGTGTAGCCACCACGGTAGAGCGTCAGCTTGCACTGCTCGACATGGGCGACATGATCGACCACCGCATCGAGAAAATCGCGGTCGTGGGAAATCAGCAACAGCGTGCCCGGGTAGCCCTTGAGCCAATCTTCCAGCCAGAGGATCGCATCGAGATCGAGGTGGTTGGTCGGTTCGTCGAGCAACAGCAGGTCGGAGGGGCACATCAGCGCCTGGGCCAGGTTCAGGCGCATTCGCCAGCCACCGGAGAAGTCGCCGACGCGGCGGTCCATCTGCTCGTTGGTGAAACCCAGACCGGCCAGCAGCTTGCGGGCACGGGCATCGGCGGTGTAGCCGTCGGCGCTGTCGAGCTCGATATGCAGACGCGCCAGCGCCGTACCGTCATGGGCGGCTTCGGCGGCAGCCAGATCGGCCTGGACCTTGCGCAGGCGGATGTCGCCATCGAGCACATAGTCGACTGCCAGGCGGTCGAGGGTATCGACCTCCTGGCGCATGTGTGCGATACGCCAGTCGGCCGGCAGCTGACAGTCGCCGGAGTCGGGCGTCAGCTCACCGCGCAACAAGGCGAACAGGCTGGATTTACCGGCGCCATTGGCGCCGATCAGGCCGGCTTTGTGACCGGCGTGCAGGGTCAACTCAGCGCCTTCTAGCAGGCGCTGGGGACCACGCTGTAAAGTGAGGTTCGATAGTCTGATCATAATGGCCGCGGAGTCTACCAGCTTCGTCGGCAACTGGCGCGAGTGGGACCATGCACACCGACCTGTGGAATTTTGCCCTGAATCTTTACGCCCGCCCAGGTGCCGAGGCGGCCTGCCTGCAGTGGCAGGATCAAGGCGGCGATGTCTGCCTGCTGCTGTGCGCGGCCTGGCTCGACACGCGTGGCGTGATGCCGAACGAGCAACGTCTGCAAGCATTACGGGAAGTGGCCGAGACCTGGCAGAGCAACGTGGTCAAACCGCTACGCAGTTTGCGTCAGCAATGGCGCAATGCGGCGATGCAGGATCCGCAGCTGGCGAATTTGCGCGAGCACGTGAAGGGACTGGAACTGAAGGCGGAGCGCATTGTGCTGGAGCGCTTGCAGGAGGCCTGTGAGGGCTGGGCAGCAACACCCGAAGCTGACATCGATTGGCTGCAATGCCTGACGTCATTGGACGGTGGTGTGCATCACGACGCACTGCATACGCTGCGCGCCGTGATGCAGTCGACTCAGGATGCCGAAGATGGCGTCTGAGTTGGCGTTACCGAGGATGCAGGTGCAGTCGGTGCGCTGCTCGCCGGTGCACTGACCGCAGGAGCGGGTGCGGAAGCTGCTGGCGCAGGTGCGCTGGCAGGCTTGGCGGCAACAGGCTGTGCGGCCGGTTTGGCAGGTGCTTTTGCAGCAGGACGGGCCGCAGGTTTGGCCGCTGTTTTCGCGGCAACAGGCTTGGCCGCTGCTGGCTTGGCGGGTGCTTTCGCCGCTGCCGGTTTGGCCGCAGGCCTGGCAGGTGCTTTCGCCGCAACAGGCTTGGCTGCTGGTTTGGCCGCTGCTTTCACTGCGGGTTTGGCAACTGCAGGTTTAGCCGCTGGCTTGGCGGCAGGTTTTGCAGCAGCGGTTCTGGTGGCGGGTTTTGCCGCCGCTCTGGTTGCAGGCCTGGCTGCCGGTTTTGCCGCTGCAGGTTTGGCAGGCGCTTTCGCCGCAGCGGGTTTAGCTGCGGCAGTTTTGGCCGCAGGTTTAGCGGGTGCTTTTACTGCAGCAGGCTTGGCGGCTGGTTTGGCAGCAGCGGTACGTGCAGGTGCTTTTACTGCTAGCTTGGCAGCGGCTTTGACCGCAGGTTTGGCGGCAGGCTTGCTCGCAGCTTTTACCGGTGCCTTGGCGGCCGGCTTGGCCGCGGCAGCAGCAGGTTTTGCCTCGCGCTGAGTCAGCGCCTTGGCAGCCGCTTCCTTGACCTTGCCAACACCCTGGGCCAGTTTCAGGCTTTCCTGGGCATCGCGCTTGAGCTGCAGAATGTAGGTGCGAGTCTGCGACTGGCGCTCTTTCAGCGAGTCGAGCAGCTCTTCCAGTTCAGCCGCTGCCGACTTGGCTTTGGCCTGTGCCTTGGCTTTTCCGGACTTGGCTGCGTCTTGCAATTTGAGACGAGATTTGTGCAGTTTTTCTTGTGCCTTGCCGCGTTGTTTTTCCAACTTGGCGAGCAGTTTTTCAGCATCAGCCAGCGCTTGCGAGCAGGCATTTTCCAAATGATCGAGCAGGCTGCCCGAGAGTTGCTGGAGCAGGTGCAACGGCGTACTTACTGGCTTCTTATTGGCCGACATGGTTTACCTCCTGGCTGACGAGAGTGCGGCTCATACTATGCTTCTGCTGCTACCGCCGCTAGGGCATGTTGACAGTATCGAAGGCGCCGCGTTGCATGCCTGGGCAAAGTTGTTATCGCTGCAGCTGGGAACAAGTGTAGATGCTTCGCAACGTGTTGCTGATATTTGCACGAAGTCGCAGAGCAAGGCTGGCATACTTTACTTCCGCTGAAGCAGGAGTACGCCAGTGTCGCGCTATCTAGTGTTAGCTGTTTTTCTATTACCGGCAGCGCTCTTGGCAGCGCCCGCCGAAACCACGACAAATGATCACGACCTGGCCTACAGCCTGGGCGCAAGCCTTGGTGAACGGCTGCGTACAGAAGTTCCTGACCTGCAACTGGATGCCTTGCTTGAGGGGTTACGCCAGGCCTATCAGAACAAGCCGCTGGCCCTGAGCAAAGAGCGCATGGCGGCAATACTCGGCGAACATGAAACCCGCGCCAACGAAGCAGCGCTACATGCGCAAAGTGAACAGTTACTGGGCGCAGAAAAACGCTTCATGGCCAATGAGCGGGCCCGCGCAGGTGTGCGCGAATTAGCCGCAGGCATTCTGGTGACAGAACTGATCAAAGGCAGCGGAGCCAAACCCGGCGCCAAGGGCAAAGTCCAGGTTCGCTATGTCGGCAAGTTGCCAGACGGCACTATCTTCGATCAGAACCAGCAAGCGCAATGGTTCAATCTGGACAGTGTGATCGAGGGGTGGCAAGTAGCATTGCCGGAGATGGCGACAGGGTCCAAGTGGCGTCTGGTGATTCCTTCAGCCCAGGCATATGGCGCCGAAGGCGCGGGCGACCTTATTGCGCCCTATACGCCACTGGTGTTCGAGATCGAGCTGCTTGGGGTCGCCGACTGAAGTCGGCACACCCATCAGGCCTGTACCGCGCCCTCTTCGCTGTGCGCGTTGTGCAGTACTTCGATCAGGCAGTCTTCGAGTTCGAAGCGCTCATGCAGCAGGCTGCCGAGTTCGGTCAATTTCTTCGCAAAGCGCTCAGGGTCGTTGCAGTCACCCTTGTCGCAATGATCGTTGAAAGCCGAGGCAATTTCGGTGGTCGCATCGATTCGGGGGCTGATCTGCTTCGCCAGCTCCAGGCCTCGCGTATCGCCAAAAGCCTTGGCTTCGCTGACCAGTTGCTCGCTCACTTCGAAATGCCAGGCTGACACATAATCGATCAGCACCGCACAGAAGTCCCGGCTCTTGTCCTTGTCGGCGAATGCCGGCTTGGCATCGCGCAACTCACGAAAGGCCGTTACCAGCTCTGCACGCTCATCCAACCAGCGGTCAATGAGCTTGTGAACCCCACCCCAGCGTTCCTGAGCATTCTGACAACTATCTAGCATGGCGATCTCTTCCCTTCTGGGTAATGCGCCTGCCCCCGCTCGCAAGTGTGCGCAGCAATGGTGAAATCAGCAGACGGCATCGAGCAGCTGTGTTTTCGGTATGCGTGCAGGGAGATTATTCCCGTGCGCCCTTGGCTTCAAGGTACGCAGACGACAAAGTTCATACAAGTGTTTAATACTTTCTGAAGCTGCCGCCGGTCGTTTGCATCTGCAATCGATTGCTTCAGTTTTTTGCCGGATGGCTGATGAGCGAACGCTTGTGCGCACACAGGCGCAAAAGCAGCAGTGCGGCCAACAGTACAAACGACAGCAAGCTCCACTCGGGGACCGTCAAGTCGAGAAAACTCCAGTTGATGGGCGTGCATTCAGGGCTGCCGAGCACCATGATTTTGAGCGACTGGCTCAGGGGCAGGCTTTCGAAGAAATAGCTCATCGATGGCTGGCACCCCATGTTCGCCAGCGGCGTGCCTTGCAACCACACATGCCTGGCTGCGAGCAGCGCTCCACCCGTGGCGAAGAACAGCGCCAGCGCCGCATAAAGGCGCGCCCCAAGGCGCCCGGGAGCGTGCACCACCGCACACAGGCAGACCAGTGCAAAGCCCCCCAGAAACAGCCGCTGGCTGTAGCACAGCGGACACGGTTCCAGCGCCATGCCCCATTCAAGATAGAACGCAGCAGCCAGCATCAGTACCGAGGCCAGCAAGGCCGGAAGGAACATTGAACGCAAGCGAGCCAACGGCATGGTAGTTCCGCAATCGAGATGGGCAGACTTCAACGGTAGAGGATTGCCGCATCTTGTTTCAAGGCGCGACAAATAGGATAAGTCGTTGACTACAAAGGGAATGGTCGCGAAACAAGCTAGAAATATATTCAGCTATTGTCGGACGAGGGCGTAGGGATTTGTAGGCGTTTTCGTCTAAGGCTTGGGCTTGCGGTTTAGCGCAAGCCCAAGGGTAGCTCAAGCTCGAACAGCTTCTGGCAAGGGCAGCGCCAGCAGGCGTTCGTCCAGCAGGCCCAGCCCCTCCTGGAACAGCTGGTTGCTGCGCTCGGTATCACCCAGCCCGGCCAGCAGGCGTGCCAGTTCGGCGCAGGCCTCGGGATTGCGTTGCAGGCGCAAGCTGCTTTCCAGGTAGTCACGCGCCTTGCCCCACAAGCGATTCTGCAGGCTCAACCGCCCCAGGGTGAGCAACAGGCCAGGGTCATCGCCGTGCTGCTTCAACCAGCCTTCGGCGGTCTGCAGCTGGCGCGCCAGATCAGTGCCGCGCACCAGGCCGTAGAGCCGCGCCAGGTGGCTCTCATACTGGCGCTTGAGCGCTGTGCGCAGCACCTCTTCCGCGTCGCTCTCCGCCCCCAGCTGACGCAACTGCTCGGCATAGGCCAACACCAGTTGCGGCTCCTGACGCTGGGCGGTAGTCAGCTGCTGCCAGGCCCGCTCCAGGGACTGACGGGCACTTTGCTCCTCACCTTCACGGCTGGCGGCCAGGCTGAGGTTCTCGCCCCAGGCGCGTCGCTCCAGCTCCGCCAGTTCAGTGGCGGGCAGGACCTTGTCCTTGCGCAACTCAGGCAACAACCGGATCAGCGCCGACCAGTCACCGCGCTCACGGTACAGCCGCTGCAACAAGCGCAGCACCTGGGCGTTATGCGGATGACGCTCTTGCATGGCCTGCAGGGTGACCAGAGCGGCATCGCTCTCACCGTGATCCATCTGCAGCTGGGCGTGGCTCAAGGCAATCGCCAGCTCCGCTTGCGGCTGGCGCTCCAGGGCGCGTTCGAGCAGGTTGTCACGGTCCTCGGTACGCCCCAGTTCGTTCGCGGCGCGTGCAGCGCCCAGGTAGTACAGCAGCGGTTGACGCTCCGCTTCGGCGGCGCGTTGCAGGTGGCGCTGAGCGCTGGCCCAGCGACCCTCGGCAAGGTCCAGCTGGCCCTGCTCGATGGCCAGACGGGTACGACGACTGCGGTTGCGGCGCGACCAGGGATTGACCACACCGCTGGAGGTCAGCACCAGGCCGACCAGATAGCGCACCAGCAGCACGGCGAGAATGATGCCGGCCAACACCGCCAGTGCCGCCCAGAGCCCGGATTGATAGCGAAAGCTGCCGTAGGAAATCAGCACATAACCGCTGTGCTTGGCGATCGCGATCCCGAGTGCGGCAGCCGCCGCAATGGCCACCACCGCCAACAGGTAGACGCGCTTCATGGTTTGCCCTCCTCGGCCGGCAAGTGCCGGCGCTCGAGGTAGGCTTGAACCGCGCTAAGGCTGTCGGCAAGGTCCGGGACCACAACCGACACCGGCTCTTCGGCCAGGGCATTGAGGCTGTCGAGCATTGCCTTGCTTTGCGGGTTGTCCGGGTTGAAGTTGGCCAGCAGAACGCTGCGCGCATCATCCAGGGCCTGGGTATACACCTTGGCTTCACCGTTCAGCGCAGCCCACTGGGCCTGCTCGATGGTCAGGCTGAGCGCCAGACGCAGTTGATTGAGCGACTGCCCGGCAAGCAATGGGCGAACATTTTCGTCAGCGTTGAAATCAATCTGGAAGTACTTGGACAGCTCCGCCCACCACTGCGACCAGCGACTGGCGCCATCGCCATCGGCGGTCAAGGCGCCCAGGGCATTGGCATCGCTGTTGAATTCCGGCGACACCGCACTGAGCTGCTGTACCAGTTCACGCTGGGCCGCCAGCTTCAGGAACAAGCCGGTACGGTCCGGTTGCTGGACGCTGCTGAGGGTGGCCAGGCTTTTCGCCAGCTGCTCACGGGCGGCAAAGGCACCCGGGTCGCTCTGCTCGCGCAGAATGTCATCGGCACCCTGGACCAGGGCGCGGGCACTGACGATGTCCTGCAGGGCCGACAAGCGCAGACTGGCCAGACGCAGCAAGTGCTCGGCTTCGGCCAGGCGCCAGTCTTTGCGGCTGGCACCGAGAATACTTTCCAGGCGCTGGCTGAGGCGTTGCTGATCACCCTGCAGTTGCGCCACCAGACGACGGCGATCTTCAAGTTCGGTCGCCGCAGGCAAACCCGCCAGTTGCGCCGACATCTGCTGCTCACGCAATTGCAGCGCCTGGGTCTTTTCGCTCAAGGCTTGCAGGTACTGGCCCTGGCCTTGTTCGGCGCCCTGGAGCTGGCGCACCTGCCATACCCCCCAACCGCCAACGGCAACGCCCGCAGCACCGAGCAGCAAGGCCAGGATTGCCAGGCCGTTGCCCGAACGTTTGGCCGGCGGGGTGGTGGAGGGTTCGGACGCGTCAGGCGTCGATTGCAAGTCATCGTTGGGCAAGACAGTTTCGCTCACGTATCCATCCTTTGCATTGGGCTCGTCGCCAATCAGCTTAGCGCTTCAGAGGGCAGGTGCAGGCAATTGCTGCAGGGCTGCCAACAACGCCGCGGCGCTGGCACCGCGACAGTCCACTACATTCTGTGCCCCGGCTTCCCGGGCTTGCGCGGCAACACGCGGGCTGGGCACGAACAGCGGCAACTGCGCCAGCTGCGGCCACTTCTCCCCGGCCAGTTGCCGCAAGTGTTCAAAACCCTGCCCACTGCTGACCACCAGGCCGTTCAGGCGTTCCTCGGCAACTCGCGCGGATAACGCGCCGTCCGGGTAGGCCGGCAGGTAGCGGCGGTAGAGTTGCAGATAATCGACACTAGCACCTTGCTCGGTGAGACGCTCGGCGAGCAATTCGCGCCCGCCTTCACCTCGCATGATCAGCACCCGCGGTGCCGGGCCGGCAATCGCCTGGTGCAACGCGGGCAGTTGCAGGAGTGCTTCGCTGTCATCGCCGGCCGGCGGGAAGCTGACCTGACAGCCCTGGTCCTGAAGAATCTGCGCAGACGCAGCCCCCACGGTAAACCAGGCTGACGGAGGCAGCTGCGGCCAATAGCGGGACAGTTCCGCCAGCCCCAGGCGCGCAGCCGGCTTGCTGACCACGATGATCGCAGCGTAACGATCAAACGCGCGCAGCAGGCCGAGCTGGGACCCATCCAGGCTCACCGCCTCGATCTCCAGCAGCGGCAGACTGCTGCTGGCAACCCCTTGCTCAGCCAGCACCTGTGCCAGCGCGCTGCATTCTTCCGCCGGCCGGGTCAGGAGCAGGCGCCAGCCGCTCACGGGTGACCGGCCTCGCCATACACGGCTTTGAGGATGTCTTCGGCGCCTTGCTTGAGCAGGTCTTCGGCAACCTGGACGCCCAGGGCCTCAGCATCGCCACGCGGCGCACGGGCCTGAGCGGTCAGCAGCTTGCCACCGCTCGGTTCGCCGACCAGGCCTCGCAGCCACAGCTGGTCGCCCTCCAGCACGGCGTAACAGGCGATCGGCACCTGGCAGCCGCCATTGAGGTGCTTGTTCAGCGCTCGCTCGGCAGTCACGCGGTCAGCCGTGTCCTGATGGTGCAAAGGCGCCAGCAGCGCATGGATTTCGCGGTCGGCGCTACGGCATTCGATACCCACCGCGCCCTGGCCACCGGCAGGCAGGCTGTCATCGACACTGATGCCGGAGGTGATGCGATCTTCAAAGCCGAGACGAATCAGGCCGGCGGCAGCGAGGATAATCGCGTCGTACTCGCCGGCGTCGAGCTTGGCCAGACGGGTGTTGACGTTGCCGCGCAGAAAACGGATCTCGAGGTCTGGGCGACGGCTCAGCAGCTGGGCCTGACGACGCAGGCTGGAGGTGCCGACGATACTGCCGGCAGGCAGCTCATCGAGGCTCTTGAAGGTATTGGAAACAAAGGCGTCACGCGGGTCTTCGCGCTCACAGATGCAATACAGGCCCAGCCCCTCGGGGAAGTCCATCGGCACGTCTTTCATCGAGTGCACGGCGATGTCGGCCTGGTTTTCCAGCAACGCGGTTTCCAGTTCCTTGACGAACAGGCCCTTGCCACCGATCTTCGACAACGGCGAGTCGAGCAGCTTGTCGCCGCGACTGACCATAGGCACCAAGGTTACCAGCAGACCAGGGTGGGCCTGCTCCAGACGGGCTTTGACGTATTCGGCCTGCCACAGGGCAAGGGCACTTTTACGCGTGGCAATGCGGATTTCGCGAGTGGACATGGATCGATCCGTACAAAGATAGATGTAACGGATGATACCAGTTCATTCAGACCCGCTTGCAGATCTATGTCACAGGAGAAATTAACCATCCCTGGTAGGAATATTCTCCAATCCCGGCCTAGAGGTGCTGCATCATCTTGCGCACGCCCGCCACATGCCGGCGGCTGACAATCAGCGCATCGCCATTGAGGCCTTTGAGAAACAGCTGAAAATGCCCCAGCGGCGTGCGCTGCAAACGCTCGATGCGGTTGCGGGCCACCAGGGCATTGCGGTGAATACGTACAAAACGATCACCAAACTCGTCTTCCAGTGCCTTGAGTGGCTCATCCAGGAGCACTTCGCCGGATTCATGGCGCAAGGTCACGTACTTGTGGTCGGCGATAAAATAAATCACCTGGTCCAGGGGAATCAGCTCGATGCCTTTGCGGGTCCGCGCGCTGATATGGCTGCGCGGGCCACTGCCGCTCTCGGCTGCCGGACGCGTCAGCGCCGCCAGCTGCACCCGGCTGGGGCGCTCGGCCTTGCGCAACGCCTCACGCAAGGCATCGGCGGTCACCGGCTTGAGCACATAACCAAGCGTGCTCTCCTTGAAGGATTCTACGGTGAATTCGCCATCCGCCGCACAGAACACCACGGCAGGCGGAGCTTCGCGCTCACACAAGCGGGCAGCGACCTGGAGACCATCCAGACCCGGCATGCGGATGTCGAGCAGGACCACCTCGGGTTTGAGGCTGTCAATAAGGGCCAGAGCCTCTTCGCCATTGGTGGCGCTGGGCTCCAGCACTGTATAGCCCCCCAGTTCGCCAAGCAGTCGGCTCAGGCGTTCCCGGGCTTGGGGTTCGTCATCAACGATCAGGACATTCATATTGCGCTGGATTCCTGCGTGAGTCTCGCACAAGGGTAGCGTAGACGGGTGAGGTGACGACCGTCACGGCGATCCACGCTCAGACTCGCACGATGGCTAAAGATTCACTGGTTCAGCATGAAACATGCCGAGCCTCTGTCCAACTGTAGACGGTTGCCGGAACGCTGCCGTTCATTCGATAAATATCCTGTTGCGAACGCCCTGTCGCCTGCCTTTACCGCGACATAATCACGCATTTGCCCCGACCGCCGTCCTGCGGCACGCGCCTCAACCCTGTTATCATCGACGCCACTTTTCCGTTCACGCCTTCAACGAGTGAATCCATGAGCACCGACAAGACCAATCAGTCCTGGGGCGGCCGCTTCAGTGAGCCCGTCGACGCCTTCGTCGCCCGTTTCACCGCCTCCGTCAATTTTGACCAGCGCCTGTACCGCCACGACATCATGGGTTCGATCGCCCACGCCACCATGCTGGCGAAGGTCGGCGTGCTCACAGACGCCGAGCGCGACACCATCATCGATGGCCTGAAAACCATCCAGGCTGAAATCGAGGCCGGCAACTTCGACTGGCGCGTCGACCTTGAAGACGTGCACATGAACATCGAAGCACGCCTGACCGACCGCATCGGCATCACCGGTAAAAAGCTGCACACCGGCCGCAGCCGCAACGACCAGGTCGCCACCGACATCCGCCTGTGGCTGCGTGACGAAATCGACCTGATCCTGGCCGAGATCACCCGCCTGCAGCAGGGCCTGCTGGAGCAGGCCGAGCGCGAAGCCGAAACCATCATGCCCGGCTTCACCCACCTGCAGACCGCCCAGCCAGTGACCTTCGGCCACCACCTGCTGGCCTGGTTCGAGATGCTCAGCCGCGACTACGAGCGTCTGGTCGACTGCCGCAAGCGCACCAACCGCATGCCCCTGGGCAGCGCCGCGCTGGCGGGCACCACCTACCCGATCGATCGCGAACTGACCTGCCAGTTGCTGGGCTTCGAAGCCGTAGGCGGCAACTCGCTGGACGGCGTCTCCGACCGCGACTTCGCGATTGAATTCTGCGCCGCGGCCAGCGTGGCGATGATGCACCTGTCGCGCTTCTCCGAAGAGCTGGTGCTGTGGACCAGCGCGCAGTTCCAGTTCATCGACCTGCCTGACCGCTTCTGCACCGGCAGCTCGATCATGCCGCAGAAAAAGAACCCGGACGTTCCCGAGCTGGTTCGCGGCAAGACCGGCCGTGTGTTCGGCGCCCTGACCGGCCTGCTGACCCTGATGAAAGGCCAACCGCTGGCCTACAACAAGGACAACCAGGAAGACAAAGAGCCGCTGTTCGACGCCGCCGACACCCTGCGCGATTCGCTACGTGCCTTTGCCGACATGATCCCGGCGATCAAGCCGCGCCACGCGATCATGCGCGAAGCCGCCCTGCGTGGTTTCTCCACCGCGACCGACCTGGCTGACTACCTGGTACGTCGTGGCCTGCCGTTCCGTGATTGCCACGAAATCGTCGGCCACGCAGTCAAGTACGGTGTCGATACCGGCAAGGACCTGGCCGAGATGAGTCTGGAGGAGCTGCGCCAGTTCAGCGACCAGATCGAACAGGATGTATTCGCCGTGCTGACCCTCGAAGGTTCGGTCAACGCCCGTGACCACATCGGCGGTACCGCCCCGGCTCAAGTACGCGCCGCCGCAGCCCGCGGCAAGGCGTTGCTGGCCAGCCGCTAAGCCCTGCGCACAGGCTCGCCGGCATCCTGCCGCGAGCCTGCTGCATCCACTGTCAGCGCTTGCCGCCGCGCACCATTTCAAGGAACGCAGGCATCTGCGCCTCCTTGTCAGCCGCGATTTTCTGCACATTCGGATTGTTCTTGAAACGTTCAAGCAGCTCGCGTGCTTGCGGGAAGTCTTCCAGCACATCGATACCGAAGATCTTTTTGCCCACCGCATAAGCCAGATCGACGCTGAAGCAGAACATCACGTCGGCGATGGTCAGGCTGTCGCCAGCGACATACGGGCTGAATTTGCCGTTGCGCTTGAGGGTGGCAATACCTGCCAGCAGCTCGGCTTTGGCCTTGTCCTTGATGGCCGGGTCGACCTGGGCGCCGAAGAAGGCTTCGGGGTAGCAGGCGCGGGCAGGCAACTCGATGTACAGCTCGATCTCCTTGGCCAGTTCGTGCACCTTGGCCTGAGCGAAAACCCCTTCAGGCAACAGCGCCTTACCCGCCTGGGTCCGCTCGATGTAATCGAGGATCAGGTTGGTTTCACTGAGAAAACCGTGCTCGGTCTCCAGCGTCGGCACCTTGCCGCGCGGGCTTTTCTGCAGTGCTTCGGGGCTCTGGCCGCCGAAAAACGGCACTTCTTCAAACGGTACACCCTTTTCCAGCAGCGCCAGCTTGACCATGTTGTAGTAGTTGCTGACGGCAAATCCATAAAGCTTAAGCATGAAAACAGCCTCCAGGCCGTAAAGGGGTTGGCCGGATTGTTATAGACCCATGACCGGGTACTGACCAGCATCATGGAGATTGTCGATAGCCGGGCATTGACGCTTGGCTCATGGCAAACTGGGTGCCCCTTCAGAGGAGATCGCCCATGAGCGAGCCAACCGACATCGACAGCGACGAAGAAGAGTTCGCCGAGTCGACCCTGATCGAAGCGATCGAGAACCAGATTGAAAGCGACAACCCGCCAGCGGCCAAAGCCACGTTCAACAAGCTGACCCTGGTGGGTTACGAGCGCGAAGACATCCTCAACCTCATGGCCCATGTGCTGGCCCACGAGATTGACGCGATGCTCGAAGAAGACCGTGCGTTCAACACCGAATGGTATGAAACCGCTTTGCGCGCCCTGCCCGAGCTGCCGCCGGAAAAGGACTGAAGCAAAGCAGGATTTCCCTGACTACACTGCAAAACTAGGCACCGGCGACGGTGCTGCCCTCCTTGTCTGGAAGTCGGAGTCTCTATGTCGTTTACCCCCGAACTGATCGCCGAGCTGGAAGTCCTTGCCCTGTTCAACCTGGATAGCAGCCAGGAAGGCATCAAGGTCCATAACACTGCCTCCAAAGAACTCATCGCTGCAGCTCAACGCCTGTACGACAAGCAACTGACCGACCAGCCTGATGGCGGTTATCTGACCAGTCTGGGGCATGACGCTGCCGAGCACGCGCAGCAGCTGCTGACCATCCTGAACGTCGCCCAGCCTGCCTGAGAACAATGATCATCGCGGGGCAAGCCCGCTCCTACAGGGTTAATCACCACCTGTGGGAGCGGGCTTGCCCCGCGATGCATTGAGCGCTAATAAAATGGCGTCAAAATTAAATTAACACTTAAACTCGCCACAGCTTCCCCCAGACGGCCGGTTGTAGCCCGCGATGAACCACCCCCACGAAATCCGCCCCGACCTTGATCAGGGCATTGACCGCAAGGTGCTCAGCCAGCTGCGCCAACGCTTCCTGACGCTCAATCGGGGGCGCCTGGAGCGTGCCATGGACGGACTGTCGAGCCGTCAACAGCAGGTCATGACCCTGCTGCCGCTGTTCTTCCACGTCAATCATCCGCTGTTGCCCGGCTATGTGTCCGGCGCTACACCGGCGGGGGTCGCCAATTTCGAACCCGATGCCCAGCTGTTGGCCGAAGCCCAGCGCCTGACCCGTTCGTTCGCCTACAAGGCGCGCCGCGGCAACCCGCCCCAGCCGATCCACGGCCTGTTCCTGATGGGCAGCCTGGGCACCCTGGCCCAGGCCGAGCAGAGCGACATGGACGTCTGGGTCTGCCACGCCGCCGACCTCAATGACAGCGAACGGGAGGAGCTGCGCAAAAAGTGCCAGCTCCTGGAGAGCTGGGCCGCCAGTCAGGGTGCCGAAGCCCACCTGTTCCTGATCGAGCCGGAGAGCTTCGCCAAAGGCGAACGCGACGGCAAACTGAGCTCCGATGACTGCGGTACCACCCAACACTACCTGCTGCTCGACGAGTTTTACCGCACCGCCATCTGGCTCGCCGGACGTACTCCTTTGTGGTGGCTGGTGCCGGTCTACGAAGAACCGCGCTACCACCGCTACATCGAAACCCTGCTGTCCAAGCGCTTCGTGCGCGCCGAGGAGCACCTCGACCTCGGCCATCTGGCGCATATCCCGCCCGGCGAGTTCGTCGGCGCCGGGCTCTGGCAACTGTTCAAGGGCATCGAGTCGCCATACAAGTCGGTGCTCAAGCTGCTGCTGACCGAGGTCTATGCCAGCGAACACCCGCAGGTGCAGTGCCTGAGCCTGCAGTTCAAACAGGCAGTGTTCGCCAATCGCCTCGACCTCGACGAGCTCGACCCGTACATGATGGTTTACCGGCGCATCGAGCAGTATCTGCTAGGGCGCGGCGAACGCCAGCGCCTGGAGCTGGTGCGCCGCAGCCTGTACCTGAAAGTGAACAAGAAACTCAGTGGCCTGGCCCGCCAACGCAGCGCCAGCTGGCAACGCGACCTGCTGCAACGGCTGAGCCAGGAATGGGGCTGGGACGAACGCCAGCTGTCCCTGCTCGACAGCCGCAGCCAGTGGAAGGTGCGCCAGGTCGAGGTCGAGCGCCGCGAGCTGGTGGCCGAGCTCAACTACAGCTACCGCTTCCTGTGCCAGTTCGCCCGTGGCCAGAACGCCAGCAGCCGCATCGACCAACGCGACCTCAGCGTCCTTGGCCGACGCCTGTATGCAGCCTTCGAACGCCGCGCCGGCAAAGTCGAATTCATCAACCCGGGAATCGCCCCGGACCTCGCCGAAGACACCCTGACCCTGGTCCAGTCGCCCAACCGCAAAGAGCCCGGGCAACTCCACTGGGGCCTGTACAACGGCAATCTTGGCGTGCACGAGTGGGAGCATTTCGCCCCGATCAAACGCTGCCGCGAATTGCTTGAGCTGCTGACCTGGGCCCACCGCAACGGCGTGATCGACAGCAGCACGCGCCTGGCCTTGCACCCGGGTAGCAGCGACCTGAGCGAGTACGAGCTGTTCAACCTGCTCGGCAGCCTGCAACAGAGCGTCGCCCTGCCCTTGCCGGCGGTCAGCGAACAACGCCTGCTGCAGCCAAGCGAGGCTGACGAAATTCTCTTGCTGGTCAACGTCGGCGTCGATCCGCTGCGTCACCATCGCGACCTGAACATCCTGATGACCACCGAGCGCACCGACTCGCTGAGCTATGCCGGGGTGCGCGAGAACCTGGTGCTGACCCTGGACCAGGTCACCCTCAACAGCTGGAACGAGGTCCAGGTACACCGCTACGACGGCGAACATGCCTTGCTACGCTGCCTGCGAGATTACCTCGGCAATCTCGGCACCACCCACCTGCCCAGATTGCGCGTACGTTGCTTCTGCCATAACCGCGCCCAGGCTATAGCCCAGCGGGTAGAGGAAGTATTCACCAGCGCTCAGACGCTGCTGGCGCAGAACCTCAACCATCGCTATCTGCTGCAAGTCCAGCAGCACACTCATGTACTGGAGTTGCAGGCCGGGGCGGTGAACCTGGTCACGCTTGACGATCAGCACGCCGTGCTGCGTTACCTCAGCGAAGAGCGCAGCGACTACAGCCCGCTGCACCTGGACGCCAACGCCCTGCAGGAGCTGGACCTGGCCCAGATCCTGCCCTTGGGCCAGCCGCAGTGCATCCAGCTGTTCTACCGGGTGCAAGATGCCTGGGCGGATGTCTATGTACTGGATGAGCACAACGCGCTATGGCAACAACGCCTGCCGTTTCATGATGAAAACAGCCTGTTGCTGCCGCTGCAGCGCTTCCTGCAGTCGATCGTGTTTCGCCGCGAAGCCCGCCTGCCGCTGGACAGCCTGCAGGCCCAGGGCTCGCTGGATATTCTTTATTACCAGTTGTTGCCATCAGGCACTGGCAAGGTCCGTCAGGTGGAAACGCGGCAGGTTACGATCACCGCCATCGACACGCCCTATTACGAAGTGCAGGCGATTCTGCAGGCAGGCGCCAGCGATGACGTGCAGGTCACCTTGTACTGCAATCAGCGGGAGTTTTCCGAGCTTGAACATGGCGACCAGCTGTATGCCGTGGTCGCCCGCGAAATCATCGGGCAGCGCCGCGAGACCGAGCGCTACCGTTGCTACATCACCGACCTGGACCTATCCGGCTTGCTCGCCGACGGTCTGGGTTCGAGCATTCTCTACCTGCGCTACAAAGGCGAGCTGGAGCGGGCGCTCAACGAAGCCCTGGCGCAGGCATAAGGCTCAGAGGTCGAAGTCGCCCGCGGCTTCTGGCTGATACTCGACCGCCAGCAGCTCAAGCTTCAGAGTCTTGCCGCCCGGGAGTGACCAATCAATTTTGGCGCCCACCGAAAGGCCCAGCAGCGCGCTGCCAACCGGCGCGAGGATAGAGATCTTGCCCTCGTCGGCATTGGCATCCTTCGGATAGACCAGAGTCAGGTGGTAGTCCTTGCCGCTGGCTTCTTCGCGGCAATGAACCCGGGAGTTCATGGTCACGACACCGGCCGGAACTTCCTCGTGACCGACCTGCTCGGCGCGGTCCAGCTCGTCCTGCAAGGCGAGCACACCCGGAGAGTCCTGCATCTTCTCATCGAGGCTGTCGATCAGACGCTCGAGACGCTGAACGTCCAATCGGGTGACGATAATGGAAGGCTTGGTGCTCATGATCCAGTCAGACTCCTTTTTTTGAACGATATAAAGCAAAACCCCGCCCAAGGGCGGGGTTTGCAGGAATTCGGCACAGCCGAAACAAGCTCGACACTACCACAGCCAAGTAAATACACAATACCCGCAGGGTTTAGGCCGATCCTGTCAGTTGCCGACGCGCCCAGGCTTCCTCGCAGATCTGCCGGCGACGCTGGTCATCGGCGGATCGCCACTGACGAATATCTTCGACATGGCGAAAGCAGCCAATGCAGACCTTGTGCTCATCCAGCCGGCAGGTGCTGATGCAAGGCGACGGCACCGCCGGGCTGACATTGCTGTAGAGCGGCTTGGCCGGCTTTGGCGCGTTGCTCATCTCAGATCTCTTCGAAGTCGAGCTTTTCGCCGACCCGCTCCCAGACGATGCGCTCAAGCATCTCGCCCAGCAACTCTTCGGTTTTTTCGCAGGTCCACTTGCCGCTCTGCTCGTCATAGTCGAAGTGGAAACCACCGGACTTGTCGGCCAGCCACAGCTGACGCAGCGGCTCCTGGCGGCTGAAGATCAGCTGGGCGCCGTCTTCGAACTTGATGGTCAGGATCCCTGCCGAGTTCTCCATGTCCAGATCCAGATCAGCTTCGTCGAACAGGTCTTCCAGGGCCTGTTGGGTCGCGTCGACCAGGTCGTGAAAACGCGCTTCGGTCAAACTCATTGCAAGAACCTCAAAAATGTCTGCACACACGCAAGCCGGGCAAGATACGAGCGCGGCGCGCCGAATGCAAAGGATAACGCCCGCCGCCTCCCCCGGCAGCCCCCGCCCGACGGCGGGCCGCCCGCATAGGCAAGGCGGCAGGTGCTCGGTATACTCGGGCGCAATACTGCTTATTACAAAGGATTACGCCATGAAGCGCCTGATCTCCACCCTCGCGGCGCTCGTCGCGGTTGCCTGCCTCGTTTCCGCCTGCGGCCAGAAGGGCCCGCTGTACCTGCCAGAAGACGGCAAAGACGGTCAAAAGTCGCAATCGCACAAGCACCAGTAAGGGTAACCCATGGACGCTTTCAACTACCGCGACGGTCAACTGTTCGCGGAAGGCGTGGCCCTGTCGGCCATCGCCGAACGTTTCGGCACACCAACCTACGTCTACTCGCGTGCCCACATCGAGGCCCAGTACCGTAGCTATGCCGACGCTTTGCAGGGTGTTTCGCACCTGGTGTGCTTTGCCGTCAAAGCCAACTCCAACCTCGGTGTGCTGAACCTGCTGGCCCGTCTGGGTGCAGGTTTCGACATCGTTTCCGGCGGTGAGCTGGAGCGTGTCCTGGCCGCCGGTGGCCGCGCCGATCGCGTGGTTTTCTCCGGTGTCGGCAAGACCCGTGAAGACATGCGTCGCGCCCTGGAAGTCGGCGTGCACTGCTTCAACGTCGAGTCCACCGACGAGCTGGAACGCCTGCAAGTGGTTGCCGCCGAGATGGGCCTGCGCGCGCCGATTTCGCTGCGGGTCAACCCGGACGTCGATGCTGGCACCCACCCGTACATCTCCACGGGTCTGAAAGAAAACAAGTTCGGTATCGCCATCGCCGATGCCGAAGAGGTGTACATTCGCGCCGCCCAGTTGCCTAACCTGGAAGTGGTCGGTGTCGACTGCCACATCGGCTCGCAACTGACCACGCTGGAACCCTTCCTCGACGCCCTCGACCGCCTGCTGGCGCTGATCGACCGCCTCAGCGACTGCGGTATCCACCTGCGTCACCTGGATCTGGGTGGCGGTGTTGGCGTGCGTTACCGTGACGAAGAGCCGCCGTTGGCCGGCGACTACATCAAAGCCATCCGCGAACGCCTCGGCGAGCGCGACCTGGCCCTGGTGTTCGAACCGGGCCGCTACATCGTGGCCAACGCTGGCGTCCTGCTGACCCGCGTCGAATACCTCAAGCACACCGAACACAAAGACTTCGCCATCGTTGATGCGGCCATGAACGACCTGATTCGCCCAGCCCTGTACCAGGCCTGGATGAACGTCACCGCGGTGCAGCCGCGCGCAGGCGAAGGGCGCACCTACGACGTGGTCGGACCGATCTGCGAAACCGGCGATTTCCTGGCCAAGGAGCGTACGCTCAATCTGGCCGAAGGCGATCTGCTGGCGGTGCATTCGGCGGGCGCCTATGGTTTTGTCATGAGTTCGAACTACAACACCCGTGGGCGCTGCGCCGAGGTCCTGGTCGATGGCGACCAGGCGTTCGAAGTACGCCGCCGGGAAACCGTAGCCGAGTTGTTCGCCGGCGAAAGCCTGCTGCCGGAGTAAACCCATGCTGCTGCGTTTTACCAAAATGCATGGGCTGGGCAACGACTTCATGGTCCTCGACCTGGTCAGCCAGCATGCGCACATCCTGCCCAAGCACGCCAAGCAATGGGGCGATCGCCACACCGGTATCGGCTTCGACCAGCTGCTGATCGTCGAAGCGCCGAGCAATCCGGAGGTGGATTTCCGCTACCGGATCTTCAACTCCGACGGCTCCGAGGTCGAGCAGTGCGGCAACGGTGCGCGCTGCTTCGCCCGCTTCGTGCTGGACAAGCGCCTGACCGCGAAAAAGCGCATCCGCGTTGAAACCAAGGGCGGCATCATCGAGCTGGACGTGCGCAACGACGGGCAGATCTGCGTCGACATGGGCCCGCCACGCCTGGTGCCGGCCGAGATTCCGTTCGATGCCCCGGCCCAGGCCCTGAGCTACCCGCTGGAGGTCGCCGGGCAACAGGTCGAACTGGCCGCGGTGTCGATGGGCAACCCCCATGCCGTGCTGCGCGTCAACGACATCAACAGTGCCCCGGTGCACGAACTGGGTCCACAGATCGAGCACCATCCGCGCTTCCCGCAGCGGGTCAACGTCGGCTTCATCCAGGTCATTGACCGCCATCGCGCGCAATTGCGTGTCTGGGAACGCGGCGCCGGGGAAACCCAGGCCTGCGGTACCGGTGCCTGCGCCGCTGCCGTGGCCGCGATCAGCCAGGGCTGGATGGACTCGCCTTTGCTGATCGACCTTCCTGGTGGACGCCTGTCCATCGAATGGGCCGGCCCTGGCCAGCCGGTGTTGATGACCGGCCCTGCCGTACGCGTCTTTGAAGGACAGGTTCGTCTATGAGTGAGTGCCAACCATGACCGATCAGCCCCAGGCTCCTGCCGAACAGCCCACCGACCTTAGCGCCGAGGGCTCGACGCCCGCCTTCGGGGCTGAGGCCGTGGTTGCCTTTCTACGTGACAACCCAACGTTCTTCGCCGAACACGACGAGTTGCTCAGCGAGCTGCACATTCCCCATCAGCGCGGCGACAGCGTTTCGCTGGTGGAGCGTCAGCTCAAGCTGCTGCGCGACCGCAACATCGAGATGCGCCACCGTCTCTCGCAGTTGATGGACGTGGCCCGAGACAACGACCGGCTGTTCGACAAGACCCGCCGGCTGATTCTCGACCTGCTCGATGCCGACAGCCTGGAAGCCGTGGTCATGGCCGTCGAAGACAGCCTGCGCCAGGAGTTCAAGGTGCCCTTTGTCAGCCTGATCCTGTTCGGTGAAACCGTCGCGCCAGTCGGGCGCTGGGTCAATAGCGCCGACGCTCAGCAAGCCATCGGTGGCCTGTTGTGCAGCGGCAAGACGGTCAGCGGCAATCTGCGCGACCATGAGCTGGACTTCCTGTTCGGTGAAGACCAGCGCAAGGAAGTCGGCTCCACCGCCGTAGCCACCCTGAACCACCAGGGCCTGCACGGCGTACTGGCCATCGCCAGCCGTGACCCGCAACACTACAAAAGCACGGTCGGCACCCTGTTCCTCAGCTACATCGCTGAAGTGCTCGGCCGCGTAGTGCCGCGCTTTACCCAGACCCTGCGCCCGGTGCGCTGATGGAACGCCAGCTACAGGCCTTCTGCGCGCACCTGCGCAATGAGCGCCAGGTGTCCGGGCACACCCAGCTGGCTTACCGCCGCGACCTCGACAGCGTCCTGGCCTTCTGTGCCAAGTCCGGTATCGACAGCTGGAATGCCCTGCAGATCCAGCACCTGCGCCAGTTTATCGCCCGCCAGCATCATCACGGCCAGTCGTCCCGTAGCCTGGCCCGGCTGCTTTCGGCAGTGCGCGGGTTCTACCGCTACCTCAACCGCGAAGGCCTGTGCAGCCATGATCCGGCCAACGGCCTGTCGGCGCCCAAGGGTGAACGGCGCCTGCCGAAAACCCTCGATACCGATCGTGCCTTGCAGTTGCTCGAAGGCGCCGTGGAAGACGACTTCCTCGCCCGTCGTGACCAGGCCATGCTTGAGCTGTTTTATTCCTCCGGCTTGCGCCTGTCGGAGCTGACCAGCCTCAATACCGACCAGCTCGACCTGCCCGCAGGCCTGGTGCAGGTACACGGCAAGGGCAGCAAGACGCGGGTATTGCCGGTCGGCCGCAAGGCGCGCGAAGCCCTCGAACAATGGCTCGCGTTGCGCGGTATCAGCGCACCACAGGACAACGCCGTGTTCGTCAGTCGCCAGGGCCGTCGCCTCGGCCCACGCGCTATCCAGCTACGCGTACAGGCTGCCGGCGAACGTGAGCTGGGCCAGAACCTGCACCCGCACATGTTGCGGCACTCTTTTGCCAGCCACCTGCTCGAATCGTCCCAGGACCTGCGCGCCGTGCAAGAGATGCTCGGCCATGCCGACATCGCCACCACGCAGATCTACACTCACCTTGATTTCCAGCACCTGGCCGCCGTCTATGACAGCGCCCATCCTCGGGCTAAACGCAGTAAGGGCAGCGATTCATGAGCATCAAGCTGATCACCTTTGACCTCGACGACACCCTGTGGGACACCGCCCCCGTGATCGTTAGCGCCGAAGCCATCCTGCGCGACTGGCTGGCCGCCAATGCGCCGGACCTTGGCGCAGTACCCGTGGAGCACCTGTACGCCATCCGTGAGCGCCTGGTGCAGGCTGAGCCCGGGCTCAAGCACCGCATCAGTGCCCTGCGCCGCAAGGTACTGTTCCGCGCCCTCGAGGACGTCGGTTACAGCGAGAACAAAGCCCGCGAGCTTGCCAACGAAGGCTTCGAGGTGTTCCTCCACGCGCGTCACCAGATCGATATTTTTCCCGAGGTCCAGCCTGTGCTGGAGATCCTCCGCCACAGCTACACCCTCGGCGTGGTCACCAACGGCAATGCCGATGTGCGCCGCCTGGGTCTGGCCGACTACTTCAAGTTCGCCCTGTGCGCAGAGGATCTGGGGATTGGCAAGCCCGACCCTCAGCCCTTCCTTGAAGCGCTGCGCCAGGGCCAGGTCGAAGCCCATGCGGCGGTGCATATCGGCGACCATCCCGGCGATGATATTGCCGGCGCCCAGCGCGCGGGCCTGCGGGCCATCTGGTTCAACCCGCAGGGCAAGACCTGGGAGGCTGACAACCAGCCCGACGCCGAAATCCAGCGCCTTTCGCAGCTGCCCGAGCTGCTCAACAGCTGGCGCTGATCCCTCCCGGTGGGAGCGGGCTTGCCCCGCGATGCGATGCGACTGATACACCGCAATCGCGGGTCAAGCCCGCTCCCACCGGAGGTGTAAACAGGACAACAGGCACAAAAAAGCCCGCAGCGACGGCGGGCTTTCTTGCTGACGGAACCACTCAGATAGGGCGGCTACCGTACTTGTTGTCCGGCTTCTTGGGCGGATCGGCGACCACGTTGGCCTCCACTTCCTGCACCTTGCCACCACGGGAGAGGAACTCTTCCATAGCTTTGGCCAGGGCATCACGCTCCTTCTGCTTGGCTTCCATGCTCGGCATCTCGTCTACCGAGACAGCTGCCGACTTGGACTTGCCCTTGGCAACAGGTACCGGGCTGTCGTCGCCGCTGTCGTCAGCCACATCATCGGCTGCCGCTTCGAGGCCTTCATCACCTTCGTCTTCGTCGCCTACTTCGAGGTCGTCATTTTCCAGATCGTCGTCGCTCATGTTCTACCTCATGACTTGCGAAAAGCACATTAGTTATAGTCCAGCAGCGCCGTAAATCGACAGCCGCCGGAAAAATTCAAAGGGTCGCGGGTTTGCCGCCACCTCGGGTGTGCGCCAAAGAGCCTGGCGAACACCGTGCAGGTCCCGCTCTTGGCAGGGCCTGACAAAATTAAAGAGCTGCCGATAGTGAACCGTCGGCCTACCCTGGCGTGATCAGCCTGCTCATTGGCAAGCCTAGCAAAGGGTAGCGAAGTTTGCGGACAGCTTGTCAGCTCCCTTCGGCGCGCATTCTAGCGTGCTCAGAGAAAAAGCAAAGTGCCTAACTATCACTCTGGTCTGTAAGTTTTCTGCCTATCTGCAGCCAGCCGAAAAAGTGGCGGCAAAAGCGCCGAAAGAAACCGTTTGCGTTGCCTGAAAGCGACAAACTGCAGGCAAAAAAAATGCCCGGCAAGCCGGGCAAGATTTTTCGAGACGGTTACAGGTTGTAGCCGCGCTCGTTGTGTTGCGCCAGGTCGAGACCGACCGACTCTTCTTCTTCGTTAACCCGCAGGCCCATGACCAGATCCAGCACCTTGAGAATCACGTAGGTGACGATCGCGGTGTAAATCACGGTAAAGCCGACGCCTTTGGCCTGAATCCAGACTTGCGCGCCGATGTCTTCGACGGTGCCGAAGCCACCCAGTGCCGGGGCAGCGAACACACCCGTGAGGATCGCGCCGACGATACCGCCGATACCGTGCACCCCGAAGGCGTCCAGCGAGTCGTCGTAGCCGAGCTTGCGCTTGAGGCTGGTGGCGCAGAAGTAGCAGATCACACCGGCAACCAGGCCGATCACCAGGGCGCCCATCGGGCCGACGGTACCGGCAGCCGGGGTGATGGCGACCAGGCCGGCGACCACACCCGAGGCAATACCCAGAGCACTTGGTTTACCGTGGGTCAGCCATTCGGCGAACATCCAGCCCAGCGCCGCAGCGGCGGTGGCGATCTGGGTCACCAGCATGGCCATGCCCGCAGTGCCGTTGGCGGCCGCGGCGGAGCCGGCGTTGAAACCGAACCAGCCGATCCACAGCATGGCCGCGCCCATCAGGGTGTAACCGAGGTTGTGCGGGGCCATCGGCGTGGTCGGGAAGCCCTTGCGCTTGCCCAGCACCAGGCAGGCGACCAGACCTGCAATACCGGCGTTGATGTGCACCACGGTGCCGCCCGCAAAGTCGAGCACGCCCCAGTCCCACATCAGGCCGCCGTTGCCGCTCCAGACCATGTGGGCAATCGGTGCGTAGACCAGGGTGAACCAGATGGCCATGAAGATCAGCATCGCCGAGAACTTCATACGCTCGGCAAAGGCACCGACGATCAGCGCCGGGGTGATGATCGCGAAGGTCATCTGGAAGGTAATGAACACCGCCTCGGGGAACAACGCCGCCGAAGAGGTCAGGCTCGCAGGCGTCACGCCAGCCAGGAAGGCTTTGGACAGGCCGCCGACGAAGGAATTGAAGTTGACTACACCCTGCTCCATACCGGTGGTATCGAACGCCAGGCTATAACCGTAAACCACCCACAGAACGCTGATCAGGCCGGTGATCGCAAAGCACTGCATCATCACCGAGAGCACGTTCTTGGAACGCACCATACCGCCGTAGAACAGGGCAAGGCCCGGGATGGTCATGAACAGCACCAGGGCTGTGGCGGTCAACATCCAGGCGGTGTCGCCGGAGTTGAGTACGGGGGCTGCCTCCTCTGCCAGGGCCAGGCCGGGCATTACGAGAGGCAAAAGGGCTCCTAGCCCTGCGAATTGACGCAGAGTCATGTTGTTTTCTCCTGGGGCGTTGGGGTTTGGTGAGGCTTTTTTAGATCGCGTCGGTATCGGTTTCGCCGGTACGGATGCGAATCGCCTGCTCCAGATTGACCACGAAAATTTTCCCGTCACCGATCTTGCCGGTGTTGGCCGCCTTGGTGATCGCTTCGATGACCCGGTCCAGATCCTTGTCGTCGATGGCGACGTCGATCTTCACCTTGGGCAGGAAATCAACCACATACTCAGCACCGCGATACAGCTCGGTGTGGCCCTTCTGCCGACCGAAGCCTTTGACTTCAGTAACAGTAATACCCTGCACGCCGATTTCAGACAGCGACTCGCGCACGTCGTCCAACTTGAACGGCTTGATGATGGCAGTGACTAGCTTCATGAAACTCTCTCCCGAATTGGTGGACTTGCCCCAGGAAAACAAACCCGACTCAAGTCTAAGCGCAGCGCCTGGCTTTGTAACGCGTCGTCGACCGAAACCGCTTGATGCTCCGCCTGCACCCCGTTTCGTCACGGTGACTGCATCAGTGCATGGGTCACCAAGGTCTTAGCAGAAACCTTGCCATATCCGCTAAATCGTCCAATTACAGACACTTGCGTTGGCCGCTGTTGCTTGGCCAGTCGCCATCAGCGTTTCGCTGCACAATTACGGTGCGTGACGATTGACCGCGATGCGCAAAAAGCGTGCAGCTCAAGGCCAGTAATACTGCGTGCTACACTGGCGCCCCACTTGGATACAGCGGATAGCCGAACATGCTCGCGCCCAAAGCCTTTCTCGATGCCCTGAGCGACCAAGCCTCGCGCCTGTTCAGCGGCGACACCTCGCAACCTCGCGCCGAACTCGAAAGCCAGTTCAAAGCCCTGCTGCAAAGCGGCTTCAGCAAACTGGAATTGGTCAGCCGGGAAGAATTCGACAGCCAGATGGTCGTCCTGGCCCGCACCCGCGCCCGTCTTGAAGCGCTGGAGGCCAAGGTCGCCGAAATGGAAGCACGCCTGAACCCGCCTGCGGCGGAATAAGTCAGCGCCGCCATCACACATCACAGCCAGCAGAGGTTCCCCGATGAAAGTCAGTGCACGTAACGTGTTCAAAGGTACCGTCAGCAATGTCCAGGCCGGCGCGGTCAATGCCGAAGTCACCCTGAAGCTGTCTGGCGGTGAGCAGTTGGTGGCCGTCGTGACCATGGCCAGCCTGCAGAGCCTCGGCATTGCCGTGGGCAAGGATGCCGTCGCGCTGGTCAAGGCACCGTGGGTGGTGCTGATGACCGACAGCGGCGGTTACAGGTTCTCGGCCCGCAACTGCCTCGAAGGCAAAGTTGTGCGGGTGAGCGAAGGCGCGGTGAATTCCGAGGTGGTGGTGCAACTGGCCGGTGGCACCGAGGTGTTCTCCATCGTTACCCGCGAGGCGGTCGACGAGCTGGGCCTGAAGCCCGGCGTGTCGGCGACCGTGGTGATCAAGGCCTCGCATATCATTCTCGGCGTAGCCAGCTAATTCCCCTGCAAATGCAATTAACCGGTGGGAGCGGGCTTGCCCCGCGATAGCGGTGTGTCAGTCACATCGCATCGCGGGGCAAGCCCGCTCCCACCGGGGGGGCAATATTTCAGTCGGGAAAGCGTTGCAACTCGATCCCGTCGATCAACGCATCAATCAACGCCCGCGCAAACTCCAGTGAATGCTGGGTCGACCAGACATAGCTTTTCCCGGGCTCAGCGGTGTATCGCACCGCCTCTTCGATATTGACGCTGGCGCACTTGAGATAGAGAGAAGCGTGCACCAACGCGTCCTCGGCACTGACTCCCGCGCACACGTTGAACAACGGCGGATGCTCGGGACAACTGGCAACAGGCCTTTCGATGGTGCGCACAAAGGGCAGATCGGGTGGATCAGGAACGGGCTTTTTCATTGGTAACTCCTATGCAGATGGAGCAACCACCGTTCGCTGCTAAACGAATAGGGTGGCAGCTGTACGCGGGTTAGCAGACCGGGCATAGGAACCGGCGCACCCGAAGGTGCCCCACGCACAGCCACCATTGACCAGAAATACAGGCTGGGGAAAACCTGTATCAGGGAAATGGAGCTCTGCTTATGCCCTGGACTGCTAAATCCGGTCGTTGAATTGGCAACGACCCTCACAGGGTAGGCATGCACCTGGGCAGGCGCAACAGAGCAGTGGCGCCGGGAGTATGATTCAGAATGGTCTGACAGAAAACCACTACAACCGGTAGGAGCGGCGGTGCGGCGACCCGACTTGCCCCGCGATACGATGTGCCTGAATGAGCGCAATCGCGAAGTATGCCTGCTCCTCCGTCACCCTCCGCACCCAAGTAAGAGTGCCTGCACTCGCAGTCAGCGTTAAAGTCCGCCACGTTCAACGACAAAGTCCGAAAGAAAAAACCGACAAACTGAACGTTTAATACCAACACCAGCTACAAGTTGAAGTTGTAGGAAGCTTCTGATTATTCAATCACCCACCACTGTAACATTGAACAGAACCGCACTTGAATGCATCATCATGCAAACAAAACCGGATTTAACACATGGAGAAAATCAAAATGGATGAAGAATCATGTGACATTCATGATGTAGCCAAATCCGCCAGTGACTTAATATCATTCAGTTGCACGCTCGGGGCCATGCACTTTAATGACGGCATGATCCAGCTCCAGTTCAATTCCCTTGTCGCCTCTTACGCAGATGACATTGTCAGGGCAGTTGAAGACGGTGTAATAAGTGCATGGCAAGGAATACAGGAAATAACACAGGAATACTTCGAACTGTCTGAAAAGCGTCTTTTTATGCCCAGAATGCGGTAGGCATTCTGGGGGGCGCCTTGCAGATTGAAGCGGGAGCTGCCATGACCGCGACCGCAGCCGGCGCGCCAATCGGCGGCCTGCTAGTCGCACATGGAACAAATAATATATATGAAGGCGTGGGCAATATATATAATGGCCCCGATGCGCCGGGGGTGATTGGCCCAACAAGGCATGCTTATCGACATGTCTTCAGCGACACTTCTGACGGGGATATGGCGTACTACTCAGCAGACTTGTTTTTATCGGTTCTAGGCATGACAAAAAAAGTACGCACACCCGAGTCATTTGAAATATTTTTAAAAGATCCAATTAACTACAAAAGATCTTATCAGCAAGCTGGCAAAATAACCCTAGCTTTCGAGGCACTGATCGATTACTACTCCATAAAATCAATGACGCAAGTAGAATCGCAAAAATAATATACAACGCAAAATTCCGATCAAATTACGCCGCGCAGCCTTTTTCTATAAAAAATAAACCCCAACACAACAATTACTATATATGTTACCGCATAAAGAACTTGTAGCTGCCTACCTTCAAAATCATACACGACCCTTATTGGCCATGTAATCAGCCCCGTGTATAAAATAGAAGGACCGAAAACGACACAAATTAAAGCAATATAATAGCGGACATTTTCTAAATTCATGAACATAAACCATTAAGCACACGCACCTGGGCTGCTAAGCAACGACAGACGCAGGGTAGACATGCACCTGGGCAGGCGCAACAGAGCAGCGGCGCCGGGAGTATGATTCAGAATGGTCTGACAGAAAACAGCTACAACCTGATCAGCCCCCCCCCTGTACCTTAAGGAAAATCCCCTCGCTGCCGATAACCGAGGACTCGAGCGCTGCGGCCTCTCCCTTCAAGAAAGCAGGTACCCCATGAAAGTCTGCATCACCCACCGAGAGATTTTCTATCACGTTCTTAACGCCGTCTTTCAGGCGTGCGACAAGCAGCCAGTGATCGCCGAACTCGGCGTTCTGCGGGGAGAAAACGCGCTCAAGCTGTACAACGCGCTAACGCCGGAAAAGATGGTGCTGATCGACAGCTGGAGCCCAGTGGCAAACGACCAGTACAGCCCGTTCGATCCGTTGCCGGCATGGGTTGAGCCGATCGACACCTATGCTTACTACTACGGCGGCTCGATGTACGATCCAGCGACCTGGGATCGCCTCTACCATGAATGCCTGAGCAGGTTTGTCGACAAGGATAATGTCACCACGATCCGCGCCGACACCATCAGCGCCATTGAACAGATCAAGCCGAAAACCGGCATCGACAAGTTCGACCTGGTCTACATCGATGCCAACCACCAGTACGAA
Source organism: Pseudomonas alkylphenolica (assembly GCF_000746525.1). NCBI lineage: Bacteria > Pseudomonadati > Pseudomonadota > Gammaproteobacteria > Pseudomonadales > Pseudomonadaceae > Pseudomonas > Pseudomonas alkylphenolica. The sequence continues at coordinate 5,598,691 of NZ_CP009048.1, forward strand.
TACATCCTGCGTGACTTGATGTACTACCAGGACCTGGTAGCCGACGACGGTTTCATCCTGCTCAACGACTGCTGCCACAGCCTGAACGGCACCAAGCAGAACCTTGGCGTGCTCGAAGCATTGAGCAGCTTCCTCAAGCGCAGCGACTTCATTCCGCTCGCCATGACCAACACCGATTGGTCCGATGTCATCCTGGTGCGCAAGAACTCGGTCATGGTGCAGCTCGTCGATATGGCGCTGACCAACTCCGACATCCCGTTCGTGGAAATTCCGTACCAGCTGATTTCTGCCGCGAAAGTGATCAGCGGGCAGCAGCGCGCGAACATCAGTTTTTCCTGAGCCCCAGTTGCGCTGACAAAACGAGAATCCGGTGCCAGTCCTCTGGCATCGGATTCTTCAGGCCAAGCCTGTAAAAACCAGACTCACTCTTCCCCGCCCTCACCCTCCCCACCCCACTATCCTTGCAAAGCCGCAGGACGCGGTCCCGTATTGATCATGGAGTGTTCATGTCCCTCGCCCTTGTCCACAGCCGCGCCCAGGTCGGTGTATCAGCCCCGGCGGTCAGTGTCGAAGCCCATCTGGCCAACGGCCTGCCGGCGCTAACCCTGGTCGGTTTGCCTGAAGCGACCGTCAAGGAGAGCAAAGACCGCGTGCGCAGCGCGATCCTCAATTCCGGCCTGGAGTTCCCCGCCCGGCGCATCACCCTCAACCTCGCCCCGGCAGACTTGCCCAAAGATGGCGGACGCTTCGATCTGGCGATTGCCTTGGGGATTCTTGCCGCCAATGGCCAGTTCCCGGTCACTGCCCTGGGCGAACTGGAATGCCTGGGAGAACTGGCACTGTCCGGCGCCATACGCCCGGTACAAGGTGTGCTACCGGCAGCCCTGGCAGCCAGAGCGGCCGGCCGGGCCCTGGTAGTCCCTCAAGAGAATGCCGAGGAAGCCTGCCTGGCATCAGGTCTGGTGGTCTTTGCGGTCGGGCATCTGCTGGAGCTGGTAGCCCACCTCAACGGGCAGACACCACTCAACCCCTACGCCGCCAATGGTTTGCTTTTGCAGGTCCGTCCGTATCCCGATCTGAATGAAGTCCAGGGCCAGCAAGCGGCCAAGCGCGCGCTGCTGGTCGCCGCCGCCGGGGCGCACAATCTGCTGTTCAGCGGCCCACCGGGCACCGGCAAAACCCTGCTCGCCAGCCGTCTACCCGGCCTCTTGCCGCCGCTGGATGAACGCGAGGCCCTGGAGGTGGCGGCGATTCAATCGGTAGCCAGCCATGTGCCGCTGAGCAGCTGGCCGCAGCGACCGTTCAGGCATCCTCATCACTCGGCGTCCGGGGCTGCCTTGGTAGGTGGCGGCAGCCGCCCGCAGCCCGGCGAGATCACCCTCGCCCATCACGGTGTACTGTTTCTCGATGAATTGCCGGAATTTGAACGGCGGGTACTGGAAGTGCTGCGCGAGCCATTGGAGTCCGGTGAAATCGTCATCGCCCGGGCCAAGGACAAGATCCGCTTTCCGGCACGCTTCCAGCTGGTCGCAGCGATGAACCCCTGCCCCTGTGGATATCTCGGCGACCCCAGCGGACGCTGCCGTTGTGGCAGCGATCAGATCCAGCGCTACCGCAACAAGCTCTCCGGCCCCTTGCTCGACCGCATCGACCTGCACCTGACCGTTGCCCGCGAGGCCACGGCCCTGTCCCCGGTTGCCGGCAATGGCGAAAGCAGCGCCAGCATCGCGGCGCACGTCGCCAGCGCCCGGGAGCTTCAGCAACAGCGTCAGGGCTGCGCCAATGCTTTTCTCGACCTGCCGGGCCTGCGCCAGCACTGCACGTTATCCACAGCCGACCAGCACTGGCTGGAAAGCGCCTGTGAACGCCTCAGCCTGTCCCTGCGTGCGGCACATCGTTTGTTGAAGGTGGCCCGTACCCTGGCGGATCTTGAGCAAGCCAGGGACATTGACCGCCCCCATCTTGCCGAAGCATTGCAGTACCGGCCGACAACTACAGCATGAGCAATTATTTCAACATTGAAATATACAGTCCCCGGTATTTTATTAATGCACTCACACAATAGCAAGCGCCCTTCATCGACTTGCTTCGCTGATAACGACCATTATAATAGTAAGGAATTTCACAACGCGCGTAATGCTTGATGATCTACAATTTTCGACTTAAGAACAGCGACCTTGTGGAGTTTAATTCCGAGCACTGCAAGATTATTATCAGCAAAAACCAAGGTGCGCCAGAGGAATTAACACTGGCGCGCGCAGAGTCGCGAATTCTCGAACTTCTGCTGATGGAACCCGGCGCGATCTGTTCGCGTGAAGCGATTCTCGAGTTCGCCTGGGACGACCGCGTCGTCTCGGCAGGCAGCCTCAACCAATCCATTTTCATGCTCAGAAACGTCCTCGGCGACGGCAAGGATCACGAAATAGTGATCACCGTGCCACGGCGCGGCTATCGCTTCAACAGCGACCATATGGTCGACCATTCCGAGGCTGTTGAGGCGCCTGCAGAGGAGCCTCAACAGGCCAATACGATTGCGCCCGCCACCTCGCCTGACAGCAGGCAAGGCATTGGCACGGCGGTGATTCTCGGCTACCTGGCGGCGACGGTATTTGCTGTCTTGTCCATTTGGCGTCTGGTTGCCTGGTATGAGCCGACCCGAGAATTGCATGTTGCAGTTATCAAGCAAGGTGAACTTTCAATTTCAGCAGTCGGCAAGAACGAGCAAGAAGTAAATACGTTCAAAACTGAACTATCCGCTTTAAACTTGCCCACAGAGAACATTAAAGGCCAGGTCTTTATCAGCCGTAAAGGATCACGCATGAACATGTCCTGCATCCGCACAACAGGACGCACTTACAATCTTGAGTTCCAGCTCCAGAATGAGCAACTCATCACTATGTTAAAAAAATGCGTGGGCGAATAATGAAAAACAATCGAGTTGCTTGGCGCCACTGGTTGGTTATCGCCGCTATTTTTCTGGCAGGCTTGGTGATGCTATTGATTACACTGCCGCGCCCCTACATTAATAGTCAGCCTTATCGTACAGAGGGCCGAAACTTCATAGAACACGAAGTCATGGAGTCCAAGGAAGCGTTGACTATCAGTGAACCCAGCGCGGTCATCAGTGTACTTGAACGCCTGGGCGATAAAGAGCGGCATGTTGCCGTCGGCGCCTCGCTCGTTGATACCTCGCGCTGGCGAGTAAAGATAAAGGTTGAAGATATCCAGGCCAGTAGCCAGACAGAACTGTTCGACGTCAGCCGTCATTCCGATCTGTTGTTTGCCCGCCAGTACTTCAGGCTCGGCTCCATCCTCAGCCTGGTCATCATCCCTACCGACAGCGATGCGCTGTGCTACTACTTCCTTGAGCTTGACCGGATGCGCTGCATGGACAACTGACGCCAGGCCGCGGCGCACGGCGTGTGAACCGGCGCGAAGGCCATAAATAACAATTTTTGATTCCTGTTTTCCTCACTCGCGACCCTAGAGTGGGGATAGCTCTGTCACCTCAACGTGACGTCAACAGGAATTCCCATGCACGTTAAAACCCTTTCGCTGCTGTTGCTCTCGATGAGCCTGTTTGGTTGTTCGATGGCGCCAAGCATCGACACTGCGATCACCCCGGAACAACAAAAAACCAACGCACCTCTGCACGTTATCGAACACGATGACGGCACTCTTGCGTGGAAGAAATCTGATGCGCCTTTGTCGAAAAACCATGACAAAGCAATTTTCCTCAACCTGCCGAGAAGTATTTCTTTCGACAGTACTGATCCGCGCCTTGCCAAGTTTAATGGCGATGCAGACAAACTGCGCCAACACTTCCGAACCCAGTTGGTAAAACAACTCACCGCTGGCGGTTATCGCCTGGTCGACAAACCCACCAAGGGTGCGCTGTCACTACAAGTATCGGTTGCCGATATTGAACGCAAACCGCGTGATCCTAATGTCACCGAATACATTCCCATCGGCATGCTGGTCGGCCTTTCCCTACACGCCACCGGTGTACGCGATGAAACCCTTTATCTGTTCTTCCAGAGCGAAGTCAGCGACAGCCTGAGCGGTGAAACCCTGGCCCGCGCCGTAGACCGGGCCAGTGGCCGGAACATTGGCCAGGACAAGGCACCTGTGATCGAGGACATCTACCCGGCCATGGATTCCGCCGCGCAGATGATCCGTGAACGCCTGGACAGAGAGTTCCTGCCCAAGAAACCGGCTTGATCGGCCCTTTCTCCCATTAACCAAACTCCATTGGACGAACGATGAACTTCGCAAAACAGCTTGCAGCCGCCCTCCTTGTACTCAGCTCTGTGAACGCCGTGGCAGATGACCGTGGCCTCTATCTGGGCGGCGGCCTGACCAAGGTGGAAACCGACGAGCACCAGCTCAGTGACGACGACAACGCCTACAAGGCCTTTGTCGGCTACCGGCTGAATCCGTATCTGGCAGTGGAAGGCGCCTGGGTAGACCTGGGCAACTTCAGCGGCAAGGACGGCGACTTCGAAGGCCACTCGCTACAGGCCGCCGCCCACTTCGGTATCCCGGTCGGTAAGCGCGTGCGCCTGTTCGCCAGCGCCGGCGTGCATGCCTGGGACGCTGACAACGATATCGCCGGCGACAGCAGCGACCTGGACATGACCTACGGCCTCGGTGTCGAAGTGGACGTGTTCCGTAACATCGGCGTGCGCCTGGAACAGGAAGTGCTGAAGGTTGGCAATATCGACCTGGACCAGACCAGCGCCAGCGCCTACGTGATGTTCTGAGCCCACGCGCCAGTAGTAATTGCCGCCAACCTGCTCTTTACTAGCAACATCCCCGCGTCGTGAGACAGGTATGTTCGCTTTTGCCCAGAGTTACCCCCTGCTGATCGGCATCACCTTGATCGCACTTGATCTTCTGCTCTGGCAGGTGATCCCGGTCAGCCGGCGCCCCTTGCGCATCGGTCTGCGGCTGGGGGTGTTCCTGCTGTTCACCTGGGTGCTGATCAGCGCCGGGGTCAGCCCCCTGCAAGCCGCGCCCTGGGTCGAGGATGTACCGCGCAATTTGCTCGCGACAGTGCTGGGGATCGGTTGGTGGCTGTTCGCGGCGCGCACCGTTACGGTGGTGATCGGGGTCATTCTGGGCTCACGCAGCGGCCATACCGGGCGACTGTTGCAGGATGTACTGGGTGCCGTGATCTTCCTGGTCGCGGTTGTTGCCGCCGCCGCGTATGTACTGCAGCTGCCAGTCAAAGGCCTGCTGGCGACGTCCGGGGTGATGGCAATCGTTATCGGTCTGGCGCTGCAGAGCACACTCAGCGATGTGTTCTCCGGCATCGTTCTCAACACTACCCGCCCCTATCAGGTCGGTGACTCGATCAGCATCGACGGCACCGAAGGCAAAGTAATCGACATCGACTGGCGCGCCACCCGCCTGCTCACAAGCAACGGCAGCATGGCGGTGATCCCCAACTCGGTCGCAGCCAAAGCCAAGCTGCTCAATTTCAGCCAGCCCAACGATGTACACGGTGTCTCCATCAGCGTCGTGGTACCTGCCAAGGTGCGCCCGCGGCGAGTGCTTGATGCCCTGGAAAAAACCCTGCAGGGCACGCGCACGCTGCTCGCCACACCGCCGCCCAAAGCGACGATCAAGAACTCGACCCTGGAGTCGGTGGAGTACGAAGCGAGTGGTTTCGTCAGCGCCATGAGCCAGAAAGTCGAAGTGCGCAACCATATGTTCGACCTCGCCCACCGCCACCTTGAAGCGGCAGGTGTGGTCTGGAACAGCGACACCTTGACGCCGCAAACCTGGAATCGGCAACGTGCATTGCTTGAGGATGTGCGGATCTTCCGCTCACTGAGCAGCGAGGAAAAAGACAGTCTCAGCCAGCGTATGACTGCGGTGGAATACCTGGCCGATCAGGTGATCCTCGGGGTTGGCGATAGCTCGGATTACCTGTTGGTGATCGGCACAGGCGTGGTGTCTGCGGGCATCCGCGATGGCGACAAGCTGATCGAGGCCGGACGCATGGGGCCAGGTGAGGTGCTGGGCCTGGAAGGCTTGCTGGAGACGGACGATTCCACCGCCGAATTCCGCACCCTGACCAGCTGCATCCTCTACCGTATCGACAAGGCTGAAGTGCGCAGTTGCCTGGAGCAACGCGGTGAGGTCAAGACGGCGTTGATCAAGCTGCAACGCATTCGCCAGCAAACCCGCCAGTCGCTGTTGGAGCAGAAACCGGCAGCCATCAAGAAAGGCGGCTTTCTCAGCTGGCTGCACAAGTAGCGGTTACAGCACCACGCGCAAGCACTGCCCGGCGTGATACAGCGAGAACCCGGTTTCGTAGAAGCCGGTGCGCAGCGCCGGGGCCGATACCGGTTTCATCGGCGAGAACGGAATCGGCAAGGCATCCGGGTTGTCCTGCAGCAGGAACCGGGCGAAGGCTTTACCGATCACCGTGCCGGTGGTGTTGCCTCGGCCATTGTAGCCAGTCACCGCAACCAGGCCCGGGGCCGGTTCGAACAGGCGCATCAGGTGGTCAGGGGTGAAGTCGATGCAGCCGGTCCAGTGCATTTGCCACTCGACCTTGCCCAACTGCGGGAAGTAGTGATTCTGGATACGGTCGGCCCAGCTGCGGATGAACCAGCTCGGCTTGTTGTCGACCCGTCCCAGGCTACCGAGCAGCAGGCGGCCTTCATCGTCGCGACGAATGCTGCTCAGCACCGTGCGGGTATCCCAGGAACCCTGGCCGTGCTTGAGCACGTTATCGGCGGCTTCGCCTTGCAGCGGCACAGAGGCGACCTGGTAGTAGTAACCACGGAAGAAGTGCTTCTGCAGGGTCGTCCAGTCGCCTTCGGTGTAGGCGCCGGTCGAGATCACCACCTTGTCGGCACTGACCGAGCCCTGGCCGGTCTTAACCCGCCAGCCACGACCTTCGCGCTCCAGCCCCTCGACTGCCGACTGCTGAAATATCTGCCCGCCCAGACGGGTGACAGCCGCAGCCAGGCCTTGGGTGTAAGCCATGGGGTTGATGGTGCCGGCGCGGCGATCGAGCAGCGCGGCGGAAATCTTGTCGGTACCGCAGTACTCCTCGCAGCGTGCACCGGTGAGCAGCTCGACGTCGGCACCGCGACGGCTCCACTGCTGATGACGCGCTTCGAGGTCGGCAACGCCGCTGGCGTTATGCGCCATGTGCAGGGTGCCGCTGTTGTGTGCCTGGCAATCGATGCCCAGGCGTTTGATGGTGGCGAAGACTTCAGCAGGCGCTTCACCCAGCACCTTGTTCAGGCGGCTGCCTTGCTCATGGCCAAGGGTGGCTTCGACATCGTCGGGACGAATCCAGGTACCGGCGTTGACCAGACCGACGTTGCGCCCGGAGCCGCCGTGGCCGATTTTCCAGGCCTCCAGCAGAACAACCGACTTGCCCGCCTCCAGCAGGTGCAGCGCGGCGCTAAGGCCGGTGATACCACCGCCAATGACGCAGACGTCGGCCTTGAGTTCGCTGGCCAGTTTATCGACCGGCGTCGCGAGCCTGGTTACGTGTTCCCACAGACATTGTTGGCGCAGCTCTGGCATGGCCGGCTTCCTTGATTGTTCTTGTTCGGTGGTGAAGCGATCGCGGGGCAAGCCCGCTCCCACAGGTTCGGATGATCCCCCTGTGGGAGCGGGCTTGCCCCGCGATTACCGTGTTCAGTCGAACACAATCCCCTGAGCCAACGGCAGCTCACGCGAATAGTTCACCGTGTTGGTCTGCCGACGCATGTAGGCTTTCCACGAATCGGAGCCCGACTCACGGCCGCCACCGGTTTCTTTCTCGCCACCAAAGGCACCGCCAATTTCTGCACCGCTGGTACCGATGTTGACGTTGGCGATACCACAGTCGCTGCCCGCCGCACTCTGGAAGCGCTCAGCTTCACGCAGGTCAGTGGTGAAGATGCACGAGGACAGGCCTTGTGGCACTTCGTTGTTCAGGCGCAGGGCCTCGTCGAAGTCGTCATAGGCCAGCACGTAAAGGATCGGCGCGAAGGTCTCGTGACGCACTACGGCGCTTTGCGCCGGCATCTCGGCAATGGCTGGCGACACGTAGTAAGCGTTCGGATATTGCTCCTGCAACTGGCGCTCGCCACCGAACACCTGGCCGCCTTCGTCGCGGGCACGGGCCAGGGCGTCCTGCATGGCGCTGAAGGCCTGTTTGTCGATCAGCGGACCGACCAGGTTGTCTTTGCGTGGATCGCCGATACGCACCTTGGCGTAAGCGGCTTTGACCCGCGCCACCACTTCGTCCTTGATCGAACGATGGACGATCAGGCGGCGCAGGGTGGTGCAACGCTGGCCGGCAGTACCGACGGCGCTGAACAGGATGCCGCGCACGGCCAGGTCCAGATCGGCGCTCGGCGCCAGGATCATGGCATTGTTGCCACCCAGTTCGAGGATGCTGCGACCAAAGCGTGCGGCAACCCGCGGACCGACTTCACGGCCCATGCGGGTGCTACCGGTGGCACTGACCAGCGGCACGCGCGGGTCATCGACCAGCGCTTCACCAGCTTCACGATCACCGATGATCAGCTGGCTCAGGCCTTCTGGTGCATCACCAAAGGCTTTCAGGGCTTTCTCGAACAGCGCCTGGCAGGCCAGCGCGGTGAGCGGAGTCTTCTCCGAAGGTTTCCAGACCACAGCGTTGCCGCAGACCAGCGCCAGCGAGGTGTTCCAGGCCCAGACCGCAACCGGGAAGTTGAAGGCGCTGATGACCCCGACCACACCCAGCGGGTGCCAGGTTTCACGCATGTGGTGGCCAGGACGCTCGGAGGCGATGGTCAGACCGTACAGCTGACGCGACAGGCCAACGGCGAAGTCGCAGATGTCGATCATTTCCTGCACTTCACCCAGGCCTTCCTGGGTGATCTTGCCGGCTTCGACGGAAACCAGTTCGCCCAGCGCCGCCTTGTTTTCCCGCAGGACTTCGCCAAACAGGCGAATCAACTCACCGCGACGCGGCGCCGGCACGTTGCGCCAGGCCTGGAAGGCCTGCTCGGCCTTGTCGATCTTGGCCACGACCTGGGCTTTGCTTTCCAGGTGCACCGAGGCAATCGCGCTGCCATCGATAGGGGTGTGAACGGGATGGTTGCCGTGGGTGTAGGCACTGGCCGGGACACCGAGGCGGTCAAGCAGTCCATCAACCATTTTCTTCTCCTGCATGCGATGAGTGGTTGAATTAGTGATCGGGATCAGTATTAATCCGATCACTCTGGCGCAACAAACGACCTTTATTCTGCATATCATTCCGCCAGGTAATGATCTACCCGCTACTGAGGCCGCTATGTCCAAACGTCTGGTGCCATCGATGGCCGCCCTGCAGTGTTTCGAGGCTGCTGCCCGGCACCTGAGCTTCACCCGCGCCGCCGAAGAACTGCACCTGACCCAGAGCGCGGTGAGCAAACAGGTCGCGCAGCTTGAGGAGATGCTCCGCCATCACCTGTTCCTGCGCATCCGCCGCCGCCTGCAGCTGACACCCGCCGGCGCGCTTTACCTGGCTGAGGTCAACAAGATCCTCACCCAGGTCGACATGTCCAGCCGCTACATCCTCTCTTATGGCGAGCAAACCGAAGTATTGAAGGTAGCCACTCAACCGAGCTTTGGTGTGCGCTGGTTGATTCCGCACCTTAAAGGCTTCGGTAAGCGCCACCCCAACATCCACCTGGATATCCGCAATGAGATGGAGCCTTTCGCCTTGCTGCAGGGCAAGGCCGACGTGGTGTTCTTCTACGGCCAGGGCACCTGGCCCGGTGCGACCTGTATAGAACTGTTCGGTGAAGAGGTGGTGCCGGTCTGCGCAGCGGAATTGTTGCAGGGCCGAACCTTGAACGACGCCAGCGAACTGGCCGAGCTGGTGCTGCTGCAAAGCACTTCGCGCCCGGAAGCCTGGCATGAGTGGTTCCTCGAACAAGGCCTGCATTCGGCCCACAGCTACCACGGGCCGCGCTTCGACACCTTCTATATGAGCCTCAGTGCCGCGCAGTCCGGTTGTGGCGTGGCCCTGGTGCCACGTTACCTGGTGGCGCAGGAGCTGGCCGAAGGCAAACTGATCGTGCCCTGGCAACACAGCATGCGCAGCAATGGCGCGCATTTTCTGGCGTTTGCCGAGCATGCAGCAGAAGTGCCCAAGGTACGAGCGCTGGTCGACTGGATCGCTGCCGAGCTGGCGTCAGAAGATCAAGAATCCACGGAATGACAGATCGACTTTTTTTCGCTTGCGGGAGTACTGCATTCCTCGCTTTCATGTAGGGGTGCCCACCTCACCAGGAAGCTTTCGATGCCCGCTCAAGATTTCGTCAGCCCGGACAGCATTCGCGCGCAGTTCTCCGCCGCCATGTCGCTCATGTACAAACAGGAAGTGCCGCTGTACGGCACCCTGCTGTCGCTGGTGAGCGAAATCAACCAGCAGGTCATGGCCGAGCAGCCAGAGGTGGCCCAGGCCCTGCGCTGGACCGGCGAAATCGAACGCCTGGACCAGGAGCGTCATGGCGCCATCCGTGTCGGTACTGCCGAAGAGCTGGCGACCATCGCCCGCCTGTTTGCGGTGATGGGCATGCAACCGGTGGGTTATTACGACCTCAGCTCGGCCGGCGTACCGGTGCATTCCACCGCTTTTCGCGCCGTTCACGAACAATCGCTGCATATCAGCCCGTTCCGGGTTTTCACTTCGCTGTTGCGCCTGGAGCTGATCGACAACCCGGCTTTGCGCGAGCTAGCCCGGCAGATCCTCGCCAAGCGGCAGATCTTCACTCCGCGCGCTCTGGAGCTGACCCAGCAGTTCGAGCGTGATGGCGGCCTGAATGCTGATGATGCCCGCACTTTTGTTGACGAAGCCCTGCACACCTTCCGTTGGCACCACGATGCCACGGTGACTGCCGAGCAGTATCAACAGCTGCATGATCAACACCGTCTGATCGCCGATGTGGTGGCCTTCAAAGGCCCGCACATCAACCATCTGACGCCGCGCACCCTGGACATCGATGCGATCCAGCTGGGCATGCCGGCCAAAGGCATTCCACCCAAGGCGGTGATCGAAGGCCCGCCACCACGGCGCTGCCCGATCCTGCTGCGTCAAACCAGCTTCAAAGCCCTGCAGGAAAAGGTCGCGTTCAGTGATCAGCAAGGTGCTGCGGGCGGCAGTCACACCGCACGCTTTGGCGAGATCGAGCAGCGTGGTGCGGCGCTGACGCCCAAAGGGCGCCAGCTGTATGACCAACTGCTCGACGCCGCCCGCGATGCATTGGGCGGCGTACCGGCAGAAGCCAACGCCGAGCGCTACATGCAGTTGCTCAAAGACAGCTTCCAGGCGTTCCCGGATGACCTCGCGCAGATGCGTGAGCAGGGCCTGGCGTACTTCCGTTATTTCCCCACCGAGCGCGGCCTGGCTGCACGGGGCGACGCGGGGCGTCCGACGTCACTGGACGGCCTTATCGATGCCGGCCACGTGCATTTCGAAGCGTTGGTGTATGAGGACTTTTTGCCGGTCAGTGCTGCGGGGATCTTCCAGTCCAACCTGGGGGATGAGGCGCAGAGCGAGTACGGCAGCAATGCCAACCGCGATGCCTTTGAACAGGCGCTGGGCAAGCCGGTGCAGGATGAGCTCGCGCTGTATGCGCAGAGTCAGCAGCGGTCGTTGCAGGCCTGTGCCAAGGCGCTGGATTTGCCGGGGCTGTAAGGGCCTCTTCGCGGGGCAAGCCCGCTCCCACCGAGGTTGCAATGATCCCGGTGGGAGCGGGCTTGCCCCGCGATAGCTACCTGAGGACCTCCACCTTCGGCAGGTCCATCGCATCGGCCTCGCCCTGCAGAAAATCACTCAAGCGACGCAACCGTTCACCCCCCGGGCGGGTTTTCGGCCACACCAGGTAATAGTCCAGGCCACTGGCCACCGCTGTCGGCCAGGGCAGGCTCAAACGCCCCTGGGCCACATCCTCGGCCACCATCAGCAAATCGCCCATGGACACCCCGTAACCCCGCGCGGCAGCGATCATCCCAAGCTCCAGGGTATCGAACACCTGACCGCCCTTGAGCGAGACCTTGTCCGTCAACCCCATGCGCGCCAGCCAACTGCGCCAGTCACGCTTGTCAGGTGTCGGGTGCAGCAGCTCGATAGCGGCCAGGCGCCTGGCGTCCCAAGGCCCTTCAGTCAGCAGCTCGGGGGCCCCCACCGGAATCAGCAGCTCGGAAAACAGCCGCACCACTTCCCAGTCCGGCGGAAAGTGCCCATCGCCAAGCAATACCGCACAATCAAAGGGCTCATGGTTGAAATCGACATGATCGACATCCATCCAGGCGCTGGTCAGTTGCACCTCATTGCCCGGCTGTAGATGACGAAAGCGACTGAGGCGCGCCAGCAACCAGCGCATGGTCAGCGTCGAGGGCGCTTTCATGCGCAGGATGTCGTCCTCGCTGCGCAGCGTATTACAGGCACGCTCCAGTGCCGCGAAGCCTTCACGTACGCCTGGCAGCAACAGCCGCGCCGCTTCGCTCAGTTGCAGGCTGCGGCCATTGCGCACGAACAAACGGCAGGCGAAATGCTCTTCCAGCGTGCGGATATGACGGCTGACTGCGCTTTGGGTGATCGATAACTCATCCCCGGCGCGGGTGAAGGAGCTGTGCCGGGCAGCCGCCTCAAAGGCCCGCAAGGCATACAACGGCGGTAAACGACGGGGCATGGACGAATCCTCCGCATGAGCCCTGGGTAATCCACAGGATCATACTTGCATGAGTTTTAATCATGCCACTGATCGTTTTTATCCTTTTGCGAATAACCGTATAAAGGATGAGAATTTCCCGCTTTCCCACAGCAATGCTAGAAAAGGACGATTCAATGCAGGCCGCACCCACTCATGAACTCAAGGCCCTGTTGCGCCTGGCCGGTCCTCTGATCGCCTCGCAACTGGCGCACATGCTGATGGTGCTGACCGACACCCTGATGATGGCCCGCATCAGCCCGCAGGCCCTGGCTGGCGGTGGTCTGGGCGCGGCGAGCTATTCGTTCGTGTCGATTTTCTGTCTGGGTGTTATCGCGGCCGTCGGTACCCTGGTGGCGATTCGCAAGGGTGCCGGTGACACCGTCGGTGCCACCCGCCTGACCCAGGCCGGGTTGTGGCTGGCCTGGGCCATGGCCCTGGTGGCGACGCTGGCGCTGTGGAACCTGGAGCCGGTGCTGTTGCTGCTCGGCCAAAGCCCTGACAACGTCGAAGCGGCCGCCCAGTTCCTGCTGTTGCTGCCCTTCGCCTTGCCCGGCTACCTGAGCTTCATGGCCCTGCGCGGCTTTACCAGCGCCATCGGCCGCTCAACACCGGTGATGGTCATCAGCCTGGTCGGCACCGTGGCCAACTTCCTGCTCAACTATGCGCTGATCGAGGGCATGTTCGGCCTGCCGAAACTGGGACTGGTGGGTATCGGTCTGGTCACCGCCATCGTGGCCAACTGCATGGCCGTGGCCATGGCCCTGTATATCCGCTGGCACCCGGCTTATGCGCCCTACCCGATTGCCAAGGGCCTGAGCCGTCCGTCCTGGCCAGCCTTGCGCGAACTGTGGCGCCTGGGTCTGCCGATCGGCGGCACCTACACCGTCGAAGTCGGCCTGTTCGCCTTCGCCGCGCTGTGCATGGGTGTGCTCGGTAGCACCGAGCTTGCGGCGCACCAGATCGCCCTGCAGATCGTCTCCACGGCGTTCATGATTCCGGCGGGCCTGTCGTATGCCGTGACCATGCGTGTGGGGCTGTATTACGGTGCCGGCAACCTGCTTGGCGCACGGCACGCCGGCCGCGTCGGGATCGGTTTTGGCGCGGCGATGATGCTGATGTTCGCCATCCTGTTCTGGCTGCTGCCGGACCCGCTGGTAGGGCTGTTCCTCGACCACGATGACCCGGCCTTTGCCGACATCATCCAGTTGGCGGTGAGCCTGTTGATGGTCGCGGCGTGGTTCGAGCTGTTTGACGGCGTGCAGACCATCGCCATGGGCTCGATTCGCGGGCTCAAGGATGCCAAGACCACTTTCCTGGTCGGGCTGTTCTGCTACTGGGTGATCGGCGCCCCGGCGGCCTGGCTGCTGGCCTTCACCTTGGGCATGGGCGCAGTTGGCGTCTGGTGGGGTCTGGCACTGGGCCTGGCGTGTGCGGCGGTGACCCTGACGCTGGCGTTCGAGTGGCGGATGAAGCGCTTGCTGGGTAACTCAGGTGGTGTGAACAAGGCCACTATTTCGGTGATTTGAAGGACTTTTCGCGGGGCAAGCCCGCTCCCACAGGGCAGCTTATCTCTGTGGGAGCGGGCTTGCCCCGCGATGACTTTCTACAAAGCCACCGACCGCTGCGCCGACCCGCTCTGCAAAAACACTATCAACTCATCAACCGGCAGCGGCCGACTGATCAGGAAACCCTGTACCTGATCACAGTTGAAGCTGCGCAGCAGGTCCATCTGCTCCGGCGTTTCCACCCCTTCAGCCACCACCTCCAGGTTGAGGTTGTGCGCCAGGTTGATCATGGCGTGGACCAGCTTGCGGTTCTCTTCACGCTTTTCCATGCCACCGACAAAGCTGCGATCGACCTTGAGCAAGGTGATCGGCAGGCTGTTGAGGTGGACGAAGGAGGAAAAACCGGTACCGAAGTCATCGAGAGAAAACCGCACCCCCAGGCGACCCAGGGCGTCCATGGTCTTCTCGACCAGATCGTTGCGGCGCATCACCGCGGTTTCGGTGAGCTCGAACTCCAGCCAGCGGGCATCGACGCCATGCTCGATGATCAAGCGGCTCAAGGTGGCCAGCAGTTGACTGTCCTGAAACTGGCGGAACGACAGGTTCACCGCCATGTGCAGCGGCTCCAGGCCCTGTTCACGCAGTGCCTGCATGTCGCGCAAGGCGCGGGAAATCACCCAGTAGCCCAACGGCACGATCAACCCGCTCTGCTCGGCCAGCGGGACAAACTCGCTGGGCGGCAGCAAACCGCGCTCGGCGTGACGCCAGCGCACCAGTGCCTCCAGGCCGACAATACGTCCGTCGGCCATGTCCAGGCGTGGCTGGTAGTGCAACTCCAGTTCGTCGCGACGCAAGGCGCGGCGTAACTCGCTTTCCAGATCGGCGAGGCTGCGCGCGTTGCGGTTGATGCGTTCGTTGAAGACATGGAAGGTGCAGCCCTGAGTACCCTTGGCCTGTTGCATGGCAATGTGCGCGTGCCACATCAGCGGGTCCGCACCGCCTTGGGCACGGGCATGGGCGACACCCAGGCTGCAGCCGATCAACAGGCTCTCGCCATCGACCCAGTAGGGTTCGGCCAGGGCCTCGGTAATACGTTCAGCCATCCATTCAGCGCGTTGTGGCTCGCGGCGCGTGTCGATCAGCAGAGCGAATTCATCGCTACCCAGACGGGCCACCTGGTCGCCGGCCTCAAGCTGGCTTTTCAGGCGCCCGACCACCTGCAGGATCAACCGGTCACCGGCCTGATGGCCAAGCGCATCGTTGGCCCGGCGAAAGTTATCCAGGTCCAGGTGACCGAGGGCCACCCCACGCCCGTCATTGTCGGCCAGGCGTGCGGCCAGCAGGGTCTGAAAGCCCTGGCGGTTGGCGATACCGGTCAGCGGATCCTGTTCGGCCAGGCGCATCAGGGTGGCCTCCAGCACTCCGCGCTCGCGCACATGGCGCAGGCTGCGGCGCAAGGTATCGGGGCCGAGCTGGTCAAGTACCAGCCAGTCGCTGACACCCGGCGGTGGCACCTGCGGTTCATGCTCAAGCAGCAA
This sequence comes from Pseudomonas alkylphenolica, assembly GCF_000746525.1. Taxonomy (NCBI): domain Bacteria; kingdom Pseudomonadati; phylum Pseudomonadota; class Gammaproteobacteria; order Pseudomonadales; family Pseudomonadaceae; genus Pseudomonas; species Pseudomonas alkylphenolica. The sequence goes on from NZ_CP009048.1 coordinate 5,614,438, forward strand.
CACCATCGGCAAGATGCAGCGGCCAGGCGCTGGCTGCAGTTGCGGGGTGGCCAGCACCAGGGCATTGCGGTCATTGGCAAACAGGCTGTCGACTGCGTCCCAGTTCGGTGCGGTCAACAGCACCGCACTGCCCGCCAACGGCGTCAGGCAATCACGCAAGGCGGCGGCCCATTCGGGCTCGTCAGCCAGCAAGAGCAAACGCAAGGGTTCGACAGGCGTAGACAAGCTGGCTCCTTAGGACGTGGACACAGTCAAATGACAATGGGCAGCGAGAGGCTCATCCTAAACCATTAGTGAAAATGATTTTCACTTAACATCGAGCCATTCCATTGCCGACATCCCGCAGGTTTCGCCACGCATCCTGCGGGAAAGTAACAAAAGCGGCAAATTTAGATCGCGTGGTACGTCACACTGTCAGACGGTCGCGGCAGAATCTCTCCACCCCTGCTAAAATGCGCGGCTATTTTTCTAGCGACCCCGGTTTTCGTCATGTCCCGACTCAATCCCCGGCAACAAGAAGCCGTGAACTACGTCGGCGGCCCTCTTTTGGTGCTCGCCGGTGCCGGTTCCGGCAAGACCAGCGTGATCACCCGCAAAATCGCGCACCTGATCCAGAATTGCGGCATCCGTGCGCAGTACATCGTGGCCATGACCTTCACCAACAAGGCCGCACGGGAGATGAAAGAGCGGGTCGGCACCCTGTTGCGCAAAGGCGAGGGGCGCGGCCTGACCGTGTCGACCTTTCACAACCTGGGCCTGAACATCATCCGCAAGGAACATCAGCGACTGGGCTACAAGCCGGGTTTCTCGATCTTCGACGAGACCGACGTCAAAGCGCTGATGACCGACATCATGCAAAAGGAATACTCGGGCGACGACGGTGTCGACGAGATCAAGAACATGATCGGCGCCTGGAAAAACGACCTGATCCTGCCGCCCGAGGCCCTGGAAAAGGCGCGCAATCCCAAGGAGCAGACCGCTGCCATCGTTTACGCCCACTACCAGCGCACGCTCAAGGCGTTCAACGCGGTGGACTTCGACGACCTGATCCTGCTGCCGGTGAAGCTGTTCGAGGAACACGCCGACATCCTGGAAAAATGGCAGAACAAGGTGCGCTACCTGCTGGTGGACGAATACCAGGACACCAACGCCAGCCAGTATTTGCTGGTGAAAATGCTGATCGGCACGCGCAACCAGTTCACCGTGGTCGGTGACGACGACCAGTCGATCTACGCCTGGCGTGGCGCGCGCCCGGAAAACCTGATGTTGCTCAAAGAGGATTACCCGTCGCTGAAGGTGGTGATGCTCGAGCAGAACTACCGCTCCACCAGCCGCATCCTGCGCTGCGCCAACGTGCTGATCTCGAACAACCCGCATGCGTTCGAGAAGCAGCTGTGGAGCGAGATGGGCCACGGTGACGAGATCCGTGTGATCCGCTGCAAGAACGAGGAGTCCGAGGCCGAACGGGTGGCCATGGAAATCCTCAGCCTGCACCTGCGCACCGACCGCCCTTACAGCGATTTCGCCATCCTCTACCGCGGCAACTACCAGGCCAAGCTGATCGAACTGAAGCTGCAGCACCATCAGGTGCCGTACCGTCTGTCCGGCGGCAACAGCTTCTTCGGACGCCAGGAAGTAAAAGACCTGATGGCCTACTTCCGCTTGCTGGTGAACCCGGACGACGATAACGCTTACCTGCGGGTGATCAACGTACCGCGCCGGGAAATCGGCTCGACCACCCTGGAAAAGCTCGGCAACTACGCCACCGAACGCAAGATCTCGATGTACGCCGCCAGCGAGGAGCTGGGCCTGGGCGAGCATCTGGACAGCCGCTTCACCGACCGTCTGCAGCGCTTCAAGCGCTGGATGGACAAGGTCCGCGAGCAGGTTGCCCTGGAAGATCCGATTGCCGCCCTGCGTGGCATGGTCACCGACATCGACTACGAAAACTGGATTCGCACCAACAGTTCCAGCGACAAGGCCGCGGACTTTCGCATGGGTAACGTCTGGTTCCTGATCGAGGCGTTGAAAAACACCCTGGAGAAGGACGAAGACGGTGAGATGACCATCGAGGAAGCCATCGGCAAGCTGGTCCTGCGTGACATGCTCGAACGTCAGCAGGAGGAAGAAGACGGTGCCGAGGGCGTGCAGATGATGACCCTGCATGCCTCCAAGGGCCTGGAATTCCCCTACGTGTTCATCATGGGCATGGAGGAAGAGATTCTTCCGCACCGTTCCAGCATCGAAGCCGACACCATCGAAGAAGAACGGCGTCTGGCCTACGTGGGCATTACCCGCGCACGCCAGACCCTGGCCTTCACCTTTGCGGCCAAGCGCAAGCAGTACGGCGAGATCATCGATTGCGCGCCGAGCCGCTTCCTTGACGAGCTGCCCGACGATGACCTGGCCTGGGAAGGCCTGGACGATGCGCCCACCGAAGTGAAGGCGGCGCGCGGCAATAATGCACTGGCCGATATCCGCGCCATGCTGAAACGTTAGATAATCAACCTTTGCTGCGGCGCACTGCCGTAGCCACTCTTGCTACATCGAGGAAATACCACAGTGGAAGCACTGCACCAGAAGATTCGCGAAGAAGGCATCGTGCTTTCCGATCAGGTTCTCAAAGTCGATGCGTTTCTCAACCATCAGATCGACCCTGCGCTGATGCAACTGATTGGCGACGAGTTCGCCCGGCTGTACGCCGACTCCGGCGTCACCAAGATCGTCACCATCGAAGCCTCGGGTATCGCCCCGGCAGTGATGACCGGCCTGAAGCTGGGTGTCCCGGTGATTTTCGCGCGCAAGCACCAGTCGCTGACCCTGACCGAGAACCTGCTGACCGCCTCGGTGTACTCCTTCACCAAGCAGACCGAAAACACCGTGGCGATCTCCCCGCGCCACCTGAACAGCAGCGACCGCGTGCTGGTGATCGACGACTTCCTGGCCAACGGCAAAGCCTCCCAGGCGCTGATCTCGATCATCAAGCAAGCGGGCGCCACCGTTGCCGGCCTGGGTATCGTCATCGAGAAGTCGTTCCAGGGTGGCCGTGCCGAGCTGGACAGCCAGGGCTACCGCGTTGAATCGCTGGCTCGGGTCAAGTCGCTGAAGGATGGCGTGGTTACTTTCATCGAGTAACATTTGATCGCGGGGCAAGCCCGCTCCCACAGGTATTGTGCTGCCCCTGTGGGAGCGGCGGTGCGGCGACCCGACTTACCCCGCGATAGCGTCACCTCAAAACGACGCTGTAGCCTGCAACCCCGCCAGCAACAGCCGCTGATACAACTCCTCCTTGAGCCCCTGCGGCTGCGCCAGCCTCATCCGCGCCAGCTGTTGTGGATAAGCCTCGGGCGCCGGTGCGTCCAGCGCCGCCCTGCCCAGCTCCAGCACCTCGCTCAACTTGAACTTGCTCTTGAGCCAGTTCAACGCCCGCAACAAATCGCGCTCTTCATCGGTGAAATCGCTGCCCAGCGGATACTCGGGAAACAGCCGTGCATGGGCGTTGCGCAACTGCTGCAGCCGTTGCGGCGTGTTGTTGGTAAAACGCGCCTCCAGCTGGAATCCGGACGGCAGTTTTCCAGCTTTCTGCGCTTGCTCGATCAGCCCGGGCTGAAAACGCGAATCACAGATCGCCAGTAATCGTTGAATGGTTTCGGCGTCGGTTTGCCCACGCAAATCGGCAATGCCGTACTCGGTGACAACCACATCACGCAGGTGCCGGGGAATGGTGCAATGGCCATAACTCCAGACCAGGTTGGAGCTGACCTCACCGCCCGCTTCGCGCCAGCTGCGCAGCAGCAGAATCGAGCGCGCGCCCTCCAGGGCATGCCCTTGGGCAACAAAGTTGTATTGCCCGCCGACACCGCTGAGCACCCGCCCATCTTCCAGCTGATCAGCAACCCCGGCGCCCATCAGGGTCATGGTGAACACCGTGTTGATAAAGCGTGCATCGCGGCGTTGCGAGCGCTTGAGCGACTCCTGACCGTACAGTTCGTTGATGTAGCTGATTGCACGCATATCAATGCATTGGCGGGCTTCCAATGGCATGTCGCGCAAGCGCTGGTAAAACGCCTGGGGGCCGAGGAAGAAGCCACCATGCACCAACACCCCGCCATCGACCGGGCGCCGGATTATCCCGGCCTCAAGCAGTGCCAACAGGCCGTTGACGAACATTTCGCTGCAACCATACAGACCGTGGACAAAGGGCTGGGTGCCGCCTTCACGGTCGATCATCTGCTGCCATGGCTGAAGATCCATATCCGCGAGTAGTGCCTGGTAGGCTTCGCTTTCAGTCTGTCGGGCCAGGAGCGCAGCGGTCAGCGCATCGCCCATGGCGCCAATGCCGATCTGCAAAGTACCGCCATCGCGCACGAGGGTGCTGGCGTGTAAACCAATGAAGTGATCCTGGGTGGTGACCGGCATGTTCGGCGTCGAGAACAGGCGTCGCTGCTCGACCACATCAATCAGCACATCGAAAGCCTGCCGAGGCAACTCGGAGGCGCCCGGCATATAGGGCAATTCGGCATGCACCTGGCCGAGCAGGAGGATGGTCTCCCCGGCGGCCCGGCGACGCTCGATCATCGGCAACAGGTCGAGGGTGATGTCCGGATTGCAACTCAAGCTCAGGTGATCCGAGTGTTGCGGATCTTCAGCCACCAGCTGGGCCACCAGGTTCAGGCCTTTGGCGTTGATGTCCCGCGCGGCGTGGCTGTAGTTGCTGCTGACGTAATCCTGCTGGGCCGTAGCACTGTGCAGCAGACTGCCGGGCTGCATGAAGAACTGCTCGACGCGAATGTTCGCCGGCAATCGGTCCTTGCGCAGGTCATTCAGGTATTCGAGCTCTTCATAGTCGGCGAACACGCGCTCGATAAAGGGTTCGAGAAAGCGCCGCTGCAGGCCGTCGCCCAGATCGGGCCTACCCAGGCTCAGGGCGGTATAGATTGTCAGGCGCCGCTCCGGCAACTGGCGGATGCGCACGTACAGTGCATTGACGAAGGCGTTGGGTTTGCCCAGGCCCAATGGCAAGCCCATGTGGATATGCGCTGGCAAGCGCGCCAGCACTTCGTCTACGGCCTTTTCGATCGAGCAGCTTTGCGCCATCTGCGCCTCCCGGTCATCCTTGCAGGTTCGACCGAGCATGGCCCGAGAATGCTCCACAGTCCACACCAACCGTGTGGGAGCGGGCTTGCCCCGCGATGCGATGTGACTGACAGCTCGCAATCGCGGGGCAAGCCCGCTCCCACAGAGGGCCAAAAACGACAAAGCCCGCACGTGGCGGGCTTTGTTGGCGAAGCGCAGGCTTACAGGCCGGACATCTTCTTGATGGCGGCCTTCAGGTCGTCATCCGAGCAGTCGGCGCAGGTGCCTTTAGGCGGCATGGCGTTGATACCAGTGATGGCCTTGGCCAGGATACCGTCCAGACCACCCTGGTGGTCGGAACGCTCTTTCCAGGCTGCAGTGTCGCCGATCTTCGGCGCGCCGAGCAGTCCACTGCCGTGGCAAGCATTGCAGTGCTTGGCGATGATTTCGTCCGGGGTCTTGGCACCGCCACCACCTGCGGAGGCAGCCACTTCCATTCCCTTGCATTCCTGCCCTTGTACACACACCTGGCCGACCGGTTCCAGTCGCTTGGCGATGTCGTCGTTGGTCGCAGCTGTTGCGCTGACTGCCCAAAGGGCCAATACGGCAGCTGGTACGGCCAGCATTTTCTTGATTAGATTCACACGTACACCCTCATGGTGGCTAGTCACGCCCGCGGCCACGGATTCGCAGGCGGCGCAAGTATAACGGGAACCCTGCCATACCGAAACAACCCTAATGTCCAAAGGGTCTTAGCCGCGACAATCCGCCGCGCTGTACGCCTTAGAAGTTGGCCGGGGTCGCCGCACTGATCAGCCGGGCCGGCTCATCGTACGGATTACGGAAACGGTGCGGCTTGGTACTTTCAAAATAGTAGCTGTCGCCCGCTTCGAGGATAAAAGTTTCCAGGCCGACCACCAGTTCCAGGCGACCTTCGAGAAGAATGCCGGTCTCTTCACCGTCATGGGTGAGCATTTCTTCGCCAGTATCGGCGCCCGGCGGATAGACCTCGTTGAGAAACGCAATCGCCCGGCTCGGGTGCGCCTTGCCGACCAGCTTCATGGTCACCGCGCCGTCGGAAATATCGATCAGCTCGTGGGCCTTGTAGACGATCTGCGTGGGGTTTTCCGGCTGCAGTTCTTCAGAGAAGAACTCGACCATGGACATAGGAATACCGCCCAGCACTTTACGCAACGAGCTGATTGAAGGGCTGACGCTGTTCTTCTCGATCATCGAGATCGTGCTGTTGGTGACGCCCGCACGTTTGGCGAGTTCACGCTGGGACAGGCCCTTGAGCTTGCGAATGGCTTGCAGTCGTTCACCGACGTCCAATGCTGGAGCCCTCCTAAACGAACGAGTGGGGTCGAAATTGAACGTTATCATCGCAACAGCGTTCAGTATTTACAACACTTCGACCCGCAGCCTGTCCGCTTTCGCGTCTCAATCGCCGATATAGTCCAGCGGCACGCGTTTGAGGTTGCAGAAAATCTGGTAGGGGATGTTGCCGGCATGCATGGCCACTTCGCTGGCCAGCACGTTTTTGCCCCACAGTTCGACCGGGCTGCCCAGGCCGGCTTCCGGCACGTCGGTGAGGTCGATGCAGAGCATGTCCATCGACACCCGGCCGATCAGCTGGGTGCGCTTGCCGGCCACCAGCACCGGGGTGCCGTTGGGTGCCTGACGTGGATAGCCATCGGCATAACCCATGGCCACTACACCGACCCGGGTCGGCCGCGGACTGATGAACTTGGCGCCATAGCCCACCGGCTCGCCGGCCGGCAGCTCACGCACGCTGATTACCCGCGATTGCACGGTCATCACCGGCTGCAGCCGGGCGGCCTCTGCCTGTGGCACTTCGAACGGCGTGGCGCCGTACAACATCAGACCTGGACGCACCCAGTCGCTGGGCATGTTCGGCCAACCGAGCACCGCCGGCGAGTTGCGCAGACTGACCTCGGCGCTCAGGCCCTGGCGGGCGCTCTGGAATACCGCGAGTTGCTCGTTGCTGGCTGCACTGTCGAGTTCGTCGGCACGGGCGAAGTGGCTCATCAGCACGATGCGCGCGACCTTGCCGCTGGCCAGCAGACGCTGGTAGGCCGCCTGATAATCCTTGGCGTGCAGGCCAACCCGGTGCATGCCCGAGTCGAGCTTGAGCCACACGGTGATCGGTTTACTCAGCTGCGCCTGCTCGATGGCCTCGAGCTGCCACAACGAATGCACCACGCACCACAGATCATGCTGGACGATCAGCGGCAGTTCGCTGGCTTCGAAAAAGCCTTCGAGCAGCAACACCGGCGCCTTGATTCCGGCCGCGCGCAACTCCAGTGCCTCTTCGATGCAAGCCACGGCAAAACCATCGGCTTGCTGCTCAAGCGCCAGGGCGCAACGCACGGCGCCATGACCATAGGCATCGGCCTTGATCACGGCCAGGGCTTTGGCACCGGTCAGTTCGCGGGCAAGTTGATAGTTGTGACGCAGGGCTTGTAGATCGATAAGGGCACGGGCAGGACGCATGACGGCAGCCTTCTGGGCAGTCTGGTTAGAAGTAAAAAGCCCGGTGCTCAATCGCAGCTGATCGGCCGCCAGCGGCACCGGGTGAGGGATTGCGGTTACGGCAGTGCGGCGACCACCGACAGCTCTACGAGGATTTCCGGCTCGCACAGCTTGGCTTCAACGGTGGCGCGGGCAGGTGCGACGCCTTTCGGCAGCCAGCTGTCCCAGACACTGTTCATGCCCTGGAAATGCGCATCGATGTCCTTCAGATAGATGGTCACCGAGAGCAAACGGCTCTTGTCGGTGCCCGCCAGATCCAGCAGACGCTCGATATTGGCCAGGGTTTCACGGGTCTGCTGCTCAATCCCGGCATTCATGTCGTCGCCCACCTGGCCCGCCAGGTAGACGGTGCCGTTGTGGGTAACGATCTGACTCATGCGTTCATTGGTGAGCTGGCGCTGGATTGCCATGTTTTGCAGGCTCCTGATGTTTTCCGTAACGAGAGATATCGAGACCTTCGGCACTGATCTGCGGCTTTTTGCGCGCGATCAAATCGGCCAGCAAGCGGCCGGAACCGCAGGCCATGGTCCAGCCCAGTGTACCGTGACCGGTGTTGAGGAACAGGTTGCGGAACGGCGTGGCACCGACGATCGGCGTGCCGTCCGGAGTGGTCGGACGCAGGCCGGTCCAGAAACTGGCCTGGCTGAGGTCGCCGCCACGAGGATAAAGATCGTTGACGATCATCTCCAGGGTTTCGCGTCGACGCGGGTTCAGCGACAGGTCAAAACCGGCGATTTCAGCCATGCCGCCAACGCGGATGCGGTTGTCGAAACGGGTGATCGCGACCTTGTAGGTCTCGTCGAGAATGGTCGAGGTCGGGGCCATGGCCGGGTCGGTGATCGGCACGGTCAGCGAGTAGCCCTTGAGCGGATAGACCGGGGCCTTGATGCCCAGCGGCTTGAGCAATTGCGGCGAGTAGCTGCCCAGCGCCAGCACGTAGCGGTCGGCGGTTTCCAGCTTGCCGTCGATCCACACGCCGTTGATACGGTCACCGGCGTAGTCCAGGCGCTGAATGTCCTGACCGAAGCGGAATTCGACACCGAGCTTGATGGCCATTTCCGCCAGGCGGGTGGTGAACAGCTGGCAGTCGCCGGTCTGGTCGTTAGGCAGGCGCAGGGCGCCGGCGAGAATGTCGGTAACGTTGGCCAGGGCCGGCTCGACGCGGGCGATGCCTGCGCGGTCGAGGACCTCATACGGCACACCGGACTGCTCGAGGACGGCGATGTCCTTGGCGGCGTTGTCCAGTTGCGCCTGGGTGCGGAACAGCTGGGTGGTACCCAGGGTGCGGCCTTCGTAGGCAATGCCGGTTTCGGCGCGCAGCTCGTCGAGGCAGTCGCGGCTGTACTCGGACAGGCGGACCATGCGCTCTTTGTTCACGGCATAGCGGTTGGCAGTGCAGTTGCGCAGCATCTGCGCCATCCACAGGTATTGGTCGATGTCAGCAGTGGCCTTGATCGCCAGAGGCGCATGGCGCTCGAGCAGCCATTTGATGGCCTTGAGCGGCACGCCCGGCGCAGCCCAGGGCGAGGCGTAGCCTGGCGAGACCTGGCCGGCGTTGGCAAAGCTGGTTTCCATGGCGACGGCCGGTTGGCGGTCGACCACGACGACTTCAAAACCCTGCCGTGCCAGATAGTAGGCACTGGCGGTTCCGATCACACCGCTACCAAGTACCAGAACTCGCATGTTGATTACCCTCGACGCAGCGTACCGCTGACATTTGTTGTTAATGGCATAGATGCGCGCAGTATAGGAAGGTATGACCAGTGCATTTCACTATATAAAAGCCTATATTTGGCGAGAATTCTCGGCAATGTACGCTTTCACGGAGGGGCATCCACTATGAGAACCCAGCACCAAAGCAAACGTGAACTGGATAAGATCGACCGCAACATCCTGCGGATCCTGCAGGCAGATGGACGGATCTCGTTTACTGAACTGGGCGAAAAAGTCGGCTTGTCGACGACACCCTGCACCGAACGGGTCCGGCGTCTAGAGCGCGAAGGCATCATCATGGGCTACAACGCCCGGCTCAACCCGCAGCACCTCAAGGGTAGCCTGCTGGTATTCGTCGAAATCAGCCTGGACTACAAGTCGGGCGACACCTTCGAAGAGTTCCGCCGCGCGGTGCTGAAACTGCCTCACGTACTGGAATGCCACCTGGTTTCGGGCGACTTCGATTACCTGGTCAAGGCGCGGATCTCGGAGATGGCCTCGTACCGCAAGCTGCTCGGCGACATCCTGCTGAAGTTGCCGCACGTGCGCGAATCGAAGAGTTACATTGTCATGGAAGAGGTCAAAGAGAGCCTCAGCCTGCCGATTCCGGACTGAGGTTCAGACCAGCACCTGGCGGGTGCTGGCAATGTACTGGTGCACCAGCTTTTCGGCCTGGGGATCGATCATTTCGGCCGGGCCGCGACCGTTGGGGCATGGCAGGCGCGGGGTGGTACCGAACAGCCGGCAGATCAGCGGCCGCTCTTCGTACACCGTGCAGCCATTGGGCCCCAGGTGCACACAGTTGAGCTCGGCCAGGGCGGCCTCCTGTTCGGCGGCGCTTTTGCGTGGCAGCCGGGCCATTTCTTCCGAGGACGTAGTAACCGGCCCACAGCAGTCATGGCAACCGGGGACGCACTCGAACGACGGGATCTGATCGCGCAGGAAACGGATCTTGTGGCTGTTGCAACTCATGGCGGCCTGCGGCGAAGAACGGGAAAGGCGCTATTTTGCCCCATGGTTGCCCGGTGCCGAAAGTGCAGCTTATCCTGCGTCAATTTTTCCAAACACTTAAAACCAGGACTCATCCATGAGCGCCCCTGTTCAATCACCCGCTTCTCACGTCGCTTCCTACTACGCCGCCAGCAGCCTGCCACAACCGGAGTACCCGCCGCTGCAGGGCGAATTGAGCTGCGACGTCTGTGTGGTCGGTGGCGGTTTTTCCGGGTTGAACACCGCGATCGAGCTGGCCGAACGCGGCCTCAACGTGATCCTCCTTGAAGCCCGTAAGATCGGCTGGGGCGCCAGCGGGCGTAATGGCGGGCAACTGATTCGTGGCGTTGGCCACGGCCTTGATCAGTTCAGTCCAGTGCTGGGCAGCGATGGCGTGCGTGAGCTGAAACTGATGGGCCTGGAAGCGGTGGATATCGTCCGCCAGCGCATCGAACGCCACGCCATCAGCTGCGATCTGACCTGGGGCTATTGCGACCTGGCCAACAAACCGAAAGACCTGCAGGGCTTCGCCGAAGACGCCGAGGAATTGCGCAGCCTGGGCTACCGCCATGAGCTGCGTCTGGTGCCACCTGATCAGATGCACACGGTGGTTGGCTCGGACCGCTATGTTGGCGGCCTGATCGACATGGGCTCGGGACATTTGCACCCGCTGAACCTGGCCTTGGGCGAAGCGGCGGTAGCCAACAAGCTGGGGGTTCGCCTGTTCGAGCAATCGGCGGTTACCCGCATCGACTATGGCTCGCAGGTACGGGTGCATACCGCACAAGGTTCGGTGCAAGCCAGCACGCTGGTGCTGGGCTGCAACGCCTACCTCAATGACCTGAATGCCGAACTGGGCGGCAAGGTACTGCCCGCCGGTAGCTACATCATCGCCACCGAACCCTTGAGCGAAGCGCAGGCGCACGACCTGCTGCCACAGAACATGGCGGTCTGCGATCAGCGCGTGGCCCTGGACTACTACCGCCTTTCCGCCGACCGGCGCCTGCTGTTCGGCGGTGCCTGCCATTATTCCGGACGCGATCCCCAGGATATCGCCGCGTACATGCGGCCGAAGATGCTCAAAGTATTCCCGCAACTGGCCGACGTACGCATCGACTACCAGTGGGGCGGCATGATCGGCATCGGCGCCAATCGCCTGCCGCAGATCGGCCGCCTGCCAGGTCAGCCGAACGTGTACTTTGCCCAGGCCTACTCCGGCCACGGCCTCAACGCCACTCACCTGGCGGGCAAATTGCTCGGTGAAGCCATCAGCGGCCAGCACAGCGGGCGCTTCGACCTGTTCGCCAAGGTGCCGCACATCACCTTCCCGGGTGGCAAACATCTGCGCTCGCCGTTGCTGGCCCTGGGCATGCTCTGGCACCGGTTGAAAGAGCTGGTCTGAGATAGAAACCCTCGGAGGATGACGCCTCCGGTGGGAGCGGGCTTGCCCCGCGATGCGATGTGCCTGATAGCTCGCAATCGCGGGGCAAGCCCGCTCCCACCAGGTTAAGGCCGCTCCCTTTCAGCCACGCCAGAACGGCTTGAGCCCTTCCTCGCGCGCCTGTTCCGGCGTCAGGCCAACATCACGCAGTTGCTCGGGCGTCAGTTCCAGCAAGGCGCGGCGGCTGTGCCAACGGTGTGCCATCAGCCCCCACCGCCCGAGCCCGGCCGGTACATCAAACAGCTGCAGTCGCTGTTCCCGGCTCAGTTCCTCCGCGTGTAATTTCAGGCGCACATCGCTCATACCGCTCATTGCTTGACTCCTCCGGGTTTGGATAACCGTAGGAAAAGCTTGCGCGCCTGAGCAAAAGCATTACAGATTCAAAACCTGGTTATTATTTCCATACAGAATTGGCAGTTTTCCTACTGAATGCTGTATTTTTTTGCCATCTGTATTGGTGATTAGCTGTAGCCTTCTACGGGAGTATGCCGTGACCCTCTATGTCAACCTTGCCGAGCTGCTCAGCGCCCGCATCGAACAAGGCCTGTACCGCCCTGGCGACCGCTTGCCGTCGGTACGCGCCCTGAGCGTGGAACATGGCGTCAGCCTGAGCACGGTGCAGCAGGCCTATCGCCTGCTGGAAGACAATGGCCTGGCCGCGCCACGCCCCAAGTCCGGCTACTTCGTACCCACAGACCGTAGCCTGCCAGCCCTGCCCGCGGTAAGCCGGCCGGCACAACGGCCGGTGGAAATATCCCAGTGGGAACAGGTCATCGAGCTGATCCGCAGCGTACCGAGCAAGGATGTGGTGCAACTGGGCCGCGGCATGCCCGATGTCGACAGCCCGACGCTCAAACCCCTGCTGCGCAGCCTGGCCCAGCTCAGCCGCCGCCAGGACATGCCCGGCCTGTACTACGACACCATTTCCGGCACCCTGGCCCTGCGCGAACAGATCGCCCGGCTGATGCTCGACTCCGGCTGCAGCCTCGGCCCGGCCGACCTGGTGGTCACCACCGGTTGCCACGAAGCGCTGTCGACCAGCATCCGCGCGGTGTGCCAGCCCGGCGATATCGTCGCAGTGGACTCACCGAGCTTTCACGGCGCCATGCAGACCCTCAAGGGCCTGGGCATGAAAGCCCTGGAAATCCCCACCGACCCGCTCACCGGCATCAGCCTCGAAGCCCTGGAGCTGGCCCTGGAACAATGGCCGATCAAGCTCATCCAGATCACCCCGAGCTGCAACAATCCGCTGGGTTACATCATGCCCGAGGCACGCAAGAAGGCCTTGCTGACCCTCGCCCAGCGCTTTGACGTGGCAATCCTTGAAGACGACGTATACGGCGACCTGGCCTACACCTACCCACGCCCGCGCACGATCAAATCGTTCGACGAAGACGGCCGGGTGCTGCTCTGCAGTTCGTTTTCCAAGACCCTGGCACCGGGCCTGCGCATCGGCTGGGTCGCCCCCGGGCGCTACCTGGAGCGAGTGCTGCACATGAAGTACATCAGCACCGGCTGCACCGCGACGCAACCGCAGCTGGCCATCGCCGATTTCATCGAAGCCGGGCACTACCAGCCGCATCTGCGGCGCATGCGCAGTCAGTATCAGCGCAGCCGCGACCAGATGAGCGACTGGGTCACTCGCTACTTTCCCCCCGGCACCCGTGCCAGCCGGCCGCAGGGTGGTTTCATGCTGTGGATAGAATTGCCGGAAAGTTTCGACACCCTGCGCCTGAACCGGGCTTTACTGGGGCAAGGCGTACAGATTGCCGTGGGCAGTATTTTTTCCGCCTCGGGCAAGTACCGTAACTGCCTGCGAATGAATTTCGCCGCCCGCCCTACCACCGAAATCGAAGCGGCAGTGCGCAAGGTTGGCGAGACCGCCATTCGTCTACTGGCCGAAGCCGCAAGCGACGGGTAACTTTCCGCCGCCGTTCGCGGTCGATATCCATAAGCCCCTGTCGTGAAGGATTCATTGCCTTGATAAGCTCGCGTGCGCTGCCCTTGCTGCTGTCGCTGATGCTCGGCCTGAGCGGATGCGCCAGTGTCAGCCAGCCTCGGCAAGTCACTCAGGCGCTGCCGGCCAGTGACTCGGCATTCGGGCGCTCCGTGCAGCGTCAGGCCTCCGCCTACGAAGGACGCTCGGGTTTTCGCCTGCTGCCCAACAGCAATGAAGCATTTCGAGCGCGGGCCGAGCTGATCCGCAACGCCCAGTCGAGTATCGACCTGCAGTACTACATCGTCCACGACGGTCTCAGTACCCGCGCCCTGGTCCACGAGCTGCTGCAGGCTGCCGACCGCGGCGTGCGGGTTCGCATCCTGCTCGATGACACCACCAGCGACGGCATCGACGACAAGATGGCCACCCTCGCCGCGCACCCGAACATCCACATCCGCGTGTTCAACCCGCTGCACCTGGGGCGCAGCACTGGCGTGACCCGGGCGGTGGGCCGTCTGTTCAACCTCAACCTGCAACACCGGCGCATGCACAACAAGCTGTGGCTGGTGGACAACAGCATGGCCATCGTCGGCGGCCGAAATATTGGCGATGAGTACTTCGACGCCGAGCCCAACCTGAATTTCACCGATATCGACCTGTTAGGGGTGGGGCCGGTTGCCGAGCAACTCGGGCACAGCTTCGATCAATACTGGAACAGCGCCCTGAGCCGGCCGATCGGCGACTTCCTCATGACCCAGCCTGACGCCAATGACCTGCGCGCCAGCCGCCAGCGCCTGGAAGCGTCGCTGGCCGAAGCCGAAGTCGAGCGCAAGGCGCTGTATGACCGCCTGATGTCGTACAAAACCAACCCGCGCTTGGGCGTCTGGCGCAATGAATTGATCTGGGCCCACAACCAGGCGCTGTGGGATGCACCGAGCAAGGTCCTGGCCCGCGATGAGCCGGACCAGCAACTACTGATGACCCACCAGCTGGCACCTGACATGAACGGCGTCCAGCACGAACTGATCCTGATCTCGGCCTACTTCGTGCCTGGCGAGCCCGGCCTGCTGTACCTGACCAGCCGCGCCGATGCCGGCGTCTCGGTCAAGCTGCTGACCAACTCCCTGGAGGCCACCGATGTGCCGGCGGTACATGGTGGTTACGCGCCTTATCGCAGGGCATTGCTGGAACATGGCGTGCATCTGTATGAACTGCGTCGGCAACCGGGCGACCCCGGCTCCAAGCGCGCCCTGCACATCTACGGCAGCTCCGACTCAAGCCTGCACAGCAAGGCGATCATCTTCGACCGGCGCAAGACCTTCATCGGCTCGTTCAACTTCGACCCCCGCTCGGTGCTGTGGAACACCGAGGTCGGCGTGCTGGTCGACAGCCCCGAACTCGCCGAGTACACCCGCGACCTGGCGGTCCAGGGCATGGCCGCAGCGCTGAGTTACCAGCCGCAGCTGGTCAACGGCGAACTGGTCTGGGTGACCGAAGACAATCACCAGCTGCACACCCTGACCACTGAGCCCGGAGGCCTGTGGCGCCGCTTCAACGCCTGGATCAGCAAGGCTGTAGGCCTGGAGCGGATGCTCTAGACCGGCGCCGGCTCGAAGGCATTTGGGCGCCGCGCGAGCAGCACCAGGCCGGCAGCACCGGCAGCCATCAGCAGCGGCAAGGCATGACCACTGACCCACTGGCTGCCGGCACCGGCAACCAGTGGCCCGATCAGGCAACCGATGCCCCAAAGCTGCGCCACATGAGCGTTGGCGCGCACCAGCGCATCATCGCGGTAACGCTCGCCAATAAGCACCAGCGACAAAGTAAACAAACCACCGGCACTGGCGCCGAACAACACCCACAACGGCCAGATCGCCCAGGTTTGCAACATCAGCGGGATCGCAAGGCTCGACAACAGCAGCATCAACGCGCAACCGCTGAACAGCGTGCGCCGCGACATGCGATCGGCCAGCGCGCCAATCGGCAGCTGCAGCAGCGCATCACCGACCACTACCGTGCTGACCATGAACAGGGCAACCTCGGTGCTGAACCCTTGCTGCAGGCAATACACCGGCAACAGGGTCAGGATCATCGCCTCGAACGCAGCGAACAGGGCAATTGCCCAGGCAATGACCGGCAAACGCCGGCAGAAACCGATCAGGTCCAGCAAGGTCACGCTGCACGCTTCTGCACTCGGCGCGCCGTCACGCCCCAACAGCACCAACGGTGCCAACAGCAGCAAGCCGGCACCGATCCAGAAACCGAGGTCATCCTCCGAACCCATTACCCCCAGCAGCAACGGCCCGGCCAGCTGGCTCAAGGCATAACTACTGCCGTACAAGGCCACCAAGCGCCCACGCCACTGCTCGACCACCAACTGGTTGATCCAGCTTTCGCCGAGGATGAACACGATGGTCAGGATCATGCCGATCAGCAGGCGCAGCACCAGCCACAACGGGTAGCTGGGCAACAGCGCCAGCAGGCCGATCGACAATGCCCCAGCCCACAGGCACAGACGCATCAACCCCGGCGTGCCAAAGCGGGCAGCGAGCCGGCTGGACAGGCTGGCACCGAGCAAAACGCCGATCGCCGGCATCGCCGCCATCACGCCAATGGCAAAGCTGCCGTAGCCCCAGCTTTCCAGACGCAAGGACACCAGCGGCATGCTCACGCCCAGCGCCAGGCCGACACTGAGCACCGCCGTCAGCACGGCGAAATAGGTTCCCCAACGCATTGCAGCCTCCCAGGCTGTCGTGGTTCTGCAGAAACAACACAGCCGGACCTGCTTGGAGCAAGGTCCGGCTGTGAACGGGATCGCGCGGTTGCGGTTACAGCTTGATCCAGGTCGCCTTCAGCTCGGTGTACTTGTCCAGTGCGTGCAAGGACTTGTCACGGCCGTTGCCCGACTGCTTGAAGCCACCGAACGGTGCGGTCATGTCGCCGCCGTCGTACTGGTTGACCCAGACGCTACCTGCACGCAGTGCCTTGGCGGTCAGGTGAGCCTTGGAGATATCGGCAGTCCACACACCGGCAGCCAGGCCGTACGGGGTGTCGTTGGCGATGTTGATCGCTTCTTCAACGCTGTCGAAGGTAATGACCGACAGTACTGGGCCGAAGATTTCTTCCTTGGCAATGCGCATGGCGTTGCTGACGCCGTCGAAAATGGTCGGCTCGACGTAGGTGCCACCGGTTTCTTCGAGGATACGCTTACCACCGACCAGCAGTTTGGCGCCGTCACTGTGACCGGCTTCGATGTACGACAGCACGGTGTTCATCTGCTGGCTATCGACCAGCGCGCCGACGGTGGTGGCAGGGTCCAGCGGGTTGCCCGGTTTCCAGGCCTTGAGGGCCTCGAGTACCAGCGGCAGGAACTTGTCCTTGATCGAGCGCTCGACCAGCAGACGGGAACCGGCGGTGCAGACTTCGCCCTGGTTGAAGGCGATGGCGCTGGCGGCAGCTTCGGCAGCGGCGTTGAGGTCCGGGGCGTCAGCGAAGACGATGTTAGGGCTCTTGCCACCGGCTTCCAGCCAGACGCGCTTCATGTTCGACTCACCGGCGTAGATCATCAATTGCTTGGCGATCTTGGTCGAACCGGTGAACACCAGGGTGTCGACGTCCATGTGCAAGGCCAGGGCCTTGCCGACGGTGTGGCCGTAGCCTGGCAGTACGTTGAGCACGCCAGCCGGAATACCGGCTTCGATCGCCAGCTGGGCGATACGAATGGCGGTCAGCGGCGACTTTTCCGAAGGTTTGAGCACCACCGAGTTACCGGTGGCCAGGGCCGGGCCGAGTTTCCAGCAGGCCATCAGCAGCGGGAAGTTCCACGGCACGATAGCGGCAACCACACCCACAGGCTCGCGGGTCACCAGACCCAGCTGATCGTGCGGGGTAGCTGCGACTTCGTCGTAGATCTTGTCGATCGCTTCACCGTTCCAGCTCAGGGCCTGGGCGGCACCCGGTACGTCGATGGTCAGCGAATCGTTGATTGGCTTACCCATGTCCAGGGTTTCCAGCAGCGCCAGCTCTTCGACGTTCGCGTTGAGCAGGGCAGCGAAACGGATCATGGTGGCTTTGCGCTTGGCCGGGGCCAGACGCGACCAGACGCCGGAAGCGAAAGTAGCGCGGGCGTTTTCTACGGCACGCTGGGCATCGGCTTCATCACAGCTGGCGACCTGCGCCAGCAGGCGGCCGTCGACCGGGCTGAGGCATTCGAACGTCGCGCCGGAAACGGCGGCGGTGTATTCACCATTGATGAAAGCGCGGCCTTCGATTTTCAGTTGTTGGGCACGCTGTTCCCAATCCGCACGAGTCAGGGTGGTCATACGAAACTCCTCCTCTTGTTAAGGTGCAGTGCCGCACGAGGGATCACCGGCACTGTCAAAAATTCTGGCTTGGGCGAGCTACGCGCACAGGCACCTGCCACCCTAAACCACTGGCGACCCAATTATCAATATATTTGACATAATTGCACCAAACGCCTACTGATGTTCATTTTATTAAACAAACAAGAGACATAGCCATGCGCATAGACCAGATCATCGACTTCGCCCAGGTGCTCACCGAGGCCGAACGTTATCGCCCGGCAGCAGAAAAAATCCTCAAGGGCGATCCTGAGCAAGCGGTCTACAACCACTACTCCAGCCCCTGCGGCCAGTTTGCAGCCGGGGTCTGGGAAGGCGCCGTAGGCCAATGGACCGTCAATTACACTGAACACGAGTACTGCGAGATCGTTCAGGGCGTTTCGGTACTGCGCGATGCAGACGGCGGCGCGAAAACCTTGCGCGCTGGCGATCGCTTTGTGATCCCGGCAGGCTTCAAGGGTACCTGGGAAGTGCTGGAGCCGTGCCGCAAGATCTATGTGATGTTCGAACAGAAATAACGGCATCGCAGGCGTGTGGGAAACCACTGTGGGAGCTGGCGATAGCCTGCGATCGACCGCGAAGCGGTCGTAAAACTCAAGACCACAATGCTGCTGATACACCGCATTCACCGGTTTTGCTGCCGCTTTGCGGCAGATCGCGGGGCAAGGCCCGCTCCCACAGTGGTATGCCCCACAGCCCATAAAAAAAGGGCCCGTATCGTGAGATACGGGCCCTTTTTTCGTCAGCCGGATCAATTACTTGATCTTGGCTTCCTTGTAGATCACGTGCTTGCGAACAACCGGATCGAATTTTTTGATTTCGATTTTGTCCGGAGTGGTGCGCTTGTTCTTGTCGGTGGTGTAGAAGTGGCCGGTATTAGCGGTCGACACCAGACGGATCAATTCACGCATGATTCTCTCCCTTAGACCTTAGCGCCGTTACGGCGAATGTCGACCAGAACGGCATCGATGCCGCGCTTGTCGATGATGCGCATGCCTTTGGCAGATACGCGCAGACGCACGAAACGCTTCTCGGACTCGACCCAGAAGCGATGATGCTGCAGGTTCGGCAGGAAACGACGACGGGTTTTGTTGTTTGCGTGGGAAATGTTATTCCCGGTTACCGGACCCTTACCGGTAACTTGACAGACTCTCGACATGCCTCAGCCCTCTAAAACCACATGCCCAACCCGGCATGGGTTGGCCGCTTAATCTCTCAGTCTTTGGCGCCAGGCGCCGTGTTTCTTCAGGGTCTTATCGACTCAATCAACAGATGCGACAAGCCGAGCCCCTAGAAAAGAGCGCTGCTTTATACCAGAAAGACCAAAGCACAACAACAGAAGATGTGTTTTGCCTTGCTGGGCGACACGCCGGAGCAGCATAACGACTGGCCCGGCAAGGTGTCGACCACTCGTCGCACGATTGGCAAAAAAGGCTATGGTCATTTCCGGCTTGGCACACTAGGGTAAGACTTTTCCAGACTGCACTGGCAGATGGGCCATCGATCAGCCAAGGATTCCTCATGCGTGCTGCCGCTCTACCCCTGTTGTTCGCTACCCTGCTCGGCCCGGCACTCGCCCAGGCGGCCGCGTTGAGTGTGTGTACCGAAGCCAGCCCTGAAGGCTTCGATGTGGTTCAGTACAACTCGCTGACCACCACCAATGCCTCGGCCGATGTGCTGATGAACCGCCTGGTCGAGTTCGATGCCGCCAAAGGCCAGGTGGTGCCAAGCCTGGCCGAGCGCTGGACAGTTTCGCCCGATGGCCTGATCTACGAGTTCAAGCTGCGCCCCGAGGTGAAGTTCCACAGCACCGGCTACTTCAAGCCCAGCCGCACCCTGGACGCCGACGACGTCCTGTTCAGCTTCCAGCGCATGCTCTACCCCGCGCACTCCTGGCACAAGATTGCTCAGAGCGGCTACCCGCACGCCCAATCGCTGCAGCTACCGAGCCTGATCAAGCAGATCGACGCTGTCGACCCGCTGACCGTGCGCTTCACCCTTGACCACGCGGACGCGACCTTCCTGGCCACCCTGAGCATGGGCTTCGCCTCGATCTATTCCGCCGAATATGCCGACCAGCTGCTCAAGGCCGGTACGCCGGAGAAGCTCAACAGCCAACCGATCGGCACCGGCCCGTTCGTGTTCAACCGCTTCCAGAAGGATGCGGTGATCCGCTACCGGGCCAACCCGGACTACTTTGCCGGCAAGCCTGCAGTCGATCCGCTGATCTTCGCCATTACCCCGGACGCCAACGTGCGCCTGCAGAAGCTCAAGCGCAACGAGTGCCAGATCGCCTTGTCGCCCAAACCGCTGGATATCGCCGCCGCCAGCGAAGATCCGGCACTGAAGGTAGAAAAGACCGAAGCCTTCATGACGGCTTTCGTCGCTATCAATAGCCAGCATGCACCGCTGGACAAGCCCGAGGTGCGCCAGGCCATCAACCTGGCGTTCGACAAGGCCAGCTACCTCAAAGCGGTGTTCGAAGACACTGCGGTTGCCGCCAATGGCCCCTACCCGCCCAATACCTGGAGTTATGCCAAGGACCTGCCGGGCTACCCCACCGACCTGGACAAAGCCCGTGCGCTACTGGGCAAGGCTGGCCTTAAAGACGGCTTCAGCACCACCATCTGGACCCGTCCGCAGGGCAGCCTGCTCAACCCCAACCCGAGCCTCGGCGCGCAGTTGCTCCAGGCAGACCTGGCCAAGATCGGCATCAAGGCCGAGATCCGGGTGATCGAATGGGGCGAGCTGATCCGCCGCGCCAAGGCTGGCGAGCATGACCTGCTGTTCATGGGTTGGGCCGGTGACAACGGCGACCCGGATAACTTCCTCAGCCCGCAGTTCGCCTGCGCGGCGGTGAAGTCCGGGACCAACTTTGCCCGCTATTGCGACCAGCGCCTTGACCAGTTGATCAGTGCTGGCAAGACCACCAGCGACCAGAGCGTGCGTAGCCGTTTGTACCAACAGGCCCAGACGCAGATCCAGCAGCAGGCGCTGTGGCTGCCGCTGGCGCATCCTACTGCTGCAGCGTTGGTGCGCCAGAACGTTGAGGGCTACCAGGTGAGCCCGTTCGGGCGCCAGGACTTTACCAAGGTGGATGTTTCGCGCTGACGCCAATCGCGGGGCAAGCCCGCTCCCACCGGCTCTGCACCACACCGGTGGGAGCGGGCTTGCCCCGCGATCTAGCGCATCACGCCGCGAACCACCCCTGCTCGACCATCGACAGGGGCTCGCCATCGCCGACGATGATGTGGTCAAGCACACGCACTTCAACCAGACTCAGGGCATCTTTGAGCCGCAGCGTCATGTGCAGGTCTGCCTGGCTGGGCTCTGGTATGCCGGAAGGATGGTTGTGACACAAGATCAGGGCTGCCGCATTTTTGGCCAAAGATCGCCTGACGACCTCTCGCGGATAAACGCTGGCACTATCGATTGTTCCTCTAAACAGCACCTCAAACCCCAACGGACGGTGCTTGGTATCAAGAAACAGGCAACCAAAAGCCTCACTTTGCTCATGACGCAGCATCGACTTCAAATACCGTCGTACGGCTCTCGGACTTTGTATGACGGAGTCTCGCGCTATGGTTTCAGCCAAGTGCCTTCGCCCGATCTCCATAACAGCCTGTAACTGTGTGTACTTGGCGGGCCCCAGTCCCATTTCGGCAAGAAAAATCGGCATGTCCGCTTCGAGCAACTGCCTCAATCCACCAAATTTTTCCAATAGATGACGGGCAAGATCGACAGCGCTTTTACCCGCAACCCCGGTGCGCAAGAAAACCGCCAGCAATTCTGCGTCTGAAAGGCTTGCGGCCCCACGCTCCAGCAACTTTTCCCGCGGCCGTTCCGCCGCAGGCCAATCCCTGATACTCATCCTCACCTCCCTGTCCATCGGTTACTGCTCCTGTGTTTCAGCCCTGTGCTACATTACCCGCTCTTTTTTACGCGACGATTCGGCCTGGGGAGGCGTCGTCGCCGCGTGTAATCATTGAGCAAAAGGCAAGCCTATGCAGCGGCTGTATCGTAAGCGCATCGTTCTCGGCGTCGGCGGCGGCATCGCCGCCTACAAGAGTGCCGAACTGGTCCGCCGACTCCTGGAACACGGTGCGCAGGTGCGTGTCGTCATGACCCGCGGCGGCGCGGAGTTCATCACCCCGCTCACCCTGCAAGCACTCTCCGGTCACCCGGTGCACATGGATCTATTGGACCCTGCTGCCGAAGCGGCGATGGGCCATATCGAACTGGCCAAGTGGGCCGATCTGGTACTGATTGCCCCGGCCACCGCCGACCTGCTGGCGCGTATGGCCCAGGGCGTCGCCGACGACCTGCTGACCACCCTGGTGCTGGCCACCGACGCTACCGTGGCCGTCGCGCCGGCGATGAACCAGGCCATGTGGCGCGACCCGGCCACCCAGGCCAACCTCGAACTGCTGCAAAGCCGCGACATCAAGGTGTTCGGCCCGGCCTCCGGCAGTCAGGCCTGTGGCGATGTTGGCCTCGGCCGCATGCTCGAGGCCACCGACCTGGCCTGGTGCGCTGCCGAAAGCTTCAAGCGCGAATCGCTGACCGGCAAACACATCGTGATCACTGCCGGACCGACCCAGGAAAACATCGATCCGGTGCGCTACATCACCAACCACAGTTCCGGGAAAATGGGCTTTGCCCTGGCCGAAGCGGCTGTGGAAGCCGGCGCCAAGGTGACCCTGATCAGTGGCCCGGTGCACCTGCCAACGCCCGACCGGGTTACCCGTATCGACGTGGTCAGCGCCCGCGACATGCTCGCGGCCTGCGAAGCGGCGATGCCCTGCGACATTTTCATCGCCTCGGCCGCAGTCGCAGACTACCGCCCAGAGGTGGTTGCACCGCAGAAACTCAAGAAAGACCCTACGACAGGTGACGGCCTGCTGCTGCAGATGGTCCGCAACCCGGACATTCTCGCCAGCATCGCCACCCGCCCCGATCGCCCGTTCAGCGTCGGCTTCGCTGCCGAGACCGAACACCTGCTCGACTACGCTGCGCGCAAACTCAAAGACAAGAACCTCGACCTGATTGTCGCCAACGATGTGGCCAACCCCAGCATCGGCTTCAACAGCGAGGAAAACGCCTGCAGCGTGATCGATCGCCAGCTTCACGAAACACTCTTCGCACAGACCAGCAAGGGCAAGATCGCCCGTCAGCTGGTCGCTTTCATCGCCGAACGTCTCAACCAGGTTTAATTCTGCATGCACGCTCTACAAGCCAAGATTCTCGATCCACGCATCGGCGGCGAATTCCCGCTGCCGCAGTACGCTACTCCAGGCTCCGCCGGTCTTGACCTGCGCGCCATGCTCAAAGAAGACACCGTGCTGGAGCCGGGGCAGACGGTACTGATCCCTACCGGCCTTTCGGTCTACATCGGCGACCCGGGCCTTGCCGCACTGATCCTGCCGCGCTCGGGCCTGGGCCACAAGCACGGCATCGTACTGGGTAACCTGGTCGGCCTGATCGACTCCGACTACCAGGGCGAACTGATGGTTTCCTGCTGGAACCGCGGCCAGACCCCGTTCACCATCGCCATCGGCGAGCGCATTGCACAACTGGTCCTGGTACCTGTGGTGCAGGCTCATTTCGACATCGTCGAAGCTTTCGACGAGAGCCAGCGTGGCACTGGTGGCTTCGGTCATTCCGGCAGCAATTGATCCACACGCAGCCCTCTGCGCGTCAAGGATGGCGAACTCTCTGGCGAAAACACCGTCAAAGCGTTCAGTTTTAGCCTGCCCTGCACGCCCTCGATATTGGAGCTCCCCAGAGATGAACGACATGGCACACCCGGTACCCGCACTTCCAGAAAGCATCTTCCGCGCCTACGACATCCGTGGCGTGGTTGGTGACACCCTGTCCGCCGAAACCGCCTACTGGATCGGCCGTGCCATCGGTGCACAAACCCTGGCCCAGGGTGAACCGAACATTTCGGTAGGCCGTGACGGCCGCCTGTCCGGCCCGGTGCTGGTCGAGCAACTGATCAAAGGCCTGGTCGAAGCCGGCTGCCAGGTCAGCGATGTCGGCCTGGTGCCAACCCCTGCCCTGTACTACGCCGCCAACGTCCTGGCTGGCAAGTCCGGTGTGATGCTCACCGGCAGCCACAACCCGTCGAACTACAACGGTTTCAAGATCGTCATTGCTGGCGACACCCTGGCCAACGAACAGATCCAGGCCCTGTTGACCCGCCTGAAGACCAACGACCTGAGCCGCGGCGAAGGCAGCGTCGAGAAAGTCGAAATCCTTGATCGCTATTTCCAGCAGATCACTGGCGACATCAAGCTGGCGAAAAAACTCAAAGTCGTCGTCGACTGCGGCAACGGTGCGGCCGGCGTGATTGCCCCGCAACTGATCGAAGCCCTGGGCTGCGAAATGATCCCGTTGTTCTGCGAAGTTGACGGCAACTTCCCCAATCATCACCCGGATCCGGGCAAACCCGAGAACCTGGTCGACCTGATTGCCAAGGTCAGGGAAAGCGGTGCCGACCTCGGCCTGGCCTTCGATGGCGATGGCGACCGTGTCGGCGTGGTGACCAACACCGGCAGCATCGTCTACCCCGATCGCCTGCTGATGCTGTTTGCCCAGGACGTGCTTGAGCGCAACCCGGGCGCCGAGATTATCTTCGACGTCAAATGCACGCGCCGCCTGACCCCGCTGATCGAGCAATACGGTGGCCGCGCGCTAATGTGGAAGACTGGTCATTCGTTGATCAAGAAGAAGATGAAGCAAACCGGCGCCTTGCTGGCCGGCGAGATGAGCGGACACATTTTCATCAAGGAACGCTGGTACGGTTTCGACGACGGCATCTACAGTGCCGCGCGCCTGCTGGAGATCCTCAGCAAGGCCAAAACCGATGCCGAGCAGCTGTTCGCCGCGTTCCCGAATGATATTTCCACCCCGGAAATCAATATTGATGTGACCGACGAGGGTAAATTCAGCATCATTGATGCACTGCAACGCGAAGCCGACTGGGGCCAAGACGCCAACCTGACCACCATTGACGGTGTGCGGGTCGACTATCCCCATGGCTGGGGTCTGGTTCGCGCCTCCAACACCACACCGGTGCTGGTACTGCGCTTCGAGGCCGACAATGACGCCGAACTGCAGCGTATCCAGGAAGTCTTCCGCGCCCAGTTGAAGCGCGTTGCTCCTGATCTGCAACCCAAGTTCTGACTGACTATCTGTTCCAACTGGAGCCCTGCATGACCCTCGATCGCGATGCCGCCACCCATGTCGCCCAGGTTTTGTCCGAAGCGCTGCCTTACATCCGCCGTTTTGTCGGCAAGACCCTGGTGATCAAATACGGCGGCAACGCGATGGAGAGCGAAGAGCTCAAAACCGGTTTTGCCCGCGATGTGGTGCTGATGAAAGCCGTCGGCATCAACCCGGTGGTCGTGCATGGCGGCGGCCCGCAGATCGGTGATCTGCTCAAGCGTCTGTCAATCGAAAGCCACTTCATCGATGGCATGCGCGTCACCGACGCACAGACCATGGACGTGGTCGAGATGGTCCTCGGCGGCCAGGTGAACAAGGACATCGTCAACCTGATCAACAGCCATGGCGGCAGCGCCATTGGCCTGACCGGTAAAGACGCCCAGCTGATCCGTGCGAAAAAACTGACCGTTACCCGCCAGACGCCAGAGATGACCACCCCGGAAATCATCGATATCGGTCATGTCGGCGAAGTCACCAGCGTCAACACCGACCTGCTGAACATGCTGGTCAAAGGTGACTTCATCCCGGTCATCGCGCCGATCGGCGTCGGTGCCAACGGCGAGTCGTACAACATCAACGCCGATCTGGTCGCAGGCAAGGTGGCCGAAGCGCTGAAGGCTGAAAAGCTGATGCTGCTGACCAACATCGCCGGCCTGATGGACAAGCAAGGCACCGTGCTCACCGGCCTGACCACCGAGCAGGTCAACGAGCTGATCGCTGACGGCACCATCTACGGCGGCATGCTGCCGAAGATCCGCTGCGCACTGGAAGCAGTACAGGGCGGCGTCAACAGCTCGCACATCATCGACGGCCGGGTGCCGAATGCGGTGCTGCTGGAGATCTTTACTGACAGTGGTGTTGGTACTTTGATCACCAATCATAAGCCTCGTTAAGGCAGCAATCGCGGGGCAAGCCCGCTCCTACCGGACTTGTGGGAGCGGGCTTGCCCCGCGATAGGGCACAAAAAAGGCGACCTCAGGGTCGCCTTTTTATTTGCTTCAGATCCCGTACTGGGCCCGATACGCCTCAACGGCCGGCAAATGCTGCTTGAGCGCCGGGTCATCAGCGAGGAACTCCAGCACCTGGGTCAGCGAAACGATGCTGACCACCGGAATACCGAAGTCGCGCTCCACTTCCTGGATCGCCGACAGCTCGCCGTTACCGCGTTCCTGGCGGTTCAACGCGATCAGGACACCAGCAGCCTTGGCCTGCTGACCCTGGATGATCTGCATGACTTCGCGGATCGCGGTGCCAGCGGTGATCACGTCGTCGATGATCAGCACGTCGCCGGTCAGCGGTGCGCCGACCAGGCTGCCACCTTCGCCGTGTGCCTTGGCTTCTTTACGGTTGAAGCACCATGGCAGGTCGAGGTCATGATGCTCGGCCAGCGCCACGGCAGTGGCTGCCGCCAGGGGGATACCCTTGTAGGCCGGGCCGAACAGCACATCGAACGGAATCTTGCTGTCGACGATCGCCGCTGCATAGAAACGCCCGAGCTGAGCCAGGGCCGAACCACTGTTGAACAGGCCGGCATTGAAGAAATACGGGCTGGTGCGCCCGGATTTGAGGGTGAATTCACCGAAGCGCAGAACCCCGCGGTCGATGGCAAAACGAATGAAGTCGCGCTGATACGGCTGCATGAAGAGTCCCGGATACCACGGATTTAGCTAAATGAGTACAGCTCGGGTATCATACACGCACGAGATTTTTGGGGCCATTTATGCGGATCATCAGTGTGAACGTTAATGGCATTCAGGCTGCCGTTGAGCGTGGTTTGCTCAGCTGGCTACAAGCCCAGAATGCTGACGTCATCTGCCTTCAGGATACCCGCGCCTCGGCCTTTGAACTCGACGACCCAGCTTTCCAGCTTGATGGCTACTTCCTTTATGCCTGCGACGCAGAAGTTCCCGCCCAAGGCGGCGTGGCGCTTTATTCGCGGTTGCAGCCCAAGGCAGTCATCAGCGGCCTGGGCTTCGAGACAGCCGACCGCTACGGACGTTACCTGCAGGCCGATTTCGACAAGGTAAGCATCGCAACGCTGCTGCTGCCTTCGGGAATGAACGGCGACGAAGACTTGAACCAGAAGTTCAAGTTGATGGACGACTTCGCCAAGTACCTGGACAAGCAGCGACGCAAACGTCGCGAGTACATCTATTGCGGCTCGTTGTACGTGGCGCAGCAGAAGCTCGACGTCAAGAACTGGCGCGATGGCCAGCAGTCGCCGGGCTTCCTGGCGCCGGAGCGGGCCTGGATGGACACCGTCGTCGGTGACATGGGTTATGTCGACGCCCTGCGCGAAGTCAGCCGTGAAGGCGACCAGTACAGCTGGTGGCCGGACAACGAACAGGCCGAGATGCTCAACCTGGGCTGGCGTTTCGACTACCAGCTGCTGACCCCGGGCCTGCGCCGCTTCGTACGAAGCGCACGCCTGCCGCGTCAACCGCGCTTCTCCCAGCACGCGCCACTGATCGTGGACTACGACTGGACGCTGACGATCTGATTCGTTCAGGCACAAAAAAACCGACATCACGTCGGTTTTTTTGTGCCTGACGGCTGAGTGACCCCAGTGGGAGCGGGCTTGCCCCGCGATGCGATGGGGCTGACAAACCGCAATCGCGGGACAAGCCCGCTCCTACCGGGCCTATTTGATCGGCCGCCAAGTTAAGGGGTAGCGATAGGGCTGCCCGTCATTGGCCTTGACCCCGGCAACGATCGTGAGAACCAGCACGGCAACCATCAACATGCCGAACAACACGATCCCCACCAGCACGAACATCAGCGCAAAGCAGATGATCGAGGCCAGGAACACGGTGAGCTGAAAATTCAGCGCTTCCTTGCCCTGGGCATCGATGAACGGGTCCAGGTCCTTTTTCCAGATCCACATCACCAGCGGACCCAGCAGGTTGCCAAACGGCACCACCAGCCCCAGCAGGGCGGCCAGGTGACAGAACATCGCCCACTGTCGAATCTCGGCATTGGGGGTGGGCAACTGTAACGGTTGCTCGGTCATGTTCTGCTCCTTGCCGTGTCGAAATCAGTCAGCCAGCGAGGCTTGCTGCAGTTCGAACAGATCAACCATGCCTTTCTGCGCCAGCGCCAGCATGGCGTTGAGCTCTTCCGGCTGGAACGGCGCGCCTTCGGCAGTGCCCTGGACTTCGATGAAGCCACCCTGGCTGGTCATGACCACGTTCAGGTCAGTCTCGGCAGCCGAGTCTTCCAGGTAGTCCAGGTCGAGCACTGCTTCGCCCTGGTACATACCAACCGAAACGGCAGCGATCATGTGCTTGAGCGGGTCGCCGCCTTTCAGGCCGCCACGTTTCTTGACCACGCGCAGGGCATCGACCAGGGCAACCATGGCACCGGTGATCGAGGCAGTGCGGGTACCGCCATCGGCCTGGATCACGTCACAGTCGACATACAGGGTGATGTCGCCGAGTTTTTTCATGTCCAGCGCGGCGCGCAGCGAACGGCCGATCAGGCGCTGGATTTCGAGGGTACGGCCACCCTGCTTGCCGCGAGCGGCTTCACGCTGGTTACGCTCGCCGGTGGAGCGCGGCAGCATGCCGTACTCGGCGGTCAGCCAGCCTTGGCCCTGACCTTTGAGGAAGCGCGGCACACTGTTCTCGACGCTGACAGTGCAGACGACTTTGGTGTCACCGAACTCGACCAGTACTGATCCCTCGGCGTGTTTGGTGTAGTTGCGGGTGATGCGGATCGAGCGGAGCTGATCGGCAGCGCGACCACTTGGACGTTTCATTTGGGATACCTGTACTGGGTTTGAATCTGCCCAGCATTATAGAGCGCACCGAGCCCGGAGGACACGTCTATTGTCGCAGCCCCGAAAACAATGGGCCCAGAGGCGCTGGTCGGTTTTTTCCGGGCGTTGCCTGACTGTTTGTAACATCAGTGCATTGGGAGCCAGCGCCGCACTGCGCTACAATCTTGCGCCTTTGCAGCCGGTTGGCTTTTCCTTGACCCTTTTTTGCGAGGTACTTCCCATGGTGCACAGCATGACCGCTTTTGCTCGTGTCGAGCGCGCCGGTAGCCAGGGCACCCTGATCTGGGAACTACGCTCGGTCAACCATCGCTACCTGGAGCCGCACCTGCGTTTGCCCGAAGCGCTGCGCGACCTCGAAGGTGCAGTGCGTGAAGCGCTGCGCCAGGGTCTGTCGCGGGGCAAGGTCGAATGCACCTTGCGCTTCAACGAAGAGAACGCCGGCAAGCCCTTGCAGGTCGACCGCGAGCGCGCTGCGCAACTGGTCGCCGCCGCCGAGACCGTGGCCAGCCTGATCAAGCAGCCGGCACCGCTGAACCCGCTGGAAGTGCTGGCCTGGCCAGGCGTGCTGGTCGCTGATGCCAGCGATCCACAGGCGCTGAACCACGAAGCGCTGGAGCTGTTCGAAGAGGCTCTCAAGGAGCTCAAGAACGGCCGCAACCGCGAGGGTACCGAACTGGCCCGCCTGATCCACGAGCGCCTCGACGGCATGGCCAGCGAAGTCACCACCCTGCGCGCCCTGGTGCCGCAGATGCTGGCAGCCCAGCGGCAGAAGATTCTCGACCGTTTCACCGACATGCAGGCCGAACTCGACCCGCAGCGCCTGGAGCAGGAAATGGTCCTGCTGGCGCAAAAGAGCGACGTCGCTGAAGAGCTCGACCGCCTGAGCACCCACATCAACGAAGTACGCCGGGTGCTCAAGTCCGGCGGCGCCGCTGGCCGACGCCTGGACTTCCTGATGCAGGAGCTCAATCGCGAAGCCAACACCCTGGGCTCCAAAGCCTTCGACCCACGCAGCACCCAGTCCGCGGTCAACCTCAAGGTACTGATCGAGCAGATGCGTGAACAAGTACAGAACATTGAGTAAGGCCACCCCGACCATGAATCACAGCAGCGGCACCCTTTATATCGTTTCCGCCCCGTCCGGCGCCGGCAAGACCAGCCTGGTCAAGGCCCTGATCGACGCCGACAACAGCATCCAGGTGTCGGTCTCGCACACCACCCGGGCCATGCGCCCGGGCGAAGTGCACAGCGTGAACTACCACTTCGTCGAGCACGCCGAGTTCAAGCTGATGATCGAGCAAGGCGACTTCCTCGAACAGGCCGAAGTGTTCGGTAACTTCTACGGGACATCGCGCAGCGCGCTGCAGCAGACGCTCGACCAGGGCCACGACCTGATCCTGGAAATCGACTGGCAAGGTGCCCAGCAGGTGCGCAAGCTGATGCCTGAGGCGCGTTCGATCTTCATCCTGCCGCCGACCCAGGAAGCCCTGCGCCAGCGCCTGACCAACCGTGGCCAGGACAGCGATGAGATCATCGAGGGACGTATGCGTGAAGCGGTCAGCGAGATGAGTCACTACGACGAGTATGACTTCGTCATCATCAACGATGACTTCGCCACTGCGCTGGAAGACCTCAAGGCGGTGTTCCGCGCCAACCGCTTGCTGCAGGCTAACCAGCAGCAGCGTCATGGCCAGTTGCTCAAGCAATTGCTTGCCTGAGCAACCGGACACTCCAGCCGCTTAGCGGCGGCTGGAGACAGTGGCGTGACGTTGCAGGGTCATGCCCAGGAAGAACGCCGGCGCCCGCAGGCGTGACAGGATCATCAGCCCCAGCCCCAGCAGTGTGATGATCATTGCGATCACGAACACCAAGCCCAAGCCACCTACATGCGAACCGCTGCCAAACGACGGCGAAGCGCTGTCGTAGGCTGTCTGCAGGAAGATCACCGAGAGAATGCCGCCGCCGAGCAGCGGGCAAAGGCCACGCATCAGGAAGTGGCGCACGCTGTCGAACAGACTGTGGCGGAAGTACCAGACACAGGCAAAGGCAGTCAGCGAATAGTAGAAACAGATCATCATGCCCAGGGCGGTGATGGTGTCGGCCAGTACGTTCTCGCTCAGGGTGCGCATGGTGACGTAGAACACACCTGCCGCCACACCGGCACAGATCGTCGCGTAGCGCGGGGTTTTCGAACGCGGACAGATGTTGGCGAAGCGCTCCGGCACCGCACCGTAGTAACCCATGGCCAACAAGGTCCGCGCGGGCGAAACGAAGGTCGACTGCAGCGACGCTGCCGTACTGGCCAGCACCGCGATCGACATCAGGATCGCCAGCGGCCCCATGACCGGGCCCGCCAGGTGGGCGAAGACGTTTTCCTGGATGCGCGGGTTGTTCAGGCCCAGGCCAACATCACTGATACCGGCAAACTGCAGCGTGGCGATTGCCGTCACCAGGTACAGCCCCAGAATCAGCAGGACCGTCAGGGTTGCCGCACGGCCAGGGGTGTCACCGCTGCCCACCGACTCTTCGCTGATGCTCAGGCAGACATCCCAGCCCCAGAAGATGAAGATCGACAGCGACAGGCCGGCCGTAAACGCCGAGAACGACTCAACGCCAAAGGGGTTGAACCAGTCGAAATCAAACTCCAGAGGCGGCATCGCCGACGACTCGCCAAATGCCGCCATGGCGAAACCGATCAGTACCACCAGCTGCAGTGCCACCAGGCCGTACTGCACGGTCATCGTGGTGGTAATCCCGCGGCAGCAGATCCACACTGCCATGGCGATGAACACGCAACAGGTGACGACGTTGATCAACAGGTTATCGGCCAGCGCCGCCACCTCGTGGTTGCCGGTTATCTGCCCGAGGAACAGATAGAAGAAGTCGACCGCCACCCCCGCAAGGTTGGACAGCACAATGGTGGTGGCCGTAACCAACCCCCAACCGCCGATCCAGCCGATCATCGGGCCGAACGCCCGCGCCGACCAGGTAAAGGATGTGCC
This sequence comes from Pseudomonas alkylphenolica, assembly GCF_000746525.1. NCBI lineage: Bacteria > Pseudomonadati > Pseudomonadota > Gammaproteobacteria > Pseudomonadales > Pseudomonadaceae > Pseudomonas > Pseudomonas alkylphenolica. The sequence continues at coordinate 5,646,521 of NZ_CP009048.1, forward strand.
GCTGTCAGGTTCGGCCGAGTTCAGCTCGCGATAGCCCAGCGCAACCAGCAACATTGGCAGGAAACCGACGATGAACACCGCCGGCAGGTGAGCACCGACTTCACGCACGGTTGGGCCGAGGGCGCCAGTGAGGGTGTAGACCGGTGCAATGGTGGAGATACCCAGGACAATGCTCGCCAGCAGTCCAAGCCGGCCCGAGGCCAGCCCTTTGGATGCTTTCGATACACTTTTTTCCTGGGTGCGAGCCTGTCCCATACCCGGGGACAGGCCTGCTTCGTATTCGCTCATGAGTAGTTGCCGCCGCTTTTACTATTGTTTTTCAGGACGCCCCGCAGCGCGTCCGCTTGCACTCAATGAAACTTGTTGCTGTTGCGTGAATTCCGGATTATCCGGATGACCTCATAGGGTCTTCTCCCGGTGACGCTCGCCCCTTGCACGGGCCAGGCATGCCTCACGAAACGCCTGGAACAGACGCAACGAAACCGGGTTTTCGGCCAAGCGGTACTCCGGGTGCCATTGCACACCGACCACAAAGCCCGGGGCGTCCTCCATGGACACTGCTTCAATCAATCCGTCCGGCGCCAGGGCCTCGGCCCGCAGGCTGTCAGCCAGGCGATCGATGCCTTGGCTGTGAAGCGAATTGACCATGAAGCTCTGTTCCAGCCCCAGCCGTTCGAACAGCCCGCCAGGCTGTACGGTAACGCTATGACGTGGGCTGTATTGCTCTTCCAGCGGCGCATCCTGCGGCTCGCGGTGATCAAGGAAACCTGGCAGCTCCTGCACCCGCTGGTGCAGGGTGCCGCCCAAGGCAACGTTCAATTCCTGGAATCCACGGCAGATGCAGAACACCGGCACACCGGTGGCAATGGCGGCCTGCAGTAACGGCAGGGTCAGCCGGTCGCGAAACACATCGTGCTTCGTACCTTCCACGCTGGGGGCGCCATTGTAATGATGCGGCTCGACATTTGAAGGCGAACCGGTAAAAAGAATGCCATCGAGGCGCTCTAGCACGCGTTGCGGGTCAACCGGCTCGGCACGCGCCGGCAGGATCAGCGGGATCCCGGCGAAACCTGCCGCTTCGACATACTTGTCGCCAACGGTGTGCGACGAATTATTGCCCAACTGCTGACGACAGGCGGAAATGCCAATCAAAGGCGGCAGGTCATTGGTAGTTTGCATGGGTTCACCCTCCCTTACAGCTTGATCCAGGTCGCCTTGAGTTCGGTGTATTTGTCAAAAGCGTGCAGCGACTTGTCGCGGCCATTACCCGACTGCTTGAAGCCGCCAAACGGCGCGGTCATGTCGCCGCCGTCGTACTGGTTGACCCAGACGCTGCCAGCACGCAGGGCACGGGCAGTCTTGTGGGCGCGGGAAATGTCGTTGGTCCAGACCGCCGCGGCCAGGCCGAACGGTGAATCGTTGGCGATAGCAACGGCCTCTTCGGCGCTGTCGAAGGTGATCACCGATAGCACCGGCCCGAAGATTTCCTCGCGGGCAATGCGCATGGCGTTGGTCACGCCATCGAAGATCGCCGGTTGCAGGTACACGCCACAGGTGTCTTCCAGCACACGCTCGCCGCCAGTCAGCAACGTAGCGCCATCGGCTTTGCCGGCTTCGATGTAGCCGAGCACGGTATCCAGCTGGGTGCTGTCCACCAGCGCGCCGACGCGGGTCTCGGGATCCAGGGCGTGCCCCGGCTTCCAGGTCTTGAGCGCCTCGACCACCATCGGCAGGAAGCGCTCCTTGATGCTGCGCTCGACCAGCAGGCGCGAGCCGGCAATGCACACTTCGCCCTGGTTGAAGGCGATGGCCGCCGCGGCCGCATCGGCAGCCGCTTGCAGGTCAGGGGCGTCGGCAAAGACGATGTTCGGGCTCTTGCCGCCGGCTTCCAGCCAGACCCGCTTCATGTTCGACTCACCGGCATAGACCATCAGCTGCTTGGCAATGCGCGTGGAGCCGGTGAACACCAGGGTGTCGACATCCATGTGCAGGGCCAGGGCCTTGCCGACCGTGTGACCGTACCCAGGCAGCACGTTCAGTACACCGGCCGGAATACCGGCGTCGAGTGCCAACTGGGCGATACGGATCGCCGTCAGCGGTGATTTTTCGGACGGCTTGAGGATCACCGAGTTACCGGTGGCCAGGGCCGGGCCGAGCTTCCAACAGGCCATCATCAGTGGAAAGTTCCACGGAACAATGGCCGCAACCACGCCGACCGGCTCGCGGGTGACCAGACCCAACTGGTCGGACGCGGTTGCAGCAACTTCGTCATAAATCTTGTCGATGGCTTCGGCATGCCAGCGAATGGCATTGGCCGCAGCCGGAATATCAATGCTCAGGGAATCGGCAATCGGCTTGCCCATGTCCAGGGTTTCCAGCAACGCCAGTTCCTCGGCGTTGGCCAGCAGCAGATCGGCGAAGGCAATCAGCACCCGTTTGCGCTGTGCCGGCGCCTGCTGTGCCCAGACGCCACTGTCAAAGCTGCGGCGGGCGGCGGCCACGGCGCGCTCGGCGTCGGCGCTGTCACAGCTGGCAACCTGCGCCAGCTGGCGGCCATCGACCGGGCTGGAACAATCGAAAATGTCACCAGCAACACTGGCGCAGTACTGCCCGTCGACAAAGGCACGGCCTTCGATCTTCAGGGTCTGGAACAGCTGTTCCCAGTGTTCACGTGGTGCAATTGTCATTGTTGTTTTCTCCGGGCATCACACGGTATGCAGGTACCAGTTGTATTCGAGGTCGGAAATCGACACCTCGAATTCGGCCATTTCGCTTTCCTTGCAGGCGACAAAAATGTCGATGTAATCCGGGCTGATGTACTTGTTCAGCACTTCGCTGTCATCGAGTTCACGCAACGCATCGCGCAGGTTGTTCGGCAGGCTCTGCTCCAACTGCTCGTAGGAGTTGCCTTCAATCGGCGCGCCCGGCTCGATCTGGTTGGTCAGGCCGTGGTGAATACCGGCCAGAATCGCCGCCATCATCAGGTACGGGTTGGCATCGGCACCGGCTACGCGGTGTTCGATGCGCACCGCATCGCTGCTGCCGGTCGGTACGCGGACCGCCACGGTGCGGTTGTCCAGGCCCCAGCTTGGCGCATTGGGCACATAGAACTGGGCACCGAAACGGCGGTAGGAGTTGATGTTCGGGCAGAGGAAGGCCATCGATGCCGGCATGGTTTCCAGGACGCCACCGATGGCGTGACGCAGGGTCTCGCTCTGCTCGGGGTCATCGCTGGTGAAAATGTTCTTGCCGGTTTTCTTGTCCAGCAACGAGATATGCACATGCAGACCGTTGCCCGCCTGGCCCGGGTAAGGCTTGGCCATGAAGGTGGAATCCATCTCATGGTCGTAGGCGATGTTCTTGATCAGGCGCTTGAGCAGTACCGCATAGTCGCAGGCCTTGATCGCGTCGGCGACGTGATGCAGGTTGACCTCGAACTGCGCAGGCGCGCTTTCCTTGACGATGGCATCGGCAGGAATGCCCTGCTCTTTCGCCGCTTCGAGCATGTCCTGCAGGCAGTCGACGTACTCGTCAAGATCGTCGATCAGGTACACCTGGGTCGACTGCGGGCGCTTGCCGGAGATCGGCGAGCGCGGCGGTTGTGGACGGCCGTTTAGGTTGTCCTGGTCGATCAGGTAGAACTCCAGCTCAAACGCCGCGCAGATATCCAGGCCCAATGCGTCGAATTTCTCCACGACGCCACGCAAAACCTCACGCGGGTCGGCGAAGAACGGCGCGCCGTCCAGCTCGTGCATGGTCATCAGCAACTGCGCAGTCGGGCGCTTCTGCCAGGGTTCGTAGCTCAGGGTGCCAGGGATCGGGAAACAGATGCGGTCGGCGTCACCGATATCCAGGCCCAGGCCGGTGCTTTCCACGGTGGAACCGTTGATATCCAGGGCGAACAGCGAGGCCGGCAGGTTGATGCCTTTTTCGTAGACCTTGACCAGGCTCGCACGCTCGATGCGCTTGCCACGTACCACGCCGTTCATGTCGGCAATCAACAGATCGACAAACTGCACCTCAGGGTGGGCCTGGAGAAATTCACCCATCTCGTCGAGAGGGATGGCGCGCGGAGAGACCGACGTCATGGCTAGGCATCCTTTGATTTTTTATCGAACGACTGTGGAGGAGGTACTGCGGCGCTAACGGGAGCGGCGATGGTTTCATTTGTTCTTTTAAGTAGTCCCATCGTGGGGAACTGCAGAACGTTGTCATATAGGACTTTCGTTCCACATGCTGACAACGTCGCGAGTTGATTCACGACTGCTGCCGCACTATAGAATGGCCCTAGCGCAACAGACATTGGCATTTAGGCAAGCAAAGAGTGCACCCATGCAATATCAGATCAGTCACGCCGACCTCTCACTGGTACTCGCCCTGGTACGCGGACGCTCACTGGCAAAGGCCGCAGAGCTGCTGCGGGTTGATGTTTCGACGGTGTTCCGCTCGATTCGGCGCATGGAAGCTGCCCTCGGTACCGCGTTGTTCGTAAAGAGCCGCAAAGGCTACATCCCCACCGGCACCGCCCAGGCCCTGGCCGAGCAGGCCGAGCGCGCCGAACAGGCCCTGGATGCCGCGCGGGTGGCGCTGGAGCACGGTGAGCAGGTAGTCAGCGGTACCGTTCGTCTGACGTGTACCGATGCGGTGCTGCACAGCCTGTTGCTGCCGGCACTGGCCGAGTTCATGCCGGCCTATCCGGCCCTGTCGCTTGAACTGGCGACCTCCAACACCTTCGCCAACCTGAGCCGCCGCGATGCCGACCTCGCCCTGCGCCTGACCAACGCGCCACCGGAGCACCTGGTTGGCCGCTGCCTGGGCTCGGCTTCTTATGTGGTCTGCGGCCGCGAGGAGTATCGCGAAAAGCTCAAGCAAGCCCCGACCAGCCTGCCGTGGATCGCCCCCGACGACACCATGCAAGACCACCCCACCGTGGTCTGGCGCAGCGAGCACCTGCCCGGCGTCATGCCGCGTTATCGCTGCAGCAGTATCTCGGCGATTGCTCAGCTGGTGACTGCCGGGCTTGGCGTAGCGGCCCTGCCCGATTACATGGCCCACACGCTGCCGGGCGTCGAGCCGTTGAGCGACGCCCTGCCCGGCTGCGACACCGAACTCTGGCTGCTGACCCGCCCGGATTGCCGGGCGTTGCGCTCGGTACAGACCTTGTTCGATGAGCTGACGCCGCGGCTGCGCGATGCCTTGGGGCGCCAATAAAATCGCTATCGCGGGGCAAGCCCGCTCCCACAGGGCGGCCTGTGGGAGCGGGCTTGCCCCGCGATGCTTTAATTCCGACAACACGACAAACAGTTGTGCCAGAGCCCCTGAAGTGGTTATCGTCAGCGCTATCAAGGACCCGAAACAAAATCAAAGCTTCCCTAAAGGCTGGTGATTTTTTAAACTATCGAGTCCGCTCGCCCATTCGGGCTGAACACCGCATTTGCTACTTGAGGAAGACCATGGCCCGCGTAACCGTTGAAGACTGCCTAGAACACGTGGATAACCGTTTTGAGCTGGTCATGCTCTCTACCAAGCGTGCCCGTCAGCTGGCCACCGGCGGCAAAGAGCCGAAAGTGGCATGGGAAAACGACAAGCCTACCGTCGTTGCCCTGCGTGAAATCGCTGAAGGCATCTGCACCCCTGAATTCATCGCTGCCGAATCCATTGTCGAAGTCGAGCCTGCCTTTGCATTTGGTAGCGAGGAAGAGGCCAACGAGGCGGTCTAAGCCTATGCCTGGTCGACGTAGTACGGCGCAGGTCCCCTTTCCTCGACAGGAGGTAATCCTGTGCCGAGCATAGACGCCCTCGCCGATCGTCTGTCGACCTACCTCGGCGCTGACCAGGTCAACCTGGTGCGCCGAGCGTACTTCTACGCCGAACAAGCCCACGATGGCCAACGCCGTCGTAGCGGTGAAGCCTACGTCACGCATCCGCTGGCGGTGGCAAGCATCCTCGCCGACATGCACATGGACCATCAGAGCCTGATGGCGGCCATGCTCCATGACGTGATCGAAGACACCGGCATCGCCAAGGAAGCCCTCAGCTCGCAATTTGGCGAGACCGTGGCCGAACTGGTCGATGGGGTCAGCAAACTGACCCAGATGAACTTCGAGACCAAAGCCGAAGCCCAGGCGGAAAACTTCCAGAAAATGGCCATGGCCATGGCCCGGGATATCCGCGTGATCCTGGTCAAACTGGCCGACCGCCTGCACAACATGCGCACGCTTGAAGTGCTATCAGGCGAAAAACGCCGGCGCATCGCCAAAGAAACCCTGGAAATCTACGCCCCCATCGCCAACCGTCTGGGGATGCACAGTGTGCGCGTGGAATTCGAAGACCTGGGTTTCAAGGCCATGCACCCGATGCGCTCCGCGCGCATCTACCAGGCAGTCAAGCGCGCCCGCGGCAACCGCAAGGAAATCGTCAACAAGATCGAAGAGTCGCTGGCCCACTGCCTGGCCGTCGACGGCATCGAAGGCGAAGTCAGCGGCCGCCAGAAGCACCTGTACGGCATCTACAAGAAGATGCGCGGCAAGCGCCGCGCCTTCAACGAGATCATGGATGTCTATGCGTTTCGCATCATCGTCGACAAGGTAGACACCTGCTACCGCGTGCTCGGCGCCGTGCACAACCTGTACAAGCCGCTGCCCGGACGCTTCAAGGACTACATCGCAATTCCCAAGGCCAACGGCTACCAGTCGCTGCATACCACGCTGTTCGGCATGCACGGAGTGCCTATCGAGATCCAGATTCGCACCCGCGAAATGGAGGAGATGGCCAACAACGGCATTGCCGCCCACTGGCTGTACAAGTCCAGCGACGACGAACAGCCCAAAGGCACCCACGCCCGCGCCCGTCAGTGGGTCAAAGGCGTGCTGGAGATGCAGCAACGCGCAGGCAACTCCCTGGAATTCATTGAAAGCGTGAAGATCGACCTGTTCCCGGACGAGGTCTACGTGTTCACGCCCAAAGGCCGCATCATGGAGCTGCCCAAAGGCTCCACGGCGGTCGATTTCGCTTACGCGGTGCACACCGACGTCGGCAACAGCTGTATCGCCTGCCGGATCAACCGGCGCCTGGCGCCACTGTCCGAACCGCTGCAGAGCGGCTCGACGGTCGAGATCGTCAGCGCTCCGGGCGCGCGACCGAACCCAGCCTGGCTGAATTTCGTCGTCACCGGTAAAGCCCGCACGCACATCCGCCACGCCCTCAAGCTGCAGCGCCGTTCCGAGTCCATCAGCCTCGGCGAACGCCTGCTGAACAAAGTGCTCAATGGTTTCGACAGCGCCCTGGACAAGATTCCCCAGGAGCGCGTCCAGGCCATGCTCAGCGAGTACCGCTTGGAGCAGCTCGAGGACATGCTCGAAGACATCGGTCTGGGCAACCGCATGGCCTATGTGGTCGCCCGCCGCTTGCTGTCCAGCGAAGGCGAGCAGTTGCCGACCCCCGAAGGTCCGTTGGCGATCCGCGGTACCGAAGGCCTGGTGCTCAGCTATGCGAAATGCTGCACACCGATCCCGGGCGATCCGATCGTCGGCCACCTGTCGGCCGGCAAAGGCATGGTCGTGCACCTGGAAAATTGCCGAAACATCAGTGAAATCCGCCACAACCCGGAAAAGTGCGTGCAGCTGTCCTGGGCCAAGGATGTCACCGGTGAGTTCAACGTCGAACTGCGCGTCGAGCTGGAGCACCAACGCGGCCTGATCGCGCTGCTGGCCAGCAGCGTCAACGCCGCCGACGGCAACATCGAAAAAATCAGCATGGATGAGCGCGATGGTCGCATCAGCGTGGTCCAACTGGTGGTCAGCGTGCACGACCGCGTGCATCTGGCCCGCGTGATCAAGAAACTGCGTGCCCTGACCGGGGTGATCCGCATCACCCGCATGCGCACGTAGCCCAATAACAGCAAGGAGTCATCATGACCAAGACCGTCATCACCAGTGACAAGGCCCCCGCCGCCATCGGCACCTACTCCCAGGCGATCAAGGCCGGTAACACGGTGTACATGTCCGGCCAGATCCCACTGGACCCGAAAACCATGGAACTGGTCGAAGGCTTCGAAGCCCAGACCGTTCAGGTCTTCGAAAACCTCAAGGCGGTTGCTGAGGCTGCCGGCGGTTCGTTCAAGGACATCGTCAAGCTGAACATCTTCCTGACCGACCTGAGCCACTTCGCCAAGGTCAACGAGATCATGGGCAAGTACTTCGAACAGCCGTACCCAGCGCGCGCCGCCATCGGTGTTGCCGCCCTGCCACGTGGCTCGCAAGTTGAAATGGACGCGATTCTGGTCCTCGAGTAATACCCCGCGCGGCGAGCCGCCCGGCTCGCCCTCGCTCTGCCCCGGAAGGATCCCGCCATGCGCCACGCGCTTGCCCTGACCCTGGCTGCCGCACTGCTGAGCGGATGCGCCAGCCACAAACCTGAAGACTACAACGGCATCTGGATCAACCAGAAAGCCATCGATACTGCCGCCAAAGGCGTCAGCCTGCGCCAGGCCCTGCACGACAACGGCCCGAACTTCGAATGGAAGGTCAATGTCGCCGCTGCGCAGGCCAGTTTCGACAACGGCTTTGAAATTGCCGAAGGCCAGCTCAAGGCTGGCGACAAGCAATACCAGGTGGAATTCTCCGGCAACCAGGTCGCAACCCTGGTCCTGGACGGTGACGAGCTGGTGCAGAACACCAGCGACTGGGCACCGCAACAGAGTTTCGAGAAAGCCCGTACGCCAGCACCTATGGGCGCTCGCACCGGCACCACGTTTGAACAGGCCCTGTACAACGCCTACCTCGGTGGCGAGTGGAAGATCGTCGAAGGCCCGGGCCAGGGCGCCCTGGTGCATTTTCGCGACAACGGCAGCGTCGAGGGTTTACCCAACCTGGACCGCTACGCGCTGTGCCTGGCCGGCGACTGTGCCGACATGAGCGGCAACAACGACAGCCTCTGGCTGGAGCGCAACCAAAAAGGCGCGCCGTGGATCTTCAAGCGCAACGGCGATCAGCTGGAAATTCTGCGCGCCCTCAACAGCGCGCAGCCTGACGAAAAGCCGCAACTGCAACCTGGCGCTCGCCAGTGGTTGCTCGAGCGCGACTGATCCGCTGGTGAACTAAGCGCGCCCTTCAAGGATGGCTGCATAGCCTTCCTTGTAGCTTGGGTACTGCGGCGCCCAGCCCAGTGCCCGGGCACGGGCGTTGCTGCAACGCTTGCTGCCGGTACGACGTACCCGATCCTGTTCCGACCACTCGGTAACGCCCATGTACTGGCGCAGCCAGGCCACCACTTCGGCCAGCGGTGCCGGGGCGTCATCCACGCCGATGTAACAATCCTCCAGCACCTGCCCACCAGCGTCGGCCTTGAGCAGAAAAGCCAGCAAGCCGGCGGCATCCTCGGCATGGATGCGGTTGGCATACAGCGGCGGCTCCTCTGTGACCCGGTAACCCTGACGCACCTGGCTGAGCAGCCATTCCCGTCCCGGGCCATAGATACCGGTCAGACGCACGATGGAAGCCGGTATGCCGCTGGCCAGCGCCAGCTTTTCCGCCTCCAGCATCACCGTACCGCTGTAGTTCTGCGGCTCGGCCACCGATGTCTCGTCGATCCATTCACCGCCCTGCTGGGCATAGACGCCGCTGCTGGAAACGAACAGCAAGCGCTTCGGCGCCTGTCCACGCTCAGCCAACCAGCTCAGGACATGCTTCAAGCCATCGACATACGCGGCTCGATAACCGGCCTCGTCATGCTGACTGGCCGCTGCGCAGTAGACCAGATAGTCCGGCGCCGCTGATGGCCAGGTGGCCGGACATTGCGCGTCGAACAGGTCCGCTGCCACGCCCGTGACCCCGGCCGGCAACTGCTCGACGCTGCGACGCAGGCCGCTCACCTGCCAGTTGCACGCCAGCATTTGCTTGGCCAGACGGCTACCGACATCCCCACAACCGACGATCAGAACAGAACACGCAGACATCCCGAAACTCCGCAAATCAAAGGCCCAGCCTATCCAAATAAATCGATAGGCGGCTAGCGATGATGGAAAAAAAGTAACTTTATTGCTTCTGCTAACAAGAATTACTTGCAATAATGGCCGCCGATTTTTTGTTCTCGGCCTGTCTCGAGGCCTAGAAGGACAACCACCTCTTTCTTCTTCATCAGGTCCGGCCAGCATGACACGTATCCAACCTTCCGCTTCGCCAACCACGCCGCGCGTATGGCGCGCCATTGCCGCGCTGATGTTCAGCCTGGCAGTGGCCCCAGCTGCACTGGCCGATGAGCCGACCACTCCCGCTGCCGCCCCCGCCGCTGCCGTAGCCCCGGCTGCAGCGCCTGCCGCGCCAGGCACCGAGCCAGCTGCTGCGCCGGCCGCCGCTGCCGCAGCGCCGGTTGATGGCCAGGCTGTTACCGAAGCCGAAGAAGTCGAAGCGCTGGTTGAAGACACCAGCCTGGGCATGGCCCATGACCTGTCCCCATGGGGCATGTACAAAAACGCCGACATCGTGGTCAAGATCGTCATGATCGGCCTGGCCATTGCCTCGATCATCACCTGGACCATCTGGATCGCCAAGGGCTTCGAGCTGATGGGCGCCAAGCGTCGTCTGCGCGGTGAAATTGCCCTGCTGAAAAAATCCACCACCCTCAAGGAAGCCAGCGATGGCGCCAACAAGGAAGGCACCCTGGCCCACCTGCTGGTTCACGATGCCCTGGATGAAATGCGCCTGTCGGCCAACGCCCGCGAGAAAGAAGGCATCAAGGAACGCGTCAGCTTCCGCCTTGAGCGCCTGGTAGCCGCCAGCGGCCGCAACATGAGCAGCGGCACCGGCGTATTGGCCACCATCGGCTCCACTGCACCGTTCGTCGGTCTGTTCGGTACCGTGTGGGGCATCATGAACAGCTTCATCGGCATCGCCAAAACCCAGACCACCAACCTGGCTGTGGTCGCCCCCGGCATCGCCGAGGCCTTGCTGGCCACTGCACTGGGTCTGGTTGCCGCAATCCCGGCAGTGGTCATCTACAACGTCTTCGCCCGCTCCATCGCCGGTTACAAGGCTCAGGTTGCCGACGCCTCGGCAGAAGTCCTGCTGCTGGTCAGCCGCGACCTGGACCACCAGCCAGGTGATCGCGTCACTGCACCTCACATGGTGAAAGTGGGGTAATCCATGGGCCTGCATCTTAACGAAGGTGGCGACGACCTCGCCGAGAACCACGAAATCAACGTCACGCCGTTCATCGACGTGATGTTGGTCCTGCTGATCATCTTCATGGTGGCAGCGCCTCTGGCCACCGTCGATATCAAGGTTGACTTGCCCGCCTCGACTGCCAAACCGGCACCGAGGCCGGAGAAGCCGATCTTCCTCAGCGTCAAGGCAGACCAGAACGTCTATGTCGGCGAAGAGCAGGTTCAGCGCGACCAGCTCGGCGCGGTACTCGACGCCAAGACCAAGGGCGACAAGGACACCACGATCTTCTTCCAGGCCGACAAAGGCGTGGATTACGGCGATCTGATGGAAGTCATGAATTCGCTGCGCGCGGCCGGTTACCTGAAAGTCGGTCTGGTCGGGCTTGAGACGGCAGCCAAGAAATGATCAAGACGCGGCATAAGTTCGCGCGTTACGGCACTAGTCTGGCGATTGTGTTGGGTATCCATGCTGTCGCCGTGCTGCTGACGCTCAATTGGTCGGTACCCCAAGCGATCGAGTTGCCGCCTGCGGCAATGATGATCGAGATGGCCCCGATGCCGGTACCGGCGCCTCCACCGCCGCCCAAGGTAGTGACCCCGCCACAGCCGCCAGCGCCGGTTGAAGAACTGCCGCTGCCGAAACTGGCCGAGGCACCGAAACCGAAAATCGCCATCGCCAAGCAGGTCAAGCCGAAGGCTAAACCGCAGCCGCCCAAGCCTGAGAAAAAGCCTGAGCCGCCGCAAGACAAGCCTACCGACGAGCAAGTGGTCGATACGCCGCCGAGCAACGCGCCTGCGCAGAAATCCGCAGCGCCGACACCGAGCATCGCCACCAACAGCAATGCCCTGCCAACCTGGCAGAGCGATCTGTTACGCCACCTGGCCAAGTACAAGCGCTACCCGGAAAACGCCCGGCGCATGCGCATGGAAGGCATCAACCGGTTGCGCTTTGTAGTCGATGGCGAGGGCAAGATTCTGTCTTACACCCTGGCCGGTGGCTCGGGCAGTGCGGCACTGGATCGGGCAACCCTGGAGATGATCCGTCGCGCCCAGCCGGTGCCACCACCACCCAAGGAATTGCTGAATAACGGCAGCATCGAAGTGATCGCGCCATTCGTCTACTCGCTGGACAAGCGCTGACGCATTGTTTCTGTCACAAACAAGCAACTCTGATAACGTGCGTCTATCGATTGCAGCCGCTATGCTGGGGCCGCAACTTCATGGACGCACGTTATGACCCTCACAGAATTGCGCTACATCGTCACCCTCGCCCAGGAACAGCACTTCGGCCATGCCGCCGAGCGTTGCCATGTCAGCCAGCCGACTCTGTCGGTCGGCGTGAAAAAGCTTGAGGACGAGCTGGGTGTACTGATCTTCGAGCGCAGCAAAAGCGCTGTACGCCTGACCCCGGTTGGCGAAGGCATTGTCGCCCAGGCGCAGAAAGTCCTCGAGCAGGCCCAAGGCATCCGCGAACTGGCCCAGGCCGGCAAGAACCAGCTGACCGCACCGCTGAAAGTCGGGGCGATCTACACAGTTGGCCCTTACCTGTTCCCGCACCTGATTCCACAACTGCATCGGGTTGCCCCGCAGATGCCGTTGTACATCGAAGAAAACTTCACCCACATCCTGCGCGACAAGCTGCGCAACGGTGAGCTGGACGCGGTGATCATTGCCCTGCCGTTCAACGAGGCCGATGTCCTGACCCTGCCGCTGTACGATGAACCTTTCTATGTGCTGATGCCCAGCGAGCACCCCTGGACCAAGAAGCAAACCATCGACGCCAGCCTGCTCAACGACAAGAGCCTGCTGCTGCTCGGCGAGGGCCATTGCTTCCGCGACCAGGTACTCGAAGCCTGCCCGACCCTGACCAAGGGCAGCGACGGCACCAAGCACACCACGGTCGAGTCCAGCTCGCTGGAAACCATTCGCCACATGGTTGCGTCGGGTCTTGGCGTGTCGATCCTGCCGTTGTCGGCGGTACACAGCCATCACTACGCTCCCGGGGTTATCGAAGTGCGTCCGTTGAGCCCGCCGGCACCGTTTCGCACGGTGGCGATCGCCTGGCGCGCGAGCTTCCCGCGGCCCAAGGCAATCGAGATCCTCGCCGACTCCATCCGCCTGTGCTCGGTGGCCAAGCCACCTGCGAGCGCGTAGGAAGTCGCCATGCCGGAGTTGTCCCAGGTATCGGTAACTGCATTGAAGGGCGTTGGCGAGGCCATGGCCGAGAAACTCGCCAAGGTCGGCCTGGAGAACCTTCAGGATGTGCTTTTCCACCTGCCCCTGCGCTATCAGGACCGCACCCGTGTGGTTCCGATCGGCGCGCTGCGCCCTGGCCAGGATGCGGTGATCGAAGGGGTGGTCAGCGGCACCGATGTGGTCATGGGCAAGCGTCGCAGCCTGTTGGTGCGCCTGGGTGACGGCACTGGTGTGCTGAGCCTGCGTTTCTACCACTTCAGCAATGCGCAGAAGGAAGGCCTCAAGCGCGGCACCCACCTGCGTTGCTACGGCGAAGCCCGTCCCGGCGCCTCGGGGCTGGAGATCTACCACCCGGAATACCGCGCCCTGACTGGCGACGAACCGGCGCCGGTGGAACAGACCCTGACGCCAATCTACCCGACCACCGAAGGCCTGACCCAACAGCGCTTGCGCCAGCTGTGCCAGCAAAGCCTGGCCATGCTAGGCCCGCGCAGCCTGCCGGACTGGCTGCCAGTGGAGCTGGCCCGGGACTACCAGCTCGCGCCGCTGGACGATGCCATCCGTTACCTGCATCACCCGCCGGCCGATGCCGACGTCGACGAACTTGCCGAAGGCCAGCACTGGGCCCAGCACCGCCTGGCCTTTGAAGAGCTGCTGACCCACCAGCTGTCCCAGCAGCGCCTGCGCGAAAGCCTGCGGGCGCAACGGGCACCGGTGCTACCCAAGGCTACGCGTTTGCCACAGCAGTACCTGGCCAACCTCGGCTTTGCGCCGACTGGTGCCCAGCAACGGGTCGGCAACGAGATTGCCTACGACCTCAGCCAGCCCGAGCCAATGCTGCGCCTGGTCCAAGGCGACGTCGGCGCCGGCAAGACCGTGGTTGCCGCCCTTGCCGCCCTGCAGGCTCTGGAGGCTGGCTATCAGGTCGCGCTGATGGCCCCGACCGAGATTCTCGCCGAACAGCACTTCGTGACCTTCAAACGCTGGCTGGAGCCGCTGGGCATCGAAGTGGCCTGGTTGGCCGGCAAGCTCAAGGGCAAGGCTCGCGTCAGCGCCCTGGAACAGATCGCCGCTGGTGCACCGATGGTGGTCGGCACCCATGCCCTGTTCCAGGACGAGGTGAAGTTCAAGAACCTGGCCCTGGCGATAATCGACGAACAGCACCGTTTCGGCGTACAGCAGCGCTTGGCGCTACGCCAGAAAGGCGTGGGCGGCCAGCTCTGCCCGCATCAGCTGATCATGACCGCAACACCTATCCCGCGGACCTTGGCGATGAGTGCCTACGCCGATCTCGACACCTCGATCCTCGACGAGCTGCCGCCCGGGCGCACACCCGTCAACACGGTATTGGTCGCCGACAGCCGCCGCTTCGAAGTGGTCGAGCGGGTCCGCGCCGCCTGCGCCGAAGGCCGCCAAGCCTACTGGGTCTGTACGCTGATCGAAGAATCCGAAGAGCTGACCTGCCAGGCCGCCGAAACCACCTTCGAGGAGCTGGGCAGCGCCCTGGGTGAGCTGCGTGTCGGCTTGATCCACGGGCGCATGAAGCCTGCCGAAAAGGCCGCCGTCATGGCCGAGTTCAAGCAAGGCCACCTGCAGCTACTGGTGGCGACCACGGTGATCGAGGTCGGCGTCGATGTCCCCAACGCCAGCCTGATGATCATCGAGAACCCCGAACGCCTGGGCCTGGCCCAGCTGCACCAGTTGCGCGGGCGAGTCGGCCGGGGCAGCGCGGTGAGCCATTGCGTACTGCTCTATCACCCGCCGCTGTCGCAGATCGGTCGCGAACGACTGGGGATCATGCGTGAAACCAATGATGGCTTCATCATTGCCGAGAAAGACCTGGAGCTGCGCGGCCCCGGTGAAATGCTTGGCACCCGCCAGACCGGCCTGTTGCAGTTCAAGGTCGCCGACCTGATGCGCGATGCCGACCTGCTCCCCGCCGTGCGTGATGCCGCCCAAGCCCTGCTGGCGCGCTGGCCCGAGCATGTCAGCCCGCTGCTGGAGCGCTGGCTGCGTCATGGCCAGCAATATGGACAGGTGTGACGTCCGTCTCAGAATGGATCCAGCTGAAGGTCCAAGCTGGTTATACTCTTGCGATCGTAAAATTTCTGGATACAGACCATGACTGAAGTTGCCCTGGATACCGCAACCCCCCACGCTCCGTCTGTTATCCGGTTGCTGCTGGAAAAGCTTGGCATTGCCTATCGTGAAGTGCAGGATCGTCCGCAGCTGTTGCCCGAGCGCAAGATCCAGGCGGTGTTGCTCGATGACGAAGTCGGCGCGCTGATGGTGCTGTTCCCGCAAAACCAATTGCTCGACCTCAACCGCTTGACCGAGCTGACCGGTCGCAAGCTGGCCGCAGTGCCCCTGGATCGCCTGAAAACCATGCTCGACAAGCATGGTCTGAAAATCCTCCCCGGCCTTCCGGCACTGACCAGCTCGCCTTGCCTTTATGATGAGAGCCTGCTCAAGCCTGAAAGGCTGCTGATTCACTCCGGTGAGGCAGGCCTGCTGCTGGAAATCGAACGCGACGACTTCAAGAAGATGCTGAGCAAGGCCAGCGCCGGTAATTTTGGCGAGCCGCTGAGCAGCATCCGGCCGAACCTCGACCGCCCGACCGACGACCGCGAAGAAATTACCCAGGCAGTTCAGGCCTTCACCGCCCGGCGCATCCAGCAGCGCCTGGAAAGCACCATCGAAATTCCACCGTTGGCTGAAACTGCGCAAAAGATCATCAAGCTGCGCGTCGACCCCAACGCGACCATCGACGACATCACCGGCGTAGTCGAGACCGATCCTGCGCTGGCTGCTCAAGTAGTCAGTTGGGCCGCCTCGCCCTATTACGCCTCACCCGGCAAAATTCGTTCGGTAGAAGATGCCATCGTCCGCGTACTGGGCTTCGATCTGGTGATCAACCTGGCCCTTGGCCTGGCACTGGGCAAAACCTTGAGCCTGCCCAAAGACCATCCACAACACACCACGCCGTACTGGCAGCAGTCGATCTATACCGCCGCCGTGATCGAAGGCCTGACCCGCGCCATGCCGCGTGCAGAACGCCCAGAGGCCGGCTTGACCTACCTGGCCGGACTGCTGCACAACTTCGGCTACCTGCTGCTGGCGCACGTCTTCCCGCCGCACTTTTCGCTGATCTGCCGCCATCTGGAGGTCAACCCGCACCTGTGCCACAGCTATGTCGAGCAGCATCTGCTGGGCATCAGCCGCGAGCAGATCGGTGCCTGGTTGATGCGCTACTGGGATATGCCGGAAGAACTGTCCACCGCTCTGCGTTTCCAGCACGACCCGCTGTACGAAGGTGACCATGCGGCCTTCCCGAACCTTGTGTGCCTGGCAATACGCCTGCTGCGTGCCCGCGGCATCGGTTCGGGGCCCGACGAGTCGATCCCGGATGAATTGCTGGAGCGCTTGAACATCAGCCGCGAAAAAGCAGCCGATGTGGTCAACAAGGTGCTGGAGGCAGAAGTGCTGCTGCGCGAGTTGGCCTCGCAGTTCAATCAGCAGCACTAAGCAGATGGCCTGCCCTTATGGGGTCAGGCCTTTTTCTTCGGTTTCAGGTACTT
Source organism: Pseudomonas alkylphenolica (assembly GCF_000746525.1). Taxonomy (NCBI): domain Bacteria; kingdom Pseudomonadati; phylum Pseudomonadota; class Gammaproteobacteria; order Pseudomonadales; family Pseudomonadaceae; genus Pseudomonas; species Pseudomonas alkylphenolica. The sequence continues at coordinate 5,663,456 of NZ_CP009048.1, forward strand.
CATCAGGCCCTGGAACCAGATCACCAGCGCCGGATTGCCCTTGATCTGGATGCTCTTGTCCTGAATCCCCTGCATGAATGCCAATTGCTTGTTCTTCGCTTGCAAGGTGGCAAAGCCGAAGGCTGCATCCTTGAAGGCAATGGCAAACGCCGGTTGTGGATGGGTGCCGGACTGGCTGCTGATACGCAGATCCTTGACGATGAAATGGCGCGCGACCTTGCCGTCGAGGGTCTGCAACTGGAACACCAGATCTTTGTCGGCCAGTTGTTGCTGGAAAGCCGGGTTCTTGCGACTGGCCTTGGCCATCAACAACCCCATGGCCCAAAGGATAAAGCGAAACTTCATGTGCACGCCTCGGCTAAAAAGTGACTGGCGAAGCAGTTTATAGTCTCGCTATAAAAACACCATACTTTGCTGCACATTTCGCGAAGATCAGGGTAATTTGCTCTGTAACCGGGTAATTCGCGGCTTAGGCTTAGTAGCAATGTCCCCCGGGCTGCGCCCCTGCTTGTTGCAAGCGTTTTACGCTGTCCACGTACTCCACAACCCCTTTTTGTCGCGCCAGCTCATAGCAGGCCAGCGCACGAGACAGGTCGATGGCGCCGCCCAAACGGCCACTCTCCCAATCAGACGCCAAGGTTGTCAGCGACTCCCAGTTGCCCATGTCGATCGACTTGATCAGCCATGAACGGGCACGTTCAGGGTCCATGCACGGGCCATCGTAGCTCTGGTCAGTACCTGAGCAATAAAACCCGTACAAGGCAGCCGCACCCGCAGGCAAGCTCTGCGCAGCGGCGAGGAACAGCTTCTCGGTCACCGCGGCGCTCAAAGCAGGCGCCATTCCGGAATAACCCAGGCTCGCAGCGGCCAGGCTGGCGTCCGGGTTGCCCGAAGCCGCAGCGCACAGCAGAAACTGCATGCCTACGTCGAAAAACTCTGCAGTAGCTGGATACTTCTCCACCCCGCCCAGGGCCAGGAAGATGTTGGCTTTGCGGTAGCAGACTTCTTCGGCCGGGTTCATCTTTGGCAGCCCTGTCAGCAGCAGGCGTGACTCATCCACCGACCAGTCATCGACGGAGACCAACGCCCAGCACGCCTTGCGTTCGAACTGATAGCCCCTGAGCCGATCGAGACCGCCGCGTTTGTCCAGCACCCGAACATGGCCATCAGTCAAGTGCTGCACCTCCAGGCCCTTGAGACCCGCCGTCAAGGGTGCGATCAATGGCAATGCAAGCTGCGCGCCCTGCATCGCCCGGACCAATGGATAGACGTTATCCTGCAGCCCCTGTAACTGGCTGTAGAGGACTCGTCCGCTGCCGGCTTGGCGTTGCACCTGAGGATCGTTGGCAAACTCGTGCAGGAAGCTGTCGAACTCAGCCACGCATGAAGTCTCGGCCATGGCTGGAGGGACCAGCACGCTCAATAGCAGCAGACACAATAAAACCCTGATCACGATTGTGGCTCCTGGCTGCGCGACCGTGCCCGCTCCGGGATGATCCCCGGCTTACCGGCGCTGTTCATGGCCTGGACATAGCTGCGGTAGTACTCGGCAGCCTGTTTGCGCTTGTACAACGCCCAGAGGCTGTCGGCGATGTTGAGCTTGAGTACGACCCGCTGCGGCACGACCCCTTCGACTTTGGCAAACAGCTCATAGGCCGCGCTGTGCCACTCGCCCTGCTGCAGGGCGTAACCGAGGTCGTTGTACAGTGCCGCGGTCTGCGCGCTCAGCGGCTCCTCTCGCAGCAGCCGTGGCAGCTCGATATCGAGGTAGGTATACACCGCATCGCGGTCCTCGATTGCAAGCCGAGCAAGGACGATTTCCCGCGCCAGTTTCAACGAATCCCGCCCATGCCCTCGCACCTGCTCCAGCAACTTCTGCCTGGCCAGCGACTGCGTGTGGTACCAGTGATGCTGGCTCCAGTTTTCCGTCATGCTCCCTTCGTAACCGGACAACGCCAGCGAGGCGCGGGCGTCACGGAGCAGTGCGCCGTTGTCCCAGAAGTACACGCCGGCCTGAAATACCAGGCCGTTGAGCGCGTAGTACTCAAAGCCCGGATGAGCGACCACCGCCGCGCATTGCACCACGAGGTAATCCTTGTCGCCGCGCACCGTGAAGACGTCACGCACCTGCACCTGGCCCTGCTCGGGCTGGCAGACATCGGCCAGCGACTGAGACTGCCCATCGCCTCCCGTCAGCTGCGCCTGCCAACGATTGTCCTGCAGCGTCAACTGCACTTGCGAGGCGCCACTAAAGTCCGGCGTCAACGTGAAGGTGCGAGTGTCGGCCAAGGCCTGCGCAACACCCAGGCCACAGATCACTGCCAGCAGGCGCCTCATGCATGCACCTGCGAGCTGGCGGCCGGCTTCAAGCGACGCCCCATCCCGTCACTCAAAAGCACCGCCAGCAGTGTCAGGCCAGCATTGAGGCTGCTATAGAACAGGGCGCGTACCGGGTGCTCCGGCAACAGCCAATAGAGGATGAGCAAGGCTTGCACCAGGGTCAGCAGCAAACGAACCCTGAGGCGCAGGAACAACGCAATCGGCACGCTGAATATCATCAGCAGGTACCAGGCCCCCCAGGCAACCATGCCGGCTGCCACGCCCCGGGCAGTGAAGCCACCGAACTGCTGTTTGTAGTAGCTCACGGCGTAATCGTTGAGCAGCACGAAGAGCACGCAGGCCAATGCATGCAAGGCGAAATTGAGCAGAAGACGGCGCCGGATCATGCGGCACCTGAATCGCGAGCGACCGCCACGGCGGTCAATGACATACCTTTGCAGTGCATCCTGCGCCCCTCCCTGGACGTGTCCCGCTGCCATCGCGGCAGGGGCGCCGTATGCTAGTCACAAGCTCCGGGCGGGGCAATAAAAAACGGGCACCGTGTCGGGTGCCCGTTTTTCAACGCAATCAATCTGTGCGAGGCATCACGGATTGACGCTGTCCTTCAGGGATTTACCTGGTTTGAAGGCAACCGTGTTGCTGGCTTTGATTTTGACTGGCTCACCGGTTTGCGGGTTCTTGCCAGTGCGAGCGCCACGATGACGCTGCAGGAATGTACCGAATCCGACCAGCGTCACGCTGTCCTTGCGGTGCAGGGCGCCAGTGATTTCTTCGAGCACGGCGTTGAGCACGCGATTGGCTTGCTCTTTGGTGAGGTCGGCCTTTTCAGCAATAGCTGCGGCGAGTTCTGGTTTGCGCATAGTGAAGCCTCTTAGACGGTTTTTTGTTGTTATGCCGTGCTGCTCTTCAAGAACAGCGCCCAAGGCACCGCAGGCTCTAAACTGCGGCAGACGGGAGTGAGGATGGCATGCTGTCAGGGGCCGCGCCAGTCTCTGGACGGCCATTGTTGCGGCAATAACAGGGGAAATCCGACAGAACGCCCGCTATTTACGCCATGAGCGCCGGAAGCTGCCGATTTAGAGCCAGTTTCTCCATCACTGCCGAGCCCGTCAGGGCGTAGCCCAACAGGTTGCCATCGACGTCATGACAGAGCACCTTGAGGTCAAGGCCCTGACCTTCGACCTGCCATGTACCTTCGCGGCCATGAGGTGGCGGCGAGACCACCAGCGGACAAGCCGGTGTCTTCACCGTAACCGGCATAGGGCCGTAGGCAACTGCTGTCGGGTTGCCAGCCAGGGTTTGTGCCAGCGCGCGCGCGCAGCTCATCAACGGCATGACATAGAGCAGGTTGAGGCCATCGACTTCGGCGCAATCACCCAAAGCGTAGATATTGGCATGCGAAGTACGCAGGTGCCGGTCGACCACCACACCACGGTTAACCTGCAAGCCGGCCGCAGAAGCCAGGTCGATGCGTGGACGCAGGCCAACCGCCGAAACCACCAGGTCACACGCGATCACCGTACCGTCCGAGAGGTGCGCCTCCAGCCCTTCGGCAACCCGTTGCAGACGCGTCAGCACCGGCCCGAGATGAAAGCGCACGCCAAGCGCCTCCAGGCCAGTCTGCACGGCAGCGGCAGCCGCCGGGTGCAGCAAGGTCGGCATGACCTGCTCGCACGGCGCCACCAGCTCGACCTGGAAACCGCCCAGGCTCATGTCGTTGGCGAATTCACAGCCGATCAGGCCGGCCCCGAGGATCAACACCCGCTGCTTGCCCGCCGCCGCCGCACGGAAGCGGGCGTAATCCTCCAGATCGTTGATCGGGAAGATCGCCTCACCGGCATCGCCTTCGACCGGCACCTGCACGGTTTGCGCGCCCCAGGCCAGGATCAGGTCGCGGTAGGCCACCTGCTCTTCGCCGATCCACAGGCGCTTATGGCCCGGATCGATGCCGCTGATGCGGGTATGGGTACGCACTTCGGCCTTGAGCTGCTCAGCCATGGCCCCCGGCTCGGCCATGCTCAGGCCGTCGGCATCCTTGTGCTTGGCAAAGCCGGTGGACAACATTGGCTTGGAATAGGAACGGCCGTCGTCGGCGGTAATCAACAGCAACGGCGTCTCGCCGTCGAGCTTGCGAAATTCGCGGGCCAGGTTGTAACCCGCCAAGCCAGTACCCACAATTACCACCGGTGCCGTCATGCCCTGTTTCCTTGCTTCCTGATTAAATTGTGATCAGCCGATGGCGATCATTTCGAAATCCATCTTGCCCACACCGCAGTCCGGGCACAGCCAGTCTGCCGGGACATCTTCCCAACGAGTACCCGGGGCGATGCCATCATCCGGCCAACCCTCGGCCTCGTCGTAGATCAGGCCACAAACAATACACTGCCACTTTTTCATTACTTACTTCCTCAACAAACCCAGGCATTGGAGTGGTCGCTCTCGGGAACATTACAGTGGCGACCTTCTCAAGGAGGGGCTTTGTACTGGAGCCAGGTGCCAGCATGCAAGCCGGATCGGGCAATCATGCTAAGCTCGCGGTCTCTTTGGCCTGTTAACCCATACCATCGTGCCGTACGAAACATCGCAAGCGCCCGCTGCAGAATGGTTGCAGTACTCTCAGGTAGCAGACAGCGCAACGCCTGCGCTCCTTGACTGGTTGTTCGATCAAGGATCACTGACCCGTCGCCTGACTCGATTATCCGCCGATCACTTTTCTGTTACACCCCTTTACGAGGGTTGGCAGCCCCTGCGTGATGACGAGTGCCAGGCACTGGATCTGGCGCCTGGCAGCGAAGGCTGGGTCCGCGAAGTGTACTTGCGCGGCCACGGCCAGGCCTGGGTGTTCGCCCGCAGTGTCGCCTCACGCAGTGCCCTCGAAAGTGGCGGGCTGGACATGGAAGCACTGGGCAGCCGCTCGCTGGGCGAACTGTTGTTCTGCGACCAGGCCTTTACGCGCCGCGCCATTGAGGTCTGTCATTACCCCAAGGCCTGGCTGCCGGCGATCGACGCCAGCGACAAGCTCTGGGGGCGTCGCTCGCGCTTTGATCGGGCCACACTGAGCGTGCTGGTTGCCGAAGTCTTCCTGCCGTCGCTGTGGCAGGCCACCGAGATTTCCGGGGAGATCCGCTGATGTACCTGCAGCTGCTCAAGTCGCTCAATCGTCTGCATCCGCGCGCCTGGGACTTCATCCAGTTGAGCCGCATGGACCGGCCGATCGGTATCTACCTGCTGTTGTGGCCGACGCTGTCAGCGGTGTGGATCGCCGCCAAGGGTACGCCGACCTTGGCCAACGTGCTGATTTTCACCCTCGGCGTGGTGCTGATGCGTGCGGCCGGTTGCGCCATCAACGACTTCGCCGACCGCAAGGTCGATGGCCACGTCAAACGCACCGCCGACCGCCCGTTGGCAGCCGGCCGGATCAATGCCCGCGAAGCACTGGTGCTGTTTGCCGTGCTGGTGGGCGTGAGCTTCCTGCTGGTGCTGTGCACCAATACCCAGACGGTATGGTTATCGTTCGGCGCGGTGGCGTTGGCGGCCTGCTATCCCTTCATGAAGCGCTACACCTACTACCCGCAGGTGGTGCTTGGAGCGGCCTATTCCTGGGGCATTCCCATGGCCTTCACCGCAGCCAACGGCGAGCTGCCGGCCATCGCCTGGCTGCTGTACATCGCCAACCTGCTGTGGACGGTGGGCTATGACACCTACTACGCCATGGTCGATCGCGACGATGATCTGAAGATCGGGGTCAAATCTACCGCGATCCTGTTCGGTGAAGCCGACCGGATGATTATCCTGACCCTGCAAGTGCTGTCGCTGGGCTGCTTGTTGATGGCCGGTAATCGCTTCGAACTGGGGGGCTGGTTCCACCTTGGGCTGATAGCCGCCCTGGCGTGCTTCGTCTGGGAATTCTGGACCACCCGCAAGCTGGACCGCGAGTCGTGTTTCAAGGCCTTCCTGCATAACCACTGGGCCGGGTTGCTGGTATTTGTCGGGATCGTGCTGGATTACAGCTTCTGATTCGTCGCGGGGCAAGCCCGCTCCCACAGAGCAGTGGGAGCGGGCTTGCCCCGCGATTACGGCACGACTACTTGATCACATGCCAGACATCCTTCATGCCGTCACCGGTCATGTCACCGGCTTTCTTGTCCTTGATGAAGGTGTACACCGGCTTGCCTTTGTAGGCCCATTGCATCGAGCCATCGTCACGCTTGATCTGTGTCCAGCCCTCCTCGGCCATGTCGCCGTCTTTGACCATCAGCGGCGGCCAGTTCTTGGCACACTCATCGTTGCACATGGACTTGCCGCCCGAATCCTTGTCAAAGGTGTAGAGCGTCATGCCAGCATGGTCGACCATCACACCGTCTTTCATCATGGCATGATGCGCCGACGCCATTCCTGGCAACGCCAGTGCCACCGCAGTGAAAAGCGCCATCCAGTTCAGCGTATGTCGTGTCATTGGATCCACCGTGTTTCTCGGGAGAGGGAATTTAAGCCTAGCCCAGTAACCGAATGTTGCTGAAACGCCCACGACTTGTCACACGACTGCAATAATTCCGTTATCTAATGCGGGCCAAGACACCTGAACGGGAAGAGGTTTGAACATGGTTGGCAGAAACATTCTGATCGTTGACGACGAAGCGCCAATCCGCGAGATGATCGCCGTTGCATTGGAAATGGCCGGCTATGACTGCCTGGAAGCAGAAAACTCGCAGCAGGCCCACGCCATGATCGTCGACCGCAAGCCGGACCTGATCCTGCTCGACTGGATGCTCCCGGGCACTTCGGGTATCGAACTGGCCCGACGCCTGAAGCGCGACGAGCTGACCGGCGATATCCCGATCATCATGCTGACCGCCAAAGGTGAGGAAGACAACAAGATCCAGGGTCTTGAAGTCGGTGCCGACGACTACATCACCAAACCCTTCTCGCCCCGCGAGCTGGTCGCCCGGCTCAAGGCCGTGCTGCGCCGCGCCGGCCCAAGCGATGGCGAAGCGCCCATAGAAGTCGGTGGGCTGCTGCTCGATCCGATCAGCCACCGTGTGACCATTGATGGCAAGCCAGCCGAAATGGGCCCGACCGAATACCGCCTGCTGCAGTTCTTCATGACCCACCAGGAGCGCGCCTACACCCGCGGCCAACTGCTCGATCAGGTCTGGGGCGGCAACGTCTATGTTGAAGAACGCACCGTCGACGTGCACATCCGCCGCCTGCGCAAGGCGCTGGGTGATGCCTACGAGAATCTGGTACAAACCGTACGCGGTACCGGTTATCGCTTCTCCACCAAGAGCTGAACCGCTATATCAGGCCCAAGGTATTGGAAAGGACGCGTCGTTAATTGAACCAGAACTGGCATGGCACCCTGATTCGCCACATGCTGCTATTGATCAGCGCCTGCCTGCTGGTCGGCCTGATCAGCGGCTATTACGGCTGGAGCCTGGCCCTGGGCCTGGCGCTCTACCTGGGCTGGACCCTCAAGCAATTGCTGCGCCTGCATGAGTGGTTGCGCCTGCACAAACCCGACGAAGCACCGCCTGATGGCTATGGCCTGTGGGGCGAGGTGTTCGACAGCATCTATCACCTGCAACGCCGCGACCAGCGCGTGCGTGGCCGTCTGCAGGCGGTGATCGACCGCGTGCAGGAGTCCACCGCCGCGCTCAAGGACGCGGTGATCATGCTCGACAGCGACGGCAACCTGGAGTGGTGGAACCGCGCCGCCGAAACCCTGCTGGGCCTGAAAACCCCACAGGACAGCGGCCAACCAGTCACCAATCTGGTGCGCCACCCGCGCTTCAAGGAGTACTTCGAACAGGAGAACTACCTCGAACCGCTGGAGATCCCTTCGCCGATCAACGACCGCCTGCGCGTACAGCTGCATATCACCCGCTATGGCAACAACGAGCACCTGATGCTGGTACGCGACGTCACCCGTATCCACCAGCTCGAACAGATGCGCAAGGATTTCGTTGCCAACGTCTCGCATGAACTGCGCACGCCGCTGACGGTGATCGCCGGCTACCTGGAAACCCTGCTCGACAACGTCGAGGACGTGAATCCGCGCTGGGTCCGCGCCCTGCAGCAAATGCAGCAACAAGGCGGGCGCATGCAGACCCTGCTCAATGACCTGCTGTTGCTGGCCAAGCTGGAAGCCACCGATTACCCCTCGGACAACCAGCCGGTGGCGGTTGAAGCCTTGCTGCAATCGATCAAGGGCGATGCCCAGGCGCTGTCAGGCCAGCGTAACCAGCGCATCAGCCTGGAAACCACACCCGGTATTTTCCTCAAGGGCAGTGAGGCCGAGCTGCGCAGCGCGTTCTCCAATCTGATTTTCAACGCGGTCAAATACACCCAGGACGAAGGACAGATCCGCATTCGCTGGTGGGCCGACGAACAGGGCGCGCACCTCAGCGTTCAGGACTCGGGTATCGGCATTGACGCCAAACACCTGCCACGCCTGACCGAGCGTTTCTACCGGGTCGACTCCAGCCGCGCCTCCAATACCGGCGGCACCGGCCTTGGCCTGGCAATCGTCAAGCACGTACTGTTGCGTCATCGCGCACGCCTGGAAATCAGCAGCGTACCCGGCCACGGCAGCACCTTTACCTGCCATTTCGCTCCCGTGCAGATTGCCCAGCGCCAGGCCTCCTGAGGGCCTTCCCCTAGGCAACCGCGCCCTCACCCGCTACATTGGCGGACTTGTGCCAGCGAATGCTGGCACGGCATTTCTTTCTTTTTTCAGATGACGGACCCCGTAAAACCCCATCATGGACCCTTCCCCTGGTATCAGCTTCGCCTCACTTTTCGCCGATTTCGGCATGATTCTTTTTGCTCTGCTGCTGGTGCTGCTCAACGGCTTTTTCGTTGCCGCCGAGTTCGCCATGGTCAAATTGCGCTCGACCAAGGTCGAGTCGATTGCCGTGCAGCATGGCTGGCGCGGGCAAATCCTGCGCACCGTGCACAACCAGCTGGACGCCTACCTTTCGGCCTGCCAGCTGGGCATTACCCTCGCCTCGCTGGGCCTGGGCTGGGTCGGTGAACCGGCCTTTGCGCATCTGCTCGAACCGCTGCTGGCCGCTGTCGGCGTAGAGTCGCCGGAGGTGATCAAAGCGGTGTCGTTCTTCAGCGCCTTCTTCGTGATTTCCTACCTGCACATCGTGGTCGGTGAACTGGCGCCCAAGTCCTGGGCGATCCGCAAACCCGAACTGCTGTCGCTGTGGACTGCGGTACCGCTGTACCTGTTCTACTGGCTGATGTACCCGGCCATCTACCTGCTCAACGCCAGTGCCAACGCCATTTTGCGTATCGCCGGCCAGGGTGAACCCGGCCCGCATCATGAGCACCATTACAGCCGCGACGAACTGAAGCTGATCCTGCACTCCAGCCGTGGCCAGGACCCCAGCGACCAGGGCATGCGCGTACTGGCGTCGGCAGTGGAAATGGGTGAACTGGAGGTGGTCGACTGGGCCAACTCCCGTGAAGACATGGTCTGCCTCGACGCCCATGCGCCGCTCAAGGAAATCCTGGCGATGTTCCGCCGGCACAAATTCAGCCGTTACCCGGTGTTCGATGCCAAGCGTGGTGAGTTCATCGGCCTGCTGCATATCAAGGATCTGCTGCTGGAACTGGCCGATCTGGAGCACATCCCCGAATCCTTCAACCTTGCCGAATTGACCCGGCCGCTGGAGCGCGTGTCCCGCCACATGCCTCTGGCCCACCTGCTCGAAGAGTTCCGCAAAGGCGGCGCGCACTTCGCCCTGGTCGAGGAAGCCGATGGCAAGGTCATTGGCTACCTGACCATGGAAGACGTGCTGGAAGTGCTGGTCGGTGACATCCAGGACGAACACCGCAAGGCCGAGCGCGGCATCCTTGCCTACCAGCCAGGCAAGCTGCTGGTACGTGGCGACACGCCGCTGTTCAAGGTCGAGCGCCTGCTCGGCGTGGACCTGGACCATATCGAGGCGGAAACCCTCGCCGGTCTGGTCTACGAGACCCTCAAGCGGGTACCGGAAGAAGAGGAGCAGCTGGAAGTCGAAGGCCTGCGCATCATCATCAAGAAGATGAAAGGCCCGAAGATTGTTCTGGCCAAGGTGCTCAAGCTCGATTGAGCTGCAACACCGCATCGCGGGGCAAGCCCGCTCCCACAGGTCATTCCAGCCTGTGGGAGCGGGCTTGCCCCGCGATCAAGGATTGCCGGCGGTAAAGTCCGGCAACCCGCCGACAGGCTGGTTGAACTGGTAAGGAATCGACTCCAGCGCCAGCCCGACGTTGCGCTGCACGACAAAATGCAGGTGCGGGCCAGTGCTGTTGCCGGTGTTGCCGGATTTTGCCAGCGCGCTCCCGTACACCACCCGCTGTCCCTCGCGAACCACCACAGAACCACGCATCAGGTGCAGATAGACACCCATGGTGCCGTCGTCATGCAGAATCCGCACGAAATTGCCGGCCGGGTGCGTGCCGCGCCCGCTCTGGTTGTTCTCGGTCTTGATCACAGTGCCCGCCCGTGAAGCAATGATCGGCGTACCTTCAGGCATGGCGATATCCATGGCGTAGCGGCTTTTGGGGCCGAAATGGCTGTAACTGCCGTTGGCCCCCTGGGTCACGCGAAAAGGCCCGCCGCGCCATGGCAGCGGATATTTAAAGGCCTGCTGGCGCTGTGCCGGGTTGCCCAGGGCATAGGTGAACTTCTCCTGATAACTCACCGGCAGGTCCGCTTGCAGTGCGTTGACCACGGTCAGCAGCACTGCCGCACGCGCAGGCACCACACGCCGGACAAGCCGCGTACCTGCGCCCTTGGCGTTACCCAGACGCTCCAGGCGCAGCTCCACCTCCACCGGCGCATGGGTGTCGTTGCGGGCGCTGAAGCTCACGCCGCTGGCGAACTTGATAGCGTGCAGTTTCACCTGACCTTCCAGCTGCTCGACCATCTGGTCGCGAAAGACAAAGGCCTTTGCGCCAGGCAGTGGCCGGTCGGAATACGAGACCACACCGTTGGTATCGGTGCTTTTGTAGAAAGTCGAGGCCAGGGTCGGGCTGCAAGCCACGAGCAAGGCGCAGAACAGCAGCGAATGTGCCTGCATGGTTAGTGGCTTTTTGACAGTTGAAGTCTGTCGAAGACTAGCAGGGGATTTTGCCGGAGAGAGGATGGGAGTGTTTCAGGGGTGTGCCAGTGGACGAGCGGTGTATTCATCGCGGGGCAAGCCCGCTCCCACAGGGGATTCAACTCCCCCTGTGGGAGCGGGCTTGCCCCGCGATAGGTTTTATCAAGCTCCCGGCACGAAATGCTTCTGCGCCGTACCACGGGCAATCAGCCGCGACAGGTAGTCCAGCTTCTGGGCATCCTGATCGACGAACTTGAAGGTCAGTTGCAACCAGTCGCTGTCCGGCTTGGGCTCCAGCGCCGCCACCGCATGCAGGTAACCATTGAGGCGGGCGACTTCGGCGTTCTCACCCTGCTCCAGATCGAGCACAGCACCTTCGAGCACCTGTGGCAGGGTCTCGCCACGGCGGACCACCAGCAGCGCCTCCTTGAGGCTCAGGGCCTTGATCACGCACGGCTGCACACCGCTTGGCAGACGCAGTTGCCCTTGGCCACGCCCCGCAGGTGCGGCAGCGGCAGCAGTGGGCTTGGGCGCGTTGATCAGGGGCTTGGCCGCCGCCACCGGAGCAGCCGGTGCTGTCGGTTTTACCGTTTCGGCACGGCCACCGGTGAGGGCGCTCAGCGAGTCATTGGCAAAAGCTGAATTGGCACGCGTCGGGGCGCTGGCCAGCAAGGTATCGAGCTTGCCAACCTTGGTCAGGGCCTTCTTCACCTTGGTCAGCAATTGCTCATTGGTGAACGGCTTGCCGACGAAGTCAGAAACACCGGCCTGGATCGCCTGGACCACGTTTTCCTTGTCGCCGCGGCTGGTCACCATGATGAACGGCAACGTCTTCATCGACTCCTGCTGACGGCACCAGGTCAGCAGCTCCAACCCGGACATTTCCGGCATTTCCCAGTCGCACAGGACCAGGTCGAAAGCTTCACGCGCCAGCAATGTCTGGGCCTTGCGACCGTTGACCGCGTCTTCGATGACAATCCCCGGGAAATAGTTGCGCAGACACTTCTTCACCAGGTCGCGAATGAACGGCGCATCATCCACAACCAACACACTGACTTTACTCATCGCCACTCCTATTGAATCCCGACTAGCATAACGCTGACTAATGGCCATTTGCCAAACATTGGCTCACGCCGGGACTCGTGGTTTCGTTCGCGGCTGCCTTGAGGTGCTCGACCGCAAACGAAAACGCCCGGCCAGGGCCGGGCGTTCGTTCTCGGGGCAGTCTTACTTATCGTCAGTTTCAGCCGGAACATTAGCCTTTTCGCTGCCGCCCTCGACCTCTTCTTTCATGCGCTTGAGGCCCAGGTGACGCACATCGGTACCGCGCACCAGGTAGATCACCAGCTCGGAGATGTTGCGCGCGTGGTCGCCGATCCGCTCCAGTGAACGCAAGGCCCAGATCACGCTGAGTACCCGCGAGATCGAACGCGGATCTTCCATCATGTAGGTCACCAGCTCGCGCAGTGCGGTCTTGTACTCGCGGTCGATGGTCTTGTCATACTGGGCCACCGACAGTGCCAGGTCGGCATCGAAACGGGCAAAGGCATCCAGCGCATCGCGGACCATGTTGCGCACCTGGTCGCCGATGTGCCGGACTTCGACGTAGCCACGCGGCGACTCACCTTCTTCGCACAACTGAATGGCGCGGCGGGCGATCTTGGTCGATTCGTCACCGATGCGCTCCAGGTCGATCACCGACTTGGAAATGCTGATGATCAGACGCAGGTCGGAAGCGGCCGGCTGACGACGGGCGAGAATGCGCACGCATTCCTCGTCGATGTTGCGCTCCATCTGGTTGATCTGCTCGTCGACTTCGCGCACTTGCTGGGCCAGGCCCGAGTCGGCCTCGATCAGCGCGGTAACCGCGTCATTGACCTGTTTCTCGACCAGACCGCCCATCGCCAGGAGGTGACTGCGGACCTCCTCGAGTTCGGCGTTGAACTGCTGGGAGATGTGGTGGGTAAGGCTGTCTTTGTTGATCATGAGAAATCCTTGGAGCGTCCGGTAAGTGCTGTCAGGCGGCGTTCAGTCGTTGAATCCTAGCCATACCGACCGGTGATGTAGTCTTCGGTCTGCTTCTTCGCCGGATTGGTGAACAGCGTGTCAGTGTCACCGAACTCGATCAGCTTGCCCATGTACATGAAGGCGGTGTAATCGGAAACCCGCGCCGCCTGCTGCATGTTGTGGGTAACGATGACGATGGTGTACTTGGACTTCAGTTCGTAAATCAGCTCTTCGACCTTCAGCGTCGAGATCGGGTCCAGAGCCGAGCATGGTTCGTCGAGTAGCAGCACTTCTGGTTCCACGGCGATGGTGCGGGCAATCACCAGACGCTGCTGTTGACCACCGGACAGGCCCAGGGCCGACTCGTGCAGGCGGTCCTTGACCTCCTCCCACAGGGCCGCGCCCTTGAGTGCCCATTCCACGGCCTCATCGAGCACGCGCTTCTTGTTGATGCCCTGGATGCGCAGGCCGTAGACCACGTTTTCGTAGATGGTCTTGGGGAACGGGTTGGGTTTCTGGAACACCATGCCGACTCGGCGACGCAGTTCGGCCACGTCCTCGCCCTTGCGGTAGATGTTGTTGCCGTACAGGTTGATCGCACCCTCGACGCGGCAACCGTCAACCAGGTCGTTCATGCGGTTGAAGGTGCGCAGCAAGGTCGACTTACCGCAGCCGGACGGGCCGATGAAGGCGGTCACGCGCTGTTTCGGGATGTTCATGCTGACGTCGAACAGGGCTTGTTTCTCGCCGTAGTACAGGCTCAGGCCAGGCACTTCGATGGCCACGGTTTCATCAGCCAGTTGCAGGCTCTGCTTGGTACGACCCAGGGCCGACATATCGATGCCGTGGGCGTGGGATTCTTGCTGCATGGTCAGACTCCATACGCTATCAATTTCGTTTCATCGAACCGCCCGGCACAACACACGGGCGGCACTTGCAAAAAGGGTGTTTCGATCAGCTGTCCAGCGCCTTGTACTTCTCGCGCAGGTGGTTACGAATCCATACGGCCGACAGGTTGAGCGTGGCGATCACCAGCACCAGCAGCAATGCAGTGGCGTATACCAGTGGCCGCGCGGCCTCGACGTTCGGGCTCTGGAAGCCGACGTCATAAATATGGAAGCCCAGGTGCATGATCTTCTGGTCCAGGTGCAGGTACGGGTAGTTGCCGTCCACCGGCAGCGATGGCGCCAGCTTCACCACACCCACCAGCATCAGCGGTGCCACTTCACCCGCGGCGCGGGCAACGGCGAGGATCATCCCGGTCATCATCGCCGGGCTGGCCATCGGCAGGACGATCTTCCACAGGGTCTCGGCCTTGGTTGCACCGAGCGCCAGCGAACCTTCGCGAACCGTACGCGGGATACGCGCCAGGCCTTCTTCAGTGGCCACGATCACCACCGGTACCGCCAGCAGTGCCAGGGTCAGCGAGGCCCAGAGCAGACCCGGCGTACCCAGGGTTGGCGCTGGCAGTGCTTCAGGAAAGAACAGGCGGTCGAGCGAGCCACCCAGTACATAGACGAAGAAGCCCAGACCGAACACACCGTAGACGATGGCCGGAACACCGGCGAGGTTGTTCACGGCGATACGGATCAGGCGGGTCACCGGCCCCTGACGCGCATATTCACGCAGGTACACCGCCGCCAGCACGCCGAACGGGGTGACGATCACGGCCATGATCAGGGTCATCATCACGGTACCGAAGATTGCAGGAAAGATCCCGCCTTCGGTGTTGGCTTCACGCGGGTCGTCGCTAAGAAACTCCCAGACCTTGGCGAAATACACGCCCATCTTGGTGAAGAAGCCCATGCCGTTCGGCTGGTAAGCGTGAACCACCTTGCTCAGGTTGATCTCGACTTCACGACCGTTGCCATCCTTTGCAACCAGGCTGTCGCGACCAAAATCCTGATGCAGGTTGCTCAGACGCTCTTCGATGGCCTTGTAGCGGTTGTTCAGCTCGGCGCGTTCGGCGTCCATGTCAGCCTGGGCGGCGGCATCCAGTTTGCCGTCGAGTTCCAGCTTGCGAGCGTGCAGACGCAGACGCTCAAGGCCGTAGTTGATGGCACCGATGTCCTTCTTCTCAAGCTTCTGCAGCTCGCC
The DNA here is from genome assembly GCF_000746525.1 of Pseudomonas alkylphenolica. Lineage (NCBI taxonomy): Bacteria > Pseudomonadati > Pseudomonadota > Gammaproteobacteria > Pseudomonadales > Pseudomonadaceae > Pseudomonas > Pseudomonas alkylphenolica. The sequence continues at coordinate 5,678,995 of NZ_CP009048.1, forward strand.
AGCCAGCTTGTCGGCACGCTTGAGGCGCGCTTGCAGCTCGGACCAGGCCGCCTGGCCTTCGGCGACGACCTTGCCGTTTTCCTTGACGCTGACCAGGTAGCCGTAGAAGTTGCCCCACTCACGACGTTCCAGGGCAATCAGCTCGACCGGCGTCTGCAGGTCGGTCAGCCAATCGCCGACCACCCAGGTGAAGTCGCTGCCGTTGAGGTCACGGTTGCCGACCTTGATCAGCTCACGGGTCATAAACTCCGGGCCGTTCTCCGGGACCGGCAGGCCGGCCCCTTTCAGACGTGCCAGCGGCACTTCTTCTTTCTGCACCACTTCGCCGATAACGACGTGGTCGGCCTGGCCAGGCACCTTGTAGGTGGCCTGGACCAGGTCGGCTGGCCAGAAGTGGCCGAGGCCGCGCACAGCGATCACAGAGAGCAGACCGATGGTCATGATCACCGCGATGGCGACGGCGCCACCGCTGATCCAGACGCCGGGGGCGCCGCTCTTGAACCAGCTTTTGAGGGAATCCTTTTTCACGGATCTCTACCTTTCTATCAAAGCGACGAGTATTTCTTGCGCAGACGCTGGCGAATCAGCTCGGCCAAGGTGTTCATCACGAAGGTGAACATCAACAGCACCAGCGCGGCGAGGAACAGCACGCGGTAATGGCTGCCACCGACTTCCGATTCCGGCATCTCCACCGCAACGTTGGCGGCCAGGGTGCGCATACCTTCGAACAGGTTCATTTCCATGACAGGGGTGTTGCCGGTGGCCATCAGCACAATCATGGTTTCACCCACCGCACGGCCCATACCGATCATCAGCGCCGAGAAAATACCCGGGCTGGCGGTCAGGATGACCACGCGGGTCAGGGTCTGCCATGGCGTTGCACCGAGTGCCAGGGAGCCCAGGGTCAGGCTGCGCGGCACGCTGAACACGGCGTCTTCGGCAATCGAATAGATGTTCGGAATCACCGCGAAGCCCATGGCGATACCGACGACCAGGGCGTTGCGCTGATCGTAGGTGATGCCCAGGTCATTGGTGATCCACAGGCGCATGTCACCACCGAAGAACCAGGTCTCCAGAAGTGGGCTCATGTACAAGGCGAACCAGCCGGTCAGCAGGATGACCGGGATCAGGATCGCCGATTCCCAGCCATCCGGAACCCGCAGGCGAATCGACTCAGGCAGGCGGCTCCAGGCGAAGCCGGCGACCAGGATGCCGATCGGCATCAGCAGGAACAGGCTGAATACACCCGGCAGGTGGCCTTCCAGGTACGGCGCCAGGAACAGGCCGGCGAAGAAACCGAGGATTACTGTCGGCATCGCCTCCATCAGCTCGATCACCGGCTTGACCTTGCGGCGCATGCCCGGGGCCATGAAGTAAGCGGTGTAGATGGCTGCGGCAATGGCCAGCGGAGCCGCCAGAATCATCGCGTAGAACGCAGCTTTCAGGGTACCGAAGGTCAGCGGCGAGAGGCTCAGCTTGGGTTCGAAGTCGGTGTTCGAGGCGGTGGACTGCCAGACGTACTTCGGCTCGTCATAGTTCTCGTACCAGACCTTGCTCCACAACGCGCTCCAGGACACTTCCGGGTGCGGGTTCTTCAGCGTTAGTGGCAGCAGCTTGCCGCCCTCTTCGACGATGATGCGGTTGGCCCGCGGCGACAGTGCCAGAATGCCTGCGCCTTCGGCTACCGGCTCGACCAGCAGGGTACGGTGCGCAGTACTGTGGAACACGCCAAGCTTGCCGGCAGCATCCAGGGCAACGAAGCCCTTGCGGCGCTCTTCGGCATCGATCTGCACGATCGGCGCTGTGCCCATCTGGAACTCGCGAATGCGCTTGAAGCGCTGCTCGCCGTCCGGATCGCGGGCCATGAACCACTGGGCCAGGCCGCCTTTGGAGTCGCCAATGATCAGCGAGATACCGCCGACCAGCTGGGTGCTGGCGGTGACTTCGGCATTGCCGTCGTCGAGCAGTTTGTAACGGCCATTGAGGCTCTTTTCACGCAGGCTGAAGACATCCGCCTGAGCCCGACCGTTGATCACATACAGCCACTGCTGACGCGGATCGATGAAGATCGCTTTGACCGGTTCAGTCATCTGCGGCAGGTCAATGCGGTTCTGCTCGCTGGTGACCTCACCGGTCATCATGTTTTCTTCGCGGCTCAGCGATACCACCTGCAGGTGCGCGCCAGTGGAACCGGCAACCACCAGGGTCTCGCCATTCACATTGAGGCTGACATGCTCCAGCGCGCGGCCCTGCTCATCGAGCACGAACGGCTCCTGGCCATAAGGGAAGTCGATGGCTGGGGTGATGGTTTTCTTGTTGTCCGGGTAGGTGATCTTGTAGCTGTGGCTGAACGCCAGCGCCTGACCGTTGGACAAGCCCAGCACCACCAGCGGGTTACCCGGCTGATCGGCGCCAATAGAGGTCACCTGGGTACCTGCCGGTACTGGCAGGTCAACGCGTTTGAGCTCGGCACCGCTCTTGGTGTCGAAGAACAGTGCTTGACCCTTGTCGGAAACCCGCATCCCCACCAGGTTCTGCTCTTCCAGGGCAATCATCAGCGGTTTACCGGCATCCTGACTCAGCCAGGTCGGCTCCAGCGCTTTCTTGCTGGTCAGCGTGGCGCCCTGGAACAGCGGCACGACCACATAGGCCAGGTAGAAGAAGATCAAGGTGATCGCTGCCAGCACGGCAAGCCCGCCCACCAGTACATACCAGCGGGTCAGGCGATCCTTGAGCGCACGCATGCGGCGCTTGCGTTGCAGTTCGGGCGTATTGAAGTCAATCCGCACGGGGGGAGAATTTTGGGTCATTGTGGAGTTGGCCAGATCATTCATGCGCACACCCTAGCGGTCCCGTATGACAAAAACATGACAATGCAGTGACGCAAAAAAGCCCGCCGCTCAGTGGTCCTGGCAGCGGACTCGCAATTAGTGGCGAAACCGGGTCATTGACCGGGCTCCGCCGAACCTTCAGTTACTTCTTTGCAACGTTGCCGTTGTGGTTCAGACCCAGGTCTGCCAGGGCTTTTTCAGCCACTTTGGCAGGCAGCGGGATGTAACCGTCCTTCACGACAACCTGCTGGCCTGCTTGCGACAGAACCAGTTTGACGAACTCGGCTTCCAGCGGGGCCAGAGGCTTGTTCGGCGCCTTGTTGACGTAGACGTAGAGGAAACGCGACAGCGGGTAGGTGCCGTTCAGGGCGTTGGCTTCGTTGTCTTCAACGAATGCGCCACCTTCCTTCTTGGCCAGAGGTACGGTCTTGACGCTGGCGGTCTTGTAGCCGATGCCCGAGTAACCGATGCCGTTCAGCGAGCTGCTGATCGACTGCACGACCGAAGCCGAGCCAGGTTGTTCGTTGACGTTAGGCTTGAAGTCACCTTTGCACAGGGCTTCTTCCTTGAAGTAGCCGTAGGTGCCGGATACCGAGTTACGACCGAACAGTTGCACCGGCTTGTTGGCCAGGTCGCCGGTCACACCCAGATCACCCCAGGTTTTCACATCGGCTTTGGCGCCGCACAGACGGGTCGAGGAGAAGATCGCATCGACCTGGGCCATGGTCAGGCCTTTGATCGGGTTGTCCTTGTGCACGAATACGGCCAGGGCGTCGACGGCAACCGGGATGGCGGTTGGCTTGTAGCCGTACTTCTGTTCGAACGCCTGCAGCTCGACGTCCTTCATCTTGCGGCTCATCGGGCCGAGGTTGGCGGTGCCTTCGGTCAGCGCCGGTGGCGCGGTGGAGGAACCGGCAGCCTGAATCTGGATGTTTACGTTCGGGTATTCCTTCTTGTAGGCCTCAGCCCACAGAGTCATAAGGTTCGCCAGGGTATCGGAACCGACGCTGGAGAGGTTGCCCGACACACCGGTGGTCTTGGTGTAGGTCGGAATAGCAGGGTCAACAGCGGCCACCGCATTGGCGGTGGCAACGCCAGCGGCGACGAAAGTCAGGGCCGCCATCAAACGCTTCAGTTTCATGCCTTGCTCCTAGCAGAATTTGGGTTGAGATGGATCGGGCCCAAGTATCTGCAGGCCGCATGACTACTCTATGAACCGAATGTGACAATTAGATGAAAGGCCATCACCGAAATCCGGGGATGGCCTTTTCAAAATGTTGCGAGGGTTGGCTTAGAGCGGTTTCAGCGTTTTTTCGCCAGCAGATAGATACCCACCAGCAGACCAATGGTGCAGATGCCAGCGACGTAGTAGGCCGGTGCCATCGGGCTGAACTTGAGCAGTGCGGTGACCACCATCGGCGTCAGACCACCGAAGATTGCGTAGGCCAGGTTGTAGGAAAAGGACAAACCGCTGAAACGCACCACCGGCGGGAACGCCTTGACCATGACATACGGCACCGCACCGACAATACCCACGCACAGGCCAGTCAGGGCATACAGCGGGAACATCCATTCAGGGTGGGTTGGCAGGCTGTGGTAGAAGGTCCAGGACGACGCCAGCAACAACAGGCTGCCGACGATGAACACCCGACCTGCTCCAAGGCGATCAGCCAGCGCGCCCGTGGCGATGCAACCAAAGCTGAGCAGGACGATGGCCAGGCTGTTGGCCTTCAGCGAATCGGTCGGGCTGACCTGATACAGGCTCTGCAGCAGGGCCGGAGTCATCAGGATCACCACCACGATGCCGGCCGACAGCAGCCAGGTCAGCAACATCGAGATGACGATGGCGCCACGGTGGTCACGCAACACCGCGCGCAGGGGGACTTCTTCAGCCAGCGCCTTGCGCGCCTGCATCTCGGCAAACACCGGGGTTTCGTGCAGCCAGCGGCGCAAGTACACAGCGAAGAAGCCGAACACCCCACCCAGCAGGAAAGGAATACGCCAGGCGTAGTCGGCAACTTCCTGCGGGCTGTAGATGCTGTTGATCAAGGTTGCCACCAGCGAGCCGAGCAAGATCCCGGAGGTCAGCCCGGCCGTCAGGGTGCCACAGGCGTAGCCGGTGTTGCGTGCCGGCACATGCTCGGAAACAAACACCCAGGCGCCCGGCACCTCTCCGCCAATCGCCGCGCCCTGGATCACCCGCATCAGCAACAGCAGGATCGGTGCCCACATGCCGATCTGGGCGTAGGTCGGCAGCAGGCCCATGATCAGGGTCGGCACGGCCATCATGAAGATGCTCAGGGTGAACATCTTCTTGCGTCCCAGCAGGTCGCCAAAGTGGGCCATGACGATCCCGCCCAGCGGCCGCGCCAGGTAGCCGGCGGCGAAAATACCAAACGTTTGCATCAACCGTAGCCATTCCGGCATGTCGGCGGGAAAGAACAGCTTGCCGACCACGGTGGCGAAGAACACGAAAATGATGAAATCGTAGAACTCCAGCGCACCGCCCAGGGCGGAAAGCGACAGAGTTTTGTAGTCACTGCGGGTGAGCGGCCGCGAAGGCTGCGCGATACTGCCGGGCACGGAGGTCATAGGTATCTCTTATTGGTATTGCTTTATTGATACTGCAGGCCGCCTGTGACGCGGGTTACGGCCTGGGAAGCCCCAAACCATAGCAAATTGCCGAAAAAAGCACATAGCAGTACATATTCAATACAACTATTCATGACTGCATGGTCGTCGCTGCGCTTTTCGCTCTATATACTGGCCGCCTGTAGGAAAGGTTGCGTCTTCTGAAGGATGTTGTGCGAAAACGCCGCTAGATATGCTTAGTCGGTTTCGCAGAGTTTCCCTTCGCCGCCTGGCAAAGCGAAAGCAGCGTAGAATAGTTGTGCTGAATCGTTTTTCGAGGCGTCTGTCATAGCGCCAACCAACGAAGCGTCACGGGTCAGAGGCACCCCCGGCATGATTGAACTCGAACAAGAAGATCCTATCCCGCAAGGCGACCTGGCCTTGCAGATCACTGCATTACCGCGTGAAACCAACGGTTTCGGCGACATTTTCGGCGGCTGGCTAGTCGCGCAGATGGACCTGGCCGGCACCGCCATGGCCAGTCGTGTCGCCGGTGGCCGGGTGGCAACCGTGGCCATCGACCGTATGGCCTTCCTGGTCCCTGTGGCCGTTGGCGCGCAGTTGTCCTTTTATACCCAGACCCTGGAAATCGGCCGCAGCTCGATCCAGATGATGGTCGAGGTGTGGAGCGACGATCCGCTGTCCAGCGAATGGCGCAAGGTCACCGAGGCTGTGTTCGTGTTCGTTGCCATTGATGGCAGCGGCCGCACCCGTTCGGTTCCTCCTCGTCGCTGACACGCCTGCGCGGTAAACTCGAAGGTATGCAAGCGGTCGAAAACCGTACGGCAAACCAACGAGATCAAGCGCATGTCCACACCCAAGGTCGAATCCGAACAGCACGGCGAGCTCAATTGCTGGCGCATCACCAGCGACTCTGCCGAACTGCTGGTAGCCCAGCAGGGCGCGCAGGTCCTGAGTTATCAGCGGATCGGCGAGCCGCCTTTGCTGTGGCTCAGCGAGCAGGCCATCTTCAAGCAGGGCAAATCCGTGCGCGCCGGGGTCCCGGTGTGCTGGCCCTGGTTTGGCAACCTCAAGCGCAATCCCGCAGCTGTGCAGGCCATGTACCGCGGTGAAGACGCACCGGCCCATGGCCTGGTGCGTGGTCGCGACTGGCAACTGCTGGGCATCGAAGGCAGCGGCGACAGTGTCCGGGTTGAATTCACCTTGCCCGAAACCCAGAGCGAACTCCCCGACTGGCCGCATAATGTCGAGCTCAAGCTGAGCATCGTCATGGGCAAACAGCTGACTATCACGCTCTCCAGCTACAACCTCGACAACGTCCCGGTCACCATCAGCCAGGCACTGCACAGCTACTTTGCAGTCAGCGATGTGCGTGAGGTGGTGGTAGAAGGCGTTGATGGCCTGAGCTACATCGAAACCCTGGCTGACTGGGAACAACGCACGCAACAAGGCGATCTTGGTTTTGCCGGTGAGACTGATCGCATCTACCTGCAGACGCCTGAGCAGTTGAGCATTGTCGACCCGAACTGGAACCGGCGCATTTGCCTGAACAGCAGCGGTTCACGCTCGGCGGTGATCTGGAACCCGTGGATCGCGCGCGCGGCCGAACTGCCGGACATGGCCGATGATGGCTGGCAGCGCATGCTGTGTATCGAGACTGCGAACGTCTGGGACGATGTGGTGACGCTGGCACCTGGGGCAACGCATTCGCTGAGCCTGACTATCGGCAGCGAACCGCTCTAGGCCGCTATCGCGGGGCAAGCCCGCTCCCACAGGGAGAACTGCACCATTCAACCTTAGGGATCAGTTCAGAGGCCAGTGGGAGCGGGCTTGCCCCGCGATCATTCAAAGATCGGCGTCTTCCACTACCCGCACCTTGGCCGCATCCATGGCATAGGCGGCGTCGGCCAGATCATTGCTGACTTTCTCGATCTTCAACGTGCCGTTGACCCACAACGGCGTATAGATATCGTCGAGCTTCAAACCTTTGGGATAACGCACCAGCACCAACTGATTGGGTGGCGGTGGCGGTACGTGGATGCAGGCACCCGGATAGGGCACGAGGAAAAACAGCGTGCTGTTGCCCTTGGCATCGGTTTCCAGCGGCACCGGATAGCCACCCAAACGGATCTGCTTGCCGTTCATGGCAGCGACGGTTTTGTTCGAATACATCACCGCCGGCAAGCCTTTGGCCTGCTTCATGCCACCCTTCTCGGTGAAGGTACCCGTGGCTTCCGGGGTGTTGTGGTCGATCTCGGGCATCAGCTCAAGGGCTTTCTGGTCCGACTTGGGCATCAGCTCCAGCCAGTCTGTTTCCGCCAGTTCAGCGCGGGCCAGGCTGCTGATGAGCAACAGTGAAAGCAGTAATACACGGCGCATGAGAATGCTCGGCAACGGAAATTGCCGAGCATTCTAGCCTGCTGTCAGTTCTTTTTGACCATACCGTAGATCACCAGAAGGACGACCGCGCCCACCAGCGCACCGAGAAAACCTGTGCCCTCGCCGGCCCGGTAGATGCCCAGCGCCTGGCCGCCGTAGGTCGCTGCGAGCGAACCGGCAATGCCGAGGAGAATGGTCATGATCCAGCCCATGCTGTCGTCGCCGGGCTTGATGAAGCGTGCCAGCAGGCCGACGATCAGGCCGATGAAGATGGTTCCGATGATACCCATGGCAATCCCTCTGAGTGAAATGGCGCATGCCAAAGCCTAGTCAGCGCTTTGGCATCCCGCCATCAGAGGGATCGCGAAGAAGGAAGGTTCCCTTCAGCCCTGGATCAGGGCTTCGACCTGCTGGATCTTCTGTTCCAGGGTGGCCATGTCGTCACAACGCAGGGTGGCATGACCAACCTTGCGCCCGACCTTGAAGGCCTTGCCGTAGTGATGCAGGTGGCATTCGTCGATGGCAACCACCTTGTCGACCGCCGGCACTTCGCCGATGAAGTTGAGCATGGCGCTTTCGCCGACCTTGGCGGTCGAACCCAGCGGCAGGCCGGCCACGGCGCGCAGGTGGTTTTCGAACTGGCTGCACTCGGCGCCTTCGATGGTCCAATGCCCGGAGTTGTGCACCCGTGGGGCGATCTCGTTGGCCTTCAGGCCACCGTCGACTTCAAAGAACTCGAAGGCCAGCACGCCGACATAGTCGAGCTGCTTGAGCACGCGACCGGCGTAGTCCTCGGCCAGGTTCTGCAGCATGTGGTCTTCACTGGCGACCGACAGGCGCAGGATGCCGTTCTCGTGGGTGTTGTGCACCAACGGGTAGAAACGGGTTTCGCCATCACGGGCACGCACGGCGATCAACGAGACTTCACCGGTGAACGGCACGAAGCCTTCCAGCAGGCATGGCACGCTGCCGAGTTCGGCGAAGGTGCCTACAACATCCTCGGCAGTTCGCAGCACTTTCTGGCCTTTACCGTCATAACCCAGGGTGCGGGTCTTGAGCACAGCCGGCAGGCCGATGCTGGCCACCGCAGCATCCAGGTCGGCTTGCGACTGGATGTCGGCGAACGACGGGGTCGGAATGCCCAGGTCCTTGAACATGCTCTTTTCGAACCAGCGATCGCGGGCGATGCGCAGCGATTCGGCACTCGGGTAGACCGGAACGAACTGCGACAGGAAGGCCACGGTTTCAGCCGGGACGCTTTCGAACTCGAAGGTGACCAGATCGACTTCGTCGGCCAACTGGCGCAGGTGATCCTGGTCGCCGTAATCGGCACGCAGGTGCTCGCCCAGTGGCGCGGCGCAAGCGTCCGGAGCCGGGTCGAGGAAGGCGAAGTTCATGCCCAGCGGCGTTCCTGCCAGGGCCAACATGCGACCCAACTGGCCGCCACCGATTACACCGATTTTCATGCTTTTGACCTCAGGCCTGGCGCGGATCTGGATTGTCCAGAACGTTGTCTGTCTGCTCAGCGCGGAACTGCTTCAGCACCGTGTGGAACTGCGGGTGCTTGGCCCCGAGGATGCTCGCCGAGAGCAGCGCGGCGTTGATCGCACCGGCCTTGCCGATGGCCAGGGTGGCAACCGGAATACCGGCTGGCATCTGTACGATCGACAGCAGCGAATCGACACCGGAGAGCATCGACGACTGCACCGGTACGCCCAGAACAGGCAGGTGGGTCTTGGCCGCACACATGCCTGGCAAGTGGGCAGCGCCACCGGCTCCGGCGATGATCACCTCAATGCCACGGCCTTCAGCCTCTTCGGCATACTGGAACAGCAAGTCCGGGGTGCGGTGGGCGGAAACCACCTTGACCTCGTAGGGAATGCCGAGTTTTTCCAGCATATCGGCGGTGTGGCTAAGGGTGGACCAATCGGACTTGGAGCCCATGATCACGCCAACCAGTGCACTCATCGTCGAGCCTCTTCTCTTGGGCGCCCGCAGGCGCGTCAAAAAACAACAAGCCACGCGGGACAACCGGCGTGGCTTGTTATACGAATTAGGGTCGGGGGAAGCCGACCGAAGGCCGCGCAGTATACCGCAAAGCAGTGCGTTTAATGCACCCTGACGACCAACTGTCGGCCTTATTTTTCGGGGCTTTGGCTGACTTTTGAGTCAAGCTGTCGCCGGCCCGCCCTCCAGCTTGCGCCAGAGCAAGCGTACGTTGGCTTTGCGCACCAGCGCACAGCGGTACAGACGAATTTCCAGCGGCACGTGCCACTGGCTGCCGCCACAGATCACCAGCTCACCCCGCTCAAGCTCGGCGCGCGCCGACAGCCGCGGCACCCAGGCGATGCCCAGGCCTTCCAGCGCCATGCTCTTGAGGCTGTCGGCCATGGCCGTCTCGTACACCGTGGTAAAACGCAGATTGCGCTGGCGCAGCAGCAGATTGACCGAGCGGCCGAGAAACGCCCCGGCGCTATAGGCCAGCAACGGCACACTGCCGTCACCTTCGAGATCGAACAACGGCTTGCCTTCAGCGTCGGCGGCGCACACCGGGAGCATTTCGGTGTTGCCCATATGCAGCGACGGGAAGATTTCCGCGTCCATCTGCAGCGCGGCATCCGGGTCGTAGAACGCCAGCATCAAGTCGCAACCGCCTTCACGCAGGGCGTGCACCGCGTCGCCAACGTTGGTGGCCACCAGCCGCGTGGCGATGTTCAGGCCATCGTTGCGCAACTGGGCGATCCAGCGCGGGAAGAACCCCAGCGCCAGGGAGTGAGCGGCCGACACCTGAATCACCTCGCCCTGCCCGCCTTCCAGATGATGCAGATGGCGCAACACTTCGCCCAACTGATCGACCACGGTGCGCGCCGTCACCAGGAACAATTGGCCGGCCGCCGTCAGTTCGATCGGCGTGCGCGAGCGGTTGACCAGGGTCAGCCCCAGCGCGGCCTCAAGGCTGCGAATACGGCGGCTGAAGGCCGGCTGGGTCACAAAGCGGCGCTCGGCCGCCTGGGAAAAGCTACGGGTCGCCGCCAGGGCACTGAAGTCTTCCAGCCATTTGCTTTCGAGGTTCATCTGTCTCTCCAGGCATGCACCAAAATGGCACACGCTCGAATGTCGGTTGGCGTCACATCAACCATTATGCCGTTTGTGCATAGGTTAGCGTGCAACAGCATTGGCCGCAAAATCGGCGCAGGCCTAGGATTGGCGCCATTCCGGCATGTGCCGGGCCTAACACGAGATGATATTTATCATGTCCGCTGCTGCATCGTTCCGCGTCGAAAAAGACCTGCTTGGCACCCTTGAAGTCCCAGCTGATGCCTACTACGGCATCCAGACCCTGCGCGCTGCCAACAACTTCCACCTCTCCGGTGTTCCGCTGTCGCACTACCCCAAGCTGGTTGTCGCCCTGGCGATGGTCAAGCAGGCGGCTGCCGACGCCAACCGTGAGCTGGGTCACCTGAGCGATGCCAAGCACGCCGCCATCAGCGAGGCTTGCGCCCGTCTGATCCGCGGTGACTACCACGAGCAGTTCGTGGTCGACATGATTCAAGGCGGTGCTGGTACTTCTACCAACATGAACGCCAACGAAGTCATCGCCAACATTGCGCTGGAGGCCATGGGTCACCAGAAGGGCGAGTACAAGTACCTGCACCCGAACAACGACGTGAACATGGCGCAGTCGACCAACGACGCCTACCCGACTGCGATCCGTCTGGGTCTGCTGCTCGGTCACGATGCGCTGCTGGCCAGCCTCGACAGCCTGATTCAGGCCTTCGCCGCCAAAGGCAAGGAATTCGACCACGTACTGAAGATGGGCCGCACCCAGCTGCAGGACGCCGTGCCGATGACCCTGGGCCAGGAATTCCGTGCCTTCGCCACCACCATGACCGAAGACCTCAACCGTCTGCGTTCCCTGGCGCCAGAGCTGCTGACCGAAATCAACCTGGGCGGTACCGCCATCGGTACCGGCATCAACGCCGACCCGGGCTACCAGATGCTGGCCGTCCAGCGCCTGGCAACCATCAGCGGCCAGCCGCTGGTACCGGCTGCCGACCTGATCGAAGCCACCTCGGACATGGGCGCCTTCGTCCTGTTCTCGGGCATGCTCAAGCGTACCGCGGTCAAGCTGTCGAAGATCTGCAACGACCTGCGCCTGCTGTCCAGCGGCCCGCGTACCGGTATCAACGAGATCAACCTGCCAGCGCGTCAGCCAGGCAGCTCGATCATGCCAGGCAAGGTCAACCCGGTAATCCCGGAAGCCGTTAACCAGGTGGCCTTCGCCATCATGGGCAACGACCTGGCCCTGACTGTCGCTGCCGAAGGCGGCCAGCTGCAACTGAACGTGATGGAACCGCTGATCGCCTACAAGATCTTCGATTCGATCCGCCTGCTGCAACGCGCCATGGACATGCTGCGCGAGCACTGCATCGTCGGCATCACCGCCAACGAACAGCGCTGCCGTGAACTGGTCGAACACTCGATCGGCCTGGTCACCGCCCTGAACCCGTACATCGGCTACGAAAACGCCACCCGTATCGCTGCCATCGCCCTGGAAAGCGGCCGTGGTGTGCTGGAACTGGTCCGCGAGGAAGGCCTGCTGGACGAAGAGATGCTCAACGACATCCTGCGTCCGGAAAACATGATTGCTCCGCGTCTGGTGCCGCTGAAGGCGTAACCGATGCTGTAACACCGCTCACCAGGTCGAGGGACTAGACACCTCTCACCTTTTGAGGGCCCAGGGATCATTCCCCGGGCCCTTTTTTTATGCCTGATGTGAGAGCGGGCTTGCCCCGCGATTGCGGGCTGTCAGCCACATCGCATCGCGGGGCAAGCCCGCTCCTACAACAGGTGGCACATCATTGATGGCATGGCGTACTGTGGGCAGCTAAAGACAAGCCGACCACGGAGACAGGCCCATGACAACCGCACACCCCGCTCGCAACATCATGGTGCTGTATACCGGTGGCACCATCGGCATGCAGGCCAGCGCCAACGGCCTGGCCCCGGCTCCGGGTTTCGAGCAGCGGATGCGTGAGCAACTGGCCGGACGTGCCGATATCCCGCACTGGCAGTTCCGCGAAATGCAGCCACTGATCGACAGCGCCAACATGACGCCCGAGTACTGGCAGCGCCTGCGCGCGGCGGTGATCGAGGCCGTCGATGCGCAAGGCTGCGATGCCGTACTGATCCTGCACGGTACCGATACCCTCGCCTACAGCGCCGCCGCCATGAGCTTTCAGCTCCTCGGCCTGCAAGCACCTGTGCTGTTCACCGGCTCCATGCTGCCGGCCGGGGTTGCCGACAGCGATGCCTGGGAAAACCTGGTCGGCGCCCTGCTGGCGCTGGCCCAAGGGGTCGCTGCAGGTGTGCAGCTGTATTTTCATGGCGAACTGCTCGAACCCAACCGCACCGCCAAGGTGCGCAGCTTTGGCCGGCACCCGTTCGTCACGCTCAAGCGCTTCGGTGGTGCCGCCACAGTGCAGCCTTTGCCAACTGAACTCGACTATCGGCAGCCCAAACAAACCGCCACGGTCGCCGTCCTGCCGCTGGTACCAGGCTTCGGCGCCGCGCTGTTGCACGCGGCGCTCGACAGCGGTGCGCAGGGCTTGATCCTGGAATGCTTCGGCAGCGGTACCGGACCGGCTGACAATACGGACTTTCTCGATGCCCTGGCGCAAGCGCAAGCGCGCGGGGTCGTGGTGCTGGCAATCACCCAGTGCCATGAAGGCGGGGTCGAGCTGAATGTGTACGAAGCCGGCAGCCGCCTGCGTCAGACCGGGGTGTTGTCGGGGGGCGGGATGACCCGCGAAGCGGCGTTCGGCAAGTTGCAACTGCTGCTCGGCGCCGGCTTGCCGATGGCAGATGTACGCCGCCTGATCGAGCTCGACCTGTGTGGCGAACTGCGCTGACCCCGGCAAGGCACGCATATTGCTCGCTTGCAGGTAGCCCTTCAGCAGGAAGCCAGACATGCTCCACTCACACCTCACCACCCTCAACGCCGTGTCGCTGGTGCTACAGGCCTTCAAGGATGACGACGTAGACGCTGCGGCGCTGCTCGACGGTAGCGGCATCAGCCCGGCCGACCTGGGCCGCGCCGATTCGCGCATCACCACCCGCCAGGAGTTGCTGGTGTGCGCCAACGCCGTGGCGCGGCGCCGTGAAGTGGGCCTGGAACTGGGTCGGCGCATGCATGTTTCCTGCTACGGCATGCTCGGTTACGCCCTGCTCTCCAGTGCCACCTTAGGTGACGCTTTGCGCCTGGCCATGCAATATCCGGCGCTGCTGGGAACACTTTTCCAGCTGCGCCTGATCGACGACGGCGAGCGTATCTGGTTCAGCGCCAGCAATTATCGCGAAGACCCTCACCTGGCGGCGTTCAACGCCGAGTTCTGCCTGACCTCGTTGAAAGTCATCTGTGATGACCTGCTCGGGCAATCGCTGCCGCTGCTGGCGTCGCGCTTTGTCCACGCCGCTCCCGATTACCAGGCGCTGTACGCTGAAACCTTCAACTGCCCACTGCACTTCGAGGCCAGCGACAACGCCTTTGCCTTCGAGCGCCGCTGGCTGGATATGCCCTTGCCATTGGCCGACCAGATCACTCACCGGGCCATGAGCGAACGCTGCCGCCGGCAGAACCTGGAGTTCACCGGTCGCCAGGCGTGGCTGGGGCGCATCCGTCAGTTGTTGCTCGATCAGCTGGATGCCGCACCCGGACTGGAAGGCCTGGCAAAACAGATGAACTGCTCATCACGCACCCTGCGCCGGCATCTGCAGGAGCTGGGCAGCAGCTACCAGCAGTTGCTCGACGAGCTACGATTCGAGCGAGCCAAACAGCTGCTGGCCGAAGACCAGCTGCCGATCTATCAAATTGCCGAAGCGCTGGGCTTCAGCGAAACCGCCAGTTTCCGCCATGCATTTCTACGCTGGAGCGGCGTAGCGCCAAGCCATTTCCGCGCCTGACAGGCGCTCAGCTCGCCGCGTGGGGGCGATATCCGGACAGCCAGGCTGGCCATATCGATCCCCTTTTGGCCGTTTCCGCCGTTCTGCACCGGGGCCGATCCATCAACAATGGACCCATGCCAGTGACCCCGGAGAACAACAAATGCTGACAATCTATTCCGATGACCATCACCTTCATCACGGCCGCTGCGAGTTGATCGACGGACAGCTGATGCCCTGCTTCGAAATGCCTTCACGTGCCGACCATGTGCTGGAACGGGTCAAGACCCGTGAACTGGGCCCGGTACAAGGCCCTGCAGATTTTGGCCGGGCACCGCTGTTGCGCGTGCACAGCGCCGATTACCTGAACTTCTTCGAGGGCGCCTGGCAGCGCTGGGCCAGCCTCGGCCACGATGGCGACCTGCTGCCCTTCACCTGGCCTGCGCGCACCTTGCGCAGCATCAAACCCAAAGGCCTGCATGGAGAACTGGGCTATTACAGCTTCGACGCCGGCGCGCCTATCACCGCCGGGACCTGGCAGGCTGCCTACAGCGCAGCGCAGGTCGCACTCACCGCCCAGGCCGCCGTGCAAGCCGGTGCCCGCAGTGCCTTTGCCCTGTGCCGTCCACCGGGACACCACGCCGCCAGCGATGTCATGGGCGGCTACTGCTACCTGAACAATGCCGCTATTGCAGCCCAGGCATTCCTCGACCAGGGCCAGCGTAAAGTCGCGATCCTTGATGTGGATTACCACCATGGCAACGGCACCCAGGAAATTTTCTACCAGCGCAGCGACGTGTTCTTCGCCTCGATTCATGGCGATCCACAAGCCGAGTTCCCGTTCTTCCTCGGCTATGCCGACGAACAGGGCGAAGGCGAAGGCCTGGGCTACAACGTCAACTACCCGCTGCCCGCAGGCAGTGACTGGGCAACCTGGAGCAACGCCCTGGATCAGGCTTGCGAGCGTATCGCCGCCTATGCACCGGACGTGGTGGTGGTGTCGCTCGGCGTCGATACCTTCAAGGACGATCCGATCTCCCAGTTCAAACTGGACTGCCCTGATTACCTGAAGATGGGCGAGCGTATTGCCCGCCTCGGCAAACCGACCCTGTTCGTCATGGAAGGCGGTTATGCGGTCGAAGAGATCGGCATCAATGCCGTAAACGTACTTGAAGGTTTCGAAGCGGTTCGATGATCGTCAACCACGCCAGGCACGCCGCAAGCGTGCCAGGGCGTCGGCAATCTTCGCTTCGTCCACCGCGGCGAAGCCCAGCACCAGCCCTGCGCGGTTATCCACAGGGGTAAGCGAATCAGGCAACCAGTAATCGCTCAGGGCATTGAGTTCGACGCCGACGGCTTCGGCCTGGGCGATCAGCTGCTGCTCGCGGGCATGACTTTCGACATCAATCTTCACGTGTAATCCCGCCGCCACCTCGGGCATCACCCCGAGGCCGGAGATATCCACAGGCCAGCCTGCTTGCAATGCATTGCGCCGGCTCAGCGCAGCGCGCCGCACCCGGCGAATGTGCCGCTGAAAATGCCCCTGGGCCATGAACTGCGCCATCACCGCCTGCGTGCCGACCTCCGAATGCCTGACCGCCAGCGCCCGGCACCAGGAGAAGGCTTGCACCAGCTGTTGCGGCAGCACCAGATAACCCAGGCGCAACGCGGGAAAGGCTATCTTGCCGAACGTGCCGACATACAACACCCGCCCGCTACGATCCAGCGCCGCCAGCGGGGCCAACGGCGCCCCGCTGTAGCGGTACTCGCCGTCGTAATCGTCCTCGATGATCCAGGCGTCCTTGCGCTGCGCCCAGTCCAGCAGTTCCAGGCGCCGGGCCAGGCTCATGGTGACCCCGGTGGGATACTGGTGCGAGGGGGTCACATAACTCAGGCGGCAATACGCCACGTCATAGAGTGCAGCGCAGTCCAGCCCTTCGTTGTCGACAGCAATACCGCGCACTTGCGCACCGGTCAGGGCGAAGGCATTACCGGCGGCACGATAGCCGGGGTTTTCCACAGCCACCACGTCACCCGACTCCAGCAGCAACTGTGCACAAAGGCTTATCGCCTGCTGCGCACCACTGGTGATCACAATTTGTTCAGCCGTGCAGGAAAGCCCGCGTGATCGACGCAAATAGGTGGCAATCAGCTCACGCAGCTCGGTCTCCCCCGCCGGATCGCCGTAGCCCAAAGCGGCAGGATCCGGATTGCGCCAGAATCCGGCCTGCAGCTTGGCCCAGACGTCGAACGGAAACAGATCGAGCGCCGGTAATCCGACACGAAACGCCCGCGGCGGACCGCTTTTCGGCGCGGGTAAATGGTGCTTTTCCAGCCGTTCCAAGGGGCCATTGTGGATAACATTACTGGATATAATCTCAGTATCTTCCGGCGTTTTTGTGGATAACTCTGTGGAAAAACCCAGGGATAACCCTGTGGATACTTTTGTGGATAGTTTTGGCAGCTGACTCACATAGGTGCCGTCGCCAACCCGGCTCTCGATAAAGCCTTCGGCATACAGCTGGTCGTAGGCACGCACCACGCTGTTGCGCGACAGTGCCAATGCTGCGGCCATGTCACGGCTGGCCGGCAAGCGCGTGCCGCTGCTCAAACGGCCATCCAGCACGCGCAGGCGCAGCGCCTGGTAAAGCTGTCGGCTCAACCCCTGGCGCCGGTCAAGGACGATACCCGTAGGGTCGAACGGCAACGCGAAAGGACGCACGCTCATGACAATGGACCTATCAAATTAGCTGGAAATGGCTCTTACCATAGACCAATAGCCTGCCTAGGATTGAACCATTCGCCAAGGACAATCCTCATGTTCACACCTTCGAGCTACAAGGAAACCGACCTCAGCCAGCTGCACCGGCAGATTGAGCAGACCCGCCTGGCCGTGCTGGTTACCCAGGGCGAACAAGGCCTGCAGGCCAGCCACCTGCCGCTGCTGCTGGATCGCAGCCAAGGCAGCAACGGCACCCTCTACGGCCACTTCGCCCGCGCCAACCGGCAATGGCAAGCGCTGGAAAACGGTGCCGAAGCCCTGGTGGTGTTTTCTGGGCCCGACGCCTATGTCAGTGCCGGCTACTATCCGAGCAAGGCCGAGGATCCGCGCACCGTACCAACCTGGAACTACCTGGCCGTACACGCCTGGGGTAAAGCCGAGGTTTACCACGATGCCGAGCATCTACTGGACATCGTCCGGCGCCTGAGCGACCACCATGAGCAGACTCAAGCCAAGCCGTGGTCGGTGGATGAAGCGCCCGCCGACTACATGACTGGAATGCTCAAGGCGATTGTCGGCTTTGCCCTGCCCATCGAGCGCCTGCAAGGCACCCGCAAACTCAGCCAGAACCGTTCGGCCATCGATATCGAAGGTGTGCGTACGAGTCTGGCCAACAGCAGCGATCCCCTGGACAACCAACTGGCCGCAGTGATGCGCCACTCTTGAAGGACTCTCTCATGCCTATCGTTACGATCCGCCCGGTTACTGCCGATGACCACAGCGCCTGGCTGCCCCTGTGGCAGGCCTACCAACGCTTCTACGAGACCCGTATTGGCGACGAGGTGACCGCCGTGGCCTGGCAGCGCATGCTCGACCCGAATGAGCCGACCAATGCCGCGCTGGCCTGGGTCGACGGCAAAGCGGTAGGCATGGTCCACTGGATCTACCATCGCTCGAACTGGAGCATTGAGAACTCTTGCTACCTGCAGGATCTCTATGTTCAGAGTGAGCAACGTGGCCTGGGTGTCGGCCGCCAGTTGATCGAATACGTCTACGCTACGGCGAAGGAAGCAGGTTGCGCCAAGGTTCACTGGTTGACTCATGAAACCAACGCCACCGCCATCAGCCTGTACGAGCAGGTCGCCGAGCGGCCCGGCTTCATCCAGTTTCGCAAACCGCTGTAAGCCCTGGAGCCTTTACATGAATGCATCGTTGAACTGGCACCCGGCAAAACGCCCGCAACCGAAAACCCTGGTCGGGCGCTTCATTCGCCTGGAAAAGCTCGATCCGCGTCGTGACCGCGAAGACCTCTGGCAGGTGTTCCAGGGCCCCGACGCCGACCCGAAACTCTGGGATTACCTGGCCTACGGGCCGTTCACCGAGCGTGAAGACTTCGACCACTGGCTCGACAGCAACGCGGCCAGCAGCGATCCGTTGTTCTACAGCGTCATCGACAGCGCCAGCGGCCAGACCCAGGGCATCCTCAGCCTGATGTCGATCGTGCCCGAGCAGGGCCGTATCGAGATCGGCCATATTGCCTTTGGCGCCGCTATGCAGCGTACGCCCAAAGGCACCGAGGCGGTCTACTTGCTGGGCAAGTTGGCGTTCGAACTGGGCAACCGCCGCCTGGAGTGGAAGTGCAACAACGACAACGCCCGCTCCAAACGTGCAGCCGAACGCTTCGGCTTCCACTTCGAAGGGGTGTTTCGCAAGCATATGGTGATCAAGGACAGAAATCGCGATACCGCCTGGTTCTCGATTATCGATGATGAATGGCCGGCGATTGCGGCGGGGTTTGAGCGCTGGCTGAGCAGCGATAACCAAATGCCTGGCGGCCAGGTGCAAACCCTCGAAGCGTGCCGGTAGGAGCGGATTTATCCGCGAAGGGGCGCAGCGCGGCCCCAAACCCGGGACTGCTATGCAGTCCTTCGCGGATGAATCCGCTCCTACAGAGCGCAAAAAAAGGGGAGCATTTGCTCCCCAGAGGTTAACCGCTTGTAGATGAAGGCCTGAAAGTCAGCCCTCGATCTCGATCAGGATCTCGCCCGGGTTGACCCGGTCGCCCTTGGCTACATGAATGGCGGTGACCTTGCCGGCGATGTCCGCCTGGACTTCGGTTTCCATTTTCATGGCTTCGGTGATCAGCACCGGCTGGCCGGCCTTGACCATGTCACCTTCCTTGACCAGCACATCGACGATGTTGCCCGGCATGGTGGTGCTGACGTGGCCCGGTGCACTGGCCTGCTTGCGCTTGCTGCTGCCACCGCCGACGAATTCGTTGAGCGGTTCGAACACCACTTCTTCCGGCATGCCGTCGATAGACAGGTAGAAGTGACGCTTGCCTTCGGACTTGACGCCGACACCGGTGATGTCGACGCGGTAGGTTTCGCCGTGGACGTCGATGACGAACTCGGTCGGCACGCCTTCGCCGCCAGCCGAGGCCACCTTGCCAGCTTCCGGAATCGGCAGCAGCACTTCAGGGGTCAGGGTGCCGGCTTCGCGCTCTTCGAGGAACTTGCGCCCGATATCCGGGAACATGGCGAAGGTCAGTACGTCTTCTTCGGACTTGGCCAGGTTGCCGATATCGGCACGCAGCTTGGTCATTTCCGGCTTGAGCAGGTCGGCCGGGCGCACGTCGATGACTTCTTCGCTACCGATGGCCTGACGACGCAGGTTCTCGTCGACCACGCCCGGCGCCTTGCCGTAACCGCCTTGCAGGTACAGCTTCACCTCGTTGGTGATGGTTTTGTAGCGCTCGCCGGCGAGGACGTTGAAGAACGCCTGAGTGCCGACGATCTGCGAGGTCGGGGTCACCAGCGGCGGGAAGCCGAGGTCTTCACGCACGCGCGGGATCTCGGCCAGCACTTCGTTCATGCGGTTGAGCGCGCCTTGCTCCTTGAGCTGGTTGGCCAGGTTGGAAATCATCCCGCCCGGTACCTGGTTCACTTGCACGCGGGTATCCACGGAAGTGAACTCGCTTTCGAACTGGTGGTACTTCTTGCGCACGGCGTAGAAGTACAGGCCGATTTCCTGCAGCAGTTCCAGGTCCAGGCCGGTGTCGAACTCGCTGCCCTTGAGCGCTGCAACCATCGACTCGGTACCCGGATGGCTGGTACCCCAGGCAAAGCTGGAGATCGCGGTGTCGATGTGATCAGCGCCGTTCTCGATGGCCTTGAGCTGGCACATGGCGGCCAGGCCGGCGGTGTCGTGGGAGTGCACAAACACCGGCAGCGATTGCTCAGCCTTCAGCGCCTTGACCAGCTCGCCGGTGGCGAATGGGGTCAGCAGGCCGGCCATGTCCTTGATCGCCACCGAGTCGCAACCCATGGCTTCCATCTGTTTGGCCTGAGCCACGAAAGCGTCGATGGTGTGCACCGGGCTGGTGGTGTAGGCAATGGTGCCCTGGGCGTGCTTGCCGGCAGCCTTGACCGCTTCAATGGCCACGCGCAGGTTACGCACGTCGTTCATGGCATCGAAGATGCGGAACACGTCGATACCGTTGACCGCGGCCTTGGCCACGAAGGCTTTGACCACATCGTCGCTGTAGTGGCGGTAGCCGAGCAGGTTCTGGCCGCGCAGGAGCATCTGCAGGCGGGTGTTAGGCAGCGCTGCGCGCAGTTTGCGCAGACGCTCCCACGGGTCTTCCTTGAGGAAGCGCACGCAGGCGTCGAAGGTCGCGCCGCCCCAGACTTCCAGCGACCAGTAGCCGACTTTGTCGAGCTTGTCGCAGATCGGCAGCATGTCTTCGGTACGCATGCGGGTGGCCAGCAGGGACTGGTGGGCGTCGCGCAGGATTGTGTCGGTTACAAAGATTTTCTTGGACATTATGGGATTCCTCACAGGCCTGCGTGGGCGGCAATGGCGGCAGCGATGGCCAGGGCCAGCTCTTCGGGTTTGCGCTTGATCGAGTAGTTGGTCAGTTCCGGATGGCTTTCAACGAAGCTGGTATTGAACTGACCGCTGCGGAATTCCGGATTGCGCAGGATTTCCTGGTAGTAGGCGGCAGTGGTCTTCACCCCTTGCACGCGCATGTCGTCCAGAGCCCGCAGGCCGCGGTCCATGGCTTCTTCCCAGGTCAGCGCCCAGACCACCAGTTTCAGACACATCGAGTCGTAGAACGGTGGGATGGTGTAACCGGTATAGATCGCCGTGTCGGTCCGCACGCCAGGGCCGCCGGGTGCGTAGTAACGGGTGATCTTGCCGAAGCTGGGCAGGAAGTTGTTCTTCGGATCTTCAGCATTGATCCGGAACTGCAGGGCAAAGCCGCGGTGCTGGATGTCTTCCTGCTTCACCGACAGCGGCAGGCCGGAAGCAATACGGATCTGCTCGCGAACGATGTCGATACCGGTGATTTCTTCGGTGATGGTGTGTTCCACCTGCACCCGGGTGTTCATCTCCATGAAGTACACCTCGCCATCGGCGAGCAGGAACTCCACGGTACCGGCGTTCTCGTAGCCCACCGCTTTGGCTGCACGCACCGACAGGTCGCCGATATAGGCGCGCTGTTCAGGGGTCAGTTGCGGGCTTGGGGCGATTTCGATCAGTTTCTGGTTGCGGCGCTGGATCGAGCAATCGCGCTCGAACAGGTGCACAACGTTGCCGAAGCTGTCACCGAGGATCTGCGCCTCGATGTGTTTCGGGTTGACGATGCATTTTTCCAGGAACACTTCCGCCGAACCAAAGGCCTTGGTCGCTTCGGAAATGACTCGCGGGAATGCCTGTTCCAGCTCCTCGCGGCTGTTGCAGCGACGAATACCGCGGCCGCCACCACCGGAGGTGGCCTTGAGCATCACCGGGTAACCGATGCGGTCACCGTCCTCAAGCGCCTCGTGAATGTCGGCAACATTGCCTTCGGTGCCCGGAGTCACCGGCACACCGGCTTTGATCATGCTGCGCCGGGCTTCGGTCTTGTCGCCCATGCGGCGAATGACTTCAGCTGCCGGACCAATGAACTTGATCCCACGTTCAGCGCAGATGTCCGCAAGTTCAGCGTTCTCCGACAGAAAACCATAACCGGGATGCAGCGCATCACAACCGGTTTCCACGGCCAGGTTCACCAGCTTGCGCGGGTTCAGGTAGCCGGCCAGGGGCTCGGCACCAATGCTGTGGGCCTCGTCTGCACGCTTGACGTGCAAGGCATGGCGGTCGGCGTCGGAGTAGATCGCCACGGAGCGAATGCCCATCTCGGCGCAGGCACGCACGATCCGAACTGCGATTTCACCCCTGTTGGCGATCAGGATTTTTTTTATCACTGGAGTATTCCCAAGGCCGCTAGAACAAACGAGCCGGCACCGCCGGTCGGCGCGTGACCAATCGTCGCTGGCCAGTCGCATCTTTACCCTAGCGCTGTCTCTGGATAAACAAAAATCAATATTTATTAGGGCGTGCATTAGCAAAAGCTTATAGTGCTGTTACAAGGTTTTGCCGGGATGTGGAAAAAATGCGTAAGTCATTGATGCGTATGACATTGCGTCAGTTGCAGATCTTCAATGAGGTCTGTGATTTGCGTTCCTACAGCCGCGCGGCCGAGGAGATGAACCTCACGCAACCCGCCGTTAGTCTACAGATCCGCCAGCTCGAAGAACTGGTGGGTCAGCCGCTGTTCGAGTACGTCGGCAAAAAACTCTACCTGACCGAGGCTGCCGAAGCCCTGCAGCGCGCCAGCCGGGACATCTTCGGCCGCCTGGAAAGCCTCGACATGCAGCTCTCCGACATGCAGGGCTCGTTGCAAGGGCAGCTGAAGCTGGCAGTGGAATCCAGTGCCAAATACTTCGTCCCGCATCTGTTTGCCGCCTTCAAGCGCCTGCACCCTGAAGTCAATCTTACCCTTACCGTGGTCAACCGGGCCCAGGCCATCCGTCGCCTCTCGGACAACCGTGACGACCTGATCATCATGTCCATGGTGCCCCAGGACATGGGCCTGGAATTCCTGCCGTTTCTCAACAATCCGATTGTCGCCGTGGCACCGCCGGATCATCCCTTGTGCAAGCTGGAAAAGCTGCGCTTGCAAGATCTTGAACCGCACACCCTGCTGGTTCGCGAACAAGGTTCGGGTACCCGCAAGGCCTGCGAGGAGTACTTCAAGGACAAGCGCGTGCACTTCACCCAGACCCTTGAGGTCGCCTCGGCCGATGCCCAGCGCGAATGTGTGATTGCCGGCCTGGGCATTGCCCTGCTGACCCGGCATGCGCTGAACCTGGAACTGGCTACCGGGATGCTGCGCGAGCTACCGGTCGAAGAACTGCCGCTGTACCGCAGCTGGTGCGTGGTACAGGCCAAGGCCAAGCGGCAGTCGCCGGTGGCTTTGGCCTTTCTTGCATTCATCCGTAGCGAACGAACGCAAATCAGCGGGCTTGTTGAGCGTTTTTCGGGGAGTTTGCCGCCGATACCTGCCATACGCTGATGGCTTGCAACTCGGGGTAATCGGCGATTTCCTGGAGCAGGCGGCGTTGTTCGGAGTAGCTTTCGATCGCGCGGCGGTACTCCATGCGGCGCTGATCTTTCTCCTGCTGCTTGCGGGACTTGGCGTTGGGTTGATACGAGCCATCGAGTTCACGAGCCATTGCATATCTCCCTGATCGAGTGCGGGAGTTTCAGCCTGACTACGCGGCGTTACGATTTGGCGGCGTGCCAATGACAAATCGATGAAAGGACAGACATCCCTGTGGGAGCGGGCTTGCCCCGCGATGCGATGTGGCTGAAAGACCGCAATCGCGGGGCAAGCCCGCTCCCACAGCCATACATAGGTGCAGCCAGGGCTGTATCAGTCGTCCATCGCCTTGATCGACTTGGGCGACAGGCGCAGGCTGCGCAAGCTGCGTTTGACGCTCTTGAGGTGATTGACCAGGCTCGGACCACGCGCCATGGCCACGCCCATGGCGAGCACATCGATCACCACCAGGTGGGCAATACGCGAGGTCAGCGGGGTGTAGATTTCCGTGTCTTCGTGTACGTCGATCGCCAGATTCACGGTCGACAGCTCGGCCAATGGGGTCTGGCTCGGGCACAGGGTAATCAGGGTGGCACCGCTTTCACGCACCAGGTTGGCGGTGATCAGCAGGTCCTTGGAACGCCCTGACTGGGAAATGCAGATGGCCACATCACCCGGCTTCAGGGTCACCGCCGACATTGCCTGCATATGCGGGTCGGAATACGCCGCCGCCGTGAGCAGCAGACGGAAGAACTTGTGCTGGGCGTCAGCCGCCACTGCGCCGGACGCGCCAAAACCATAGAACTCGACGCGCTGGGCCTGGGCCATGGCCGAAACCGCACGCTGCAGGGCCTGAGGGTCGAGGTGCTCGCGCACTTCCATCAGGGTATGCAGGGTGGTGTCGAAAATCTTCAGGCTGTAATCGGCGACCGAGTCGTCTTCATGAATGGCGAACTGGCCAAAGCTGGCACCGGCCGCCAAGCTCTGGGCCAGCTTGAGCTTGAGGTCCTGGAACCCGGAACAACCGATGGCTCGGCAAAAGCGCACGATGGTCGGCTCGCTGATACCAACGCTGTGGGCAAGATCGGCCATGGAGCTGTGCATGACGGCTGCGGGATCCAGCAGTACGTGATCGGCAACTTTGAGTTCCGATTTGCGTAACAGATGGCGCGACTGGGCGATGTGTTGCAACAGATTCAAGGGCAGGACTCGGTTATGATCGACTGACCGGGTTGTAGCTTTCTTGTAGTTATACTACATGACCGGCGACCCGCCCAGCTAAACGAACCAGGAGAGTGGTGGTATTGACTATCCCTTGCGACATTATGGTGTTCGGCGGCACCGGTGATCTGGCCCTGCATAAACTGCTTCCGGCGCTCTATCACCTGTATCGCGAGGGCCGCCTGCACATCGCCGTGCGCATCATTGCCCTGGCCCGGCGCAACCTGCCGCGCAGTGAGTATCTCAAGCTCGCCGAACGCCGCTGCCGGGCGCAGATTGCCCGCAACGACTTCGACGAGGATGTCTGGGCGCGTTTCTGCGCACGTCTGGACTACTTCGCCATGGATGCCGCGCAAAGTGCCGACTTCGGTCGCCTGGCGCGCTTTCTCGGCGAACCGGGCGGGCTGACCCGCGTCTACTACCTGGCGACCGCACCGAATCTGTTCGTGCCCATCGCCAACCACCTGAAAGTTGCCGGCCTGGCCGAAAGCGAAGCACGCATTGTCCTGGAAAAACCCATCGGTCATTCACTGGAATCGGCTACTGCGATCAACCAGGCCATCGGCGCAGTGTTCGACGAGTCGCAGGTGTTTCGCATCGACCACTACCTGGGTAAGGAAACCGTGCAGAATCTCATGGCCTTGCGCTTTGCCAATGCCCTGCTGGAACCGGTGTGGCGCAACAACCAGATCGATCATGTACAGATCAGCGTCTGTGAAAGCCTCGGCGTAGAGAACCGCGGCGCTTACTACGACCGCGCCGGGGCGACCCGCGACATGCTGCAGAACCACCTGCTGCAACTGCTCTGTCTGGTGGCGATGGAGCCGCCCGCGCAATTCGAGGCGGAAGCGGTGCGCGACGAGAAGGTGAAAATCCTCAAGGCCCTCAAACCCATCGACGGCCAGGACGTGCAGGACAAAACCGTGCGCGGTCAGTACAGCGCCGGCAAGATCGGCGGCCAGGAAGTCCCTGCCTACTATTTCGAGAAAGATGTCGACAACGACAGCGATACCGAGACCTTCGTCGCCGTTGAAGCGCATATCGACAATTGGCGCTGGGCGGGTGTGCCCTTCTATCTGCGCACCGGCAAGCGCCTGGCCAAACGCTCGTCGCAGATCGTCATCCAGTTCAAGCCCGTACCCCATCGCCTGTTCGAGGGCGATCAGGCCAACCAGCTGCTGATCCAGCTGCAGCCAGACGAGCGCATCAGCCTGCAGATGATGACCAAGACGCCCGGCAAGGGGATGCGCCTGGAGCCCGTCGAGCTGAACCTGAACCTTGCTCAGGTATTCGGCCAGACCCGGCGCTGGGACGCCTATGAGCGCCTGCTGCTGGATGTACTCGAAGGCGACTCGACGCTGTTCATGCGCCGTGACGAGGTCGAAGCGGCCTGGGCCTGGATCGATCCGATCCTTAACGGCTGGCAGGAACACTTCCAGGCGCCCAGGCCCTACCCGGCCGGTTCCAACGGCCCGGAGCAAGCCCATAGCCTGCTGGCGCGCCAAGGTAGCGCCTGGCACGACTGAAAACCTTCCTGCTCCATTGAGCACCTCGATAACCAGAAGATGGGCTTGCAACATGTGTTGCAACCCATCATCGAGGAATCAAGGCATGACCATCGCAACCAAGGACTGGACCATTCAAAACGACCTGATGCCAGGCATCGGCGGGGGAAGTTTCCGCGTGCGCGGCACCGTCACGGTCGCCCACCCTGGCATCACCCCCGTATTGGTAAAGCCCGATCTTCAGGACCGATCCTTAGCGTTGAACCTGAAGCTGGAGCTGGTACAGGAAGAAGGCATCTTTACCCAGGTACAGACCGACAAAGAAGTCTGCTTCGAGATGTCTGGCGATCACAGCTACATCCCTTGCGTGAGGGTGCTACATGAGGGTGAGATTCTGGCCATCGTCGACGAGATCATCACCACCAACTGACGTGTCCAGCAGCAGGCCTGTGTTCAAGCACGGCCTGCTAGCTGATAAGGCGAGTCATGCTACGCTCCAGCAGCGCACCGAATGCACTGGCATCCACCGGCTTGCTGATCAGGTAACCCTGCACTTCGTCACACCCCTGCTCGCGCAGCAACGCCAACTGCTCCGGGGTTTCCACGCCCTCGGCAACCACTTTCAGATCCAGGCTCTTGGCCATGGCAATGATCGCCCGGGTGATCGCGGCGTCTTCGCTGCCTTCGTGTAGGCCACGAATAAAAGCCTGGTCGATCTTGACGTAGTCCACCGGGAAACGCTTGAGGTAGCTGAGCGATGAATAGCCCGTGCCGAAATCGTCGATCGCCAGCTTGACCCCGAGTTCATGCAGCTGCTGAAAGGTGGTGATGATGTGCTCGACGCTGTCGAGTAACTGGCTCTCGGTCAGCTCCAGCTCCAGCAGGTGCGGGGCCAGGCCGCTCTCCTCCAGGACCTGGCGCACCAGGCTGACCAGCTTGCCCTGACGCAATTGATACACCGACAGATTCACCGAAACACGGATCGGCGCCAGCCCCTGGCGCTGCCATTCGCAAGCCTGCCAGCAGGCCTGGCGCAGAACGAACTCACCAATGGGCGCGATCATTCCGGTCTCTTCGGCCAGGCCGATGAATTCACTGGGTGGGACCATGCCCCATTGCGGATGCTGCCAGCGCACCAACGCTTCGGCCGCCAGCAAGCGCCCCTGACGCAGGCACAGCTTGGGCTGGTAGTAGACCAGCAACTGCCGCTCCTCGATGGCCTTGCGCAAGTGGTTCTCCAGTTGCAGACGCTCAAGGGTGCTGGCACGCAGGTTCTCGGTGTAGAACTGAAAGCTGTCGCCGCCCAGATGCTTGGCATGCTGCTTGGCCATGTCGGCCTGGCTGACCAGCGCGCCCAGGTCAAAGGTGGCATCGGACAACAAGCTGATGCCTACCGAAGCACTGATCACCACTTCATGGCCATCCAGACGCTGCGGTACCCGCAGTTTGTCCAGCAGGCGCGTGGTCACCCGTACCAGGCTGGACAGGTTGTTGTAGCCATCGAACAGCACGGCAAACTCATCGCCGGACAAACGCGCCACGGTATCGGCCTCCGGCACGGCGTTGGCGATGCGTTGGGCCATCTTTTTCAACAGTTGGTCAGCCAGCTCATGCCCGAGGCTTTCATTGAGCAACTTGAAGCGGTCCAGGTCGATGTGCAGCAATGCCAGGCTGCGGCCGTTAAGCCTTACCCGCTGCCCGGCATCGTGCAGGCGCAAGCGGAACAGCGCGCGGTTGGCCAACCCGGTCAGCTCGTCGTAATGCGCCAGGTAGCGCAGGCGCTCCTCCGACTCACGGCGGGCCGACAGGTCGGTATAGAAGCCGACAATATTGCTGATAGTGCCACGGGCATCACGGACCCCGTTCAGTTGCAGCCATTGCGGATACAAATCGCCATTCTTGCGTGCTTCAACCAACTCCCCCTGCCAGCGCCCCTGCTGATCCAGAGCCTGTTCAATGGCCAGGCTGTGCCGTCGCGCATCACGGCTGCTGGGCAGCTCCAGGGCGTTGCGTGAGAGCAGTTCTTCACGGGAATAGCCGGTGACTTCGCAGTACGCCTGATTGACCGCCAGCAGCACGAAATCCGGGTCAAGAATGGCAATGCCTTCGCTGGCCGCCTCGAATACCGTGGCTGCCAGACGTTGCTGTTCCTCCTGAGCCTTCTGCGCAGAAACATCGCGGCGCGTGCCAAGCATGCGCACGACCTTGCCATTGGCGCCGTGCTCGACCGCCCGGCCGCGGTCTTCGATCCAGCACCAATGCCCCTGGCTGTGGCGCACCCGGTACTCGACCCGGTAATCCTCGCTGCGCCCTTTGAGGTGCTCGACCAGTGTCCGGCGCAACAGCGGTAAATCGTCTGGATGCAGGCGTGGCTTGAGGTCATTGCGCACGCTGCGTACCTGGGCCGGTTCCAGGCCGAACAATTCGCGTAGCTGGGTATGGTGGACCTCATCGGTCTCCAGGTTCCAGTCCCACAAACCCAACTCACTGGCCTCCAGAGCCAGGGCCAGGCGCTGTTCGCTTTTGCTTAGCGCATGGTTGGCTTGATCAACTCGGGATTCCAGGCCGACCTGAGCCTCACGCAATTGCTCCTCGATCAGGCGCCGCTGCTCAACTTCGCCGGCCAGCGCCTGATTGAGCTGCTCGCTGTGACGCTGGGCGGTCTGCAGGTGTTCAATCAAGGCCTGGTTCTGAAAACGTTTGAGTAGCCCAACTTCGATCAGTCGATTGACCTGCCAGGCCACCACCAGCAAGGCCCCCAACAAAATCAGGCCAAGCCAGCCCCAGCCTCGATGCTGTTCGTCACCACTCCAGAACAAGAAGGCGATCGGCGGCAGCAGACAAGGCAAGGTGAAGCTGAGGAAAGCCGGCAGGCTGACGGCATAGGCAATACTGGCAGACAGCGTCGCCGCCCCCAGCAGGCCAAACACCCAGGCCTGCTGCACAAAGTTATCCACAGGGACCAGGGCAATCGCGGCGCTGGCCAGGGTCAGGCCACTGAACGCCGAGCCCAGCAAAAACATGCGCCACCAGGTCGGCTGAGCCTGGCGATCGGGCATGGCCGAATCAAACGCGGCCACCTGGATAACCCGCAGGGCCACCAGCGCCATTAACCAGACCACCCAGACGCTGACCTGCAGGTAGCGCGCCGGGCTCCAGAGCAACCAGGCACAGACCAAACCGTTGAGCAGCATGAACAGGGTGGGCAGCAACGAGCCTTGATAGAGCAGGCGGGTGCGCTCTACGGCCAGTTGCGTAGCGAATTGCTTACGAATACTCCCGCGCGTCCCCAGAGGTACGCCGACGGAGCCGGAACCAGATGTCATAGGCAGTGTTCTTGTAATGGTTAGCCCTAAACGTGCACGGAGCATACACAAGCAAACGCCTGCGCCAAACTGCTCTGGATCATTATTCTGCTCTGCGGTTTTCCGACGAAAAGCGCTCAAGCGCGCAGGCCTTGGGCTGGAGCCCGATGACCGGCCAGTCGGGAGGACGAAGTTTTTCTACTGTATATTTGCCCAAGGGTTGCCCGCGCCCCTAAAATGGTCGGATGCGCGATGATCTCTCTCTCCTGTTGAACTCCCTCAACGACGCCCAACGCCAGGCCGTAGCGGCCCCCGTTGGTCGTCAGTTGGTCCTGGCCGGTGCCGGCTCCGGCAAGACCCGTGTGCTGGTGCACCGCATCGCCTGGTTGATCCAGGTCGAGCAGGCCTCGCCGCACTCGATCCTGTCGGTGACCTTCACCAACAAGGCCGCTGCCGAGATGCGCCAGCGTATCGAGCAGTTGATGGGTATCAACCCGGCCGGTATGTGGGTAGGCACCTTCCACGGCCTGGCCCATCGCTTGTTGCGGGCACACTGGCAGGAAGCCGGGCTGAACCAGAACTTCCAGATCCTCGACAGCGATGACCAGCAACGCCTGGTCAAGCGCGTGATCCGCGAGCTGGGCCTCGATGAGCAGCGCTGGCCAGCGCGCCAGGCCCAATGGTTCATCAACGGGCAGAAAGACGAAGGCTTGCGCCCGCAACACATCCAGGCCAGTGGCGACCTGTACCTGGGCACCATGCGCAGCATCTATGAAGCCTACGAGTCCGCTTGCCAGCGCGCCGGGGTCATCGACTTCTCCGAGCTGCTGTTGCGCGCCCTGGACCTGTGGCGCGACCACCCGGGCCTGCTCGAACATTACCAGCGGCGCTTCCGCCATGTGCTGGTGGACGAATTCCAGGATACCAACGCCGTGCAGTACGCCTGGTTGCGTCTGCTGTGCAAAGGTGGCGACAGCCTGATGGTGGTTGGCGACGACGACCAGTCGATTTATGGCTGGCGCGGCGCCAAGATCGAGAACATCCACCAGTACAGCGCCGACTTCCCCGACGCCGAGATGATCCGTCTGGAGCAGAACTACCGCTCCACGGCCGGCATCCTCAAGGCCGCCAACGCCCTGATCGCCAACAACAGCGATCGCCTGGGCAAGGAACTGTGGACCGACGGCGGCGATGGCGAGCCCTTGAGCCTGTACGCAGCCTTCAACGAACACGATGAAGCGCGCTACGTGGTCGAAACCATCGAGAGCGTGCTCAAGACCGGCCTGGCCCGTAGCGACATTGCCATCCTGTATCGCTCCAACGCCCAGTCGCGGGTGCTTGAAGAAGCCTTGTTGCGTGAACGCATCCCCTACCGCATCTACGGTGGTCAGCGCTTCTTCGAACGCGCCGAGATCAAGAACGCCATGGCTTACCTGCGCCTGCTAGAAGGTCGCGGTAACGACGCGGCACTGGAGCGGGTGATCAACGTACCGCCGCGGGGCATCGGCGAAAAAACCGTCGAAGCGATTCGCGACCACGCCCGGCACAGCGAGGTGTCGATGTGGGAATCGATGAACCTGCTGATCGCCAACAAGGCGCTCAAGGGCCGCGCGGCCAGTGCCCTGGCCGCGTTCATCGAGCTGATCGAAAACCTTGCCGCCAAGGTCATGGAGATGCCGCTGCACCTGATGACCCAGACAGTCATCGAGCAGTCCGGGCTGATCATCTATCACCAGGAAGAAAAAGGTGAAAAGGGTCAGGCACGGGTAGAAAACCTTGAGGAACTGGTCAGCGCCGCGCGCAACTTCGAAACCAGCGAAGAAGATGCCGAACTCTCGCCCCTGGCCGCGTTCCTCGGTCATGCTTCGCTGGAAGCTGGCGATGCCCAGGCCGACGAACACGAAGACAGCATCCAGCTGATGACCCTGCACAGCGCCAAAGGCCTGGAATTCCCGCATGTGTTTCTGGTCGGCATGGAAGAAGGCCTGTTCCCGCACAAGATGAGCCTGGAAGAGCCTGGCCGTCTGGCGGAAGAACGCCGGCTGGCCTACGTCGGCATCACCCGGGCGATGCAGCAGCTGGTGATGACCTACGCTGAAACCCGACGCCTGTATGGCAGTGAAACCTACAACAAGGTTTCCCGTTTCGTACGCGAGATACCGGCGGGGCTGATTCAGGAAGTACGCTTGTCCAACAGCGTCAGCCGCCCTTTCGGCTCAGGTCAAAAGCAGAACACCAGCAGCCTGTTCGCCAACGCGAACATTCCGCAAACTGCCTTCAATCTTGGCCAGCGCGTGCAACACGCTGTGTTCGGCGAGGGCGTGATCCTCAATTTCGAAGGCTCCGGTGCCCAGGCCCGGGTGCAGGTCAACTTCGCCGAAGGCAGCAAGTGGCTGATGCTCGGCTACGCCAAGCTCGAAGCGCTGTAGGTAGGAATGGTGGGAGCGGGCTTGCCCCGCGATATTGCAATCGCGGGGCAAGCCCGCTCCCACAGAACAGCGGCCCTGACTGCAGGCAAAAGATGGAAACATCTTGGCGCTGGTCATGTGTCCTACAACCTGTGCACCATGACGCGCGTGCAATCCACAAAACGGGAATACCCTTCTATGCAACGTTTTCTTAGCATCGCCCTGGCGTTGTGCATCGGCCTGACGATGAGCCTCGACGCCAACGCCAAACGCATGGGCGGCGGTAAAAGCTCAGGCGCCGCGCCAATGCACCAGACCCGCCAGGCAGCCCCGACCACCCCGGGTGCCTCGCCAACCGCGCCAGGTCGCGCACCTGCAGCCGCCAGCGGCGCATCGAAATGGCTCGGCCCTCTGGCCGGTATCGCCGCCGGTGGCCTGCTGGCCTCGATGTTCATGGGCGATGGCTTCGATGGCATGCAGATCTTCGACATCCTGATCATGGCGCTGATCGCCTTCCTGGTGTTCCGCTTCATCGCCGCCCGTCGCCGCAAGCAGCAGCCACAAATGGCCGCCGCCGGTCACGCGCCATTCCAGCGTGAAGCCCATCAGCCAACGGCTCAGCCGTCGATCTTCGGTGGTTCCGCTGCGCCAGCCGCTGCCGCCCGTCCGGTCATCAACGCACCGGCCTGGTTCAACGAGCAAAGCTTCCTGGCCGCTGCCCGTAACCACTTCCAGACGCTGCAGCAGCACTGGGACGCCAACGAAATGGACAAGATCGCCGAATTCGTTACCCCGCAAATGCTGCAGTTCCTCAAGCAGGAGCGTGCTGAGCTGGGTGATGGCTTCCAGTCCACCTACATCGACAACCTGGATGTGCAGCTTGAAGGTGTCGATGATCGCGCCGACAAGACCATCGCCACCCTGACCTTCAGCGGTGTGTCGAAAACCTCGCGCTTCGACCAGGGTGAAGTGTTCAGCGAAAGCTGGAACATGGAACGCGCCCAGGGCGAAAACCAGCCTTGGCTGGTCGCCGGGATCCGCCAGAACGGCTGATCTTGAGGCATTGCACAAAAAAACCCCGGGCTTGTCCCGGGGTTTTGCTTTTAGCGCAGCGGGCTACTAGGGTATAACGCGCAGCGTGTCGTAAAGGTTAGAGGATAGAACCGTGGAAGAAGTCATCGAACAGCTCCGAGAAGCCAATGAACCGGTACCGGTGCCGCTTGAGTTGCCGGACGAAGACCAGCTGGTCGAAATCGAAGAAGAGTTGTTCATCAATATTCCATTCGTCTTCAAGGAGTTCCTGCTGACGGTCAGCGACGTGGTCTACGGTAGCCTTGAGCCCGTCACTGTCACCGATCCGCAGTCGCACACCTACCTGCCGGAGGTGGCGGCCAACGCCTGGGATGCGGGTGTGCCGCGAGACCTGATTCCGATTTGCCAGGATGGCGACGATTACTACTGCGTCGAAGAAGACGGCACTGTCGTGCTGTGGTCCGGCGAAGAAGAGATTGTCACCGAAGAAAGCTGGGAGTCGGTCTGGCACTGGGCACGGGATGTCTGGCTGGAAAGCTGAATGAGAAATATCCTCATAAATTAATGGCCCTTAGCCATTAATGTTCGTAGAATCGCCATGCCTTCCTGTGCGTGGCGATTTGCTACCGCTCCATCCCCTCGGACATTCGAATCGTCTCGTGCAGGAAGCGTCTTTCCCCGTCACCCTAGGGGTGATTCTCCTGATGATTGTCCAGCGTCTCCAGCAACGCGATCTGCATGCGCGTGTGCACGCGGATGAGCCAGCGCCAGAGCAACGCCGCCACACCCGCCGCCACCACCACAATCAGCACCAGCAATTCGCTGGTCGGCAGAATGCTCGCCGAAAGTGCCGACAACAGCAGAAAGATCACCAGCAGCGACAACAGCGGAATGACCTCGGCAATCACCCGGCGCACCCGTTGGGTATGGCGCCCGGCCATTTCCGGCTTGACGCCCATCTCGGCCAACAGCATCGACAGTGCCTTGAGCTTGCGATAGGCGGCAATCAGGAACGGCAGCGACAGCAGTAATGCTGCACCCCAGATCAGTGCCTTCTGCTGACCTACGTCGCTGATCCATGCCCCCAGGTATTCACCGATGCGCGCAGCGAAATAGCCGCCACTGAAAAAGATCGCCACCACCAGTGCCAGGTTCACCCCCACCTGCAGCAGGATGCGCCGGATCATCGAAGCCAGTAACGCGCCCTCGCCGTGGGGCTGGATACTGCGCAGCCACTCGCCGTACAGCGATAACACCCGTGCCAGGCGGCGCGGGACGACCTTGGCAAGCTTCAGCGACAAAGGGTCGGCACCACGGATCAGATAAGGCGTGAGCAGCGTGGTGATGGCCGATACGGCTACCGCGACCGGATAAAGGAAGTCGCTGGTGACCTGCAGGGTCATGCCCAGCGCCGCGATGATGAAGGAGAACTCGCCAATTTGAGACAGCCCCATCCCTACCCGTAGCGAGGTGCGTCCGTCATTGCCGGCGATAAATGCCCCCATGCCACATGACAGCATCTTGCCCAGCACCACGGCCACGGTGATGACCACGATCGGCCAGGCATATTCGACCAGCACCAGCGGGTCGATCATCATGCCGATGGCGACAAAGAAAATCGCACTGAACAGGTCGCGAACCGGTTCGATCAGCCGCTCGATTTTCAGCAACTGTCGCGATTCGGCCATGATTGCACCGATCAGGAAAGCCCCCAGCACCATGCTGTACTCGAGTTTGACCACCAGCAGGCAGAAGCCGAAACACAGGCCCAGCACGGTGATCAGCAGCATCTCGTTGCTTTCGAAACGTGCGACGTAGGCCAGCAGCCGCGGCACCAGCAGAATGCCGATGACCAGCGCCACAATCATGAACAGCGACAGCTTGCCGACAGTGGAAAACACTTCGCCGGAACTGACCGAGCCACTGACGGCGATCCCCGAAAGCAAGGCGATGATACCGATACCGAGAATATCCTCGACGATCAGTACGCCGAAGATCAGTTGGGCAAAGCGCTCGTTCTTCATCTTCAGGTCGTTGAGCGCCTTGACGATGATGGTGGTCGAGGAAATCGCCAGAATCGCTCCCAGGAACAGCGAATCCATGGTGCTCCAACCGAACCAGCGGCCGATCTCGAAGCCGATCCAGATCATCAGCACGATCTCCAGGAACGCCGCGATAAACGCCGTGGCGCCGACCTTGAACAGCTTTCGCAGGCTGAACTCCAGGCCCAGGCAGAACATCAGGAAGATTACCCCGAGCTCGGCGAGGGTCTTGATCGTATCTTCGTCGTGGATCAGGCCAAACGGTGGGGTGTGCGGGCCGATGATAAAGCCGGCGACGATGTAACCCAGCACCACCGGCTGTTTGAAACGGTGAAAGAGGATGGTGACCACACCCGCAACCAGCATGATCACTGCCAAATCCTGGATAAAGCTGATGGCATGCACGGCGTGGTACTCCTTACCTTGAGACGAAGGACAAACCGCTACTCATCCCAGGAATAGACTGATTGAGTTGCGGGTACATAGTGTTTTTAATGTAGAAAACCCACCTTGCATGGGCCTCCTCAGGTTAACACTGCCGCCTTTCGCGAAAAGCCGGTGCAATAAGTGGAAACAGATCGACCAAATCAACGCCGTAAATGGCACAAACAGCGTGACGGCAAGGCCGCTGTCAGCGTCCCGTCTTTAGATGGGAATCGTAATAGGGGAAAGAAGCGTGAATACCAGTCGCCACCCCGCCTCAGCGCAACCTAACCGTGAGCACACTATGGAACCTGGAAACGCCCAGCTGTCGATGACCGTCCTGATGACCCCGGACATGGCCAACTTTTCTGGCAACGTTCATGGCGGCACACTGCTGAAATACCTCGATGAAGTCGCCTATGCCTGCGCCAGCCGCTATGCCGGGCGTTACGTGGTGACCCTGTCGGTAGACCAGGTGGTCTTTCGCGAGCCGGTACATGTCGGCGAGCTGGTGACCTTTCTTGCCTCGGTCAACTACACCGGCAACACCTCGATGGAAGTCGGCATCAAGGTGGTCACCGAAAACATTCGCGAGCGTTCGGTACGCCACAGCAACAGCTGTTTTTTCACCATGGTCGCCGTCGATGACGACCGCAAGCCTGTAGCGGTACCGCCGCGCCAGCCGGAAAGCAGCGAAGAAAAGCGCCGCTTCCTGCAAGGCAAGCAGCGCCGGCAGATTCGCCAGGAGCTGGAAAAACGCTACCAGGAGCTCAAGGGCGACACGCTTTAACAGCTCAGGCGCCGAGCCTCGAAGCGCACCCGTGGATGCACGATGCGGTCCTGGGCCCGCACCAGCTCGAGTTCGTAGCTGGCGCAGGCCTGGGTTTCGAGCAGTACTTCATGGACGGCGGCGGCGGTGAAT
Organism: Pseudomonas alkylphenolica; assembly: GCF_000746525.1. Taxonomy (NCBI): domain Bacteria; kingdom Pseudomonadati; phylum Pseudomonadota; class Gammaproteobacteria; order Pseudomonadales; family Pseudomonadaceae; genus Pseudomonas; species Pseudomonas alkylphenolica. Next base: position 5,715,749 of record NZ_CP009048.1, read on the forward strand.
TCGAACGCTGCCAGGCAGCTATCGCCCAGCAGCAGGCGCGCCAGGAACAGCCCTGACGTCAGGTCGCCCACGCCCACGGGTTGACGCGGGAAGGCCAGCAGCGGCCGGCGTAGGTGCCAGCTGCCTTCGGCAGTGACCAACAGCATCTCGAAATCATCCGCCCCGCGGCCTGGATAAGCCAGGTGCTTGACCAGTACCGCTTTCGGCCCACGTTCCAGCAGGCTGCGAGCCATGGTCACACAATCTTCCAGGGACTCCGGCCGGCGATCACAGAAACTGTCCAGTTCCAGCTGATTCGGGCATAACACATCAGCGGCGGCCAACGCTTCTTCAAGCAGAAAGCGGCTGACTTCGGCCGGTACGATGCAGCCCTTTTCCGGATGCCCCATGACCGGGTCACACAGGTACAAGGCCTTGGGGTTGGCCGCCTTGATCCGCGCTACGCCACTGAGGATCGCGCGTCCCTGCTCGGCGCTGCCCATATAGCCGGACAACACCGCATCGCAATTACCCAACTCGCCGATCGCGGCAATGCCCTCGACCAGTGCGGGAATTTGAGCAGGCGCAAGCACTTCTCCCGTCCACTGGCCATACTGAGTGTGATTGGAGAACTGCACGGTATTGAGTGCCCAGACATTCACACCGACCCGCTGCATCGGGAACACTGCCGCGCCATTACCGGCATGGCCGAAAACTACATGGGACTGGATGGCGAGCAGATGCGGCGTACGTTTCATGCAAGACTTCCGAAGCAGTGAATTGAAAGACAAGACGCGCAGTATGGCGTCAAATGCCACCTGTACGACAGAGCGGGGAGGCAGTTAAGCTGAGCGTACTTCGTTGGAGTAAATGTAAATGCTGACCCTGGGTAATCTCTCCGTGCTGATGCTGCTGGCTACAGCTGGCGCCTGGCTGTGGCACAACCACGGATTGCGTGAAAAGGCCCTGGAACGGGTCAAGCAGCACTGTGCAAAACTCGATCTGGAACTGCTCGATGGCAACGTGGCGCTCAAGCGCATCGGTTTTGTCCGCGACGCCCAGGGTCGCAAGCGCCTGGCCCGTGTGTATAACTTCGAGTTCACCGTCACCGGTGAGCAGCGCCACCCGGGCACTGTCACCCAGTTTGGCGCCCATAGCATGCAGATCGAACTGGCGCCCTACCCGTTCGAAATCAAACCGGCACAGCATGCTGACAACGTCATCGAAATGAATCAGTGGCGCCAGGACCATAACCGCTGGCGTAACTAGAGCCGGCAAGCCTGCATGGCTTGCTGCAGCAGCTTTTGATCCTGTGCGCTGGTGAAAATCAGCTCGATGCGCGAGTCACGACGCCATTCGCTGGGTTGCCAGTGCAGATCGCCCTGCCCGCCTACCGCGTTGATCGACTGCCAACCTTGCGGGCTGTGGATAACCAGTTTGGCCCGGCGCCAGTCGAAGTCACGCAGCAACTGTTCGAGACGCGAACGTTCGAACCTCTGCTGCGGATGCCAGCGCCAGCCGATACTCCAGCCCTCGGCAGCGTCCTGAATGCTGCAGATTGGCTCCTGTGGATTTATCCACAGGGCCGCCGTAGGCCCGGTTGTATTGGGCAAAACCAGCTTATCCACAGACGCGGTTTCACCCGGTGCAAACACCTGGGTGGGCAACTCCGATAACGGCAATCGCCCCTGTTCGGTCCAGTACAGCGGCTGACGGGGCAGCTGTGAAGTTATCCACAAGCGCTTTTCATCATCAAGCCCTTGGGATTTATTCAGCACCAGCAGGCCTGCGTCGGCCAACGCGTCCTGCTGCGCCTCAGGTAAAGCACTGCCCGCTGCAAGTTGCTCGGCATCCAGCACCATGACCGCTGGTTGTACAGCCAATACCCCACGCCATGGCGGCTGCCGAAGTTGCTCCAGCAATTGCAGTGGATGCCCCAACCCCGAAGGTTCGATAAACAACCGGTGCGGTTTAGCTTTGCGCAGTAAACGCCCCAGTCCGACCTGAAAAGGCGCACCGTTGACGCAACACAGACAGCCACCCGCCACCTCGCCCATGGCGATACCCTGATCATCGGTACTCAGCAACGCCGCATCCAGGCCGATCTGACCGAACTCGTTGATCAGAATGGCCCAGCGCTCGTTTACCGGTCGCTGGGCCATTAGCTGACGGATAAGGCTGGTTTTGCCGGCCCCCAAAGGTCCGGCAATAACGTGGGTAGGGATGTTCTGCAGCATATGACGTTAGCGGTCCTGGATTTTCATCACTATGCCTTGAAATCAGTCCATTGCGTCAAGCCGCCTCTTCGTCATGCCAAGGGCCGAAAGGATCTGCCAGTTGGCACCAGCTTTCGGCGCCTTCAGCCATTTCCGCGTCGCTCAGCAGGCAAGCGTCCAGATCGGTCTTCAGCTGGGTGAAGTCAATGTTCTGACCGATGAACACCAGTTCCTGACGGCAATCACCGCATTCGGCCGTCCAGTTGTTGAGGATTGCTGCCGTACTCTGTTCATCTTGCGGCCAGTGCTGACGCGGCACAAAGCGCCACCAGCGTCCGGCAAAACCGTAACGCATCATGCCCCCGGCCTGCGACCAGCTGCCGGCCTCCTGATGCTTGCTGGCCAGCCAGAAGAACCCTTTCGAGCGCAGCAAGCGGCCATTACTCCACGCGTTGTGGATAAAGTCGAAGAAGCGCTGTGGATGCAGCGGACGACGGGCTTGCCAGGTGCTGGCGGCGATACCGTACTCCTCGGTTTCCGGCACATGCTCTCCGCGCAGTTCCTGCAGCCATCCCGGGGCCTCGGCGGCACGCTCGAAATCGAACAGGCCGGTATTGAGGATCGACGTCAAAGGCACCTGGCCCATGAGCATCGGTACGATCCGCGCATGGGCATTGAGGCTGCGCAGGATGGCGCAGAGTTCTTTGCGCTCATGGCTGCTGATCAGGTCGATCTTGCTGAGCAGGATCACATCGGCAAACTCCACTTGTTCGATCAGCAGGTCGCTGATCGAACGCTGGTCGTCCTCGCCCAGGGTTTCGCCATGACTGGCCAGGCTTTCTGCCGCCTGGTAATCACGCAGGAAGTTCAACCCGTCGACAACCGTGACCATGGTGTCCAGCCGCGCCTGATCGGCCAGGCTGCGGCCTTGCTCATCACGGAAGGTAAATGTCTCGGCAACCGGTAACGGTTCGGAGATGCCGGTGGACTCGATCAGCAGGTAGTCAAAGCGGCCCTCGCGCGCCAGCCGGCCAACCTCTTCAAGCAAGTCCTCACGCAGGGTGCAGCAGATGCAGCCGTTGCTCATCTCCACCAGTTTTTCTTCAGCGCGGTTGAGGCTGACATTGCGTTGCACCTCGCTGGCATCGATGTTGATTTCACTCATGTCGTTGACGATCACTGCCACCCGCAGGTTCTCGCGGTTGCGCAGGACATGGTTGAGCAGGGTGCTTTTGCCGGCACCCAGAAAGCCGGAAAGCACGGTGACGGGAAGGCGGTTGGGCATGATCAGATCCTCATCGGGGCAGGCGCATTCGAACGATGCATTGCACAATGTTATATTATAACAATACAATCTCGCCAAGCTGCTTTGCCTGAACTCGACCGAAGGCCCCTCGAAGGACGCCAAAAATGAAACTGTTGTGCCTGTCTGCCACTGCCCTATTGCTGCTGTGCCTGCCTGTTGCAGCCGTGGCTGTTCCACTGAGCAAAGGCTTGGCGCTGTGCACCCGTAGCGCCACCTTGCTGGCGTGTGGTGATGCGCAAGGCAATTACTACAGCGTGCGCAGCGAGGGCAGCACGACTTATCTGCGTGGTTATGAAGTGCAGGGACGGCGGCTATGGACACAAACCAACAGCCGTTACGGGCAGCTGACGTTCTACACCGGCCTGGCCAGTGACGGTGAAACCTGGGTGGGTTACAGCCGCAAAGTCGGCTGGACCACTTTCAATCGGGTGTCCAGCTCCAGCGGTCAGCGCTTCAACCTGCACTGCAATCGCCTGAGCGGCTGCCAGTAATCACTCTCGCCAAACAGAATACGAGCTGCCCATGACTGCCCTGACGCTTCCTGATATTGCCGCGCAAGCCATTCACACCTCCTTGCCCCTGGACTGGGTTGGCATGTGCAACATTGCTTTGCCGGTGTTGTTTGATGGCAGCACCTTGCGAGCAAGTGCCGACGCGGGCGTCAGCCTGGACGATGGCAGCTCACGCGGTATCCACATGTCACGCTTGTATCTGGCACTGGAGGTGTTCGAACAGCAGCCTTTAACACCTCTGCTCATTCACCAGGTGCTGGATACTTTTCTGGAAAGCCACGCAGGAATATCCGCAGGCGCTTACTTGAATTTGCACTTCGAACTCATGCTCAAACGTCCGGCATTGATCAGCCCGTTGGCGGGGTGGAAAGCCTATCCAGTCAGCCTTTCTGCACAGCTAAAAGACGAAGTGTTCCACGTGGAACTAAAAGTGCAGCTGGATTACTCCTCCACCTGCCCTTGCTCTGCTGCCCTGGCCAGGCAATTGATTCAACAGCAATTCCTCACCGATTTCGGCAACCGTAGCCTCAGCCATGAGGCTGTACTTGACTGGTTGGGCAGCGCCCAGGGTGTGGTGGCAACGCCTCACAGCCAACGCAGTGTGGCGCAATTGCAGATACGCTTGAAGCAAGGGGTCAGCGAGCTGCCGATCAAGGCACTGATCGATCAGGCGGAGACGGCACTCGGCACCGCCGTGCAAACTGCGGTGAAGCGCGCAGACGAACAAGCCTTTGCCTTGGCCAACGGTCAGAACCTGATGTTCTGTGAAGACGCCGCTCGCCGTCTGCACCTGGCCCTGCAACACCTGACCTGGCTGAGCGGCTTCAGCCTGCGCGTGGAACATGCAGAGAGTCTGCATGCCCACGATGCGGTTGCTCACAGCCAGTGGCACTGGTAACGCGGTTCAAGGTGTTTTAGGTTCGCGGCTTGACGCTACCGCAGTCGTCGCCCAGCCAAACGGCACGCGTGTTCATGCTGCCTTGTTGCTGGACACCCGAAGCATTGAAGGTGCCGTTCACCGTGGTGGTGAACTCTTTATCACTCTGGAATGTTGCTACCCCATTACCCTGCGCTTTCGGGCAGCTGAAAGTGAACTTCCAGACATTGCCCGTGCGCTCGGTAATCTTCTGGGCACAACCGGACTTCGGGTCTTGCAGCGGGATATCGTTGGTCTTGACCTGCTCAGGCGTCAGGCACGAGCGCACGCCCTGACCGGCGACACTGATCCCCTGCTTGGCCAGGCCGCCTTCAATCATCGCCCGCTGCTCGGGCGGCAGGTTCTTCAACTGGCCGAGCATGAAGCCCATGTCCGGCAGCGCCTTGCCATCGACCTGCATGTTGCTGGTGGTCAGCTCCCACAACCCCGGTTGCAACATCTGCGCATGCACCAACGGGCTCGATACACCCAGGACCAATGCCAGCATTGGCAGACGACTTTTCATGTAATGACTCCTCGAAACTCCAGCCCCAAGCTGGAACACAGCTTAGACGTCAATTTGCCCTTTCGGTTGCAAGTAGCGTGTGGAACATGCTCTGTTAGAGGCAGTGCCTTTGGACAGCAGGATGCATATGGATTACCACAGCCCCTACTTCTTCGGTTACCTGATCGGTGCCCTGCACTTGCTTGGTGCCATCGCCGCCATGCATGCGGTGCTCACCGTGCGCACTGCCCAGGGTGCAATTGCCTGGGCCTTGTCGCTGCTGTTTATCCCCTACTTCACCTTGATCCCTTACCTGGTATTTGGCAGTCGTACCTTCGACGCCTACATCCAGGCGCGACGCCAGGCCAACCGCGAAATGCATGTGGCCATGGCCGACCTCAACTGGCGACCATGGGTCGATGAAGCGCTGGCAGCACGCAACTCCGAATCCTATGGCGCACTTCGGGCCATGCCCAGGTTGGGGCGGATGCCGTATCTGGCGAACAACCAGGTGCGCCTGCTGATCGACGGCAAGGCAACTTTCGACGCGATCTTCGCCGCCATCGAGCAAGCACGTGACACGGTGCTGGTGCAGTTCTTCATCATCCATGACGACAAGCTGGGGCGCGCCTTGCAAGCCCTGCTGCTGAAGAAAGCCGCCGAAGGGGTAAACATCTATGTGCTGTACGACCGGGTCGGCAGCCACGCCCTGCCCGCCAGCTACAGTCAAAAACTGCGCGACGGTGGTGTGAACATCCGCGCCTTCGCCACGCGCCGTGGTTGGTTCAACCGCTTTCAGGTCAACTTCCGCAACCACCGCAAGATCGTCGTGGTCGATGGCGTGCAGGGTTTTCTCGGCGGGCACAACGTCGGCGACGAGTACCTGGGCGAAAAGCCCAGGCTCTCACCCTGGCGCGATACCCATGTGCAAGTCAGCGGCCCGGTGCTGGCCTGCCTGCAGGAATCTTTTGCCGAGGACTGGTTCTGGGCCGCACGCAAACTGCCGCCGCTGATCCTGCCGGACACCTACCCCGAAGATGGCGTGCTCTGTCAGGTACTGGCCAGTGGTCCGGCCGACCCTCAGGAAACCTGCTCGCTGTTCTTCGTCGAAGCCATCCATTCGGCAAGGGAGCGGCTGTGGATTACCAGCCCCTACTTCATTCCTGATGAGGCGGTGGCCGCCGCACTACGCCTGGCCGTATTTCGCGGAGTGGATGTACGTATCCTTTTGCCGTCGCGTGCGGACCATCGCATCGTCTATGCGGCATCCAGCCTCTATGCCTTCGAAGCGGTGCGCGCCGGGGTAAGGATGTTCCGCTATGGTCCGGGTTTCCTGCACCAGAAGGTGGTGCTGATCGACAACGAGATCAGCGCCATCGGCAGCGCCAACCTCGACAACCGTTCGTTCCGCCTGAACTTCGAAGTGATGCTGCTGACGGTCGACCGCGACTTCGCCGATCAGGTCGAAGCCATGCTCATCCATGACTTCGACCAGGCCAGGGAGATCAGTGCCGAGGACAGCCAGGACACCCACCGCCTACAACTATTGGGCATGCGTATCGCCCGGCTGATTTCACCGATTCTCTAATCACCTCAGCGATAGAGGTCCTCGCGGGTCAGCGGCAGGTCATGATGGCCGTCGGCATAAGGTTTGACCGCGAGGATCTGGTGCAGGTTGATCCAGCCCTTGGCGAAGGCGTAGGAACAGCCAGCCAGGTACAGGCGCCAGATCCGCAGGGCCCTTTCCGGCACCAGCGTCGAGGCTGCTTGTAACTGGCTTTCCAGGCGGTCGCTCCAGTGCTTGAGCGTGCGCGCGTAGTGCAGGCGCAGGCTCTCGACATCGACAATCTCAAGACCGGCATGGCTGATGCTGGCAGCGATCATCGACAAGTGCGGCAGCTCGCCGTGAGGGAACACATAGCGTCCGATGAAACTCCCGGCACCCCGCCCTACCGGACGCCCGTCCACATGCTTGGCGGTGATGCCGTGGTTCATCACCAGACCACCTTCGCGCACGGCACCGAACAGACGCTCAGAGTACAGCGCCAGGTTGGCATGGCCGACATGCTCGAACATGCCGACACTGACCACCTTGTCGAAGCGGCCATCCTGAGGAATGTCGCGGTAGTCGAGAATCTGCAGCTTCACCTGGTTTTGCAGACCTTCGTCCTTGACCCGTTGGCGGCCGAGCTTGAGCTGCTCTTTGCTCAGGGTGATACCTAACACCTTGGCGCCAAACTCCCGGGCGGCAAAACGCGACAACCCACCCCAACCACAGCCGACATCGAGCAGGTAGTCCCCCTTCTGCAAGCGCAGCTTGCGGCACAGGTGCTCGAACTTGTTCTGCTGGGCCTGCTCAAGGGTGTCCTGCTCGGTTTTGAAGTAGGCGCAGGAATAGGCCATGTCGCGGTCCAGCCACAGCTGGTAGAAATCGTTGGACAGGTCGTAGTGATAGGAAATCGCCGCCGCGTCAGTTTCCTTGTCATGCTCGCTGCGTACTGGCTGGTCATCGACTTCATGCTTGAGCAAGGCTTCGCTGAGCTCATCGCAAACCCGGATCACCTCACCGATGGTGCCCTCCAGTTCCAGCTTGCCTTCGACGAAGGCCGCACCCAGTTCTTCCAGGCTCGGATGGGTAAATTGGCTGATCAGCTGCGGATCCTTTACCACGATAGTGACCTGGGGCTTAGGACCCAGATCGAACTCATGGCCATCCCACAGCTTCAGGCGCAGGGGTAATCGCAGGCTTTGCAGAACGGGCGGAAGTTGCGCAAGCATGAAATGAGCCTCCCTTTTTCATCGGACGTCACCGCCAAAGGGTAGTTCATCTGTCGGAAGTTTCAGCCTATCGCGACCATAGTCTGAAGCTGTCGCCCCCATTCCAGACCCTTTTTGGGAAATCGAAGCGCACGATTGATTGTATACAATCACTTGCCTGGCAGACTAATCTTGGCGCCATTGTCGATTCTTCATCCTGGAGTACAACAATGAAAACCTATGATGTGGTGATCATCGGCGGCGGCCCGGGCGGCTACAACGCCGCAATCCGCGCCGGTCAGCTGGGCATGAGCGTGGCCTGTGTGGAAGGCCGCTCGACCCTGGGCGGTACCTGCCTGAATGTCGGTTGCATGCCGTCCAAGGCACTGCTGCATGCCTCGGAGCTGTATGAAGCGGCGGTGGGCAGCGAGTTCGCCAACCTGGGTATCGAGGTCAAACCGACCTTGAACCTCGCCCAGATGATGAAGCAGAAAGACGAAAGCGTGACCGGCCTGACCAAGGGCATCGAGTTCCTGTTCCGCAAGAACAAGGTCGACTGGATCAAGGGCTGGGGCCAGATCGCAGGCACAGGCCGGGTCAATGTCAGTGCCGAGGACGGCAGCATCACTGAGCTGCAGGCCAAGGACATCATCATCGCCACCGGCTCCGAGCCAACCCCACTACCGGGTGTGACCATCGACAACCAACGCATCATCGACTCAACTGGCGCCCTGTCGCTGCCCAGCGTGCCCAAGCACCTGGTGGTGATCGGTGCTGGCGTGATCGGCCTGGAGCTGGGTTCGGTATGGCGGCGCCTGGGGAGTCAGGTCACCGTGATCGAATACCTTGACCGCATCTGTCCGGGCACCGACGAAGAGACCGCCAAAACCCTGCAACGCGCGCTGGCCAAGCAAGGCATCAGTTTCAAGCTGGGCAGCAAGGTCACTCAGGCCACCGCCTCGGCGGAGGGTGTCAGCCTGAGCCTGGAGCCTGCCGCAGGTGGTGCCAGTGAAAACCTGCAAGCGGACTATGTACTGGTCGCTATCGGTCGTCGTCCATATACCAAGGGCCTGGGCCTGGAAAACGTTGGCCTGGAAACCGACAAGCGCGGCATGCTTGCCAATGAGCACCACCGCTCAGCGGTGCCGGGAATCTGGGTTATCGGTGACGTCACCTCCGGCCCGATGCTCGCGCACAAGGCCGAAGACGAAGCGGTGGCCTGCATCGAGCGGATCGCCGGCAAGGCCCATGAGGTCAACTACAACCTCATCCCCGGGGTGATCTACACCCGTCCGGAACTGGCCAGCGTCGGCAAGACCGAAGAGCAGCTCAAGGCCGAAGGACGTGCCTACAAGGTCGGCAAGTTTCCCTTCACCGCCAACAGCCGGGCGAAGATCAACCACGAGACCGAAGGCTTCGCCAAGGTCCTGGCCGACGCCAACACCGACGAGGTGCTCGGTGTGCACCTGGTTGGCCCGAGCGTCAGCGAGATGATCGGCGAGTTCTGCGTGGCCATGGAGTTCTCGGCTTCGGCCGAAGACATCGCCCTCACCTGCCACCCGCACCCGACCCGTTCCGAAGCCTTGCGCCAGGCGGCGATGAACGTCGAAGGCATGGCCATGCAGATCTGACTTCAGTCAGCCTGCACCCCTGCCCTGCTCACCTGTGGCGCTGGTCGCCGCAGGTGCAGCAGCAGGTGCGCGAACAAGCCGAAGATCAGCCCCCAGAAAGCCGCCGACAAACCGAGGAATGACATCCCCGAAGCCGTCACCAGGAAGGTGATCAACGCCGCCTCGCGGTCACTCGGCACACTCATCGCCCCGGCCAGCGCTCCACCAATCGCACCAAACAAGGCCAGCCCGGCCAGCGCCGCGATCAAGGCCGCGGGAAACGCAGTGAACAGTGACACCAGCGTCGCCCCGAACACCCCCAGCAGCAAATACAGCACGCCACCACAGACACCCGCCCAATAGCGTTTGCGCGGATCGTCATGTGCTTCGCGGCCAGTGCAGATGGCCGCCGTAATTGCTGCCAGGTTCAGGCCATGGCAACCGAACGGCGCCAGCATCAGACTGGTCAGCGCGTTACTGGCAATGATCGGGCTGGCCGGGGTTTGATAGCCATCGTTACGCAACACGGCGATACCCGGCACGAACTGCCCGGTCAACGCCACCATCACCAGCGGCAGACTGATGCTCAGCAAGGCATTCCAGCTGAATGCCGGCGTGGTCCACACCGGCGTGGCCAGGCCCACCACCAGCGCCGAGCTGTTCATTTCGCCGCTGAACACGGCAATGCTTACCCCGCATACCAGCACCGCCAACACCGCATAGCGCGGGGCGATGCGCTTGAACACCAGGTAACTGACGAACATCGCCAGCACCAGCAGCGGTTGCGATTTCAATGAAGTGAACAAGCCGGTACCGAAACTGAACAGGATACCCGCCAGCATCGCCGCGGAGATGGCTGGCGGCAGCTTGCCGACAATGCGGTCAAAGGCGCCCGACAGGCCGACGAGCAGGATCACCAGGTTGGCGACAATGTAGGCACCGACCGCCTCGGCAAAAGCGATGTCCGGCAACAGCGCCACCAGCAGGGCCGAGCCCGGTGCCGACCAGGCAATCACCAACGGCACCTTGAAGCGCAGGCTGAGCACCACGCCGAGCACACCGCTGCCGATGGAAATGGCCCAGACCCACGAAGACAGTTCAGCCGCCGACAGCTGTGCGCTGTGGGCGGCCTGGAAGATGATCACCAAGGGGCCTGCGTAGGAAATCAGGGTGGCGATGAAGCCGGCAACCAAGGCAGAGAGGGAGAAGTCCTGGAGTATTGTTTTCATTGGATTGTCCAGTGAGTGGCTTCTGAAAAGCAGCGCGGGGCAAGCCCGCTCCCACAGTCTTATTACCTGTGGGAGCGGGCTTGCCCCGCGATGGATTCAACCCGGTCCTCAGACGTCTTGCAACGCCCGCGGCCGCTTGCTGCGTGCTTCACTCGCAGGCTTGGGTGCATTGAGCAACTGGAAGTCGAAGTCCATTTCGGCAAAACGCCCTTCTACACCACGGGCATCGGCGGCGGCCGCATCCTCGACAAAGCGCAGCTCGCCGATCAGGCCGTCACGGGTGGCATAGGCAAAGTCGTCCCACAGGTACTGATCACCGGCCAGGTTGATCTGGGTAGTCAGGTGACGATAACCCGGTGCGGAAATGAAGAAGTGGATATGCGCCGGACGATTGCCATGGCGACCCAGCTGGTCGAGCAGCTCCTGGGTCGGTCCGTCCGCAGGGCAGCCATAACCCGACGGCACGATGCTGCGCGCGCGGTAGCGGCCTTCGGCATCGGTGACGATGCGTCGGCGCAGGTTGTAGTCCGACTGGGTGCTGTCGAAGTACGAATAGGTACCCTGAGTGTTGGCATGCCACAGGTCCACCACGGCGCCAGCCACCGGCTGGCCCTGCTCGTCCAGGACACGACCCTGGAGGAACATCACCGTGCCCGGATCCAGGCCGTCGTCCATGCGTACTTCGCCTTCGGCCATCGGTGCGCCGGCTACATACAGCGGCCCTTCGATGGTACGCGGAGTACCGCCGCTGATGCCGGCTTCGGCATCCTGGGCATCCAGTTGCAGGTCCAGATAGTGTTCGACGCCCAGCCCGGCCACCAGCAGGCCGGCTTCCTGGCGCGAACCCAGGCGGTTGAGGTAGTCCACCGCCTTCCAGAATTCATCGGGGGTGACTTGCAGGTCTTCGATGATGCGGGCCACGTCGTTGACGATCCGGTTGGTCACCAGCTTCATGCGCGGGCTACCCAGGTCGTTGTTCAGGCCACTGACTTCTTCGAAGAATTTCTGGACATCGGCAGTGTGAGCAATCTTCACGGTCATGATATGTACCTCGAATTGTTGTTATCGGCGTTACGCGTTCAACGGTCGTCGCTGTGGATCGACGACGGGTGGCGGCACAGGCCATCGATTTCGATGTCCATGTAGGGGAACAGCGGCAGCTGCATCAGGGTGTCGTGCAGCGCCTCGACGCTGGGCAGGTCGAACACGCTGTAGTTGGCGTAGTGCCCGGCAATGCGCCACAGGTGACGCCAGCTGCCTTCGCGTTGCAGCCGCTGGGCCAGTTCCTTTTCGTCGGCCTTGAGCGTTGCGGCTTTGGCCGGGTCCATGTCCAGGGGCAGGTTCACGGTCATTTTCACGTGGAACAACATGGCATCTCTCCTTACTTGCGGCTGAAGAACGCCAGGCGCTCTTCGTCCAGGGTCAGGCCCAGGCCCGGGGTGCGTGGTACATGCAGGGCGAAGTCGCGATACACCGGCGCTTCGTTGACGATCTCTTCGGTCAGCAGCAGCGGGCCGAACAGTTCGGTGTGCCAGGTCAGTTTGTTCAGGGTGACAAAGGCATGGGCAGCGGCCAGGGTGCCGATCGAACCTTCGAGCATGGTCCCGCCGTACAGAGCGATGCCGGCGGCCTCTGCGATCTGCGCGGTACGCAACACGGCACGCGGTCCACCGTTCTTGGCGATCTTCAAAGCGAAGATGCTGGCGGCGCCGTCGGCTGCCAGGCTGAAGGCGTCCTCGACGCTTTCGATCGATTCATCGGCCATGATCGGTGCCGGGCTGCGCTGGTTCAGGCGTACCTGGCCGGCGCGGTTGATGCGCGAGATCGGCTGCTCGACCAGGTCGATACCGTTGTCGCCCAGCACCTGGCAGGCGCGAATCGCCTGGGACTCGTCCCAGTACTGATTGACGTCGACCCGCACGCTGGCGCGGTCGCCCAGTGCGCGTTTGATCGCGATCACATGGTTGAGGTCGTGGCTGACTTCGTTGGAACCGATCTTCAGCTTGAAGATACGGTGACGACGCAGGTCGAGCATCTGCTCGGCCTCGGCGATGTCGCGCGCGGTGTCGCCACTGGCCAGGGTCCAGGCCACTTCCAGGCTGTCGCGTACTCGCCCGCCAAGCAGTTCGCTGACGGCCAGGCCCTGGCGCTTGCTCTGGGCATCGAGCAAGGCGCTTTCGATCCCGGAGCGGGCGAAGGTGTTGCCCTTGATGACCTTGTCCAGACGCTGCATTGCCGCATTGATGTTGCTGGCATCCTGGCCGATCAACAGCGGAGCAAAGTAGCTGTCGATGTTCTGCTTGATGCTTTCCGGGCTTTCGTTGCCGTAGGCCAGACCACCGATAGTGGTGGACTCACCGAGGCCTTCGATGCCATCCGAGCACTGCAGGCGGATGATCACCAGGGTCTGCTTTTGCATGGTGTGCATCGCCAGCTTGTGCGGGCGAATGGTGGGCAGGTCGACGATCAGCGTCGAGATGCGTTCAATCAAAGGATGACTCATCGAGATCTCCAGGGGCGCTCAGCCGAGGTCGCCGCCGCCAACCGGCAACACCGTGCCGGTGATGTAGGAAGCCTCGTCGGAGGCCAGAAAGAGAATCGCGCCAACCTGCTCATCGAGGTTGCCGTAGCGTTTCATCAGGCTGCTGTCGAGGGTCTGGTCAACGATCTGCTGGTACCAGACCTTCTCGTCGCTGCTCTGCTCGGCGCTGTTGCGCGGCACCCGACGTGGCGGTGCTTCGGTGCCACCGGGTGCCGTGGCATTGACCCGCACGCCGCGGCCGGCGGTTTCGAAGGCCAGGCAGGCGGTCAGTGCATTCACCCCTCCTTTGGCGGCGCCATAGGGCACGCGGTTGACGCTGCGCGTGGCGATCGAGGAAACGTTGACGATGGCGCCGCTGCCTTGCTCAAGCATGTAGGGCAGCGCCGCATGGCAGCACCACAGGGTGGGGAACAACGAGCGACGCACTTCCGCTTCGATCTGTGCTGCTTCGTAGTGCTCGAAAGGTTTGGCCCAGATGGTGCCGCCAACGTTGTTGACCAGCACGTCGAGGCGGCCAAAGCGCTCCACCGCTGCCGCCATCACCCGGTTGCAATCGCCGTACTGCTCCAGGTCTGCGGTCAGGGTCAGTACGCCTTCGCCTTGCAGCTCGTGGACCAGTTCCGAGCGATCCACCGCCACCAGGGTCGCGCCTTCTTCGAGCAAACGCTCGCACAGCCGGCGGCCGATGCCCTGCGCCGCGCCGGTAACCAGCGCGACCTTGTTGTCGAATCTGTTGTTCATGACAACCTCGAATAAAAAAGGGACCGACCGTACCCGCACGATGCGCCCGGCCCCATAAAAACGGCTTCAGGCAGCGGCGGCGGCGAATTTTTCGTAGTAGAAGTTCGCCGGAGTAATGCCCTGTTCGCGGATGTACTGGCTGACCGCTTCGACCATCGGCGGCGGGCCACACAGGTACACATCGACATCGCCTTCGTTGAGGTGGCGCGGCTCGATGTGCTGGGTGACGTAACCCTTGAGCGGGTGCTGGCTCTCGGGGTTGGCCACGCAGGCGCTGTAACTGAAGTTGGGGATGCGTGCAGCCAGCGCCTGCAGGCGGTCAAGCTCAACCAGGTCAAAGTCGTTGGTCACGCCGTAGATCAGGTGCAGCGGATGCTCACTGCCCTCCTCGGCGATCTTTTCCAGCATCGCGGTGAACGGTGCGAGCCCGGTGCCACCTGCCAGCAGCAGCAATGGCCGGCGGATTTCACGCAGGTAGAAACTGCCCAACGGGCCAGCCAGGGTCATGCTGTCGCCAGCCTTGGCCAGACCTGTGAGGAAGCTGCTCATCAGGCCGCCCGGCACGTTGCGGATCAGGAAGCTGACCTCGCCATCCTTTTGCAGCGAGCTGAAGGAGTAAGCACGGGTCTGTTCGCTGCCAGGCACGCCGAGGTTGACGTACTGCCCGGGCAGGAAGGCCAGGCGGCTCAAGGCATCGCCCTTGATCGACAGGGCAATGGTGCTATCGGACAGCTGGCGCACCGCGCTGATGCTGGCCTGGTAGCTGGACTGCTCGGTCTTGCACACTTGCGATGAGGCTGGAATGCGTACCACGCAATCGCTTTCAGCGCGCATCTGGCAGGTCAGTACATAACCCTGGGCGGCTTCTTCCTCGCTCAAGGCGTCTTCGATGTATTCCTGGCCCAGGTCGTAACGACCGGCTTCGGCAAAACACTTGCAGGTACCGCAGGCGCCATCACGGCAGTCCAGCGGGATGTTGATGCCCTGGCGGTAGGCGGCGTCAGCCACGGTTTCGTCAGCAGTGGCGTCAATGAAACGGGTAACCCCGTCTTCGAAATTCAAGGCGATCTTGTGCATGGCACACCTCGCAGAAAAGCTGGATTCAGATGTGGTAAACGTCGATGACCTGACGCACGTAGTCGTTCTTGAGCACTACCTTCTTGGCCTTGATCAGCGGCCGTTCGCCGCGCACATCAAGGGTGTAGAAACTGGTGCCGAAGTGACTGTCCACTGTCTTGTAGCGAAAGCTCAGGGTGTGCCAGTTGAAGCGCACCTTGCAGACGCCATCGTTCTGTTCCAGCAGTTCGATGTTGCTGATGTTGTGCGAGGTCCGGGTGTCGGGCATGGTCGCACTGGAGCGTTCGGTCTTGATCCGGAACACCCGGTCTTCCAGACCGCCACGGTTGCCGTACCAGATCAGCGAGATTTCCCGTTGCGGATCTTCGGTGAGCTGGTCGTTGTCGTCCCAGGCCGGCATCCAGAAGGTGGCGTCGGCGGCGTAGCACTCCAGCCAGTTGTCCCACTGGCTGTCGTCCAGATAACGCGCTTCTTCGTAGAGGAAATCGCGCACTTGCTCGAAGGAAATGCTCATTGCACGGCCTCCACCGGGATCAGCTGTTGCTCGTCGGCGAGGGCCTTGAGCATGGTTTCCTGCCAGTACTTGTGTTGCAGCACGAACAGGCCTTCGTCTTCGGTACGCACACCGCTCATTTGCGGATGCAGGTCGATTTCCTGGGCAGCGGCATCGGCGCCGTCGACCCAGTGGGTTGCCCCGCGGGACATGTCGTTCCAGCCACGCCCGCCCTGGTAACCCATCTGGCACGAACGGAATTCTTCGAGGTCGTCCGGAGTGGCCATGCCACTGACGTTGAAGAAGTCCTCGTACTGACGGATGCGCTGGGACCGGGCCTCGGCGCTCTCGCCCTTGGGCGCGATGCAGTAGATGGTGATCTCGGTCTTGTCCACGGCGATCGGCCGGGCAATACGGATCTGCGAGCTGAACTGGTCCATCAGGTACACGTTCGGGTACAGGCACAGGTTGCGCGAGTTCTCGATCATCCAGTTGGCGCGGGCCTGGCCGAAGTCGGCGGCCAGCTCGTCACGGCGCTCGAACAGCGGACGGTCCTCAGGGTTGGCCCAACGGGTCCAGAGCAGCAGGTGACCTTTGTCGAAGGAGTAGAAACCACCACCGCTCTTGGCCCAGCCGCCAGCGCTCATGGTTTTCACTTCGCTGCCCGCCTCGCGCTGCTTGCGCTGGTTCTGGGTAGCGGCGTAGTTCCAGTGCACGGCACTGACGTGGTAGCCGTCGGCACCGTTCTCGGCGGTCAGCTTCCAGTTGCCTTCGTAGATGTAGGAGGACGAACCGCGCAGCACTTCCAGGCCTTCTGGCGACTGATCGACGATCATGTCGATGATCTTCGCCGACTCGCCCAGATGCTCGACCAGCGGGACCACGTCCGGGTTCAGGCTGCCAAACAGGAAACCGCGATAGGACTCGAAACGGGCAACCTTGGTCAGGTCATGGGAGCCTTCACAGTTGAAGCTCGCCGGGTAGCCGGCATCGACCGGATCCTTGACCTTGAGCAGCTTGCCGGAGTTGTTGAAGGTCCAGCCGTGAAACGGGCAGGTGTAAGACGAGCGGTTACCGCTCTTGTGCCGGCAGAGCATCGCACCGCGGTGGCTGCAGGCATTGAGGAAAGCATTGAGCACCCCGTCCTTGTTGCGCGCGATGAAAATCGGCTGGCGCCCCATGGTGGTGGTGAGGAAGTCGTTCTTTTCAGGAATCTGGCTTTCGTGGGCAAGGTACAGCCAGTTGCCTTCGAAAATGTGTTTCATCTCAAGATCGAACAGACGGGGGTCGGTGAACATCTCGCGCTTGCAGCGAAAGACGCCCTTCTCCTGATCTTCTTCAAGCAGGGAATTAAGGTAATCGAATCCCAGGGACATGGCCGGGGCCTCCGTTGTTATTGTGGTCAGGCCATGTCAGGTTAGGGAGCGAGGGGCACGGCAAATATCCGCTTTGTGCAGACCTTTATCCGTTTTCTGCAAAGTGTCAGGAACGACGCTTGAGGGTATCGGAGGGGAGTTCGCCGAACAGCGACTTGTAGTTTTCCGAGAAGCGGCCCAAGTGCACGAAGCCATAGTCCATGGCCAGTTCGGTGATGCTGCGCACCGGGCAGTTGGGGTCGGCAAGGCTGGCGTGGATGCGTTCGAGCTTCTTCTGGCGGATGTAGATTTTTGGCGTGGTGCCGGCGTTGCGCTCGAACAGCGCATACAACGAACGCAGGCTCATGCTGGCCTGACGCGCCAGTTGTTCACTGCAGATATCCAGCTTGAGGTTGCCCTCGATGTAGCCGGCAATCCGGTCGAAGGTCACCGCCTGGCTGGTCAGTGCCTCGCGACTGACGTTGGTCGGCATCAAGGTCAGCATCTTGCTGGCGACGATCTGACTGTAGTGCTCCTGCACCCGCAACAGCGGCTCGCTGGCTTCGGCTTCATGACAGACCATGGCCAGCAAGCCGGAGAAACCTTCCAGCGCCAGCAGCTGGTAATGGCTCTGGAGGAAGCGCACGCCTTCGCCGGGACGCTGCCAGCGTTGTTCATCGCAGACACTTTCCAGCAAGCGGTTGGGCAGCTTGAGAATGAATTTTTCGCAGTCGGCCGAATAGGCAAGGTCGACCGGCTCGTCCGGGTTGATCAACAGCAACTCGCCGGGCCCGAGCAAACGCTCGGCACGACCGCGCCGCCACAGGCAGTGGCCACGCAGCAGGATCTGCAGGTGAAAGACGTTTTCCAGGGCCGGCGACATCACCCGCACTTCGCCACCGTAGCTGATCCGGCACAGATCAAGGCTGGCGAACTTGCGATGATCGAGGCACGCCTCCGGATGCCCGTAACGCGGCAGGCGGATGTTATGCACCCCCACATGCTGATTGACGTAGGTCGACACGGCATAAGGATCGGCACGATCGAAAACCCGGCTGCGCTCACTGAGCAGGGGACTCTCCATACCAGGACACTCGTTGTAGTTATCCTGCGAGTCTAAGCGATAGCACGGGTTTTCGACCAATCCGTGGATGGACGGTGTGTTTCCAAAAGCATCGCGGGGCAAGCCCGCTTCCACAGGATCAGCACAAGCCGGTGGGAGCGGGCTTGCCCCGCGATAGTTCGTCAGCCTTACAACAACGTCCAGGTGTATGTCAGGATCACCCGGTTCTCATCAATATCCGAACGGTAGTTGGACCGCGCCATGGCATTGCGCAGCCGCACCCCCAGCCCCTTCAGCACCCCGCTCTGCACCGCGTAACCAATATCCAGATCGCGTTCATGTTCCTTGCCCTCGAAGCCTTTCCCGGTATCGACATTGTTACCCTTCAGATAGCGCACCGTTGCCGTCAGCCCCGGAACCCCCATGGCCACAAAGTCGTAGTCATAACGCACCTGCCAGGAGCGCTCATCGGCAAAAGAGAACTCATAGGTCGGTACTTCGTTGCCCAGCGGCGAAATATTCGGAAATACACGGGGAAAGGCATCTTCACCATAAATACCCTGGTAGCCGACGCTGAACGTATGCCCGCCGCGCTTGGCCGACAACAGTGAGTAGAACGCCTGGTTGTCGATATCGCCAATGCGGCTTTCGCCCTGCTCCTTGGCGCTGAAGTAGCCAAGGTTGGCACCCAGCACCCAATCACCCACCGGCTGGCTGTGTTTGAGGCCGACAAAGCCCTGTTGATAGATGTCCTCCAGACGGCCATACCAGAGGCTGAAAGTGCTGCGGTTGGCGTTGAAGCTGTAGTCGCCACCGGCAAAGTTGAAGGCATCGCTGTCGGCCTGGCGCTGCGGCAGGTGGCCGAGCATGGCGATCAGTTTTTCATCGCCTGCCTCGTTGCGCAGGCTGGTAGAGCTCAGGTGCCCCGCCTGCAGGGTCAGGCCGCTGATTTCCGCCGAGCTGATGCTGGCGCCCTGATAGGTCGGCGGCAGCAAACGCGAGTCGTTGTACTGAAGGATCGGCAAGTTGGTTTGCAGTTCACCGACTTTCAGTTCGGTCTTTGAATAACGCAACTTCAAGGTCGCTCCGGCGCGGCTGTATTCATCAGCCGCGCGGCCGTCATCCTGAACCGGCAGCAGGCCGGTGCCGGTGCGGTCCGGGCTGCTGTCGAGCTTGAGACCGAGCAGGCCGATGGCATCGACGCCAACGCCAATTGGTCCCGGGGTGTAGCCTGATTTGAAGTTGAGGATGAAGCCCTGCCCCCACTCCTCGGCCTTGGACTGCTTATTGGCGCCAACGATGCCGGAAAAATCACGGCTGAAGTAGTAGTTGCGCGCTTGCAGGGTGGCCGTGGCGTCCTTGAAAAAGTCAGGTTCGGCGGCCTGGGTGGTGAAACTCAGGGCGAACAAAGACAGCAACCCGATTGGACGGAGGTTGTTCATGATGACGTGCTCTTTTTATTGTTGTTTTTGAACTTGAGAGGTGTGGCGTTTGTATCGCGGGGCAAGCCCGCTCCCACCGGTTCAACACAATCCTGTGGGAGCGGGCTTGCCCCGCGATGAGGCTAAGCCGCCGACGGCAGCCTTGCCCCGGCCCGCGCCGAGCTGCGGCTGGCAAACACCATCATCGCCACCGCTGCCACCGCACCCGGCACCGCAAAGGCCATGAAGTTCAGCGCCAGCGGCAACTGGATCCCCAGCAACAGGCCGCCGAGGATCGGGCCGACGATTGCCCCGCTACGACCGATTCCCGAGGCCCAGCCAAGGCCGGTGGAACGGATGCCCATCGGATAGAACTGGGCAACACAGGCATACGCCAGGATCTGCGTACCGATCGTGGTCGCCCCGGCAATCGCGATCAGCAGGTACAGCACCGGTGTCGGGCTCTTGAAGCCCAGCAGGCTGATCGACAACGCCGCCAGCGCAAAGAACACCACCAGCACGCGGTCGAGCTTGAAACGATCGCCAATCCAACCACCACCGACAGCCCCGAAAATCGCCCCGAAGTTGAGCACCAGCAGGAAAGCCAGGCTCGATCCCAGGCCGTAACCGGCGTTGTTCATCAGTTTTGGCAGCCACGAGTTGAGGGCGTAGACCATCAACAGGCAGCAGAAGAACGCGACCCAGAGCATCAACGTACTCAGCGCCCGGCCTTCACGAAACAGCTGCGGAACCGACCCACCGGCCTCAACACCAGTGACCACTTCCAGACGGTCGCCGGCCTGTGGCTGGTAGCTGGGTTCGACCCGTTGCAGCAACTGGCTGGCCTGTTCGGTGCGTCCCTGACGCACCAGAAAACCCAGGGACTCCGGCAGAAAACGCAGAATTAACGGCAACAGCAGCAAGGGGATGACTGCGACGTAGAACACCGACTGCCAACCGAACGCCGGCAACAACACGATACCCAGGCCGGCCGAGAGCATGCCGCCCACCGAGTAACCGCTGAACATGATCGCTACCAGGGTGCTGCGCATCCGCTTGGGAGCGTATTCGTTCATCAGCGCCACGACGTTGGGCATTACCCCACCGATTCCCAAGCCCGCCAGGAAGCGGCAGATACCGAATTCCGTCGGGTTGCGGGCGAAGCCGTTGAGCACGGTGAAGCCACTGAAGAGGATCACGCAGATCATGATCGCCTTCTTGCGGCCGATACGGTCCGACAACGGCCCGAACACCAGCGCGCCGAACATCATGCCGAACAGCGCGTAGCTGCCCAGGGCCCCGGCCTGCAAAGGGGTCATCCCCCATTCCTGCATCAAGGCCGGCAACACCACGCCGTAAATGACCAGGTCGTATCCGTCGAAGATGATGATCAGCGCGCACCAGAACAGCACACGCCAGTGGAAGGTATTGAACTTCGCCTGATCGATCAGGCCATTGATATCGATAGCTCGCATGTGGCGTGTCTCTTTTGTTGTTGTTATCGAAACCCGAAGGCGAACCTGCCGTGCAGTGTTCGCGATCTCAGGTTAGGAGCAGTACAAAAGGGCCAATAGCCGTTTCCTGCGAATCGCTATCCAGTTTGCGCAACGGCTGACCAGGAGTCAGCGATGCCGTTTGAAGGTGGCCGAGGGCAGTTCGCCAAAACGCTGGCGATAGCTTTCGGCAAAGCGCCCAAGGTGCAGGAAGCCGTAGTCCAGGGCGATCTCGGTAACGTTGCGCACCGCGCTTGCCGGGTCCTGCAGGGCGGCATGAATGCGCTCAAGCTTGCGCTGGCGCACATAGCCCTTGGGCGACAAACCGGCATGGCGCTCGAACAGTGAGTACAAGGTGCGTTCGCTGACCCGCGCGACAGTCATCAACTGGCCGACACTGATGTCCTGCTCCAGATGGGCGTCGATGTAGGCTGCCAACTGCTCGAACGAGTGGGTCTGCTGCACCGGCTCGGCACGCTGAACGTTGTTGCCGAGCAAGCTGAGCAACTTGCTGGCAACGATGCGCCCGTAATGTTCCTGGACCTGCAGCAACGAGTCGGTGGACTCCGCCTCTTCGCAGATCAACCCGAGCAAGCCGATAAAACCTTCCAGCTCACCGGTGACATGACGCGCGCTGTTGAAACGAATGCCACCCTCGGGCAACTGCCAGCGCTGTTCCAGGCAAGCTTGCTCGAGCAGGCTGACCGGCAACTTGAGGATGAACTTCTCGCAGTCGGCCGAATAGGTCAGGTCGACCGGATCGTCCGGGTTGATCAACAGCAGCTCGCCGGGCACGTAGTGATGTTCATTGCCACGAAAACTGGACTGGCAATGGCCCTTGAGCAGAATCTGCAGGTGATACAGCGAACCCAGGGCGGGCGAGGTAATCCGCGCCTTGCCGCCATAGCTCAAGCGGCACAGGTCGAGGCTGGCGAACTTGCGGTGGTTGATGCTCGCCTTCAGGTCGCCGGTTCTGGGCAGGCGCAGGCTATGGCCACCGACATGCTGGTTAACGTATTCGGACACGGCATAAGGGTCGGCGCGCTGAAACACACAGCTGCGCTCGCTCAACAGGTGGCTGCTCATGGGCTGCCCTCTTCTTGTTCTTGCTGGACGATATCCACAGGGTCTGGTTATCCACAGGGCACCAGCTTGCGTCAGCACCCGCAGGCAGTCCAATATCTGTTGGGTAGGCAACAATACCCTGGAGGTATCATGGAACTGCGCCATCTGCGTTACTTCCGGGTGCTCGCTCAGACCCTGAACTTCACCCGCGCCGCCGAGCAGCTGCACATTGCCCAGCCGCCTTTGAGCCGGCAAATCCGCCAGCTGGAGGAAACCCTCGGAGTCGATCTGCTTGAGCGTAGCCGTCCGCTGCGCCTGACCGAGGCCGGGCGCTACTTTTATGAACAGAGTGCAATGTTGCTCGACCAGCTCGAGCAAATTTCCGAAGGCACCCGGCGTATTGCCAACAGCGAACGCCAATGGCTGCGCATCGGCTTCGCGCCTTCGACCCTTTACGACCTGTTACCCGAGTTGATTCGCCAACTGCGCAGTAATCAGGAGCTGGAGCTTGGCCTGCAGGAAATGATTACTCTACAGCAGGTCGAAGCCTTGAAAGCCGGACGCATCGATATCGGCTTCGGCCGCATCCACATCAAAGACCCGGCCATTGACCAGCAGGTACTGCGCGAAGACCCGCTGGTAGTCGCCCTGCCCTGCGGCCATCCGTTGATCGGCCAGCCCATCGACCTGGTGCGCCTGGCCTTTGAACCCTTCGTGCTTTACCCCGCCACCCCGCGCCCGAGCTACGCCGACCACATCATGGCGTTGTTCTCCAGTCAGGGCCTGAGCGTGCAGGTGATTCAGTGGACCAACGAACTGCAGACCGCCCTCGGGCTGGTGGCTGCCGGCCTGGGGATAACTTTGGTGCCCGCCTCGGTGCAGCGCCAGCACCGCGACGATATCGTTTACGCACCGCTGAGCGAGGCAGCGGCGGTTTCACCGATCATTCTCAGTCGCCGGGTTGGGGATAACTCGCCACAGGTCCGGCATTGCCTGAGTCTGATTGAACGCATGACCGGCCACTAGGGCCGGTCACGCATCGCTCAGGCCAAGCTGGCCTGAGTTTTATCCACAGCCCCGGAATGAAAGCGCTCGGCGAGGAACGGGGTGATATCCACAGGCGAAGGTTCCTCATGCAGGACCTTGTCGATCATCACCCCGGTGATCGCCGAGGTGAGGATGCCGGTGCGAAAGTGTCCACAGGCATTCAGGTAACCGGAGACTTCCGGTACTGGCCCGAGGATCGGCAATTCATCCGGAGACCCTGGACGTAAACCGGCCCAGGTACGCTTGAGGTTGATTTGCGCCAGCTCCGGAATACAACGAATTGCGCCCTGCACCAGGCCGTTGATTTCCGGGAAGGTATTGCTGACGTCGAAACCTTTGTCTTCGGTGGTGCTGCCGATCAGGATCTCGCCGTTGTCCTTCTGCGCCATGTAGCAATCACTGGTGGTAATGCAGCCGTTCAGCAGCTTGGGCATGCGTTCGGTGAGGATGATCTGGCCCTTCACCGGGCTCACCGGGATCCGCAGGCCGGTGGCCTGTTCGCTGAGGTCGGCCGCCCAGGCACCTGCGGCATTGATCAGGGTCTGGCAATGGAAGGTACCTTCCTCGGCGGTCTGCACTCCGCTGACCCGTGAGCCCTGATGCAATACACCGGTGACGTTGGTGTTGTGGAACAAATCGACACCGTTCTGTCGCGCCGCTTCCATATAGGCGTCGGCCAGACGGAACGGACTGACCTGGTGATCGCAAAGAAACTCCAGGGCACCACGCGCCTGATGGCTGACCGCCGGTTCCGCCTGACGCAGGGCCTCGCGGTCGAGCCAGCGCACCTGCTCGGCCAGGTGCGGGATCTGCGCGACGATATGCTCGGCGTACAGCTGGTCTTCATCGTCGTAGATCACATACTTGAGGCCGGTGCGCTCGAACTTGAAGTCCATGCCGTGACGCTCGATCAGTTCACGGTGCAGCTGTGGATAAAGTGCGTTGGACTGCAGGGCAAAGTCGAAGAACGACTGCGGCAGGATATGCGGCGTGCTGGCATCCACCACCACCGCAGCCCCTTGCGCCTGGCGCTTGTGCTGGGCCGACATCATGCGAAAGAAAATCACCCCGCAGCCCAGGCCGACCGACTCGCCAATCGCCCACAGGCCACCGGCCGAAGCGCGGGTGGCATTACCGGGGCGCTTGGCATCAATCAGGGCGATCTTCAGGTTCTTGCGTTTGGACAGCTGATAAGCGCAGGAGGCGCCAATGACGCCACCGCCAGCAATGACTACGTCGTAGGTTCTGTTCATGGTTCAGGCTTCCGTGCCAGGTTGCTGGAATGCAGAGAACGGTATCGGGTCGACCGGAAAACGCGGGCGCAGCCAACCGACGTCAACACGACCTGTCGCTTCGCGCAGACGGTCGCTGCAGTAGCCCACGCACATACGTCCCTGACAGTCGCCCATGCTCACCCGCGTACGCATCTTCAGTCCGGCCATGTCTTCCACGCCCTGCTCCAGGGCCAGGTCGATATCCGCACGGGTCACATGCTCACAGCGGCAGATCACCGTATCGGCCTGCGGTAATTCGATCTGCCGGGTGCCACGTTGGGTATAGCGCTCTACCCCGGCGCGAAAGCGCTTGATTGCCGCCAACTGTCCCAGGTACTGCTCGCGCAGTTCGATGGCCTGCTCGGCATTGAGCACTTCGCGCTGCAGCAGGATCGACACCGCTGCAATCCGCCCGGTCAGCATTGCCGCTTCACCACCACGGATACCGCCCATGTCGCCGGCCAGATGAATGTGCTGCTGGCTGCTCTGCTGCCAGACATTGCTCTTGGCGCGCAGGTAGCCATCTTCACTAAAGCCGTGCTCCAACCCCAACTGCTGGCTGAGCTGGGTACGCGGTATGAAGCCGTAGCCCACCGCCAGGGTTTGCGCGGGTTCGCGCTGGGCACGGCTGTGGTCGGGCTGCCAGTTGTTGTCGTAAGGCGCCACGACGACTTCTGCGAGTTCGCCCTCACCCCTGGCCTCGACCACGCCCCAACCGTAATACATCGGAATGCCGTTGAGCTTCATGTAACCGAGCATGCTCAAGCCATCGAGAAACAGCTGCGGCTTGTTCAGCAGCGCCAGGCTTTCCTTGGCGATCTTGCCGAAAGCGCAAGCTTCATAGACACCGGCCACTTTCGCCCCGGCTGCATGCAGTTGGCAGGCCACCAGAGGCAGCAAGGGACCAGTGCCGGCAATCACCGTGCTGCCCAGCGGTTTGACCACGCCGCTCTTGATCTGCAACTGCAAGCCACCGAGCAACAGCACACCGGGCAGCGTCCAGCCAGGAAACGGCACGTTGCGCTCATGGCAACCGGCCGACAGCACCAGGTGCGAGTAGTCAATCTGATGCAGACGCTCTTCGCCATCGAGCACCATCAAACACTGTTCGTCACCGCCTACCACGCGGCTGTTGAGGCGCAGGTCGATGTGCCCGGCGCAGGCAGCGAATTCCTTGTGCAGTGTGTTCAGGGCCTTGCTGTAGCGCGCCCCCAGATAACCCAGGTCAACGCCTGCGCGCAGCGGTCCGCGATACACCACCCCACCCGGCCGCGACGCCTCATCGAACAACACACTGGGTACACCGTGATGCGCCAACTCAATGGCTGCCGCCATACCTGCCGAACCACCACCGACAATCACTGGACGCAGACTCATGGCGCCTCCTGCCCGGCAAAGCGGTTGCTCAGGGTTTCCACCTGCATACCGGGCTGGACCACGGTCTGGCAGGCACGGCGCTTGGGCCGGCCATTGATTGAAACCAGGCAGCAATGGCATACGCCCATGCCGCAAAAAGCACCGGTCAGCTGTGCGTGATCGTTGCGCGCCACCTGGCGCAGGCCCACAGCGTTGAGCACGGTGAGCACCGTCTCGCCGGCGGCGACTTCGACCGGCTGGCCGTTGAGATGGATGGTCATGTCAGCCCGCGACAGGGGCTGGATGTCGAGTTTTCGATCCAGTGTTTGCATAGCGCCTTTCATCCGTGAAAAGGGAATTTGGCTTTTCACACTATGCGAAGCAGACACGGCGCCTATTGACCCAGGCCAGTCTTTGGACGTACTTGACCGATGAAGTAAAAACTATCTGTGCGAAAACGAGGGTTCTTCTGACCCGTTCCAGGCAGTTCGGACGGCTCGTAGAATGATTACGAGCCGTCCGAGAAAAGCCTATTTCAGTGTGCGCCAGATCTGTAGCGGCACCTTTTAGCGCACGATGACCTGGAGCATCCAGATGTGGCTCAGTTGTTGACCGCTAGTTTGAACCACAGCCCGTCGAGTTTCTGGATCGGGCACTGGTCGTTGAAGCCACTGGTGTCGGTACGTGCAGCCGACATACTTCCAGGGGTGTCATTTGCCTTGGTGAAGGTGAGCAGGCCACAGTCCTTGACCCGTACTACCAACGGGCTTACCTCCGGAAACTTGCCAGGTTCTGCGCTAAAGCCCGGATAACCGCTGATCATCTTGTGCTCCCCGCCACTGATGCGGTGGGCTTCCAGACGAGTTTCACCACCGGGCATCTGGGTGAAACGCAAGTACTGACCGTTCTCTTGTGGCACGGTTGCCGGTTGCGACTTGGCGCCTGCCGTAGTGGTGGAGGTGGCTTGATTATCACAACCAGCAAGGGCTAACAGTACAGTACCAACGACGAACAGCCTGTTCATGCAACAATACTCCTAAGGGTATTTTCAAATAGTTATTTTACTGGATCGTCCATTTGGACTTAAGTGCGTCCTGCACCGGTAAAACGGCGATAGAGATTGCGTGAGGCAATAGCAATCTTCGGGGAGAAGGAAAACAACAGCAGTGATGCCACAGAAACCAGCCACCGACAGTTGAACCAGCACAGTACGTATTTGTTCAGAAGCAGATGGGCATAACGCAGCGCCCTGTGTCGCGGCAAACGGCGTGCCCGCCTCTTGCCCACATCGAGCTCTGCGATAACGGACTCGGAGGCGTAAGGACGACTGAGGAAGCGTGCAGGTGGCGCCACCCCAAGGCTCTGCCAGTCGTGGACCTCAAAGTTGTTCAGCAGCAAATCTTCCCAAGCGTTAAACAACTCGAAGCTTGTGTGGGAAATATGTTCAAGATCAAGTGCCAGACCGTTCTTCTGCACAAATCGCAGGAAGATCGCCTGTTCGGGCAACAGACGGAACGAGGTGAAGCCCTGAAAAGTACCGATTGGATTAGTACGCGGGCCGTTCTGCAAGTACAGGAACTTCTCGGGCAACTGTCCGATGCTCCACAGTTTGCGAAGATCCTCGGTACGGCCGTACTGGAGCGTATCGGTCAGGTGGAACAGATAAGGCACCTTTAAAGGATCGCGCAGGAACAGGTTGGACACGCCAATCTTGCGATGAAACAACTCCGCCGTCTCGGCATTGCTAGCCATTGCGGCGATACAGCAAAGCAACGACCCATCGACCAGCACATGGTCGGTTCTGAGCTTTATACAGTACTCGCGGGTCGCCAACTCGAGTCCGCTGGTCATTGAGGCGATCAGTTTGTTGACGTTGTTCTTGTTACCATTAATGTCCACGATGTGGTACGAAGGCTCAGCTCTGACAATGAGGATTTCCTCAGCGTTGATCTCCAGCTGATCATCATGGCTGCAGAGGATGACCTGCGCATCGGGCAGGAATCGCAGAACAGAGTCGATTGCCCTCTGCGCGATATTCGATTGCCCATCGAATATCGGCCCCTGAATGATGACCGAGATGTCCCGCGAGCTGAAGGCGTTAGTCATGAAACCAACTGTTCAGAGTGGCCCAACAGGCGACGCACGGAGTCCTGCAGGGGCTCAACACTGGTATCGACTATGAACTCTGCCGTAGTTGGGATTTCATAAGGGGAGTCAATGCCCGTGAAGCCATTGATCAGCCCACGCCGAGCTTTGTTGTAAAGCCCTTTCGGATCGCGGTGCTCACATTGCGCCAGGGGTGTCGAAACATAGACCTCGAGAAATTGCGAAGGCCCAAACAGTGCCCGCACTCGATCTCGATCTCGTTGGTATGGAGAGATGAAGGCGCATATCACTACCAGGCCTGCATCAACCATGAGTTTAGCAACCTCACCGGCACGACGAATATTTTCCACCCTGTCAGATTCATTCATGCCCAGATCCCGGCACAGACCATGACGAAAGTTGTCGCCATCTAACAGATAGGTTCTTTTTCCAGCACGATGAAGTTCGTAGTCCAGCGCGTTGGCAAGTGTCGACTTTCCGGAACCCGACAGGCCTGTAAACCAAATACAGGCACCTTTCTGCCGCATGAGTTCGGATCGCATCTGCGTGGTTACTTGCTGTTCGTGCCAGCGCACCTGACTACTTAATCCTGTTGACATACTTACTTCTCCATTCCTCGGGCAACCGAAACTCCACCCGTTGCCTAGTCGAAACCCACAGTAATTGCATTGCCAGAAGTAAACTCGCGCTCAGATCAATGGGCGAAAGAAATGGATCTGATCATGATACCGAGATCCCGATTGTCATCTGAAATACCTAGGGCAGCAGGATTTCTCGGATTGCCCACGACAACTCTCAAGGTTACGGATTTGGAACGCTGCACGAACTCGGGCGAATCGAAGATAACCAGATTCGATCCACCATTGGATGCACCGAGTGTCAGAGTGGTCTTGCCGATCAGAACATCGTCCAAATAGATACTGAATGTCGTTCCTGCATCATGAATGCCGAGACTCCAAGAGATATCGAGCGTTGTATATAACCGTCCAGAGATATTTTTCTCCGGCGTAAAGCAGATCGTACCGACCTCTCCCTTGGTCCAAGAGCCATCATCTTCTGCCGGGTAAAATCCCTTGAAGACATACTTCCAGGAATTTCCTGTCGCCGTCATATCAATTTTCCCACTGCTGGGAAGGGGGTATCCCACAAGACATCCCGCAGCGATTTTCTCCGCGGCATCGTCAACCCAATTCTCTACGTCGAATAGCTCGGTGATGACATCCAGAACAACCTGACCCGAGTTATTCTCCAGGAAATTTGGCTCAGCTTTCTTTCCGCTAGAAGCCATTTCCGCCAGGTCGAAGTCTTGCTCGACCTTCAGGAAGTCGGCCACCCGCTTCGCGATAGCCTGGTTTTCGTTCAGGCGAAACTCCTCATAAAGCAGCCAAAGAAAATCCCCATTATCCCGCTGGCTGATAGCGTAGTTGAAAGAATTCAACCAATCGCAGAACGCATTTTCAGCATCCCCCGACAATGTGCCGTCGGTTTTTGCGACATAGGAATTAACGACGTCGACGGGATTACGGATGATATTGATCTCACGGAGTGCCACACCTGGTGGGTAAGTGGTTTTCTCCCACATTTGCAGCCCCGGAAATTTGGAACCAATCACCGCCGGGGCTTTCCCGAAGACTATTGAGAAGATCGCGTTGACTATGGGGAGAAGGTCACGCTCCCGGACAATGATCGAGTCCGCAAACATGGGGTATCCACCCAAAGAGGTATGAAAGTCCTGATTTTTGAAGAGCAACTCGAGCGT
This sequence comes from Pseudomonas alkylphenolica, assembly GCF_000746525.1. Classification (NCBI taxonomy): domain Bacteria; kingdom Pseudomonadati; phylum Pseudomonadota; class Gammaproteobacteria; order Pseudomonadales; family Pseudomonadaceae; genus Pseudomonas; species Pseudomonas alkylphenolica. The sequence continues at coordinate 5,745,571 of NZ_CP009048.1, forward strand.
ATCAAAGAAGTCCTTGGGATAATGCTCGTGCAGAACCGCGATACTTTTGCTCTTGTTCAAGGCCGAACCCAGCGCGGTAGTGCCACTTCGCGGGCAACCGGTAACATTAAGCCAAGTCATTTCCTTACACATAACCACTCTAAACCCCACCCGATCAGACTTCCCACGCAGCAAATCCGGAACCCGCGCGCGCTAAAAACTGGAGATAGCCTCCGAAAACCACCAACTGCTGGATCAATGGCTGAGTGTCGTAGTCAGCCGCTCAACCACTCGCTTCACGCTCCTGTATAGGAGATGCACCGGCCCCGGAGTCAGCGTTTTCAGGACAGCGAAGAATACGCGAGATCGAATGGTCTTTACCCATACAGTCGTCTGATATGACGTCAAACGATTGGGATTAACCTGAACCATCGCCTCTGCGCTGATACTCATCGCCGTCATATCCTTCGGAGCAACTTCAAAAGCGATAATGGCTGGCGGATTGGCGCAGGCGTAAAGCAGCTCACGCATGGCATCGTGCAACTGAACCAGATTGGCGACACTACCAAGCGCGTGCCGTACCAAGAGGCCTTTCCCCTCTACGCGCGAAAGTATCTCCTGAATGGCTTGTACATCGGGCTTATAGTTTTCGGTACTTTTACGTAGAAAGTCGTCTGCAACCGTGTCGACCCATTCGATGGGTGCAGTAGCATGATTACCAGAAGGCATCGGCAATACACAATGGTCGACAACCAGCGACGCTGGAGGATTCGCACCTGCTCTTTGCTCAGAAAGCCACGTTTTGACCTGTTGGAACTGCTCTGGTGATGTAACCGCCATAGCGGAAATAATCGCCACTAATGGGACATCGCTCACAGCTGTTTATCCTTATAACTCGACCACGGAGTGGATCCGACGATAGCCTTGTACAGGGCATAGAACCCCATATCCGTTGCAACCATTGCTTTTCGGTTACGCCACAGGAACCAGGCACTGGAAAATGAGCCAAGGCGGGCCAGTAGTGTCCGTTTAGGCAAATAGTCAGAAAGGCTGTTAGCGTAGACTTTTCCATTTGGCCGCTGGGCAGACTGATTGATGATTTCGCTACAGTTCAATATGACCGACTCTCTTGCCTTGCTCGATCCAGCAACAAAGTCCCGCGCAATTTTTTCCTTGCTTTGATAGGAAATCTGCTCGCTGACGACCAGCTTCTCAAGGTCATTGATAAAATTTCTGACCACTGTCGGACGCAATGGCACACGCGCCGCATGAATGACCTGCACAAGCCAGCGCAATCGCCGCTTCGTTTGGCTGGCTGCTGCTGCGGGAGACTCCAAGGAAGCATCAGCCTCGATGCCCCAACGCTTCATGAAGGTCACATGGTCGCGCGCGGCCTGGTCCTGAGTCTTGCGATTGACGGGTTTTCGAGGCAGGAACGACAGCAGTTCGAACAGCGTGCGATGGGGTTTCAGGTTGCCGCCCTGGGTTTCGCAAAGCGTGGTGCCCAGCCAGTTCAGCATACTGCGCGAAAGCATCGACTGCGTGAACGAATAAGGGTTCACACGGGACGGAATACCAAGCCGCCCTGCCCGTTCGCCCTGCTCGACATCCTCGAACTCAGTCCAGTACAGCGATTCATCCTGAGGGATTCGTGACCAAACGCGCCGTTTTACGAGATACAGGCTGCCACTGGGATACGTGTTGGCTGAATACCGATGTCCGTTTGCATAAGCGAACGCCGTATCCTCAACCCGCTCAAAGATGGCGGGGGCAAATCGCGAGGTCTTGGAGGTATCGTCGCGACGCGGCGCTTCCGTACGGTGCGAGGCCAATCCTTGGGAGATAAAGAAGTCTGAATAACGGCGTATACAGAAATTCGTGCGATCGTCAAAATACAAGGACTGGAATGCGGTCAGCGGATAAGCATTGCCGAAACGTTGAATCGAGTCGTAAAAGTCATCCGGCAGGAAAACCCTGTCATGCACGATGCAAAGATTTTCATACTGTGCTTCCTGAGCTAGGCGGTTCTTCTTCGAACAGATCTTGAGTGGAGGAGCAGTAATATCCTCACCGACAATGCGTACGTGCTCCCAGTACAGGAAGTCCTTGGCTGGTCTTCCGCACAGCAGAATTTCTTTCTTGGGAATTGGAAGCTCAAGGATACGAGCCACGCATGCATTGAGCAGAGTTGCATCATCGGGACCTGCAGGAATGCCGAACGTCCACTCATCTAGGCTGCCATGCTCCGCATCCAGCAAGCTCGCTTTCCGGTAACGACGATAGCCATCGGCGGTATCTTCCAGGACCATCGCCCCCTGGAAATACTCCCGCATGAAATAACAGTCGATCCCAATGGACTCGACGAGCTCGATGACAGCCCCCACGGGAGCCGCATGGGCCAGGTCCCACAGTATCAAGGGTGCGAGCGCGGAGTCCGTCTGGATACCCCACAGCACCAGGGAGTTTCCCTTCGGCCATTCCAGTCGGGACAAGCCGCTAACCTTCTTGATGACGCAATCAGCGTCCCGTGATTCATTCTCGCGAAATGTCATCACGTTGTCGGACGTGGAACGGGCAACTGCCTGAGCCGGTAACTCCGGCAGGTGCTTAGCTGCTGGATACCCAAGGTGTTTCAGATATTTAAGTTGAATCAGCATGTCGCTATCAATCTCAGCTTCGAGCTCTTGCATACTGCAGGAGGCAGTACGAATACCCATTTACGTAGATCGCGCACTTCTTCAATCCGGAGCACGCGCCGCACGGTGGTGCAAACGAACCCGCTGAGGCTGGCAATCGAAATGGCCAGCCTCAGCGGTGAGCGTACGCCTCATGCTTAATGCAGAGCCGTTGAACTCAAAATCGACCCGTCATGCTTCTACGAGGTACTTGTCGTTCAGAGCGCCGGGAACCTTGACCACAACGGTCACTGCATCAGAAAGCGCCTTGAAGGAGGTGATATCGCCTGGTTCCAGCACGATGATTTCCCCTGCGCCCCATGTTTTCCCGCACATTTCGACTTCACCGGACAACACCAGCGTCACCTCAGTGGCGATCTTGTGATAGTGCGCAGCTTCGGCGTCGCCCGCCTGATACGGCTTGACGGCAACTTCACAAGCTTGCGTGCTGAACGCGGTAGGTGTGAACCCCCCGACGAACCAGCCCTTGACCATGTCTTTCAGGTTGGCGGTGTTCATTGAGCACCTACGCTTTCAAAGGCCATGAGCTGATGTGGGTTCTTCAACGGATGGTACTGGTTCAGTTCCACCCGGTGCGTACCGATCTTCCTGTGCAGCAACACCATTTCGTTGAGTGCTGGGGCGATGTAAAACGCATCGTTGACCCTGGCGTCCTTGCGGATCATCTCCTTGACCGCCTCGACAAACATAGCGCCCTTGTCGAACCAGTACAGACCGGCCACAGCGTGGTTGCTGATCGGGTTCTTCTCCGCTGCCTCTACCACGTAACCTTCCGTGTTCAGGCGCGCAAAGGAGTAGCGCGGATGCAACGATTTGAAAATCACCACACCGGCATCGCACTGGTCGTTGCGGAAGCCGCCAACCACATCGCGCAGGGAAACATCCAGCAGCTCATTGCAGTTGAGGATCAGCAACTCGTCATCGTTATCGATGCTCTCGGCGGCCAACAGTGCAGTACATGCAGCGCCCATGGTCAGCGCTGGCACAGCGTGAACGCTGGCCACCGGGCTCATCTGCTGCAGCATATTGCGCAGGTGGTACTTGGTGACATCGGCTTTGGACAGCATGCAGACGATGCGCGCCGGGTCCAACTCCAGGCATTTTTCCACCAGGTGCTGGATCAGTGGAATGCCGTCGCGTTCAGACAGGTAGTCTGGATACTGGCTCTCGGCTTTGACCGAAGCACTGTCGCCACCAGCAAGCAGTACGATATTCAATTTGCGCATGTTCAGGCCTCCTGCCGTTGCTGACGCTGGGCGTTAATTTCTTGGATACGGCGGGTGATGTTTTCCAGGTTCACGTCCTCGACGCTCTCCACTACCAGTACATGGGCGCCGGAAGCGCGAGCCGCGCGAATGCCGTTCTCGTTGTCTTCAACGACCAGGCACTCATCAGGCGACAGGCCGAAAGAACGGATGGCTTTGGTGTAAATGTCCGGAGCCGGCTTAGCGTGCTCAACGTCCTCGTTGGACAGCTTCAAGTCCAGATACTGATCCAGACGAGCTTTTTCCATCATCACTTCGACGGTATTACGGATTGAGTTTGAAGCCACTGCGAGCTTGTAACCGAGGTTTTTCAGCGACGACAGCGCGTACTGGTGAACGAAGGTCGGCTTGCATTGTGCGTAGACGATTTCCATCGTGTACGCCTGCTTCATCTCATTGATGAAGTTGTGCAGTTCGAACGGCAGGTCGCGTTCGACACTGAGCATGTCCAATTTGCGCGACGTGGGCAGACCGTCGTAGGTAGTCAGGTGATCGTGTCGGCTGATGGTGTGGCCGAACAATCTCAGCGACTTGTTCAGCGCCTCGTAGTGCCAATCCTTCGCTTCGATCAACACGCCATCCATGTCGAAAATTACAGCTTTAATCATGAGGTCATTCCTTGAAGAAAGATCGAGCAGCCTCGGGCAGATCGGTGCACAAGGTCAGGTTGGCGGCGCCCTGGAAGTCGCCGAGCAAGCGCCATAGGGGCAGGTGATCACGGCTGTGCAGCTCCGAGGAGACCACACAGACCTGCTTGTCCTGCTGCAGTAGTTCAGCCAGTTGGTCCGACGAGTACCACTCGGCACCGAAGCTATCTAGCCAGATACCGTCCGCCTCGTTCAGCCAGGCAGGTACGGACTCCACCTCACTCAGGCGGGTGTAGGTGCAGACGTCGCTGGCCAGGTAGCTGCGCATGTCCGGCACAGCCATGTCGAACGCGAACCAGTTGCTGTGCCCATGGTGTTCGAATTCTGCTTGGAGCGAAGCGAGCAAACCATCCGCTTTGATATTCATGGCCAGAGGCAAATTGCGGCCGGCCATGATCTTCAGCAGGTCGCTCAAGGACATCTCGCTGCCGTCGGGCATGTCATGGGAAATCACCAAACGTCCGGCAACGTCGCGGACATCGGTCTCAGTGCCGAAACCCAGGTCGAAAGAACGTTCGAAGGCAATTTTCTGGTTACGTTCTGGCTTCTCCAGCCAGTACCCGCGATGACTTATGATCTGCATGATGTGTTAGCGCTCAGCAGTCGCGGCCAGGCTGACCGGCAGGCTGAGGAACAGATCGAGATCCGCCGGTATGCCCAGGCCGTACATGCCAGCCCCTTCCGAACCAATGTTGAAGTGGATGACGCGGGCGTCGTCCTCGAACATTTCGTTGTAGGCCGGCGCGACGTAGAACTCACCGTTGACGCGCAGGTCTTTGGCAAACATCGACTCGATGGCGGCGAGCAACTGGCGACCGCTGCGGAAGTTGTAGATACCCACCGTGGCCTCGTCGGAGATCACCTCCTTCTCGACAACACGATTGATTCGGCCGTCGTCAGCAAAGCCAACGAAGGACCACTTCGGGTCGTCCGCCTTCATGCACATGATCAGACCGTCAGCGTTCTGCTCCTGCATGGTGTTGAGGTAGTCGTTGATGTCGATATCAACGTACTGGTCGCTGTTGGCGATCATCACCGGATCATCAGAATCGATCAGCTCTTTGGCCGCATAAACCGTGCAGGCAGCCCCCTCAGTGAGACCGTTCAGCTCGACGATGGCACACCCAGGCGCCCACGCCTCCAACTTGTCTTTCAAACCGTAAGCCTCGACGTGCGCGGCCTGACAGATAAAGATGAAGCGGTGCTCGCAGGCAGGCGTCAGATTGTCGATTACAACCTTGATCATCGGAACCGAATGCACCGGAATCAGTGGCTTCGGATCCTTGTATCCCGCCACTGCAAAACGGCTACCGGCACCCGCCATGGGAACTACAATATTGAGCATCTGCTTCTCCTTCATTTACGCAGAATGTATTCGTCGTATGCATTCATGACTTCACTGGCTTGACCGAGCATCTGTACTCGACCGTCTTTAAGCCAGCACACACGGCTGCACAGTTCTCTAATTCGACCCGAGTCGTGCGAGACGAACACTACGGTCTGGTTACCCATCATCATTTCCCGCATGGTGGCTTCAGCCTTCTCACGGAAGTGACCATCACCGACGCTCAACACTTCATCCAGAAGAATGACGTCGGGGCGTGAATACTTGGATATTGCGAACCCTAGGCGCGCTTTCATGCCGGTGGAATAACTGCGTACCGGCATCGATGCAGCGCTGTCGAGCTCCGCGTAGTCGAGAATTTCGTCGGTAAGTTCTCGCATGCGCTTGCGGCTCAGTCCCATCAGCATGCCGCTAAGGACAATGTTGTCGCGTGCGTCGAGGTTTTCGTCGAAGCCCAACTGCAGATTGAGCAGGGAGACATTCGGGACTGATTTGGTCATGCGTCCGCGAGTTGGCTGGTAAATGCCTGCAAGCACTTTGAGCAGCGTACTCTTGCCTGCACCGTTACCACCGACGACACCGAAGGTCTCGCCACGTGCCACCGTAAAGGACACATCATCCAGCACTGTAGTACTGGCGGAAGAGAACAGCCGTAGGCCGTTGCGGAACGAAAGCGACAAGCGCTCGGCTGTCAAAGCGATCTGTTCGTTCATTTGCTGAGTGCCATAGCATAGGAATTCTTGTTGCGCGCGAGGAACAGCACGGCCAATACGAAAACCACCGATGCCCCGCCCAACAGGATCAGCAGATCAGGGATCGCTGGGGCGCGGCCGTACATCAGCACGTCGCGATACATGGAAATCAGGGATGCGAGTGGATTGATATCCAGCAGGAAGCGGAACTCGGCAGGAATGTTGTCCTTGGCATAGAACACCCCGGAGGCGAACATCATGAATTGCAATGCCGAAGAAATCAGGATGCGCAGGTCGGGCATAAACGGAATCAGCCCAGCGACCAACACGCCAACGCCTGCGGTGATGATCAATTGCACCAGCGCGATCAGCGGCAGATACAACCACAGCCAGGTCGGTGTGAAACCGATCGCGCACAGCAATGCCAACAACAAGATAACGACCAGTGTCTCTTTGGCCAGATCCTTGAAGATTGAGGTCAGCGGAAAAATAAGCGGATCAACCTTGCAATGCTCGAGAACGTGTTTCTTCTCATAAATTGCATCGGTGCAGTTCATTACACTTTTATTGAACCAGGTCCAAAACGTTACGCCAATGATCAGGAAGACGGCAAAATTCTCCACCTGAATACGCAGCAGGTGTCCAAAAACTGAATAATAAATGACCAGCAGAATCAGTGGTTCTAGTATCCACCAAACAAATCCCAGGCGCGTTCTGGTCGACTCTGACTTTAGCCCCAGCCGTGCTCGCTCCATCGAAATCTGTACATTCGACCAGATGTGTCCTTCACCACGCAGGAAACCCACAGTACATCCTCAAAGAGCCACGTAACCGACAATTTTAACTGAAAACTTCGCCCTTCCAAAGTCTAACTTTTAACGCAGGAAAAAGGCGCGGAAAAACTCTTGTAACCCGCGCCTAAGCAAAGTTTTCTCTGGACGCCTCTCGGCGTTTCATCGGAAGGCAATGTGAGACTTTACTTCCATGCCACAATTCTGCTGTTAATTGCAGCGATCGCTACTCGACAGTTACCGATTTTGCCAAATTGCGCGGCTGGTCGACGTCGGTGCCTTTGAGTACGGCCACATAGTACGAAAGAAGTTGCAGCGGAATGGTATAGAGAATCGGCGCCAGAGCATCAATGATGTGCGGCACAGCAATCACATGGGTGCCTTCGCCGTTGCTCATACCGGCGTGTTCGTCGGCAAAGACAATCAGTTCACCGCCACGCGCGCGTACTTCCTGCAGGTTGGACTTGAGCTTCTCCAGCAGTTCGTTGTTTGGCGCCACGGTGACCACCGGCATGTCGCTGTCGACCAGCGCCAGCGGGCCGTGCTTGAGCTCGCCGGCCGGGTAGGCTTCGGCGTGGATGTAAGAAATTTCCTTGAGCTTGAGCGCTCCTTCCATCGCCACCGGGAACTGCGCGCCACGACCAAGGAACAGGGTGTGGTGCTTGTCGGCGAACAATTCGGCGGTTTTCTCGACGATGGTATCCATGGCCAGCGCTTCGCCCAGACGTGTCGGCAGGCGGCGCAGTTCTTCGACCAGTTCAGCTTCGACACCGGCTTGCAACGTGCCACGCACCTGGCCCAGGGACAGGGTCAGCAACATCAGCGAGACCAGCTGGGTGGTGAATGCTTTGGTCGAAGCCACGCCGATTTCCGGGCCGGCCTGGGTCAGCAGGGTCAGGTCCGACTCGCGTACCAGTGAGCTGATGCCAACGTTACAGATCGCCAGGCTGCCGAGGAATCCGAGTTCCTTGGCATTGCGCAAGGCGGCCAGGGTATCGGCGGTTTCGCCAGACTGGGAGATCGAAACGAACAGGGTGTCGGGCTGCACCACTACCTTGCGGTAGCGGAACTCGCTAGCCACTTCTACCTGGCACGGAATCCCGGCCAGCTCTTCGAGCCAGTAACGCGCAACCATGCCAGCGTGATAGCTGGTACCACAGGCGACGATCTGCACATTGCGGACTTTGGCGAACAGCTCGGCAGCTTGCGGGCCAAAGGCCTGAACCATGACGTGGTCCTTGCCCAGACGCCCTTCCAGGGTGCGCTGTACTACGGTTGGTTGCTCGTGGATTTCCTTGAGCATGAAGTGGCGATAGGTGCCCTTGTCGGCGGCTTCGGCGCCTTCGTGGTATTGCACGGTTTCGCGCTGAACCGGGTGACCGGCCAGATCCCAGATGGTTACCTGGTCGCGGCGGATCTCGGCGATATCGCCTTCTTCCAGGTACATGAAGCGGTCGGTCACCTGGCGCAGGGCCAACTGGTCGGAAGCCAGGAAGTTCTCCCCGTGGCCCAGACCGATAACCAGCGGACTGCCGCTGCGCGCAGCCAGCAGGCGGTCCGGCTGACGCGTACTGATCACTGCCAGGCCATAGGCACCGTGCAGTTGCTTGACTGCAGCTTTCAGGGCGTCGGCCAGGTCCGGGACGGTTTTCAGGGTGTGGTGCAGCAGGTGGACGATGACTTCGGTGTCGGTCTCAGAGCTGAATACGTAGCCCAGGCCCTTGAGCTTTTCACGCAGTTCTTCGTGATTCTCGATGATACCGTTGTGCACCACCGCCAGTTCCTGGCCAGAGAAATGCGGGTGTGCATTATGCTCGGTGGGCGCGCCGTGGGTCGCCCAGCGGGTATGGGCAATACCCAGCTGGCCTGCCAGCGGATCGGCGGCTACAGCGGCTTCCAGTTCGCTGACCTTGCCGATGCGACGACGACGCTCCAGGGTTCCCTGCTGGGTGAAGACCGCCAGACCTGCGCTGTCATAACCGCGGTACTCCAGACGCTTGAGGCCTTCGATGAGGATGGTGGTGATATTACGCTCGGCGACGGCGCCAACGATTCCACACATTAGATATGCTCCTTGGAGAGTGCGGCACAAATCACATGGACGCCGCGGGCTTCAATTTGTTCGCGCGCCTCAGCGGGCAGGCGCTCATCGGTAATCAGGGTGTTGACGCTGCCCCAGGGCAGCTCGAGGTTGGGAATCTTGCGCCCGACCTTGTCGGACTCGACCATCACGATCACTTCCCGGGCCACTTCGGCCATCACCCGGCTCAGGCCGAGCAGCTCATTGAAAGTGGTGGTTCCGCGCACCAGGTCGATGCCATCGGCGCCAATGAACAGCTGGTCGAAATCGTAAGAGCGTAGTACCTGCTCGGCGACCTGCCCCTGGAAAGACTCGGAATGCGGGTCCCAGGTGCCGCCGGTCATCAACAGCACAGGCTCGTGTTCCAGCTCGCTCAGGGCACGGGCGACATTCAGCGAGTTGGTCATCACCACCAGGCCCGGCTGGTGGCCCAGCTCGGGGATCATCGCTGCGGTGGTGCTGCCACTGTCGATGATGATGCGTGCATGTTCACGGATACGTCCGACCGCCGCCCGGGCAATCGCCTGCTTATACAGCGAAACCGGCTGGCCCTGATCTGTGATCAGTTCCTGAGGCATGGTCACCGCACCACCGTAGCGACGCAGCAGCAAGCCGTTGGCTTCCAGTGCAGCAAGATCCTTGCGGATGGTGACTTCCGAGGTTTCGAAACGTTTGGCTAGCGCATCAACGCTCACCTCCCCCTGCTCGTTGAGCAAGGCGAGGATATTGTGACGGCGCTGTGGAGTGTTACGTTTCGACATGGCGTCTTTAAGTTTCGTTTCGAAAGTTAGTGATGCCAATCAAAACCTAAAGGGCAAAAAGCGTCAAGCAGAGAGATGAAAAAATCACCTGTGAATAACTTCATTCATCCGATTTTTTATCCACAAACAAAAAAGAGCCGACTTATGCACAATCCAGTCGGCTCTTATCCATCGCTGTGTATAACTTCAGCTCTTCTTGATCTTCTCCGGCCGTTTCCAGCCATCGATGTTGCGCTGGCGTGCACGGCCAACGGCTAGCTGGGCAGCCTCGACATTCTGGGTGATGGTCGAACCGGCAGCAGTGGTGGCACCGTCGAGGATATCCACAGGCGCAACCAGGGAGTTGTTGGAGCCGATGAACACGTCCTCACCGAGGATGGTCTTGAACTTGTTTGCGCCATCGTAATTGCAGGTGATGGTACCGGCACCAATGTTGGTCCGCGCACCTACCTCGGCATCGCCCAGGTAGGTCAGGTGACCGGCCTTGGCGCCTTCACCGAGGTGGGCGTTCTTCAGTTCGACAAAGTTACCCACATGGGCCCGGGCGTCCAGCACGCTGCCTGGACGCAGGCGGGCAAACGGGCCGGCATCGCTGCCTTCACCCATGATCGCGCCTTCGATATGGCTGTTGGCCTTGACCACGACCCCCTTACGCAGGGTGCTGTTCTTGATCACGCAGTTCGGACCGATCACCACGTCGTCTTCAATGACCACACGGCCTTCGAGAATGACGTTGATGTCTATGAGTACATCGCGACCAACGGTCACTTCGCCACGCACGTCAAAACGCGCCGGGTCGCGCAGGGTTACCCCTTGAGCCATCAAACGACGCGCCTCACGCAGCTGGTAGTGACGCTCCAGTTCGGCCAGTTGGCGACGGTCATTGGCGCCCTGCACTTCCATTGGGTCCAACGGCTGCTCGGTGGCGACCACCAGGCCATCGGCAACGGCCATGGCAATCACGTCGGTCAGGTAGTACTCACCTTGGGCGTTGTTGTTCGACAGGCGCCCCAGCCACTCGGCCAGGCGTGCACCCGGTACCGCCAGAATGCCGGTGTTGCCTTCCTTGATGGCTTTTTGCGCGTCGCTGGCATCCTTGTGCTCAACGATCGCTGCCACTTGGCCCTGGGCATCACGGACAATGCGCCCGTAACCCGTTGGGTCAACAAGATTGACCGTCAACAGGCCCAGCTGCTCAGGGGTGACCTTGGTCAGCAAGCGCTTGAGGGTATCGACTTCGATCAACGGCACATCGCCGTAGAGGATCAGCACCGTATCAGCCGTAAGGGCCGGCAAGGCTTGCGCTACCGCATGGCCGGTACCCAGCTGTTTGTCTTGCAGAACAAAATTCAGGTCATCAGCCGCCAGACGCTCACGCACCAGCTCGGCACCGTGCCCGATCACCACATGAATGCCCTGCGGCTGCAACTGACGGGCGCTGTGGATAACATGGCCAAGCATGGAGTCGCCGGCGACCGGATGCAGTACCTTGGGCAGCGCAGAGCGCATCCGGGTACCTTGGCCTGCGGCGAGGATAACGATATCGAGAGACATTGACGGGTTACCAATCCTGGAGGGTCAGCGAGATGACCAGAATATAAAACGCAGAAAAAGAAAAAGGGTAGCCGAGGCTACCCTTTAACTCAATCGCAGCAGCAGTGATCGACCTGGGCCGATTACTTGCCTTTGCGCATTTGCTGGACGGTACGCAGCTGGGCTGCGGCCTCGGCCAGACGTGCAGCGGCGGCACCGTAGTCGAAATCCGCGCTTTTTACATGCAGGGCGTTCTCAGCAGCCTTGAGGGCTTCCTGAGCCTGAGCTTCGTCCAGGTCGGCAGCACGTTGCACGGTATCGGCAAGCACCTTGACCATGTTCGGCTGGACCTCGAGGAAACCACCAGAGATGTAGAACACCTCTTGGGCGCCACCCTGCTTGGTCAGCGTGATCGGACCTGGCTTCAGATTAGTGATCAGCGGCGCGTGGCCTGGAGCGATACCAAGATCACCCAGGTTACCGTGCGCAACCACCATCTCGACCAGGCCGGAGAAAATTTCTCCTTCCGCGCTGACGATATCGCAATGGACTGTCATAGCCATCTGCTTGCCTCAACCTGATTAGCGCCCCTTGCGGGGCGCCGGGATTACAGTTTCTTGGCTTTCTCGACCGCTTCTTCGATGCTGCCGACCATGTAGAACGCTTGTTCTGGCAAGTGGTCGTAGTCACCTTTGAGGATGCCGCTGAAGCCAGCAATGGTGTCTTTCAGGGAAACGTATTTGCCTGGAGAACCAGTGAAGACTTCTGCCACGAAGAACGGCTGGGACAGGAAGCGCTGGATCTTACGAGCACGGGATACCAGTTGCTTGTCGGATTCGGACAGTTCGTCCATACCCAGGATCGCAATGATGTCCTTCAGCTCTTTGTAGCGCTGCAGCACGTACTGGACGCCGCGAGCGGTGTCGTAGTGCTCGTTGCCAATGACGTTCGGGTCCAGCTGGCGCGAAGTCGAGTCCAGTGGATCGACCGCTGGGTAGATACCCAGGGAGGCGATGTCACGGGACAGTACGACGGTGGCGTCCAAGTGGGCGAAGGTGGTCGCTGGCGACGGGTCGGTCAGGTCGTCCGCAGGTACGTATACGGCCTGGATCGAGGTGATCGAACCTTCCTTGGTCGAAGTGATACGCTCTTGCAGAACGCCCATCTCTTCAGCCAGGGTCGGCTGGTAACCTACTGCCGAAGGCATACGGCCCAGCAGTGCGGATACTTCGGTACCGGCCAGGGTGTAACGATAGATGTTGTCGACGAACAGCAGAACGTCGTTACCTTCGTCACGGAACTTCTCAGCCATGGTCAGGCCGGTCAGCGCTACGCGCAGACGGTTTCCTGGTGGCTCGTTCATTTGGCCGTATACCAGAGCAACCTTGTCCAGTACGTTGGAATCCTTCATCTCGTGGTAGAAGTCGTTACCCTCACGAGTACGCTCACCCACACCGGCGAACACGGAATAACCGCTGTGCTCGATGGCGATGTTACGGATCAGTTCCATCATGTTTACGGTTTTGCCTACACCGGCACCACCGAACAGACCAACCTTACCACCCTTGGCGAACGGGCAAACCAGGTCGATAACCTTGATGCCGGTTTCCAGCAGGTCGTTGCCGCCTGCCTGGTCAGCGAACGACGGTGCATCACGGTGGATGCCCCAACGCTCTTCTTCACCGATTGGACCGGCTTCGTCGATTGGGTTACCCAGGACGTCCATGATACGGCCCAGGGTCGCTTTACCGACCGGTACCGAGATCGCTGCGCCAGTGTCGTTTACGTCCAGGCCACGTTTCAGGCCTTCGGTGGAACCCATCGCAATGGTACGAACCACGCCGTCGCCCAGCTGCTGCTGAACTTCCAGGGTGGTTTCCGCGCCAACTACTTTCAGCGCGTTATAGACACTCGGTACGCTGTCACGTGGAAATTCCACGTCGATGACGGCGCCGATGATTTGAACGATACGTCCGCTACTCATAGCTGGATCCTCTGAATATTTGAACCGTTAAACCGCGGCAGCGCCGCCGACGATTTCCGAGATCTCTTGGGTGATCGCAGCCTGACGCGCCTTGTTGTAGATCAGCTGCAATTCGCTGATCAAATCACCGGCGTTGTCGGTGGCGTTCTTCATCGCGATCATCCGGGCAGCTTGTTCAGCTGCGTTGTTCTCGACCACCGCCTGGTAGACCTGCGACTCCACGTAACGCACCATCAGGCCGTCCAGCAGCTCTTTGGCGTCAGGTTCGTAGAGGTAGTCCCAGTGGTGCTTGAGTTCTTGATCCGGGGTTGCCACCAACGGAATCAACTGCTCGACCGTTGGAGTTTGAGTCATGGTATTGATGAACTTGTTCGATACCACGGACAGACGATCGATACGACCGTCCAGGTAAGCATCCAGCATGACCTTGACGCTGCCGATCAGATCATTGATCGACGGCTCTTCGCCCAGGTGGCTGATTGCTGCAACGACGTTGCCGCCGAAGCTGCGGAAAAACGCCGCACCCTTGCTACCAACTACGCAGAGATCGATCTCGATCCCTTGCTCGCGGTTGGCCGCCATGTCCTTGACCAGGGCCTTGAACAGGTTGGTGTTCAAGCCACCACACAGACCACGGTCACTGCTCACCACAACATAACCGGCGCGCTTTACAGGGCGGTCGATCATGAACGGGTGGCGGTATTCCGGGTTGGCGTTGGCCAGATGACCAATAACCTGGCGGATACGCTCCGCATAAGGACGGCTAGCAGCCATGCGCATTTGAGCCTTGCGCATTTTGCTGACCGCCACTTTTTCCATGGCGCTGGTAATTTTTTGCGTGCTTTTGATGCTCGCAATCTTACTGCGAATCTCTTTTGCGCCTGCCATGTAACACCTATCAGGTTAGCAAGCGGGGGCTGCAAAGCCCCCGCTGCGGCTTACCAGGTTTGGGTGGCCTTGAACTTCTCGATACCGGCTTTGATGCCAGCGTCGATTTCGTCGTTGAAGTCACCCTTCACGTTGATCTTCGCCATCAGTTCGGCGTGATCACGGTTGAAGTAGGAAATCAGCGCTTGTTCAAAGCTGCCGACTTTGGCGATTTCAACGTCGGTCAGGAACCCACGCTCAGCGGCATACAGCGACAGCGCCATGTCCGCGATGGACATTGGAGCGTATTGCTTCTGCTTCATCAGCTCGGTAACACGTTGACCGTGCTCGAGTTGCTTACGGGTGGCTTCGTCCAGGTCAGAAGCGAACTGGGCGAATGCCGCCAGTTCACGGTACTGAGCCAGAGCGGTACGGATACCACCGGAGAGCTTCTTGATGATCTTGGTCTGAGCGGCACCACCCACACGGGATACCGAAACACCGGCGTTAACTGCAGGGCGGATGCCCGAGTTGAACATGGCCGATTCCAGGAAGATCTGACCGTCGGTGATGGAAATCACGTTGGTCGGAACGAACGCGGAAACGTCGCCAGCCTGGGTTTCGATGATCGGCAGTGCGGTCAGGGAACCGGTCTTGCCAGTTACAGCACCGTTGGTGAACTTCTCGACGTACTCTTCGGAAA
The DNA here is from genome assembly GCF_000746525.1 of Pseudomonas alkylphenolica. Lineage (NCBI taxonomy): Bacteria > Pseudomonadati > Pseudomonadota > Gammaproteobacteria > Pseudomonadales > Pseudomonadaceae > Pseudomonas > Pseudomonas alkylphenolica. Next base: position 5,760,914 of record NZ_CP009048.1, read on the forward strand.
CGCGCGATGCACGCTCCAGCAGACGGGAGTGGAGATAGAACACGTCACCTGGGTACGCTTCACGTCCTGGTGGACGGCGCAGCAGCAGGGAGATCTGACGGTAGGCAACGGCCTGCTTGGACAGGTCATCGTATACGATCAGCGCGTCTTCACCGCGGTCACGGAAGAACTCGCCCATGGTGCAACCGGCGTATGGCGCCAGGAATTGCAGTGCGGCGGATTCCGAAGCACTGGCAACCACCACGATGGTGTTGGCCAGGGCGCCGTTTTCTTCCAGCTTGCGAACGATGTTGGCAACGGTGGAACGCTTTTGGCCGACAGCAACATAAACACAGAAAATACCGGAGTCTTTCTGGTTGATGATGGCGTCGATCGCCATGGCGGTCTTACCGATCTGACGGTCACCGATGATCAGCTCACGCTGGCCACGGCCGACAGGGATCATGGCGTCGACGGATTTGTAGCCAGTCTGTACAGGCTGGTCTACCGACTTACGCCAGATCACGCCCGGAGCAACTTTCTCGACCGCGTCGGTCTCGGTGTTGCCCAGTGGGCCTTTGCCGTCAATTGGGTTGCCCAGTGCGTCGACAACGCGACCCAGCAGTTCCTTACCAACAGGAACTTCGAGGATGCGGCCAGTGCACTTGGCGCTCATGCCTTCGGCGAGGGTGTCGTAAGCGCCCAGTACTACCGCACCAACGGAGTCTTGCTCCAGGTTGAGGGCCATACCGTAGACGCCGCCTGGAAATTCGATCATTTCGCCGTACATGACGTCGGCCAGACCGTAAATCCGCACGATGCCGTCAGAAACGCTGACGACAGTACCTTCGTTGCGAGCTTGAGAGGCTACATCGAGATTCTCGATGCGGCCCTTGATGATTTCACTAATTTCGGAAGGATTGAGTTGCTGCATTGCTCTGCTGCCCCTTCAAACTCAAGATTTCAATGCTTCGGCCAGTTTCGCGATTTTGCCGCGGACTGAGCCATCGATAACCAGGTCGCCGGCGCGGATTACGACGCCACCGATCAGGCTGGCATCCTCCGACACTTGCAGGCGCACTTCCCGGTCGAGCCGTGCACTGAGAACCTTGGCGAGTTTGTCTTGCTGTTCTTGGTTCAACGCAAAAGCACTGGTGACTTCCACGTCCACGGATTTCTCTTGTTCGGCCTTGTACAGCTCGAACAACGCCGAAATCTCCGGCAAAAGCAGGAGACGTTCGTTTTCCGCGGCAACTTGGATGAAACTCTTTGCCTGTGCATCAAACTTGTCACCGCACACTTCAACAAAAGTGGCGGCCTTTTCTGCGCTCGTCAGTCGCGGGGCCTTGAGCAGGCGCTGCATGGTGTCGTCTTGCGACACCGCAGCAGCCAGGCCGAGCATGGCTGACCAATTGGCCAGTTGCTGATGGGCCTGGGCATGCTCAAAGGCAGCCTTAGCGTAAGGTCGGGCCAACGTGGTCAGTTCTGCCATGATCGCCCTCGCTTAAATTTCAGCGGCCAGTTTGTTAACCAGCTCCGCATGCGCGTTTTGATCGATTGTGGCGCCAAGGATTTTTTCAGCACCGTCAACGGCCAGGCTACCCACTTGGGCGCGCAGCGCGTCTTTGACGCCGTTAATTTCCTGTTCGATCTCGGCCTGAGCCTGAGCCTTCACACGGTCAGCTTCGACGCGGGCCTGATCACGGGCTTCCTCGACGATCTGAGCACCGCGCTTCTTGGCTTGCTCAATGATTTCAGCTGCCTGAGCCTTCGCTTCGCGCAGTTGCTGACCCACTTTATCTTGGGCCAACTCCAGGTCGCGAGCTGCTCGGTTGGCAGCGTCCAGTCCATCCGCGATCTTCTTCTGACGTTCTTGCAATGCCGCGATGACCGGAGGCCACACGAACTTCATGCAGAACAGCACAAAAATGAAGAACGCAACGGACTGACCAATCAGGGTTGCATTAATGTTCACGCCAACACCTCGCTCGTTCTTTGTCCATCACACCAAACCACTCGAGAATTCGAGTGATTAGCCGGCGATTTGACCAACGAAGGGATTAGCGAAGGTGAAGAACAGAGCGATACCAACACCGATCATGGTTACGGCGTCGAGCAGACCGGCAACGATGAACATTTTAACTTGCAGCATTGGAACCATCTCTGGCTGGCGAGCAGCGCCTTCCAGGAACTTGCCGCCCAGCAGGCCGAAACCAATGGCGGTACCCAGGGCACCCAGGCCGATCAGCAGAGCAACAGCGATAGCGGTAAGACCAACTACAGTTTCCATCTTTCCTCCCGACTTTTACGTCGTATTGGTTAGGTTTTTTAGTTTGAAGCGGTAAAACAAAATCGATTGGTACAGCTGCCCTTGCGGACTTTTTCGACCCTCCCCGGTACTCGCGGAAGGGTCATCAGACACGCCAGGCGGTCTTAATGGTTATCTTCGTGAGCCATCGACAGGTAGACGATGGTAAGCATCATGAAGATGAACGCTTGCAGGGTGATGATCAGGATGTGGAACACAGCCCACGCCCATTGCAGCACCACACCCAGGCCGCTCAGCCACAGCAGGCCGCTGCCGAACATTACTGCGATCAGGATGAACACCAGCTCGCCGGCATACATGTTGCCGAACAGACGCAGTGCCAGCGAGATCGGCTTGGCGATCAGGGTAACGAATTCAAGCAGGAAGTTGACCGGAATCAGCAGGATCTGAACGAAGATGTTCTTGCTGCCGAACGGGTGCAGGGTCAGTTCGCCGAGGAAACCGCCGATACCCTTGACCTTGATGCTGTAGAAAATGATCAGAGCGAACACGCTGAAGGCCATGGCCAGGGTCGCGTTCGGGTCGGTGGTCGAGACCGCGCGGAACGGAATGTGCGGATCACCGGAGATCAGCATGGCCAACTGAGGAATCCAGTCGACCGGGATCAGGTCGATGGCGTTCATCAGGAAGACCCAGACGAAAATGGTCAGCGCCAGTGGGGCGATCACCGGGCTGCGACCGTGGAAGCTGTCCTTGACGCTGCCGTCGACGAACTCAACCATCACTTCAACGAAGTTCTGCAGGCCGCCAGGCTGGCCGGAAGTCGCCTTCTTGGCTGCCATGCGGAACAGGAATACGAAAAGCAGACCCAGTGCGACCGACCAACCCAGGGTATCCAGGTGGAAAGCCCAGAAGCCCATTGCTTTGGCTTCTGCTGCGGAATGGGCAAAGCCCCAACCGCCGTCTGGTAGTTGACCGAAGGTCAGGTTCTGCAAGTGGTGCTGGATATAGCCCGAAGCGGTTTCTGCTGCCATGGTTGCCTCAAACGCCCTAAGGTCTCGAAAGTCTTATATTCATCAGCAGGGGCGCGAACCAGCTGACCAACTGGGTCAGCAGAAAGACACCGAAGACTGCTAACGGCGCCAATGGCTTCACTCCTGCAAACGTCAGTGCGAACAGCACTGCCGTCAAAATCAATTTGCCTGCTTCGCCAGCGTAAAACGACTTGACGATAGCCTGCGCTGCCCTGGCTCCCGTGTAACGAAAAGCCTTCCAGGCGAAATACACATTTGGCAGCCAGGCAATCAGTCCTCCGCAGAGTGCTGAATATCCACTGACCGCCCCGTGCCACTGCCACAACGCCAAAGTTGCCAGCAGAAACACGACACATTGAGCCAACAGTACCGGAAAAACCGCCCAGCGATGGAAAGGCAAGCGGTTTGGCGTGCGTGTTTCCATCAC